>CAWJTG010000012.1:0-98646 GCA_963845795.1 uncultured Actinomycetota bacterium | reverse complement strand
TGCACCGGCATGGCCAACGCGCGCCGGCGACTGGTCCCGGAGCCACGCTTGCCAGCCCAAGCGGCCCGCCGCCCAGCGCCGTTGGGCCAGGCCCCGACGACCTCATCCTCGTGCCATTCCCGAACGAGACCGGGCAGGCTCTCATCGTCGGTCCGGAAGAAGCGCTCGCGATCTTCGACCAGAGTGGCCTCACGACGCGCGAGACGAGCGCAGGCGCCGGGCCGGTCCCGCAGCTCGTTCGCAGCGCCATGGCGGCCCGCGGCCTGAAGGCGACCGACAAGTTCCAGCAAGGCGCGAACTCCGGTCGGATTGTCTCGCTGACCCCAGAAACGATGGAGGACCTGGCAAAGGGTAAGCCGGTCTTCGACAAGGCCGGCAACCTCCTCGCGCTCGTCCGCGGCGACAAGGGACACCTCAAGCCGATGCGCCTCGACAAGGTCGGCGCGCAAGCCGCCGCTGCGTCCAACATGGCCACGCTCGCAGTCACTGCGGCGCTGAGCCAGCAGCTCGAGGCGATCTCAGAACAGCTCCAGGAGATGAGCGAGACCCTCGAAGGCATGGTGAAGGACAAGGACCGTGAGCGACTGGCCGACGCGCTCGCGGCGAACGCAAACCTGCTCGAGATCGCGGAGAACGTCCGTCGTCGCGGCATCACCCAGACCGACTTCATGCAGCTCGCGAGCCTCAAGCACCGGGTTACGTCGCTGCAGATCGAGACGACTGCAAAGCTCGCCGAACTCGCGCCGGACGGCGTCGAGTCAATGAGCCGAGCCAAGCGCCGCGAGGTGCTCGAGGGCTTATACGCGAAGCAGCGCTTGGAGTACTGGCTCGCGCTTCGAGTTCAGGTCGATCTCGCCAAGACCCGAAGCGACCTGCTCACCCTTCTGTGGGAGCACCATCAGCATCCGGAGACCGCCCCGGCTCTGAATGCCACAATCGCGAACGCGATCCAGCAGCGACAGCAGCGAGCCGCCGAGGTCGGCGAGGCCCTCCGGGCGTTGGCGGACCCGAGGTCACACACGAAGCTCGATCCCGTTCGCGTCGTGGCGCGGCACAAGCTCGGCAAGGCGCAAGGTCGAATCGACGCGCTGCTGCTCTCCCACGGAGACGCCTTCACCGGGCCGAACGTGGATCCGCACACCGTGTCGCGGGCCGTGCTCGGGGCAGGCGACGGCGTTGCGTCCGTAGCGGCCGCGGATCGCGTCGTTTGGGTCGAGCACCCCGATGACCACTCGGCCTAATGCGCCTCTCGATGATGGGCTCTGCACACGCGAGCTTTGGCGGATTGCGAGCCGTACAGTGGCTCGAGCGTGGTGAAGAGCGTCGCGCCAGCCACGGTCTCGTTCCCGAGCTTCCTCTCGAGGAGCGTGAACCCGCGTGATCGCCGGGAGCACACTCGCCTCGAAACGCCTCGCCGAGGACCATTGCCATCGCGCACCAGGACAGCACCTACCTTGGGCGACACCCTTCCAGGCTCACTTTTCGCGGCGCGCGAGCGCGATCGCGACGGATCATCAGCGCGCGGTCCTGCAGGGTGGTGAGATTCCAGGGCCACCACTGCCGGGACCCTAGCGCGCGCTTCGGACTCGGCCAGATCGCTGTCAGCCCTCAGCCACTGATCGATGACGGGGACTGCTGTCTACGGCGCTCGCTACATCGGGGCCTGTTGCGGAGTCTGGACGACTGCGGTCGGCCAGTCGAGCCGATCGATCGCCGCGTTCGGAATGGCTCCGTAGCGGTCGAGGTGTTGCTGGAAGCGCTCTCCGAGCCAGGCGAATCCTTGCGCGGTGAGGCGCACGGCTGGCTGTTGACCGACCGACCTGCGTGGGTTGGGATTCAGCTCGCCCTCGTGCAGTCGTTCCTGGGTGCTGCTAAACGCATGCGGTCCGAGGACGTCGAGCATCTCACGCATGGAGATCCCGTTCGCCATGTTGCCAGCGATGAACTGAGCGTGGTGGACGCGGATGTAGTGCGGCCAGGTGTCCTTCCACTTGCGGTCCAGGATTTCCGCGGCTGATGCGTCGTCACGACCGTCGACGTGAGCCCGGGCGACAGCACGGCCGAACACAAGGGTGTCGGTTGGCCGCTTGGCGAGGCGTCCCATGAACATGACGTCTCCCTCGCTGACCTTTCGTGGGCGGTGGTCCCTGGGGTAGCCGCATGCCCAGTGACATCCGGCGCGCTCGACTTCGGTGAAGATCTCAAAGTTGTGGTCTACACGATTGGTGCTGGTGCCGAAGAACTTGATGTGGGCCCTTTCTGCTTCCGCTACCCACCCCTCGTCTTGCATGCCGGAGGGTTCCTCGGCCTCATCCCCCTGGCTGCCGAAGTCAGGTAGCGCGGCCTCTGCAGCCGGCGGAGCGCCCACCGTTAGATGATGCTCGAGAAGCGCCTCCCATTCGTCGAGCTGGCCGACGGTTAGATCGCTACCGGACCGCTTCCAGAGGCGCTTGAAGTACGAGCGACACTGGGCGACTTCTGCGTGGCGGCTCAGAACGCACCCGAACTCGTGATTGCGGTACAGCGCGGCTGTCGTCAGGTTCGCCGACGTGATGGCCGCGCTCGCACTGTCGAAGATGTAGAGCTTGGCGTGTAGGTGGCGCAGGCCGCGTACACGCCCGCCCGCGGCGAGCAGGGCGCGTAGGGCGCCGATGTCGCTGACGCCTCGGCTGAAGTCTGCAAGGCTGAAACGCGTGACGACCTTGAGGTCGGATGGAACGTGCTCGTCCAGCAGCCCCTGCAGAGCCTCCCGCTTGATGAACGGGCAGACGACTCGTACCTGTTGCGGTTCGCGAGCGAACGCGGACGCCAGGCGCGCTCCCCAATCGCTCCCGACCAGCTGTAGCGCGTCCAGATCGTCAGCCATGGAACGACGCTAGCGCGTCGTCTTGAGAAATGCCGTCGGCGACGGTTCGTTCCCGGCGCTCGCATCCATCAGGATTCGGCAGTCGCGCTCGGGCAGACCCGCCCTTATGGCGCCACCGTCGCGTAGTGCTGCGCGGTTGTCCGGTTTACGAGGCGCGAGTTCGATCAAGTCATGGATGACGTGTTCCTGGACGAGACGACAGAGGTGGCGGCGCGTCGAGCGCTGCAGCGTTCGGGGGGTTGGCCTCGTGCTCGCGGCGGCCGGCGCTGCAATTGCGACCGTCGTGTTCGCGAACTGCGTGTCGGGCTCGTCGCTGCGGCGCTCGCCGCGGCGCCGAACGCGCTGACGCGGACGCGGTTCTGCGCGATGGCTGCGCTTGGGCTCCTGGTGGTCGTGCTGGCACTCGTGGCGTCGGGCCGAACGGCCGGCGTCGACGCGCGCTCGGACATGCCGCCAGCGGCGCGGCGGTGAGCGCGGTCGTGCTGAGCGTTGTGCGTGATGCGGCTCGCGTCGTCGTGGTGGGGATGGCGGCTGCGGTCGCCGCGGCGACTCTTGTCGTGGTGCTCGGCGTCGGGAGGCCGTGCGCGAGTGGTATGGCCTGACGCCGGAGGATCCGACGCCGGTGGGCGCAGCGACGTTGTGGCTGCACAACGCGCGCGTTGACTCCGGTGTTCGCGGCGGCAGCCGCGGTGGTGTGGTGGCCGCGCGCGCGCTTGGCGCTCGACGTGACGCTGAGCGCGCTGCTCGTGTTGAACGTCTTGCTCGTTGCTGCCGCGCTGGGCGCGTATGGGCGGCGTCTGTGCGAGCTGGGGCCCGGTCATTACCCGCTGGAGCTGGTGGCGATCGCCGCGGCCGCGGCGGCCTACGTCGATGCGCGCCGCTGCACGCCTGTGCCCGTCGCTGCGATCACGCTGTGTGCAGGGCTCGCCGCCGTGGCGTTGCTCGTCGCGGCCATGTTGGAGAGCGCCGGCGCTCGATGAGCCCACCGTTCGCGGCCATCACAGGCTACGACCCGAGATGCGCTATGAGCGAATGGCCCCCGCGTTCGTCCAGGCCCTCAGAGATCTCGGCGGCGCTCGCCGCGCTCGCCGTCTAGGCCCGTGAGGAACAACGGAACGGAATCCGGCGGTAAGCGGCCCGACGTCGGTCGAATCCTCAGCTGCGACGCCGCTTCAGCGGCGGCGGGCGGGTCGTGCGCGGCCGTCAGCGCTGCGACGGCGTCCGGGCCGGGACGGGCGTAGCGCTGCAGGGTCCGCAGGCTGCGGTGGCGGCTCTTGGCCATCAGCAGCGGCAACTGCACGTCGGCCTCGGCGCGGTGCGTCAGCGCGGGGAGTGACGGAACTGATGCAGCGTCCAGCCGGTCTGGCTCACGAGCAGCTCGGCCGCGCGGCGGTAGGACAGCCGCGCGTGCCCGGTGAGCGGGCAGATGTCGCCGGCCGCCGGCGCGCGGGACGGGCTCGGGCTAAGGCTCGACAAAAGCACCGGGCCGGCGCGGCGTCCGGCGATCAGGCGCGGCAGCAGCCGGACGCTGCCCGAGCCGAAGAACAGTCAGTCGACGTCTCCGCCCTTCGAGCGTGTCCTCGCGCGCTTGGCGGGGATGTCGAGATCCTCGACGTTCAGGCGCAGGACCTCGTCGGCGCGGGCGGCCGTTTCGCAGAGCAGTCGCCACAGCGTGCGTTCGCGCAGGTCGATGTCGTGGCGCTCCCAGAGGCACTCGAGGCTCGCCGAGGGGATGCTTTGGGTATGGTCGTGCTTCTCGGCGCGCCGCTGCAGCTCGACGTCGCCGTCGATCTCGAGGATGCGGGTCCGCGCGCAGTAGCGCGCGAACGATCGGACGGTCGCGACGTGGCGGTTCCATATCGCCGGCGACGCGTGATGCCAGCGCTGCTCAACGACGCCGGCGAGGCCGGCGCCGGTCACCGGCGCGTCTCGTCCCTCGACGACGGCGAGCGTCTGTCGGTAGTTCGCGCGCGTCGTTGGCGCGAGGTCGGGCTGCGAGAGGAACGCGTCGATCGCGAGGTCGATGCCGGATGCGGTAGCGAGGCGGAGCGCGGGCCGGCTGTGGGCAATGGTCACGAAGGCTGTTCTACAGCCCGAGCTCCCCGCTCACCAGGCCCTCGGTGGGGCGACTTTCGCAGGAAACGTGTCGTCTTCGCGCACGCCCAACGTGGCGCGCCGCCGCTCCCGGCCCCGCGCCGCCTCGGGATCCGCCGCGCTCGGCCGGTCGACTTCGCGGGGAATGGGCCCCTTATCCGCGGAGCGGGCCGGTAGCCCGGGTTGAAAAGGTCCGAAGGCAGCCAGTCGACGGCTCCAACCGTTCAACGAGCTGGTGGAAGGTCACCGAGGGACTCGTGTAGCTAGCCGGCCCGAGAGGTGGGATTGTCTCACGTGGTTTGGCGGTCGCATCGGGTGGCTCGTACGGACCACGGCGCTGATGTCGTGCAGGCCGGCGTTCTGGTCGACATAACAGCGCACCGCTCGTGTTTGCCTCCTAGGTCACGTCTGTGGCCCCCCGCAATTGATCTAGGTCACGTCTGTGGCCCCCCGCAATTGGCCGGATGCACGTTGCGCTGCGTGGGTGGACGCCGGATCCTTCAACGCGATGGTGCGGCCTGTGTGTGGCGGAATCGCGCGACGTGAAGCGCCATCAGTCCAGCCTGGGGATCATGCTGGTGGGGGAGGCCGAATGCCGGATTCACCACGACGTCGGACACGTGAGACCCGGGCCCGGCAGCTACCGGTGTCTGATCTAAGCGGCCGCCGGTGGCACCTTGGGTCTACCGCGGATGCGGATGCTCATGCTGACGGTGACGGCTCGGACAGGCGTTGGGCGGTCTTCGCGGTCGACGCGTCGGCCACGAAAGGCGATCCGTGCTTGACGGCGGCCACGCCGTGAGTGCGTACTACCGAATGTCACGAGTACCCCCCTCGATTCGCAGGATCGGTTGCAGATGTCATGAGCACCCCCGTGGATTCGCCCAGTTCATGGCGATTTGCAGCGTGATTTGCTCAACTCGCTGTCGTGACCATCAACAGATCCCCTGCGCGTTGCGCGATCCGGACGATGCCGATCGCGCGGCGATGTGGGGGAGGAGACGCAGCACGTCGCGAGCGCGGCGCGATCGCAACGCGAGGCACACGTTGTCCGGGCGTCTCCGTCTACCGGTTCCTGAGCGACGAGCCGCCCCGACGAGAATGAGCTCATCGACGAGGGTCTCCCCGGAGGACGACGATCGCGCGATGACGACGCGCCGCCGACGCCGGGTGAGCGATTGCTTTGAGCGCTGCGACAGCCGTACCGTCTGCATCGCCACGATCGGCTGCCTGACCCGCTTGAGCGTCCTGCACGTTCAGGAACTCGCCCGTGTTAGTGGTGGCATGGCGTTCGGCGGACGCGCGGTCCGCGTTCAACGCGGCGCCGCCACCAGTCGCGTGACTGACTGCGGCTCGGCCCTGCGGCGACTCGCTTGGCCTGCAAGATCTCTGCCAGGGGAGTGGTGGCCACCACCTCGGTTTGCCCGATTTGCGTCACACGCCCCGGTCGTTTGCTTCGCTGGCGGTCTTATGCCGAATGCATTGCATGCACCTCGTCCGCGGTCGGGAAGAGGCTGCTCTCGCGGCTGCGGGTCGCGGGCGCGTCCCGTAACCACTGGGGCTTCGGTCGTTGCGGAGCGACCGGATCGAGACCGGTTCGCGATCGGCGTTTCCGCCAACACCCTCGACATGCGGCAGGTACACCGCGACAAGCTCCTGCCCGTCCGTGTCGTCAAGCAGATTCGATGATGTCTTCGACAGCTAAACCTTTGCTTGGCCAGCGCCCCTCCTCGGTGGGTCCGGGGCTGATCGGGACGCTGCTGCCTGTCGCTGTGCACCGGCTGATCGACTGGCCTCGCTCGGGCGCCTTCGACGGGCGGGGAGGCGAGCGCTGCACAGGTCCCTGCCGGAGGGCCTGCGGCGATCCTGGGTGTCACGAGGAACGCCCTCAATTGGTTTCCAACGTGATTTCGGTGGCTGAACGCCCGACTCTGCGAACGTTTCGGCGCCGTGATGAGAGGTCGGGCAAGGCGAGCATCGTCGAGTCGAGCCGGGGTCTCAGCGCCGATCGGAAGGCAGGATGACGGCTGCGCAACTACTTCGGGCACGCGCTACCCGGGCGCAGAAGGGACCGGTCCCGGACATCGCTGACCCGTGGACGTGGACCGTGGAATGGTTCGACGGGCGTCGGTGGCACGTTGAGTCGCTCGGGGATGTCCGGGCCGTGGATTTCTCGGTGGTCGATCCGGTTCGCAGGTTCCCGTCCTTCCGAGGACAGCGCAACTACACGGGCTGGTACTTCTGCTCAACGGTCGACCGGCACCTGCGCTACGAGAGCCTGCTTGAGCGGGCGATCCTCAGGTGCCTGGATTTCAACCCGGCGGTCGAGAGCATCGCGACGCAGCCGCTGCATCTGTGGGCTGGTGGGAGGGCGCACCGGATTCCGGATATCGCGGTGCGCCGGAGCGGAAATCCGATGACCATCGTCGATGTCTGTCCGCTTGCGTTTGTCGACAAGCAGCGCCGCGCTCGACGCCCATGCGCTGATGGCGGTTGCGTGCGAGGCGCTCGGCTGGCGCCACGAGGTCCTGAGCGAGCCCGATTCCATCCTGGCCACCAACGTCGGGTGGCTCGTCGGCTTCCGGGTCGAGCCGGAGAACTGCGCCGAGGTCGACGCGGATCTGCGGCTGCTCGGCGAGCCGTTCTCGCTGCGAGATGTCGATGAGCGATTTGAATGGCCGGCGCTCGTGCGGCCGGTGGTCTTTCATCTGCTGTGGAAAGGGGTGCTGGCCTGCGACATCCTGGCGGCGAAGACTCAGCGACGACACCGAGCTGAGGTTCGTCGACGTGACGGAGAGCGGCTGGTCGCACCTGGCTCGATCTTCGCGCTCGACGACGACGCGGCTTGATGTGTGCGTCCCGGTGGTCGGCGCGCGGATCGGCAGGGTTCGGGCTCCGTGCCGCCGACGCACGACGCATGATCGCCGCGAAGCTCAGGCGTGGGACGACGATTCGGCGCCCGGGAATCCTGCCCGTCGGTGGGTTGGCCGATGACCGACGTGAGGGTTCCTTTGGGTGTCGGGTCTCGGCTGGTGATGGACGGCGTGACGTGGAAGGTCATCGAGCTGCAGGGCATTCGCGTGACGCTGTCGAGCGACGGGCGTCATCGGTGCGTCGATCTCGACGTTCTGGCCGATCGCGACGATGTCGTGATCGACGGTCGCCCGGTCGGGAACGTCGGACGCGATGTCGAGTTCGTCCAGCTTGACAAGGTGCAGAAGGCGGCGTTCGAGCGGCTCCGCGCCGACCACAGAGAGTGGGAGACGGGGTATCGGTCCGGCAGTGTGCTGGCGGCTGGACCGGGTGAGCCGCGGGACGAGAATCCGGGGCGTCGCGCCGAGCTCATCGCGGCCGATCGCGGCATGGCGGTGGGGACGCTGTACCGCAAGTTCCGCGAGCTCGAGAGCGAGGGACCACGGGTTGTCGTCGATCGGCGCCGTCACCGCAAGCGTGAGGAGAAGCCGTCGTTCGACGCGCGCTTTCTCACGATCGCGGAGCGAATGCTGGTCGAGAATCGGGAGCGCTCGACCGTCAAGCGCCACAGCTTCTACATCGATGTGTGCGCCGAGGTCCGCAACGTCCACGCCGGCAAGGATCCCGTGCCCGAGCCGTCACTGGAGACGTTCCTGACATGGCTTAGGCGGCTGCCGCCAGAGGCGCATCATTTCGGGAAGGCCACCACGCGGCGCAACGTTGCCGATGCCGTCGAGGCGGATCGTCATCTCGGCGGCCTTGTGGTGTCTCGCCCGGGCGAGGTGATCATCATCGACTCCAACCGCCTGGACGTGCTCGGCGTCGATCCCGTCAGCGGCGCGGTGCTCGTCATGGTGTGGACCATGGCGTGGGATCTCTACACGGCCTGGCCGGTCGCGCTGCGCGTGACGGTGGGAGATCCGACGGACGTCGATATCGCCCTGTTGCTGTCTGACATCGTGCGGCCGCGCCCCCAGGGTGCGGCGGGACGATGCCGGTTCTGGGGGGTCCCCGATGACCTGATCGTCCGCGTCGGTGAGGGATGGGGCGTGGGGCCACCGGCGTACGCGCCGCTGCTGATTCCCAGCGCGATTCTTCTCGACGGGGCGAAGGCCGGGCTTGGGAAGCTCGTGCGGACCGCGGCCGAGCCGCTTCGCTGTGACGTGATGGAGGCGCATCCGCGCACCGGTTCAGACAAGGCCGGCATTGAGCGGGCCTTCGGGTCGATCGCGACGATGTACCTCGAGCACCTCAGGGGCTACAAGGGTTCGAACGTCGCCGATCGAGGCCGGGCGCCGGAGGCCGACGCGCTGTTGACCCCGGATGAGCATGAGGACGCGTTCTGGATCTGGGTTGAGATCGCGTGGCAGAAGCGTCCGCATCCGGGGCTGCGCGACCCCGCGTTTCCGCTGCGGAACCTGTCGCCCGAGGAGCGCTACGAGATCGGGGTCGCCCGCGCCGGCTTCCACCATCTTCCCGCCGACCGGAATCTGTGGCTTCGGCTGCTCCCGGCCAAGCTTCTCAAGGTCGACCGGAAGGGTATCCGGCTCCATGATCTGACTTTTGACGACCCCGAGGTCCTGGACCCGTATCGCCGTGACAGCACGCTGCCCGGTGCGGGCGGCAGGTGGCGGATCCGGGTCGACCGTCGCGACCTGCTGCACGTGTGGCTTGAGGACCACACGAAGGACAGGTTCGTGGCCGTCAAGTGGAAGTACCTGAAGGATGGCGATCCGCTCTTTGGTGATCGAGCGCTGCACTACCTCAAGCGGCGGCTGACCGATCAGCGTGCCGCTGCCCTGTTGCGCCACGACAAGGACTCGCTTGACAACGTCATGATCGAGTTCGTGCGGATGGTCCGCGCCGACGACATCACCCTGGCGGGCGCCGAGCGGATCATGAAGAAGGCCTTTGCGGAGGGCCGCGCCGCGCAGCGCGACGCGGAAGGCGCCGCGAAGTCAGACGGCGCCGTGGCGAACGAGCAGGCGGCGGACTCACCCGTCCCCGTTGGGAGCGACGACCCGGACGCGGAGCCGCCGTCAAACGCCGCGGCTCCCGCGACCGTGACCGAAACCGAGGGCGACCATGCCGTTTTCGACATGCGTGACGACGGCGCATCCGACGAACTGGACTTGGAGGACGACGCTGCGACCTCATTCGAGCTGCCCGACGAGGACGCCTCATACGGGTGGTTGTGATGGCGCTTGACGATCTGGATTTCTACGACAAGCCGCACTTCACGATCAACACGCTCGAGGACTGGCGTGCGTACGTGGCGTGGGATCCGCCTGCGCGTCCGGAGCGCTTGACGCACGACGAGCTCCGAGCGCTGAGCAGGGCGCGACGCAGCGCGTACAACAAGGCCAGGGGGGAATGGCATGCGAATCTGCCGTTCATCGACCACACGGCAGTGCACCGGGTGTTCGCGTTGATCGACGGCCGCTGCAGAGCAACCAGCGCTGGGAGCCGAGCGCCCGTGGCGGACTGGTGCTTGACGGACCGGCGGGCGCGGGCAAGTCGTCGCTGCAGGTTCGCTACGGCAAACGGCTCGAGCGTCATCTGCGCGATCGCTATCGGGGGCGACCGCCGGTGCGGCCGTTGGACGAGTGGGTGCCCGTCGTCTACGTCAAGCTGGGCGCGGACACCTGGTGGGAGGAGTTTCTTCGCGCGATCTGCGCGTTCTTCGGCCTCGAGACAAAGCTGCGCAAGCACGACCTCGCCCGGTTCGTTGAACGGCTGCTGATCGCATGCGGAACGGTGCTGCTGCTCGTCGATGACATCGACCGGATGGTCAACACCCCGCAGCGGGGACTGCAGCTCAACGCGCTGCTGAAGGCGCTGATCACCAACGTTCCCGCGACCCACGTGTACGCCGGCATCAGGACGGAGGAGAACGCCGGCCTGGGAACCGGCGAAGCGCTCACGTCGGGTGTGCATGCGCAGACACGAAAGCGCTTTCAGTTCGAGCCGCTCGGTGATTTCAAGAGACCGATCGGCGTCGATCCCAAGGACCGGGAGCCGTGGAACGCTCTGCTGAAGGCGTTTGAGCCGGCGATGGTCCTCACGAAGGCGGAGCCGCGAATGCTTCGCGACCTCGGCCGATACCTGTACGACCGCACGGGCGGGAACCTGCGCTCGCTCACGACGCTGCTCGAACGCGGCTGCGACAGGGCGATCCGCAACGGCCGCGAACGCCTTGCGCAGGAGGACCTCGACGAGATCGAGGTCGACAAGGACGGCGAACTGGCAGTCGCTGGCCTCGGGGCGGCAGTCGATCTATGAGCGCCGCGGGGTCCTTGAGCCCGAGGAGCGCGAAACGCTCGCCAGGCTTTCGCGGCGCAGCGCCAAGCGGGCCGTGGGTAAGTCGTGACGGCGACCGGGGTCGCAGCGGCGGGCAGTCCCGTGGTCGTGGTCGGGCCCCGGCGTCATCTGGTGCCCAAGGAACGCATGCCGCTGGTCCCGGTGCCGGCCGAGGGTGAGGCGCTGGCGGGCTACCTCGATCGCGTGGCTGCCGCCAACGGGCAGACACGCGAGCAGCTCTACGACCGGGCCGGGCTGCCGCCGATCATGGCGCTCAGCTACGCGCTTGCCGGCGGCGAGACTCGGGCGTTGACCACGATCCTGGCTCGACGAGGCCGGACGGGTCGACGTCGTCGAGACCGTGCGCCCCCTCACCCGCGCCGAGCAGCGCGAGCTCGCCGAGGAGACCGAGCGGGTGGAGAGCCTGCTCAGCCGCTGACGCCCCAACGCGGGGTGCGGCTCAGCATCGCGGCGACGGCGGCCGGACCCGCGGTGGAGGTGCGGAGCACCTCGGCACCGAGCCGCACCGGTCCGGCGCCGGCGTCCGCGAAGGCACTCAGCTCGTGGTCGGTGAGGCCGCCCTCCGGGCCGACCACCACGACCACGCTGCCGGCGTCGGGCACGGCGACGGCGGCGAGGGGCGCGTCGGCCGACTCGTGCAGCACGACGGCGAGGTCGGCGCCGGCCAGCAGTGCGACGACGTCGGCGGTGCTGGCCAGCGGGTCGACCGCGGGGTGCCACGGTCGGCGCGCCTGCTTCGCGGCCTCGCGGGCGGTGGCGCGCCAGCGGGCGAGCGACTTCTCCGCCCGCTCGCCCTTCCACACCGCCACCGAGCGGGCGGCGGCCCAGGGGACGATGCGGGCGACGCCCACCTCGGTGAGCATCTCGACCGCGAGCTCGCCGCGGTCGCCCTTCGGCAGCGCCTGCACCACCACCAGGGCGGGGGCGGGCTCCGGGTGGTCCGTGACGACGTCGGCGGTGACGTCGAGCCGGCGCTTGCCGGTGCCGGTGACGGTGCCCTCGCAGGAGCGGCCCCGGCCGTCGGTGAGCACGACCCGCTCACCCTCGCGCAGCCGGCGCACCGCCACGGCGTGGTGCGCCTCGTCGCCCTCGAGGGTCACGACGTCGCCGCCCCGCACGCCGTCCAGCGACGGCACGAGGTGGACGGGGAGGGACACCTCAGTGGTTGCCGAAGAACCGGCCGAAGACGGACTTCTGCTGGGAGCCGACCTGGCCGGTGGGCTTCTCCTCGTGGCGGATCGCGGCCAGCTCGCGCAGCAGCTCCTCCTGCCGGGCGTCGAGCCGGGTCGGCGTCTCCACCTCGATGGTGACGACGAGGTCGCCGCGACCGCCCCGCAGCCCGGGCACACCGCGGCCGCGCAGCACCTGCTCGGTGCCCGACTGGGTGCCGGCGCGGATCTCGAGCTCGAAGGAGGTCTGGACGCCGGAGTCGGCGCCGCGCTCGACGTCGGCCTCGAGGGTGGGCAGCGTCAGCGTGGTGCCGAGCGCGGCCGCGGTCATCGGCACCGTGACGGTGCACAGCAGGTCGTTGCCGCGGCGGGTGAAGGTCTCGTGCGGCGACACCTGGATCTCGACGTACAGGTCGCCGGCGGGGCCGCCGCCCGGGCCGACCTCGCCCTGCTCGGAGAGCTGGACCCGGGTGCCGGTGTCGACGCCGGCGGGGATCTTGACGTTGAGGCTGCGGCGCGAGCGCACCCGGCCGTCGCCCGAGCACTCCCGGCACGGGTCGGGGATCACCTGGCCGACGCCGCGGCACGCGGGGCACGGCCGCAGCGTGCGCACCTCGCCGAGGAACGAGCGCTGCACGTGGGCGACCTCGCCCTGGCCGCGGCAGGTCTCGCACGTGACGGGGACGCTGCCGGGTGCGGCGCCGTCGCCGCCGCACGCCGTACACAGGACGGCGGTGTCGACCTTGAGCTCGCGGGAGACCCCGAAGGCGGCCTCGGCGAGGTCGATCTCGATGCGGATCAGCGCGTCCTGGCCGCGTCGCACCCGCGAGCGCGGGCCGCGACCGCCGCCGCCGCCGCCGCCCTGGCCGCCGAAGAACGCATCCATGATGTCGGTGAACGAGAACCCGGCGCCCTGGCCGAAGCCGGCGCCGCCGAACGGGTCACCGCCGCGGTCGTAGGCGGCGCGCTTCTGGGGGTCGCTCAGCACCTCGTAGGCGTGCGAGACCTCCTTGAACCGGTCCTGCGGTGTCGGGGTCGGGGTTGACGTCGGGGTGGAGCTGGCGCGCCAGCTTCCGGTAGGCCTTCTTGATGGCGTCGGCGTCCGCGTCGCGCGGCACGCCGAGCAGCTCGTAGAGGTCCTGGCTCACGGGTGGTTCGGGTCCTTTCGAGGACGACGGGCTCGGGGAGGCTCAGGCCTCGTCGAGGATGCGGGAGACGTAGCTGGCGACGGCGCGGACGGCGGCGATGGTGCCGGGGTAGTCCATGCGGGTCGGACCCACGATGCCGAGGGTGGCGAGGGCGTCCTCGCCCGGGCCGTAGCCCGTCGCGACGACGCTGGTCGACGACAGCTCCTGGTAGGGCCCCTCCGCACCGATGCGGACGGTGACCAGGCCGCCGGTGGTGGCCTCGCCCATCAGCTTGAGCAGCACGACGTGCTCCTCGAGCGCCTCGAGCAGCGGCCGGACGGCGGAGTCGAAGCGAGTCGCCGTAGCGGGCCAGGTTGGCGGCACCGCCGACCGCGACCCGCTCGTCGGAGCGGTGGTCGCTCATCGCCTCGGCCACCACAGCGCCCACGGCGGCGAGCGGGGTGCCCGCTGCCGTGGTGGCCAGCGACCGCAGGTCGGTGACCGCGGTGCCG
This sequence comes from uncultured Actinomycetota bacterium, assembly GCA_963845795.1. Taxonomy (GTDB): domain Bacteria; phylum Actinomycetota; class Actinomycetes; order Propionibacteriales; family Nocardioidaceae; genus Nocardioides. The sequence continues at coordinate 84,584 of CAWJTG010000012.1, read as the reverse complement.
ATCACCTCGCCCGCGGCCGCCTGGTTGACGCGGGTGCGCAGCTCGGAGAGCGCGTCGTCGTCGAGGGGTCGGTCGAGCTCGACGACCCGCTGCTCGACCCGCCCGGTGCTGAGGATCAGGATGACGAGCAGCCGCTCCGGCGCCAGCGAGATCAGCTCGACGTGGCGCACGGTGGAGCGCGAGAGCGTCGGGTACTGCACCACCGCGACCTGCCGGGTGAGCTGGGAGAGCAGCCGCACCGAGCGCTGCACGACGTCGTCGAGGTCGACGGCGCCCTCGAGGAAGGCGGAGATGGCACGCCGCTCGGGGCCGCTCATCGGCTTGACCGTGGTGAGCCGGTCGACGAAGAGCCGATAGCCCTTGTCGGTGGGCACCCGCCCGGCGCTGGTGTGCGGCTGCATGAGGTAGCCCTCGTCCTCCAGCGCCGCCATGTCGTTGCGCACGGTGGCGGGCGAGACGTTGAGCTGGTGGCGCTCCACCAGCGCCTTGGAGCCCACGGGCTCCTCGGTGGCGACGTAGTCCTCGACGATGGCGCGGAGCACGGCGAGCCGACGTTCCTCCTGCACGACCCACCTCCTCGGTCCTCATGACGACGTGTGTCCGGACGCATTGGCACTCGCATCCGCTGAGTGCCAATGCTACCGCCTCAACCGCGCTCCCTCCCCCTCGCCGAGCCCTCCCTGCGGGGCAGGGTGCTCCGCGGTGCTCGGCTGTGGGCAGGGGGAGGCGGGTGAAAGATTCACCGCTGAGGCGGTGAATCTTTCGCTTCCCCCACGAAGGTTCGTGCCAGAAGCGAAAGATTCGTGCCGGGCGGGCGCCGGACATCCCGCGTGGGTCGTGCTCGAGGTCCCGCCAGTAGCGTCGGTCTCGTGTTCACGGAGGTCGGCGACCGGGTGTGGGTGGCCCGCCACGAGTGGTTCGACGTGAACGTCACCGTCGTCGGCGAGCGAGCGGGGGCTGCTGCTCGTCGACACGCACGCCTCCGCGGTCGCGGCTCGACAGGTCGTCGACGACGTGCGGGCGCTCGGCCGGGGTGAGGTCGTGGCCGTCGTGAACACCCACGAGCACTTCGACCACACCTTCGGCAACGGCACCGTGCTCGCGGCCTTCCCCGGCGCGCTCGTGCACGCCCACGAGGAGGCGGCGGCGCGCACCGTCGTCGGCCGGCGAACGGATCAAGGCTGCCTACGACGAGCCCGAGAACCGCGACGACCCGCACCGCGACGAGGTGCTGGAGACCGTAGTCGTGCCGGCGACCGAGACGTTCTCCTCGACGCGGGTGCTCGACCTCGGCGACCGCGCCGTCGAGCTGGTGCACCCCGGTCGCGGTCACACCGCCGGCGACCTCGTCGTGCTGGTGCCGGACGCCGACGTGCTGCTGGCCGGAGACCTCGTCGAGGAGTCGGCAGCGCGCGACGCCACGCCCGGCTTCGGCGCGGACTGCTACCCGCTCGAGTGGCCGCTCGCCCTCGACCTCGTGCTGCAGCTGATCGGGCCCGGTTCGGTGGTCGTGCCCGGCCACGGCGCCCCGGTCGACCGCGACTTCGTGGACGACCAGCGGAGCAGCATCGGCGTGGTGGCCGAGACGATCCGCGACCTCGCCGGCCGCGGCAGTGCCGGTGGCCCAAGCGCTGGACGCAGGCGGCAGTGGCCGTTCCCCGCGCACCACCTGGCCGACGCCGTGCGGCGTGGCTACGAGCACCTGCCGCGAGCACAGAAGCGGCTGCCCCTGGTCTGACGCCGTCTGGGTACGGTGTCGTCCATGAGCGAGCACGAGTCCGAGCAGCGACGACGAGACCGGCATCTCCGACGAGCAGCTCCCCGACGACCTCGTCCCCGACGAGGACAACCCGCTGGCCGAGGGGCTCGAGCCCGGCGAGACCGTCGACGACCTGCTCGACGGCGGCAAGGAGCGCCGAGCAGTCCGCGGACTCCGAGGGCTCCGGAACCAGCAGCGACTCCGGCGGACTCCGGCGACTCCGGGGACTCCGAGGACTCCGAGGACTCCGCGGACTCCGAGGACTGACCCGGCGCGTCCGGCCGGGACGTCGTCGACGCCCGCCCCTAGCGTGGGCGCACGTGAGCGAGCGGTACGGCAGCGACGTCCTGTCCGGCGACTGGCGCGCCACCCACGGCCCTGGCCGTCGCGGCCGCGCCGTCGAGGCGCCCGCCGAGATCGGGGCCGTCGTCGAGGAGGTCACCACCGACTGGGTCGGTGAGATCGTCGCCGTCGACCGCGACCTCGACACCCTCACGCTGGAGGACCGCCGCGGCCGACGTCGCACCTTCCCGCTCGGCCCGGGCTTCCTGCTCGAGGGCCGGCCCGTCGTCCTCACCGCGCCGGTACGTGCCACCCCGGCCGCGCCCAGCCGCACCGCCTCGGGCTCGGTGGCCGTCGCGGGTGTCCGAGCCCAGGTGGCGAGGGCCAGTCGGATCTTCGTCGAGGGCCGCCACGACGCCGAGCTGGTCGAGCGGGTGTGGGGCGACGACCTCCGGATCGAGGGCGTCGTGGTCGAGCTGCTCGACGGCGTCGACCGGCTGCCCGACGTGCTCGCCGAGTTCGCCCCCGGGCCCACCCGGCGGGCCGGCGTGCTCGTCGACCACCTGGTGCCCGGGCTCGAAGGAGCAGCGCATGGCCGACCGGGTGGCGAGCGAGCACGTGCTCGTGGTCGGGCACCCGTACGTCGACGTCTGGGCCGCGGTGAAGCCCGAGCGGCGTCGGCCTCGAGCGCTGGCCCGACGTCCCCCGCGACGTCGAGTGGAAGCACGGCGTCTGCGCCGCCCTCGGCTGGCCGCACGCCGACCAGGCCGACATCGCCCGCGCCTGGAAGCACGTGCTCGGCCGGGTCACCTCCTACGCCGACCTCGAGCCCGCCCTGCTCGGCCGGGTCGAGGAGCTCATCGACTTCGTGAGCACGTAGCCGCTGGGCGAGAAGTGTGCTCGCGTCAGGCGGAGCTCACGAGCTTTCGAGGCTCGTCGCTGGCGCTCCTCCCACCTCAACCAGCGTCAGGGCCGTGGGCGAGGCCGACCACGGCCGACGCTCGAGACCACAGAGCCGATCAGGCCACGGCTGCCGCACGTCGGCGGTCAGGTGAGCCGGTGCACGACGGCGTCCGCGAGCAGGCGGCCTTGCCGGCTGAGCACGAGGCGGTCGCCCTGGACCGAGCCGAGGCCGTCGGCGACGACGGCGGGCACCGCGGCGCGGGCGGCGTCGTCGAGCACGTCGAGCGGGAGGCCGTCGGCGAGGCGCACCTCGAGCAGCACCCGCTCCACCCGGCGGTCCGCGGCGTCGAGCACCTCGCGGGCGTGGGCGGGTGAGCGGTCGGCGGCGATCCGGTCGGCGTAGGCCGCGGGGTGGCGCACGTTCCACCAGCGGGTGCCGCCGACGTGGGAGTGCGCGCCCGGCCCGACGCCCCACCAGTCGCCGCCGCGCCAGTAGGCGAGGTTGTGGCGGCAACGGGCGGCGTCGGTGCGCGCCCAGTTCGACACCTCGTACCACTCCAGGCCGGTCGGCGTGGAGCCGCTCGTCGACCAGCACGTACTTGTCGGCGAGGTCGTCCTCGTCCGGCATCGGCAGCTCGCCGCGCCGCACCCGCCGGGCCAGCGCGGTGCCGTCCTCGACGATCAGCGAGTACGCCGACACGTGGTCGGGTCGCGCAGGCAAGCGCGGCCTCCACCGAGGCCTCCCAGTCGGCGAGCGACTCCCCCGGCGTCCCGTAGATGAGGTCGAGGCTCACCTGGTCGAAGCCGGCCCGGCGCGCCCAGTCGACGACGTGCGGCACGCGACGCGGGTCGTGGGTGCGGTCGAGGGTCGCGCAGCACGTGGTCGACCGCCGACTGCATCCCGAACGACATCCGGGTGAAGCCCGCCGCCCGCAGCTGCTCGAGGTCGTGCTGTGTCACCGAGTCCGGGTTCGACTCGGCGGTCACCTCGGCGTCCGGCGTCAACCCGAACTCGGCGTCGATCGCCGCCACGCACCGAACCCGAGGTCGGCCGGGCTGAGCAGGGTCGGGGTGCCGCCGCCGAGGAACACCGTCGAGACCGGCAGGTCGACGTCGCCCAGCACCCGCCGCGCCTGCCGGACCTCGGCGACCGCCTGGGCCGCGTAGGTGACCCGGCTCGCGCCCGGGCCGAGGTCCTCGGCGGTGTAGGTGTTGAAGTCGCAGTAGCCGCACCGCACCGTGCAGAACGGCACGTGCACGTAGAACGAGAAGCGTTCGGTCGCCCGAGGCCCGCGAGCGCGGTGGCCGGCAGGGCGCCGTCGTCGGGCACCGGGTCACCGGGAGGCGGGGCGGACGGCACCCCCCCATTGTGCGGACCGCCCGGGCCGGTCCGGCATCGGCAGCCACCCGGAACGCGGACGGAACCGGCTGCGCGACGTCGGTGGGTCGGCGACGAGGTGCCGGCCCACCGACGTCGACTACGGCACGGCCGTCAGCGGTAGAAGCTGTCGATCAGGTCGGAGTTGTTCGACTCGACGACGTTGCGCTTGACCTTCATCGACGGGCGTGAGCTCACCGGACTCGATGGACAGGTCGTGGTCGAGCAGCGTCCACTTCTTGATGGTCTCCCACCGGTTGAGACGCCCGTTGAGCTGGTCGACGTAGCCGCCGACCATCTCCTGGACCTTGTCGGAGCCGCACGATCTCCTCGTAGGACTTGCCGTCCATCCCGTTCTCCTTGGCCCAGTCGGCCATGGCGTCGGGGTCGAGGGTGACGAGCGCGACCACGAAGTTGCGGTCGTTGCCGAACACCATGAACTGGCTGGCGTAGGGGCAGATCGCCTTGAACTTCGCCTCGATCGCGGACGGCGCGATGTACTTGCCGCCCGAGGTCTTGAAGAGGTCCTTGATGCGACCGGTGATCGTGAGGAAGCCGTCGTCGTCGAGGCTGCCCTTGTCGCCGGTGCGCAGCCAGCCGTCGTCGGTCATGGCGCTGGCGGTGTCGTCGGGCCGGTTGTGGTAGCCGGCCATGATGTGCGGGCCCCTGAGCTGCACCTCGTCGCCCTCGCCGATCCGCACCTCGCTGCCGGGGAGGGCACGGCCGACGGTGCCGATCTTGTACTCGTCGGGGTGGCCGACGGTGGCGCCCGCGGCGTTCTCGGTCATGCCGTAGCCCTCGAGGATGAGGATCCCGGCGGCGTGGAACCACTCCGCGATCTCGCCGTTGAGGGCGGCCGACCCGGAGATGAAGAACCGCACCCGGCCACCGAACCGCTCGCGCACCTTGGCGAAGACCAGCTTGTCGAGCACCGTGTGCTGGATGCCGAGCAGCAGCGGCACGCTCTTGCCCTCGCGCTTGCGCTTGTCGACCTCGGCACCGACGTTGAAGGCCCGTCCGAAGAGCTTGGCCTTCAGTCCGCCCTCGTTGGCGACCGTCGTGGTGATGCGGGCGTGCGGCCTTCTCGAAGATGCGGGGCGCGGCGCCCATGAACGTCGGCTTCACGACGCGCCAGGTTGTCGACGATCTTGTCGACCCGGCCGTCGATGGCGGTGGCGAAGCCGCACGCCATCTGGGTCGACAGCAGCACCTTGCCGAAGGAGTGGGCCATCGGCAGCCACAGGAACTGCAGGTCGTCCTCGCTCGAGGATGTTCTGCGCCTTGATGGCCTCGCCCTCGTAGACCCAGGCCCGGTGCAGCGTGCGGACGCCCTTGGGCTTGCCGGTGGTGCCCGAGGTGTAGATCAGCGTGGCGAGCTGGTCGCCGGGGATCGCCTGCGACGTCGTCTCGACGGCGTCGGGGTGCTCGGCCAGGTGGGCCTCGCCCAGCTTGGCGAGGTCGTCGAGACCGATCACGAAGTCGCCGTCGACGGTGCCGTCGAAGGTGATCACCTTGTCGAGCTCCGGCAGCTCGCCGCGCTGCTCGGTGATCTTGGCGATCTGCTCGTCGTCCTCGGCGAAGACGAAGCGGCACTCGGAGTCGCCGAGGATGTAGGCGACGTCCTCGGCGTTGGTGGTCGGGTAGACGGTGGTGGTGGCGCCGCCCGCGCACATGACGGCGAGGTCGGCGAGGATCCACTCGTAGCGCGTGGCGGAGGCGACGCCGACGCGCTGCTCGCGCTCGAGGCCGAGCGACGAGCAGACCGGCCGCGAGCGCCGTGACGCGGTCGCCGGCCTGCTGCCAGGTGACCGACTCCCACGACTCACCGCGGGGGAAGCGGAACGCCTCCGCCCTGCGGGTTGGCGGCGACGCGCTCGAGGAACTGCACCGCGACGTTCTGCGGGCAGATGGTCGACGAACGAGGTGTCTTCGTTGACGGGCATGACGCTCCTGTGATCGGGCCGGGCCGGGTCCGGCAACGACGCGCCGAGGCCACGCGCGTCGGCCTGCGACGCGCGGTGCACGTGTTGCTGACGAGTAACCTACGTCACCCCGAGCGAGGGTGCGGTAGGCACGTCCGGACGGGTGCGCGCCGCCCAGCGGCACCGCGGGCACGGTCAGGAGCGACGCGGCCAGCAGGATCGCGCCGAGCAGCAGCCAGCCGACGAGGCCGAGCGCCAGCGGCAGCAGCGCCATCACCGTGGGTGCGAGGAACGACGCCACCGAGAACCCGAGGCCCCACACGCCCTGGTACTGGCCCATCGCGTGGTCGGGCGGCAGCTCGAAGGCCAGCAGGAACGACGCCGAGGCCTGAGCCAGCTCGCCGGAGACCGCCACCAGCGAGGCGAGCACGAGCACCACCGACGCCATCGCCGCCGACATCCCCTCGGTGGTGCCGAACACCGCGCACGCCACGAAGAACAGCAGCCCGGAGACGACGGTGGCGCGGACGGCGGCGCCGACGCGTCGCGACCCGGCGGGCCACGGCGACCTGGGCCAGCACCACGACCACGGTGTTGATGACGAGGAGCACCGCCACCAGGGCGCGCGGGGCCTCGGTGTGCCCGACCACCCACAGCGGCACCGCGATCTCGAGGATCCAGTAGTGCATGGTGAGCACCGCGCTCACGGCCACGACGGCGACGAACGGCAGGTCGCGCAGCGCCGCGGTCATGCGGAGCGCCTCCTCGCGCGGCGTCGGGCGGATGTGCGGCAGCCCGGCCACCAGCACCGCGGTGAGGGCGTAGGTGGCGACGTCGACGTAGAGCACGGTCAGGTAGGCGCTCTTGGTGTCGGCGTGCAGCGCGAGCGCGGCGATGCCGGCGCCGATGGTCATGCCGACGTTGGTGATCGAGCGCAGGTAGGCCTTGGTGGAGGACCGGTGCCGATCCCCGCACCAGTCCGGCGATCATCGCCGACCGCACCGCGGCCGACCCGCGGTCGAGCACCGCCACCACGGTGGCCAGCAGCACGAACTGCCACCACTCCTGCACGAGCAGGAACAGCGCGCCGACCACCGCGATCGAGCCCACCAGCGGCCACCTGCACCTCGCGCGGGCCGATCCGGTCGGCGAGGTGCCCGATCGGGATGCCGGCCAGGATCGCCACGCCCGCCGCGATCGAGAGGCCGGTGCCGACCTGCACCACCGAGAACCCGACGATCCGCGTGAAGTACAGCGCCGAGAGCGTGTAGAAGATGCCGTTGCCGGTGGTGTTGACCAGGGTGGCGACCGCCATCCGGCGGAGGGCGGGGTCGTCGGGCAGCAACCGGGCGAGCGAGCCCGCCCCTCACCGGGTGGCGGCGAGGTAGTCGTCGACGCCGGGCCCGGATCTTCGGCGTGAGCCCCGCGACGACGTCCAGCCGCGGCAGCAGCGTGCGGTCGTGCAGGCACGCGCGGAACGCCAGCGACACCGTGACGCCGTGACCGGGCTCGTGAATCGACCTCGATCGGGTCGCCGGCCCGGATCGTGCCGGGTGACAGCACGCGCAGGTAGGGCCCCGGCCGGCACTCGGCGGCGAACCGCTTGACCCATGCCGTCTCGTCGTAGCCGCACAGGCCCAGCCACGCCTTGAAGTCGTTGCACGGCGTGCGGATGCTCGCGACCTCGAGCACCACGGTGTCGCCGATGCGCCACCGCTCCCCCAGCTCGGCCTCGTTGACGTCGATGCCGACGGTGGTGAGGTTCTCGCCGAACTGCCCGTCGGCGATGTCGTGGCCGAGCACGCTCGGACCAGCGGTCGAGGTCCTCGCGGGCGAAGGCGTAGACCGCCTGCTCCCGGCCGCCGTGGTGGCGGCGGTCGGACACCTGGTCGCCGGCCAGTCCGAGCTCGTCGACCTGGACCGGCGCCGGCGACCGGCGCTTTGTCGATCGAGGTCCGGCCGATCGTCGGCCCACGCCGCCGTCGCGCGGCAGGCCGACGTTGACCGAGCAGCACCGACAGCCATGGCCGCCATCCTCCCAGCCGGCCCCGACGGCGGCGAGCGGGATTACGCTCCCTGGCGCGCGCGCACCCGGTTGTTGCGCGGCTGGTGCTCCAGCTCGACGAGGCCGAGCTCCTCCAGCACCGGGGTCACGTAGTTGGCGAACCGGCCGCGCAGCCCCTTCTTGAGCCCGTACCACCCGCCGACCGGGTTGTCGGCCGAGCGGGCCCACGCCTCGACCGTGCCCTCCTTGGCGGGCTTCTGCTCGTCGGCGTTGCCGAGCGGCACCCAGTCGCCGTGCTCGCGGAGCATGGCGTGGCAGGTCCTCGATCGCGCGCAGGTGGTAGCGCAGCTCGGTGCCGCCGGCCACGCACACGAGAGCGGGCGGGTCGGCGTCCGGGGCCCGGTGCAGGCGGATCTCGCTGGTGCCGGGTGGGGTCGTGAGCACCCAGGGGTCGTCGGCGGTGCCGCTGCCGGTCATGGTGCCTCCTCGGGTCGGGTGCGTTGACGTGGTCTCGCAGGCCCGGGCAGCAGGGCGTCCCAGCCGCCGGCGAAGAGGGCGACGGAGTCCGGCCACGTGCGCTGGGCCTCCGCGTGCAGCGCGCGGTGGACGACGACCACCTCGGTGCCGTCGTCGCCGGGTCCGAAGCTCGACCTCGACCGCGGTCGGAGGAGCCGGGCGAGCCCGGGTACCAGTCGAAGGCCAGCCGCGCGGGGGGCTCCAGGGCGGTGACCGTGCCGAACAGCCACTCCTGCTCGCCGGCCCGCTCGACCAGCCGCCCGCCGGGACGGGGGTCGAGCGCAGATGGTCGAGGCCGGATCGCGCCGGTGCCCGCGCGGCCACCAGAGGTCGATCCGGTCGACGAAGACCTCGAAGGCGTGGGCCGGCGCGCAGCGCAGCGCGATCCGGCGCTCGAGCCGCACGTCGCTCACGCGTCGGCCCCGCTCGGGCCCGGTTCTCCGCCGCCAGCCGGAACCGCGACTCCGCCTCGTCCCAGAACCCGGTGAGCCATGCGGTCAGGCTCGCGAAGCCGCGCTCGTCGAGCCGGTACAGGTTGCGGTTGCCCTCGGGCTCGTGGGCGAGGAGCCCGGCGTCCTCCAGCACCGCGCAGGTGGCGGGAGACCGCGGGCCGGCTGATCGCGAACGACGCCGCCAGCTCGGTCACGCTGCGCGGGCCCGTCCGAGCCAGCAGCGCCACCAACCGGCGCCGCTCGGGGTTGCCGAGCGCGTCGAGCGCCTCCTCCGGCAGCGCAGCTTGGTAACACGGAGTTACCGTAACATGAGAGTGACCTACTCCTCGACCGCCTTGGCGAGCGTGACGCAGCGGGTGAGCCACTCCCGGTCGGGCTCGCGGCGCTCGCGGACGGCGTCCTCGACCTCCCACAGCGCGAGGTGCAGTCATCCGCACGACGACCCAGTCGCGGGCGCGGTCCTCGTCGAAGCCAGCGGCGTCGACCGTGGCCTCGAACCGCCGGCGCACTCCCCCGCGGACGTCGCCGGCGAGCTCGTCCCAGCGGTTCCAGAGCAGCGGCGCCACCTCGTAGTGCGGGTCGCCGCTCACCGGCTTGGGGTCGATCGCCAGCCACGGCTCGCGGTCGGCGGCGAGCACGTTCTCGTAGTGCAGGTCGGTGTGGATCATCCGGCCCACCGACGCGGCGTCCGCCACGAACCCGCGGCCCAGCGCCACCGCCTGCTCGACGAGGCGGTGCGGCAGCCGGGCGTCGCGGGGCAGCGCGGCGAGCCGCTCGGTCCAGCGGTCGACGTCCTCGGCGAGCGGGCGCAGCTGCGGCGGCGCCGGCACGTGGAGGCGGCCGTAGAGCCCGGCGACGACCCGGCACGCCTCGAGGTCCCAGACGTCGGTGAGGTCGGTCGGCGTGCAGCCGCTCGAGGAGCAGCGCGAACCGACGCGGGTCGGCGCGCAGCAGCCGGACGGCGCCGTCGCCGTGCCAGTGCTGGAGGGCGAGGTGCTCGTGCTCGGCCTCCTCGTGCGGCCAGCCGACCTTGAGCGACCGCGGCGCGCCGTCCTCGGTGCGCACCGGCACCACGAGCGCGGCGACTCGCCGTGGCTCGCCGGTCGCCGTCGACCGTGAGGTCCCAGTCGTCGAGCAGCGCCCGAACCAGTGAAGGCAACCGGTCGAGCCAGCCGGAGCGCCGCTGCGCATCGATCGCGCGAAGACCCGCCGGGAGCGGGACCGTCACTTCTTCGGCTTGTCGCCCGCCGGGCCGGTGGTGGAGAGCGCGGCCACGAAGGCCTCCTGGGGGACCTCGACGCGGCCGACCATCTTCATCCGCTTCTTGCCCTCCTTCTGCTTCTCCAGCAGCTTGCGCTTGCGGGTGATGTCGCCGCCGTAGCACTTGGCGAGCACGTCCTTGCGGATCGCGCGGATGTTCTCGCGCGCGATGACGCGAGCGCCGATGGCGGCCTGGATCGGCACCTCGAACTGCTGACGCGGGATGAGGTCCTTCAGCTTGCCGGCCATCATCACGCCGTAGGAGTAGGCGGCGTCCTTGTGCACGATCGCCGAGAAGGCGTCGACCGGCTCGCCCTGCAGCAGGATGTCGACCTTCACCAGGTCGGCGGCCTGCTCGCCGGAGCGCTCGTAGTCGAGCGAGGCGTAGCCCTTGGTGCGCGACTTCAGCTGGTCGAAGAAGTCGAAGACGATCTCGCCCATCGGCAGCGTGTAGCGCATCTCGACGCGGTCCGCGGAGAGGTAGTCCATCCCGTTCAGGGTGCCCCGCTTGGTCTGGCAGAGCTCCATGATCGTGCCGATGAAGTCGCTCGGGCTGAGGATCGTGGCCCGGACGACGGGCTCGCGGACCTCGGCGATCTTGCCCTCGGGGTACTCGCTGGGGTTGGTGACCTCGTGGTGCGTGCCGTCCTCCATCGTGACCTCGTAGACCACGTTGGGGGCGGTGGAGATGAGGTCGAGGTCGAACTCGCGCTCCAGTCGGTCGCGGGTGATCTCCATGTGCAGCAGGCCGAGGAAGCCGCACCGGAACCCGAAGCCGAGCGCGCCGGAGGTCTCCGGCTCGTAGGCGAGCGAGGCGTCGTTGAGCTGGAGCCGCTCCAGGGCCTCGCGCAGGTCGGAGTACTGGTCGCCGTCGATCGGGTACAGGCCGGCGTAGACCATCGGGTTGGGGTGCTTGTAGTCGCCGAGCGCCTCGGTGGCGCCGTGGTGCAGGCTGGTGACGGTGTCGCCGACCCGGCTCTGGCGAACGTCCTTCACGCCGGTGATGAGGTAGCCCACCTCGCCGACGCCGAGCTCGCCCGCCTTGACCTGCTCGGGGCTGATGACGCCGACCTCGAGCATCTCGTGGGTGGCGCCCGTCGACATCATCTTGATGCGGTCGCGGTGGTTGAGCTTGCCGTCGATCACGCGCACGTAGGTGATGACGCCGCGATAGGTGTCGTAGACCGAGTCGAAGATCAGCGCGCGCGGCGGGGCGTCGGCGACGCCGACCGGTGGCGGGGTCTGGCGCACGATCTCGTTCAGCACGCCCTCGACGCCCTCGCCGGTCTTGGCGCTCACCCGCAGCACGTCGGCGACGTCGCAGCCCACGAGGCCGGCCAGCTCGGCGCCGTACTTGTCGGGGTCGGCGTTCGGGAGGTCGATCTTGTTCAGCACCGGGATGATGTGGAGGTCGGCGGCCATGGCCAGGTAGAGGTTCGCCAGCGTCTGCGCCTCGATGCCCTGCGCGGCGTCGACCAGCAGCACCGCGGTCTCGCACGCCTCGAGCGAGCGGGACACCTCGTAGGTGAAGTCGACGTGACCCGGGGTGTCGATCATGTTGAGCACGTAGGTGCCGGGGTCGGCGCCCTCGGCGTTGCCCGCCGGCACCTCCCACGGCAGCCGGACGGCCTGGCTCTTGATCGTGATGCCGCGCTCGCGCTCGATGTCCATCCGGTCGAGGTACTGCGCCCGCCCGCTGCGCTCGTCGAGCACCCCGGTGAGGTGCAGCATCCGGTCGGCCAGCGTGGACTTGCCGTGGTCGATGTGGGCGATGATGCAGAAGTTGCGGATCACCGCGGGGTCGGTGCGCCCGGGCGTCGGCGCGGTGATCGGTGCGGGCATGGTGGTCGCCATTCTGCCGTGGTCCGGGTCGCCCCCGTGAATCCGCTCGCGGCTCCCGCACGGCGTTGGGGAGGATGGGCCCGTGCCCTCCCCCTCTCCCGTCCCACCGGTCGCGCCCTACCCGGCGCCCACCGGACGCACCGCCCGCCGGCTCGAGTGGGCCCACCTGCCGCCCGCCGTCCGGGCGCTCATCGAGGAGCGCATCGGCACTCCCGTGGCGGAGGCCCGCTCGCAGACCAGCGGCTTCACGCCCGGATTCGCCTCCGTGCTCGTGGGCGCGGACGGCTCGCACCACTTCGTGAAGGCGGCCTCGGTGAAGGCGCAGCGGATGTTCGCGGAGTCCTACCGCGAGGAGGCCCGCAAGCTGGCCGCGCTGCCGGCGTCGACTCTCGCCCCACGCCTGCTGTGGACCCACGACGACGCCGACTGGGTGGTGCTCGGGCATCGAGCACGTGGCGGCCCGACCGCCGCAGCGGCCCTGGCTGCGGGCCGACCTCGACGCCGCGCTCGACATGCTGGCCGAGCTCGCGCAGGTGCTCACCCCGCCGCCGCCCGACCTCGTGCTCGACACGTTCGCCGAGGACCTGGCCGCGATACCCGGCTCCTGGGACCACGTGCGCGCCACCCGCGACCTGCCTCACGCCGACGAGGCGGCCGCGCTCGCCGCCCGCTTCGCCTCGGTGACCGGCGGCAACACCCTCGTCCACACCGACGTCCGCGACGACAACCTGCTCCTGGCCGACGACGGCCGCGTGCTCCTGTGCGACTGGAACTGGCCGGTGGTCGGCGCGCCCTGGATCGACTCGCTGTTCCTGCTCGTCGGCCCGCGCGGCGACGGCCTCGACGTGGAGACGGTTGCTCGACACCCACCCGACCTTCGCCGGCCTCGACCCCGAGACCGTCGACATCGTGCTCGCCCTGCTCGTCGGCTACTTCCTCAAGTCCGCCGACGACCCGGTGCCGCCGACCTCGCCTCACATCCGCGACCATCAGCGCTGGCAGGGTGAGGTGGTCTGGCACTGGCTCTGCGAGCGCCGGGGCTGGGCCGTGGCGTCGTAACAGTGGAATCAGGGTCGCGGTGTGACGATTCGGCACCCGGCCCTCTCGCTGGTAACTTTGCGGGTCGCGCCTGGCCGCTATCGGTGAGCCGCGCCCCTGACATCTCGCACCACCCGACCTGACCCGAGGACCGAAGGCAACCGCTGTGGCGAACATCAAGAGCCAGATCAAGCGCAACAAGCAGAACGAGAAGCGCCACGAGCGCAACAAGGCCATCAAGAGCTCGCTCAAGACGGCCGTGCGCAAGTTCCGCGAGGCCGCCGACGCCGGCGAGAAGGACAAGGCCGTCGAGCTGAGCCGCTCCGCGACCCGCGCCCTCGACAAGGCCGTCTCCAAGGGCGTCATCCACAAGAACCAGGCCGCCAACCGCAAGTCGGCCATCTCGAAGCGCACCGCGTCGCTCTGAGCCACGGTCACTGCTGACCCGTCACTCGTTCGAGTGACGGGTCGGTGCTTTTCACTGCCGTGGGCGTCGACCTCCCGAGGTTTCGGTACGCGCCGTTGCGACCTCCTTCGTCGGTCGCAGGCGCTACTCAACCTTCGTTCGCCACGGGCGCGGCCTCGTTCCTCGGCCGACCCCTGCTCACTCGCGGAGGCCGGTGACGGTGAGGACGAGGCGCTCCAAGGCGTAGGACGCGTCGCCGGCCGCGCCCTTCACGTCGGCGTCGGCCTGGGCCACGGCACGGATCACCCGCGCGAGTCCGGCGTCGGACCAGCCGGCCGCCTGCTGCCGCAGGGTGCGCAGCTTCCAGGGCGGGACGCCGACCTCCCGGGCCAGGTCGGCCTCGCGCAGCCCGCGGTCGGCGGCGCGGAACCGGGCCAGGCCCCGGGCGCTGCCCGCGAAGGCGGAGGTGACGAGCACCGCCGCAGTGCCGCCGTCGAGGGCCCACCGCAGCTCCTCCAGCGCCCGCTCCGGGCGGCCGGAGAAGGCGGCGTCGGCCACCGCGAAGGACTTGGCATCGGCCCGGCCGCCGAAGTAGCGGGAGACCCGGTCGGCGGTGAGCCGCTCGCCGCCGAAGTCGTGGGTGAGCTGGTTGGCGGCCGAGGCGAGGGCGCGCAGGTCCTGGCCGATCGCCTCGACCAGCGACTTGGCCGCCTCCGGCTCGATGGTGCCGCCGTGACGCCGCACCTCGGCGGTGACGAAGCCCGGGAACTCCGAGGGCTTCAGCTCGGCCGACCTCGACTCGGTGACGCCCGGGAGCTTGCGGAGCTTGGTGAGCACGCCCGAGCCCTTCGGCCCGCCGCCGTGCAGCAGCACCAGCGCGACGTCGTCGGCCGGGGCCGCGGCGTAGCCGAGCAGCCCGTCGACCGACTCCTCCGGCAGGTTCTCCAGGCCGCGGACCACCACGCACCGCACGGTCGAGAACAGCGACGGCGCGGCCATCTCGCCGAGCGTGCCGAGGGTGAGGTCGGCGGCCATCGTCTCGGAGACCTCGGCCTCGGCGTCGTGCTCGCGCACCACCGCCCGCACGGCGGCGACGGTCCGCTCGCCGAGGAACTCCTCCTTGCCGGTGACCAGCGTGACCCGGCCGAGCACCGAGCCGGCGGAGAGGTCGCGCGTGGGGTCGGGGGCTGCGGACTGCCTCGGCACGGCCCCACCCTGGCACAGCGCGGGGACACCCCTCGCGTGCGCCTCATCCGCTCCGCCGGACCGCCATGTCGCCGCCGTCGGCGGTGACCAGGACGTCGCCGTCGTCGTCGGTGCGGGCCACCTCGGCGCCGGTGGCGGCGAGGGCTGCGAGGACGTCGGGCGCGGGGTGTCCGTAGTCGTTGTCGGCGCCCACCGACACCAGCGCCACCTCCGCCCGCAGCGACTCCAGCCACCCCAGGTCCTGGAAGCGGCTGCCGTGGTGCGGGACCTTGAGGACGTCGACGTCGAGCCCGGCCAGCGACCGCGCCAGCTGCGCCTGGGTGGGCGGCTCGACGTCACCGGTGAGCAGCAGGTCGACGCCCCGGACCCGCGCCAGCAGCACCACGCTCGCACCGTTGGCGGTGCTCCCGTCTCCAGGCCCCGCGCGAGCCGGACCCGCCGGCGGCCAGACCGGCCGCAGCACCACCTCCCCCACCACCACGTCGGACCCCGTCGGCGGCAGCCGGGCCGCCGCCCCCGCACCGGAGGCCAGGGTCGCGACGTCGACGACCGCGTCGGGCGGGTCGAGCAACGAGGTGGACCACACCTCCCCCACCTCCCGGCCGTCGAGCGCACCGCGCAGGCCGTCGACGTGGTCGGCGTGGAAGTGGGTCAGCACGACCAGCGGCAGGCGCGTCGACCCCGAGCCGGGACAGGCACAGGTCGGCCGCCCGCGGGTCGGGACCGGCGTCGACGAGCACGCCCACCCCGGGTCCGGCGCGCAGCACCAGGGCGTCGCCCTGGCCGACGTCGCACATCGCGAGCACCCACTGGTCGCCCGGCCAGCCCGGCGTCGGCAGCCGCACCGCCGTGACGACGACCAGCAGTCCGGTGACCAGCCCTGCCCGGACCGGACGCCGCAGCAGCCACGGCAGCCCGATCGCCAGCAGGCCGCACAGCGCCGTGAGGACGGTGAGCGAGGTCGGCCCCGTCTCCCAGGGCACCGAGGCCGCCGGGAGGTCACTGCCGTGCCGGGCCACCGCGACGACCCAGCCGACCGACCAGCCCGCCAGCGTGCCGAGCCCCCGCGCCGGCAGGTCCCAGACGATGCCGACCAGGCCGGCGGCGAGGCCGAGCACCGTGGCCGGCGCGACCGCCGGTGCCGCCAGCAGGTTCGCCCCGACGGCCACCAGGCTCACCTCCCCGGAGAGTCCGGCGACCACCGGGGTGCAGGCGACCTGCGCCGCCAGTGGCACCGCCACGGCCGCCGCCAGCCACGATGGCAGCCACCGCGCCAGGGCGTCGCGCCACCCCGGCGCGAGCACCACGATCCCGGCAGTGGCGAGCACCGACAGTGCGAACCCGGCCGACACCGCCAGCGCCGGCTGCACCAGCAGCAGCACCACCACCGCGACGCCGAGCGCCCTCGCTCCCTGCCGCCGGCCATCGGCACCGAGCGCCACCAACCCCACCGCCCCCATGACGGCGGCACGCAGCACGCTCGGCTCGGTGCGCGCGAGGAGCAGGAAGCCGACGATGCCGAGGCCGGCAACCACCGCGAGCCCGCGGCCCCGCACCCGGCACCACCGCGCCATCACCAGCAGGAACCCGACGAGCAGGGTCAGGTTGGTGCCCGACACCGCGGTGAGGTGGGTCAGCCCCGTGGTGCGGAAGTCGGCCTCGAGGTCGGGGTCGAGCCCGGCATCGTCGCCGTCGACGAGCGCGGGAACCAGGGCGCGCTGGTCGTCGGGCCGGTGCGCGACGGCGTCCCGGATCGACGCGCGGACGACGCTCGATCCGCGCCACCAGGGGTCGGGGGGTGAGCGGAGCCGCGGGTCACCGGCGTCGACGAGCACCCCCGAGATGTCCGGTGCTCCGACGCTCTGCTCGGGCGGCACCAGCACGCCGCGGGTGGCGACCTCCTCGCCGAGCTCGACGTGGCGCCAGGCGGGTCCGCCGAGCACCAGCACCGGTGCCCGCAACCGGAACCGCTCGCCGCGGCCCGATACCTCTCGCACGTCGAGCCGCACGGCGACCCGGTCGGCGAACCGTCCGGCCACCGGACGCGGGTCGCTCGCGGTGCGTCCCACCACCTCGACCGCGGCCCGCTCCCCCGCGAGATCGGCGACCGGCCCGCCGGTGGCGACCGCCTGCCGCGCGCCCGCGCACGCCACCACCCCGGCCGCGACCAGGGCGGCGGCGACGGCGGTGCGCCGCAGCGCCGGGGTGCGGCGCGCTGCCAGCAGCGCCGGCACCAGCCAGGCAGGGCAACCACCCCGGCGACCGGAGCGGGTCCGAGGAGCGAGGTGGCGATGCCCACGACCCAGGCGACCAGACCCGAGTGCCGGCATGCGCAGGTCGGGGACCTCCACGTCGGCACGGCGCTCAGCGGGAGGAGGCAGGGTCGGCACGGGCTCAGACCGTCACCAGCGGCGTCAGGTCGGCCAGCGTCTTGTCGCCGATGCCGTCGACCTCGAGCAGCTCGGCGACCGAGGTGAAGCTGCCGTGCTCGTCGCGCCAGGCGAGGATCGCGGTGGCCGTGACCGGCCCGACGCCGGGCAGCGTCTCGAGCTGGGCCTGGTCGGCGAGGTTGAGGTCGACGAGGCGCGACGGGAACTCCGGGCGGCGCCGTCCCCGGCGGCGGTGCCGGCAGCGGCGTGGTGCGGACGCAGCCGGCTCGCCGACCACGATCTGCTCGCCGTCGACGAGCAACCGGGCGAGGTTGAGCGTGCCGAGGTCGACGCCACGGCGAGGGCCACCGGCGGCCTCGACGGCGTCGACCACCCGCGCCCCTGCGGCGAGAACGACGATGCCGGGCTCACGGACCCGGCCCGTGACGTCGACGGTGACGCCGCCGGCAGCAGGAACCCCGGTGGCCCCGGCGCCCCCGGGGGCCGGCGCGGGCGGCACGTCCAGTGCCGCGGAGGTGGCGACCTGCGTGGCGAGCACCGTCGGAGCGACCGGCGCCGGCTCCGGGTCGCCGCGCAGCACCCACCACGTGGTGACCGCCAGCCCGGCCGCGACCAGCACCGCCACGACGGTGAGCTGGGCGGGACCGAGCGCGACCCGGCCCCGCAGCGTGTCGGGCACCAGGCCGGTCGCCGCGGCGAGCGGCGTGGCGGCCGGGGGCAGGGACCGGCGCCGGGACCGGGATCGCCCCCGGGGCGCCGTCCGGTCGCTCACCCGGGTGTACCCCGGGTCGGGCCCCCAGTCGTGCTCCGGTGAGGGCCGGTGATCGGTTCGGTGCTCGGTTCGGTGATCCGGTCGGTCGCGCACCCGGGTGGCCTCGAGCTCGTGGGCGAGCAGGTCGAGGCGACGGGCGGCGACGGCGCGGTGCTCGTCGGAGAGGGGTCGGGTGCGCATGTCGGGGACCGTAGGTACCGGGGCCGGCCGTCCGGGGTTCGACGGTGGTGCCCTGTGGAGAACCCGGTCGAGTCGGGTCTGTGGACGGTTCGTGGCGTTCCTCGGCACGTTCGGTCGTCAGCCGTCCTAGATTGCGCCGGTGAACTACACCCGCGCCGAGCTCGGCCGCGGCGCGTTGGGCGCCCTGCTCGGGATCCTGGTGTGCGGCGCTGCGGCCCGCTGGGTGCCGGGCGGCCCCGAGATGCTCCCCTACCTGGTGGCGCCGATGGGTGCCAGCGCGGTGCTGCTGTTCGCGGTGCCCGCCAGCCCGCTGGCCCAACCGTGGCCCGTGGTCGGCGGCAACCTCATCTCGACGGTCATCGGTCTCACCAGCCACTACGTCATCGGTGACGTGCTCGTCGCCGCCGCGGTCGGCGTCGGCGTCGCGATCGGCGTGATGATGCTGCTCGGCTGCCTGCACCCGCCCGGCGGCGCCTGCGCGCTGCTCGCCGCAACCGCAACTCCGGTGATCGACCAGTACGGCTACGCGTTCGTGGCGCTGCCGGTCGCGGTCAACACCCTCGCGCTGCTGCTCGTGGGTGCCGCGGTGAACAACCTCACCGGACGCCGCTACCCGCACCGTCCTCCGGCACCCGCCCCGGGCCCGGTCGACCAGCTCGGCGTCGACGCGGGCGACGTCGAGCGCGCGATGGAGCGGCTCGGGCGGTTCGACGTCATGCCCGCGGACGTCGTCGCGCTGCTCCGTGATGCCGAGACCCACGCCCTCGACCGCCGGCTCGGGTCGTTGCCCGTCTCCCGGATCATGGTCCGCGACGTGGCGGTGGCGCACCCGTTCGAGTCGATGTTCCGGGCGCGGACCCTCGTGGTGCAGCGCGGCGTCAAGTCGCTGCCGGTGGTGGACGCCGAGAACCGCGTGGTCGGCATCGTGTCGATCATCGACCTCTTCACCCGCGACCTCGTCGAGTGGGACACGGTCGAGACGATGATGACCACCGACGTCGTCACCCTCCCCGAGGACACCCCTGTCGCCGAGCTCGTGCCGTTGATGACCGACGAGGGCTACAAGTACGTGCCCATCGTCGATGACGAGCAGCGGCTCGTCGGCGTCGTCACCCGCGGCGAGCTCATCGCCGTCCTGCACCGCGCGCTGCTCGGCGACGACCTGCGCGCCTAGCTGGTGCAGGAATCCCCGGTCGGCCGGGGACTCCCGCACCGGGAGGGCAAAACTTCAGCCGACAAGTGCAGGAATCCCCGGTCAGCCGGGGATTCCTGCAGCCAGCGGCGCCACGCAGACGGCGATCATCCCGGGGCCGACGTGGGCGCCGAGGACGGCGCCGACCTCGGCGCACCACACATCCCGTCCGCCGAGGTTCTCGGCCAGCCGGTCGGCCAGCTGCTCGGCGAGGACGGCGGCGCGGTCGGGGCTGGCGAGGTGGGCGACGCAGACGTCGGTGGGGCGGTCGCCGGCGGCGTTGACGGCGAGGTCGGCGAGCCGGCCGAGGGCCCGCGCCGAGGTGCGGACCTTCTCCAGCGGCGCCACGGTGCCGTCACGGATCTCGAGCAGCGGCTTGACGGCGAGCGCGCCCCCCAGGAGTGCGGCAGCAGCACCCATCCGGCCGCCACGACGCAGGTACTCGAGAGTGTCGACGTAGAAGTACGACGAGCAGCCGGCCGCTCGCCGCCGCGCCGCCTCGGCCACCTCCTCCGCGGAGGCACCACGCCGGGCGGTCTCGGCCGCCTCGAGCGCCGCGTAGCCGGTGCCGACCCCGACCTGCCGGGTGTCGACGCAGGTGACCGGCACGCCCGCCTCCCGCGCAGCGAGCAGCGCCGACTCGAAGGTGCCGCTCATGTCACCGGAGAGGTGCACCGACACCACGTGCTCGGCGCCGGCCGCGGCCGCGGCGGCGTAGGCCTCGGCGAAGACCACCGGCGCCGGCCGCGACGTGCTCACCGGCCGGAACGCCCGCAGCGCCTCCGCGACCCGCTCCGGCGTGGCCGACGGCGACCCCTCGTCGAAGGCCTCGGCGCCGACCACCACCTGCAGCGGGACGACGGTGATGCCGTGCGCCTCGGCCATCTCGGCGGGGAGGCTGGCGGTGGAGTCGGTGACCACCGCCACGTTCGCCATGCCGGTGAACCTATCCGGGTCAGACGACGACGTTGACCAGGCCCGGCTCGCGCACGATCACCTTGCGGATCTCGCGCCCGTCGATGGCCCGGACGACGGCGTCGTCGGCCAGGGCCAGCGCCTCCAGCTCGGCGGCACTGACGTCGGGCGAGACCTCCAGGCGCGCCTTCACCTTGCCCTTGACCTGGACGACGGCCGTGACGGAGTCCTCGACCAGCAGGCGCTCGTCGACCACGGGCCAGGCGCTGTGCGCGACGGTCGGCTCGTGGCCCAGCCGCGACCACATCTCCTCCGCCACGTACGGCGCCACCAGCGACAGCATCTTCGCCACCGTCTCGGCCGCCTCGCGCACCGCGGGGTCGGCGCCGCCGGCTCCGGAGTCGATCGCCTTGCGGGTGGCGTTCACCAGCTCCATGGTGCGCGCGACCATCACGTTGAACCGGTGACCCTCGACCAGCTGCTCGGCGTCGCGCACGGCGCGGTGGGTGACCCGGCGCAGCGCCTCGTCACCGGTCGCCGGGTCGACGCCGGGCTCCGAGGTGACGTCGCCGCTCAGCCGCCAGGCCCGCTGCAGGAAGCGCAGCGAGCCGCCGGGGCTCATGTCGGCCCAGTCGATGTCGTCCTCGGGCGGGCCGGCGAACACCAGGGTCAGCCGGACCGCGTCCACGCCGAAGGACGCGAGTTGGTCCCCCAGACTGACGCCGTTGCCCAGCGACTTGCTCATCTTCTTGCCCTGGTTGATGACGATGCCCTGGTTCAGCTGTGCGGCGAACGGCTCGCGCACCGCCAGCATCCCGTGGTCGGCCAGCACCTTGGTGAAGAACCGCGCGTACAGCAGGTGCAGCACGGCGTGCTCGACCCCGCCGACGTAGATGTCGCACGGCATCCAGGCGTTGGCCAGGGTGACGTCGAACGGTCCGTCCTCGTAGTGCGGCGAGCAGTAGCGCAGGAAGTACCAGGCCGAGTCGACGAAGGTGTCCATCGTGTCGGTGTCGCGCTCGGCGGGGCCACCGCACTGCGGGCAGGGCACCTCGACCCACTCGCGGGCCGCGGCCAGCGGCGAGACGCCCTTCGGCTTCAGGTCGGCGCCGCGCAGCTCGGGCAGCGTCAGCGGCAGCTGGTCGTCGGGCACCGGCACCTCGCCGCAGTCCGGGCAGTGCACGATCGGGATCGGCGGGCCCCAGTAGCGCTGCCGGCTGACCAGCCAGT
The DNA here is from genome assembly GCA_963845795.1 of uncultured Actinomycetota bacterium. Lineage (GTDB taxonomy): Bacteria > Actinomycetota > Actinomycetes > Propionibacteriales > Nocardioidaceae > Nocardioides. The sequence continues at coordinate 62,936 of CAWJTG010000012.1, read as the reverse complement.
CGCGCAGCCGGAAGTTCACCGTGCCGCGGCCGGTGCCCTGCTCCTCCAGCCAGTCGATGGTGGTCCGCTTGGCCTCGGCGACGCCCATCCCGTCCAGCGAGAAGTCGGCGTTCGACGAGTTCACCGCCGGCCCGTCGCCCGTGAAGGCCTCGCCCTCGAAGTCGTCGGGCGGCTGCACCGTGCGCACGATCGGCAGGTCGAAGACCTCGGCGAAGTCCCAGTCGCGCTGGTCCTGGCCGGGCACGGCCATGATCGCGCCGGTGCCGTAGTCGGCCAGCACGTAGTCGGCGGCGTAGACCGGGATCTGCTCGCCGTTGACCGGGTTGGTGGCGTGCACGCCCAGGAACACGCCGGTCTTGGGCCGGTCGGTCGCCAGCCGGTCGACGTCCGTGGAGCGGCGGACCTCCTCGCAGGTAGGCCTCGTACGCCGGCCGCTGCTCGTCGGTGACCAGGTCGGCCGCCAGGTGCGCGTCGGCCGCCACCACCATGAACGTCGCGCCGAACAGGGTGTCCGGCCGCGTCGTGTACACCGTGATCGGCGTCCGGCTTCGGTCCGTCGTCGACCGCGATCCGAAGGTCACGTGGGCGCCCTCGGAGCGGCCGATCCAGTTGCGCTGCGCGGTGATCACCCGGTCGCCCCACGTGGGCGCCAGGTTGTCCAGCTCGTCCAGCAGCTCCTGGGCGTAGTCGGTGATCTTGAAGTACCACTGCGTCAGCTCGCGCTTGGTGACCAGCGCTCCGCAGCGCTCGCAGGCGCCGTCGACGACCTGCTCGTTGGCCAGCACGGTCTGGTCGTTCGGGCACCAGTTGACCGGGCTGTTCTTGCGGTAGGCCAGGCCCCACTCGCGCAACCGCAGGAACAGCCACTGGGTCCAGCGGTAGTACTCCGGGTCGGAGGTGTTCAGCCGCCGGGTCCAGTCGAAGCTCAGGCCGAACCTGGCGAACGACGTCGCCTGGGTGTCGATGTTGTCGTAGGTGTAGGCCGCCGGGTGCGCGTCGTTGCGGATCGCCGCGTTCTCGGCGGGCAGGCCGAAGGAGTCCCAGCCCATCGGGTTCAGGACCTCGTAGCCGCGGAACCGCCAGTACCGCGCGATGACGTCGTGCAGCGCCGTCACCTCGGCGTGACCCATGTGCAGGTCGCCGCTGGGGTACGGGAACATCGTGAGCGCGTAGCGCTTCTCGCGCTCGCCGCTGATCGACCGCGGCGTCGTCAGCCACGAACGGCTGCAGCTCCGCCCACACCTGCTGCCACTTGGCCTCGACGGCCGCCACGTCGTACGTGGCCGCTTCTTCAGTCACTGTCTACTCCTGGGTGCGTCTCCGGACATGAAAAAACCCCTCACGCAGGAGGGGTGGCCGCGCTGCCTGTCTCGCGATCGAGTCAGCGCGGCTGTCCAAGGAGCAGGGTGCGGGTCATCACGGGATCATCGTACCGCTTCCGGCGTACCGTGCCGCACGTGGATTCGCCCGCCTCCCAGCCCGCCACCGTGTCACCGTGGATCGTCGCCGCCGACGCCGCCGGGCTGCTCGACTTCCTCGCCGACGTGTTCGGTGCGGTGGAGAAGGGCCGCCTCCCGCGCCCCGACGGCAGCCTCGGCCACGCCGAGACCGTCGTCGGCGACACCGCGATCGTGGTGGTCGACGCCGCCGAGGGCTGGACGGCGGTGCCGTCGCTGCTGCGGATCCGCGTCGACGACCTCGACGCCGTCGTCGCCCGCGCCGAGGCCGCCGGCGCCGTGGTGGTGACGCCCCGGACCTCGCTGCCCTTCGGCGACGACGTCGCCCGGGTGCGCGACCCGTGGGACAACCTGTGGTGGCTGCACGAGCACGTCGAGGACGTCGACTTCGCGGCGCTGCTCGGCCGCATGGAGGACCCGGCCACCCTCGAGGCGATGCAGGAGTACGACGCCTCGCTCGACGTCGAGATGCGACGCCGCGGGCGCGGAGCAGAGCGGTGACCGACCTGCGCGGCCTCCTCGCCGGCACCGCCGACACCGCGGCCGACTACCTCGAGGGCGTGCGCGATCGGCCGGTGGCGCAGCCGGCGGGGCTGGCCGACCTGGTGGCCGCGCTCGGCGGCCCGCTCCCGGACGGCCCCACCCCGGCCGCCGACGTCGTCCGCCACCTCGTCGAGGCCGCCGACCCCGGACTGGTGGTCACCAACGGCGGCCGCTACTTCGGGTTCGTCGAGGGCGGCGTGCTGCCGGCGTCGCTGGCCGCGGACTGGCTCGCCTCCACCTGGGACCAGAACCCGGGCTTCGCGGCGCTGTCGCCGGCCGCGGCGGCGGTCGAGGAGGTGTGCCGCGGCTGGATCGTCGACCTGCTCGGGCTGCCGCCGGACAGCTCGGCCGGGTTCACCACCGGCGCCCAGATGGCCAACCTCGCGGGGCTCTCGGCCGGGCTGCGGCACGCCTACACCCGGCTCGGCTGGGACCTCGACGAGGACGGCCTCCTCGGCGCTCCGCCCCCGACCGTGGTGGTCGGGGCCGAGCGCCACGCCACCGTCGACCGGGCGCTGCGCCTCCTCGGCGTCGGACGCCGGTACCTGCGGGTCGTCGAGGCCGACGACCAGGGCCGGATGGTGCCGGCCGCGCTCGCCGACGCCCTGGCCGACCACCCGTCGTCCGACGACCGGCCGCTGATCGTCGTGGCCCAGGCCGGCAACGTGAACACCGGTGCGCTGGACCCGCTGCGCGAGATCTGCGGACGCGCGCACGACCGCGACGCCTGGGTGCACGTCGACGGCGCCTTCGGGCTCTGGGCGGCGGCCGCGCCCGCCCGCGCGCACCTCGCCGACGGCCTCGGTCTCGCCGACTCGTGGGCCACCGACGGCCACAAGTGGCTCAACGTGCCCTACGACTGCGGGATCGTGCTGTGCGCGCACCCCGAGGCGCACCGGGCGGCGATGTCGCTCTCGGCGTCCTACCTCGCGCGCACCGGTGACCGCGACGGCACCGACTGGACGCCCGAGTCGTCGCGCCGGGCCCGCGCCTTCGCGCTGTGGGCCGGGCTGCGCAGCCTCGGCCGCGACGGCGTCGCCGACCTCGTCGAGCGCTGCTGCCGGCACGCCGAGCGACTGGCGGCGGTGCTCGCCGCCGAGCCGGAGGTCGAGGTGCTGAACGAGGTGGTGCTCAACCAGGTGCTGGTACGCGTCGGCGACGAGGAGCGCACCCGCGCCGTGGCCGCAGCGATCCAGGCGGAGGGCCAGGTCTGGCTCGGCACCTCGATGCGTCACGGCGTCGCCGCGCTGCGGGTCAGCTTCTCCGACCACGCCACCACCGACGCCGACGTCGATGTGGCCGCGGACGCGATCCTGCGGGCGGTGCGCGGCTCGTAGAGTCCCGCCATGAGCGTCCTCGACCTGTTCCGGCTCGACGGCAAGGTGGCGATCGTGACCGGCGCCTCCAGCGGCCTCGGCGTCGCCTTCGCCCAAGCACTGGCGGAGGCCGGCGCCGACGTCGCCCTCGGCGCCCGGCGTGTCGACCGGCTCGCCGACACGGCCGAGCTCGTGGAGGCGGCCGGACGGCGAGCGATCACCGTGGCCACCGACGTCGCCGACCCCGACTCCTGCCAGGCGCTCGTCGACGCCACCGTGGAGCAGCTCGGACGGGTCGACGTGCTGGTCAACAACGCCGGGGTCGGCACCGCGGCGCCCGCCACCCGGGAGGCGCCGGAGGACTTCCGCCGCGTCATCGACGTCAACCTCAACGGCTGCTACTGGATGGCGCAGGCGTGCGGGCGGGTGATGGAGCCGGGATCGAGCATCGTCAACATCTCCTCGGTGCTCGGCATCACCACCGCCGGCCTGCCGCAGGCCGCCTACGCGGCGTCGAAGGCGGGGCTGATCGGCCTGACCCGCGACCTGGCCCAGCAGTGGACCGGCCGCAAGGGCATCCGGGTCAACGCGGTGGCGCCGGGGTTCTTCGACTCCGAGATGACCGAGCAGTACCCGCCCGGCTACCTCGAGGAGCAGCAGAAGCGGATCCCCGCCGGCCGCAAGGGCGACCCGCGCGAGCTGGCCGCCACCGTGGTGTGGCTGGCCTCCGCAGCCGGCGGCTACATGACGGGTCAGACGATCGCCGTCGACGGCGGCATGACGATCACCTGACGGTCACCTCGACTCCCGCTCACAGCCCCCGACCGCCTGCGCGCGTCTCGGTGGTGGCCCAGCGCGCCCGGGCGTGGAGGTAGGCGGCGCTGCTGCTGTAGCCGAGGCGGGCCGCGAGGTCGGCGACCGGGAGGGTGCGGGCGCCGCCGAGGAGGGCGACGGAGAGGGAGGACCGGACCTCGTCGAGCAGCTGCTGGTAGCCGACCCCCTCGGCCCGCAGCCGCCGGCGGAGGGTGCGCTCGGTCATGCCCAGGGCGGCGGCGACGTCGGCCATCGGCGCGCCGTCGGGGAGACGCTGGGTGACGAGCACGCGCACGTCCTGGGCGAGGCCGGTGCGAGCCCGCCGCCGGGCCACCACCTGCGCGCACACCTCGGCGTGCGCCGCGAGCGCGGCCGGGCTCCGCTGGGCGAGCGGCCGCTCGAGCTGGTCGACGCCGAACCGCAGCCGCACCTGGTGGCCGTCGTCGGTCACCACGGCGCCGACGCCGCCCGGCACCAGCGAGTCGAGCACGCCCCGCACCGCCGTGGCGTCGCGGGCCACCAGGAACCGGCGGACGTCGGCGGGCAGGTCGGCGCCGTCGACGGTGATCACGACGCGGCGTCGTCGTCGAGGTCGGCGCGCGGGATGGCGAAGGCGAAGCTGAGGTCGATGAACCGCAGCGCCACCGCCATCGCGTCGCCGACGGTGCGGCTGGCGAGCAGGGCGAACCCGAACGCGCCGAAGGTGGCGGCGGTGTAGCGCTCCCCCACGGCGGCACCCACCTCGCCGAGCAGGTGCTGCAGCGTGCGCACCACGGTGAGCTCCTGGGCCGCCGTCACCTCGGTGGCGTCGTCGAGGTCGGCGGCGGCCAGCCCGGTGCCGACCAGGGCGCGCTCAGCCGGCACGCCCGCCGCCGCGGCGTGCGCGACCAGCACCCGCACCCCCGCGACCGCCCGGGGGAACGACCAGTCGGCGGCGGCCGGCTCCGGGAACCGCATGTCCGGAATTATCACCCGCGGACGCGTCGGGCACTGCCCCGGCGCCGTCCGTGCTTCCTAGCATCGCGGCATGGGACCTCGGATCGTCGTCATCGGTGCCGGATTCGGCGGGATCGGCGCCGCCCGTGAGCTGCTGCGCGCCGGCGTCACCGACCTCACCGTGCTCGAGCGCGGCGACGACGTCGGCGGGGTGTGGCGCGACAACACCTACCCGGGCGCCGCGTGCGACGCTCCGTCGCCGATCTACCAGTGGTCCTGGGCTTCTCACCCGTGGTCACGCCGCTACGCGACCCAGCCGGAGATCCTCGACTACGTGCGCAGCAGGGCCGCGGACGAGGGCGTGCTCGACCTGGTGCAGACCGGCCAGGACGTCGTCTCGTGCGTCTTCGACGACGACCGCGCCACCTGGACGGTCACCACCCGTGCCGGCCGCCGGTGGGAGGCGGAGGTGCTGGTGTCGGCGGTCGGGCCAGCTCTCCGCGCCGGTCGTGCCGGACCTGCCCGGCGTCGGCACCTTCGCCGGGCCGACGTTCCACTCCGCCACCTGGCGCCACGACGTGGGGCTCGCCGGCCGGCGGGTGGCCGTGGTGGGCACCGGCGCCAGCGCGATCCAGTTCGTCCCGGGAATCGTCGACGACGTCGGCTCGCTGACGGTGTTCCAGCGCTCCGCGCCGTACGTCATCCCCAAGCCCGACCAGGAGTACCGCACCGACGGCGACGCGACCCGCCGTCGGGTGCGTGCGGGAGCGTCGCTGGCTGCACCGGCTCGCGGAGGGCTTCAACCGGGTCCTCACCGGGGAGGCACCGTGGTCACGGCCCTACCTGGGCGCGGTGCGCCTGGCGTGGCGGCTGCACCTGCGCCGAGCGGTCGGCGACCGGGCGCTGCGCCGACGGCTCAGGCCCGACTACCCGATCGGCTGCAAGCGGCTGCTCTTCAGCAACGACTGGTACCCCGCGCTCGCCCGCGACCACGTCGACGTCGTCACCGAGGCGGTCACGGCGGTCGAGCCGCGCGGCGTGCGGACCGCGGACGGTCGGGTCCACGAGGCCGACGTGCTCGTGTGGGGCACGGGGTTCGCCGCCACCGAGTTCCTGGCCGGGATCGACGTGACCGGGCGCGACGGCGCGGACCTGCACCACGTGTGGCGTGACGGCGCCCGCGCCCACCTGGGGCTCACGGTGCCCGGGTTCCCGAACCTGTTCTGCATCTACGGCCCGAACACCAACCTCGGCGGCAACTCCGTCATCGGGATGATGGAGGCGCAGTCGCGGTACCTGGTCGAGGTGGTGCGGCGCATCGCCGCCGGCGGCGCTCGCACCGTCGAGGTGCGTCCGGACGCGGCCGAGCGCTACGACGCCGAGGTGCAGGAGCGCCTGGCAGCCACGGTCTGGTCGACCTGCTCCAGCTGGTACCGCGAAGGCGGCAGCGGGCGGATCACCACGAACTGGCCGGGCACGGTCGACGAGTTCGCCGACCGTGCCGCGCGCGTCGACTGGGACGCGCTGGTGGTGACGTCAGACGCGGCGCTTGCCGGCGAGCAGGAACTTGTAGACGAGGAACGCGATCACGAGCACGACGAGGATGATCAAGAGGAACTTCAGCACGGGTGACTCCTTCGTACAGGGGTGGGTCGTTCCACTGTGACGACGCCGGCCGCGAGGGCATACCTCTGACGGGGTGAAGCGCATCTGCCCAGGTCAGGCGCGTGGTTCCGGGCTCGAACCGGGCGCCGGCCGGCACCCGGACGCCGTCGCCGACGCGGCTCCCCCGGCCCACCAGCGTGACCTGCTCCGGGATCGTCGAGGTCGGCCTCCGGCGACCCCACGACGGAGTCCCCGCCCGATCTCGCACTCGGAGTCGACCACCGTGCGCGTCACGGCCGCGCCCGCACGGACGACGGTGTCGGCGAACACCACGCTCTCGACCACCTCGGCGCCGGCCTCGACCACGACGCCCGGCCCGACCACGCTGCGCCGCACGGTGCCGGCCACCTCGCTGCCCGGGCTGATCAGGCTGTCGACGACGACGGCGCCGTCGCAGGATCCGCGCCGGCGGCCGCTGCGGCTGGTGGGTGAGGATCGGCCAGTCGGCGTCGCCGAGCACCCCGGCCCCGTCGGTGAGCACGTCGAGGTGCGCCCGCAGGTAGTGGTGCGGCTGGCCGACGTCGCGCCAGTAGCCGGGCAGCGCGTGCGCGACCACCGGCTCGTGGTGCTCGACGAGGTGCGGCAGCAGGTGCTCGCCGAAGTCGCCGAGTCCGGTGTCGCCGGCCTCGGCCTCGGGGCCGAGCTCGCGGTGCAGCAGCTCGAGGGTCTCGACCAGCACCGCGGGGTCGTAGGCGAACACCTCGGCCGGCCACGACGCCGGTGTCGGGGTCGTCCGGCTTGTACTCGAACCCGACCACCCGGCCGCCGTCTCCACCTCGACCGTCGCGTGGTCGCCGGCCTCGGCGAGCGGGACCTCGGACGTGACCACCGTGCACGCGGCGCCGGACTCGAGGTGCCGGTCGACGACGTCGCCGAAGTCGAGCCGGTAGACGTGGTCGGCGCTCATCACGAGCACGACGTCGGCGCCGACCTGCGCGATCTGGTCACGGATGCGGTACAGCTCGTCGGCGTTGCCGCTGCGCGAAGCCGTCCTCGTCCAGGCTGCCGGTGCCCTCCTGCGGCGCGAGCAGCCGCAGGCCGCCGTAGGTGCGGTCGAGGTCCCACGGCCGGCCGTTGGCGACCTGCTCGGCGACGGTCGTGGCCTGGTACTGCACCGAGAGCCACACCTGGGTCACTCCGCTGTGGGTGAGGTTCGACAGCGGGAAGTCGACGAGCTGGAAGACGCCGGCGAACGGCAGGGCGGGCTTGGCCCGCTCGCGGGTCAGCACCTCCATCCTGCTGCCCGCACCCCCGGCCTGGATGATGGCGAGCACGGAGGGGCGGCGCATGGCGCGCATCGTGGCACGAGTCGGCCGAGCCCGGCACGAGGCGCGACCACCGGGTGATCCGCGCGGCGCCGACGGCCCCGAGGATCGAGGCGTGGTCGAGAGATGATCGAGCGATGAGCGAGCCCGTGAGCACGACGGCGCCACCGCTGCGGCCGCCGGTGCTGATGAACCAGCACTGGCGCGACCTCACCTTCCTCCACTGGGCGGTCGAGCCCTCCCGGGTCGCCCCACTGATGCCCCCCGGTGTGCGACCCGACGTGCACGACGACGGCGCCACCTACGTCGGGCTCGTGCCGTTCCGCATGGTCGACGCCGGGCTGGGACGCCGCAGCAGCGTCCCGTGGCTCGGCACCTTCCTCGAGACGAACGTGCGGCTCTACTCCGTCGACGCCGCCGGCCGGCGCGGCGTCGTGTTCCTGAGCCTCGACGCCGAGCGCCTGCTCGTCGTGGCGGCGGCCCGCGCGGGCGTCCGGGTGCCCTACCGGTGGGCCCGGATGTCCTACGCCCGGGCGGGCGACGTGCACACCTACCGCTCGCGGCTCGCCCTCCCGCACGTCCCCGGTCACCCCCGGCGGCCGGTGACCGCCGTGGCGGTGCGGGTCGGCGCCACCCGAACCGCCACCGCCCTGGACGCGTTCGTCTCCGCGCGCTGGCGCCTCCACACCCGGTACCCCGGCCGGACGGCGCTCGTGCCGAACGCGCACGAGGAGTGGCCGCTGCACGACGTCGACCTGCTCGGGCTCGAGGGTGGGTTGCTCGTCGAGACCGGCTTCGGTGACCTCCTGGACCGGGAGCCGGACCAGCTGGCGTTCAGTCCCGGGGTGCGGGCTGAGTTCGGTCTGCCTCGGTGGGTGTGAGGGAGGTGGGGCAACCCGCCCCAGCGTCCTCTACGGCGGGCCGGTTGGTCCTCCCCGCGCATCGACACGTCGGACGCTGCTCCCCCGCTTCGCTCCTCCGCCCCTGACGACGGGCCGGTTGGTCCTCCCCGCGCATCGACACGTCGGAAGCTGCTCCCCCGCCGGTTCGCTCCTCCGCCCCTGACGACGGGCCGGCTGGTCCTCCCCGCGCATCGACACGTCGGAAGCTGCTCCCCCGCTTCGCTCCTCCGCACCTTCCAACGGGTCGATGCCTCTCCACGTATGACAGAACCCCGCCCACAGCGCTGCGCGCTGTGGGCGGGGTTCGTGTCTCGCGTGGAGCTGAGGGGACTCGAACCCCTGACCCTCTGCATGCCATGCAGATGCGCTACCAGCTGCGCCACAGCCCCGAACTCGTCGTCCGGCCTTCCGGCCGAGCGACGCGGCGATACTAGCCAACCGCTCGCGGGCCCGCGAAATCTGGGGGTACCGGTGACCCGGCGCGCTGATTCAGCGTCTCGCGCCGTGCCGCCTACGATGGCGCACCGTGTCGCCGACGCTCGCCTACCGCCCTGAGCTCGACGGACTGCGCTCGATCGCCGTGTACCTCGTGGTGGCGTTCCACGCCCACATGGTGCTGCTCGAGGGCGGGTTCGTCGGGGTCGACCTGTTCTTCGTCCTGTCCGGATTCCTGGTCACCGGCGTGCTGCTGCGCGACCTCGACACCCAGGGACGGATCCGGCTCGGCAACTTCTACGCCCGCCGGGTCCGGCGGCTGCTGCCGGCCGCCGTCGTCCTGATCGTCGTCACGTGCCTCGTGCAGCTGCTCGTGGCGTCGCTGCCCGACCGGGTCGAGATGGTCGACGACGCCCGCGCCTCGCTCCTCTACTACGCCAACTGGCACTTCATCGCCGAGGGCCGCGAGTACTTCGCCCAGGACGGCGACAGCAGCCCGTTCCTGCACTTCTGGTCGCTGTCGATCGAGGAGCAGTTCTACATCTTCTACCCGCTGATCCTGGTCCTGCTGGTGCGCTTCGCCGCCCGGCCGGTGCGGGCCCTGTGGTTCGTCCTCGGTCTGGTCACCGTGGTCTCGGTCGCCCTGCAGGTGTGGATCGCCCGCGACGACGTCAACTACGCCTACTACTCCACCCAGACCCGCGTCTACCAGCTGGCCGCGGGCGCCGCCCTGATGCTGCTGGTGCGCCGGCTGGCGCGGCCGTCCTCCGCCGGCAGGCGCGGGGCCGACGTCCGCACCCCGCTCGGCGCGCCCTGGGCCACACCGCTGGCCGCCACCGGGCTGATCGGCATCGCCGTCACCGCGAGCACCCTGCTCGACGCATCGCAGTCGGTCCGCGGCCTGCTCACGACGTTCTTCTCGGTGCTCGCGATCTTCGGGCTGTGGTGGTCGCCGCGCGGTTGGGTCTCGCAGGCGCTCGGGATGCCCGTCCCCCGTTACCTCGGTCAGATCTCCTACGGCACCTACCTGTGGCACTGGCCGGTGGTGCTCGTGCTCCAACAGGTCTTCGACGTCCGCCCGCTGGTGTTGACCCTGCTCACCGCCGCCCTCGCCACGGGCCTGGCCGCGCTCAGCTTCCAGATCTTCGAGATGCCGATCCGCAAGGCCCAGTGGATGCACGCGTTCAACTGGCAGGTGGTCGGAGCCGCGCTCACCGCGAGCGTCCTCGTGTTCGTGTTCGTGCTGCCTGCCGTGCTCAACGTCGACCGCCGGCCGTCGCTGAGCGCCGGCACCGAGCAGTCCCGTGCCAGCTCGATCACCGCCAAGCTCGACCGGCCCGTGCCGAAGGATGTCGACCTCGTGGCCGCCGCCTCCGACACCGGCCCCAAGAGCCGCTACTGCACCGTCGACGACCCCGAGGAGTGCCTGTTCGAGGACGGCGACGGCGCCCACGTGCTGCTGGTCGGCGACAGCCAGGCCCGCATGATCGCGCCCGCGTTCCAGGCACTCGCCCGCGACCACGACCTCAGGCTGTCGATGAACATCCGGTCCGCGTGCGCGTGGCAGGTCGACCAGGACAACCTGCGAGCCACCGACGAGGACATCGAGAAGCTGCCGCACCGACCGTGCCGACTTCTACGCCGATGTGCTCCCGCTCATGGACGTCGACGTCGTCGTCGTGGTCGGCCTCTCCAGGTCCGAGTCGTTCTGGAAGGACAAGCTCGCCTCCCCGAGCTCACCGAAGGGTGGCGAGACCCTCGACCAGCTGCAGGTCCGCACCACCGAGAAGACCGCTGACCTCGTCACGGAGGCCGGCGCCCGGCTGGTCATCATCCGCAGCGTGCTGGGCACCGAGGGTTTCAACCTCCAAGGCTTCGACCCGCTCGACTGCCTGGCCGCCGCCGACACCCTCGCCGACTGCGCCGTCTACCCGCCGCTCGAGCGTCCCGCCGTCGACTCCGCCTACACCGTGCTGGACACCGAGCGCGAGGACGTGGGCACCTTGGACCTGAACCCGGTCATCTGCCCGGATCTGCCGGTCTGCGCGCCGGTCATCGGCCAGACGGTCGTGTGGAAGGACCCCGACCACGTCACGGCCACGTTCCTGGTCGAGCGGCGCGACCAGATCTGGGCCCGCCTCCTCGACACCGGTCTGCTCGATCCTGACGGCGGCTGAGGGACACGCTCAGACGGTGCGGTTGTAGGCCTCCAGCAGGAGAGCACCGCCGCCCGGGTGCTCCACCAGCTCCACCCACCCGCAGTTGCGGAGTCCGCGCAGCGAGCGGAACTGCTCCGTCGGGCCAGCCCAGCAACGCCCCGACGGCGATCCGGGCAGCGCCGCCGTGGGTGACCGCGACACCGGTCTGCCCCGGCTCGAGCGCGGCGAGCAGGTCGCCGAGCGCCGCGACCATCCGGGTGCGGACAGCGTCGGTGGGCTCGGCGCCAGGAACGTCGTCGTAGTAGCCCTGGCGGAACCGCGCGAACTCCTCGGGGGCGAGGGCGGCGAACTCGTCGTGGGTGAGCCCCTCCCGCTCGCCGAACGAGAGCTCGCGGAGCCGGGCGTCCGGCACCGCGACCAGCCCGGTCGCCGTCTCGACGGCGGCCGCGGTCTGCCGCGCCCGGGTCAGGTCGGAGGTCCAGAGCAGCGTCGGCGCCAGCGCTGCCACGAGCGGGGCCGCTGCGGCCGCCTGCGTGAGTCCGGTGTCGTCGAGGTCCACGTCGAGCTGCCCCTGGACCCGCAGGCCGTGGTTCCAGGCCGTGCGGCCGTGGCGGAGCAGCACCAGCCGGCGCGTCACCGCTCGTGCGAGACGACGTCGGCCGGGAGGTCGATGGTCGGGCAGTCGCGCCAGAGCCGCTCGAGGGCGTAGAACGCGCGCTCCTCCTCGTGCTGCACGTGGACGACGATCTCGCCGTAGTCGATGAGCACCCAGCGGCCGTCGCGCTGACCCTCGCGGCGGATCGGCTTGGCACCGGACTCGCGGAGCTTGTCCTCGACCTCGTCGACGATCGCCTTCACCTGCCGGTCGTTGGTGCCGGAGACGAGCAGGAAGACGTCGGTGATGGCGAGCTGCTCGCTGACGTCGAAGGCGACGATCTGCTGCGCGAGCTTGTCGGACGCCGCGCGGGCGGCGGCCACGACGAGGTCGACGGCGTGGTCGGTGGCGGTCATCGGGCTCCTCGGGAGTCCTCGGGCTCGGCATAGAGGCCGTGCTTGGTGATGTACTGGACGACGCCGTCGGGCACGAGGTACCAGACCGGGCGTCCCTGCCGCTGACGCTCGCGGCACTCGGTGGAGCTGATGGCCAGGGCGGGCACCTCGACCAGCGTGAGCCGCTCCTGCGGCATGGCGGCGATGGCGTCGGCGTCGACCTCGGCCCCGGGCCGGGTGCAGCCGACGAAGTGAGCCAGGTCGAACAGGTGCGCGGCGTCGCGCCAGCTGAAGATGTCGGTGAGCGCGTCGGCGCCGGTGATGAAGTAGAGGTCGGCGTCCGGGTGCTCGGCGCCGAGGTCGCGCAGCGTGTCGGTGGTGTAGGTCGGCCCGGCACGGTCGATGTCGACCCGGGAGACCCGGAACCGCGGGTTGGCGGCGGTGGCCACCACCGTCATCAGGTAGCGGTGCTCGGCCTGCGAGACCTGCCGGTCGGCCTTCTGCCACGGCTGCCCGGTGGGCACGAAGACGACCTCGTCGAGGTCGAACCAGTCCTGCACCTCGGACGCCGCGACCAGGTGACCGTGGTGGATCGGGTCGAACGTGCCGCCCATGACGCCGACCCGGCGTCGGGCTGCGTCGCGGGCGCGGTGTCGCTCAGCTGTGCTCCCGGCCGCCGCCGAAGGCGACGAGTGCGGCGAGCATCGCCAGCAGCAGGAGCGAGCGTTCCGGCGCCGACCACCCAGGCCGGGACGGGGGGCTCACCGTGCGACTCCTCGGCCGCCCGGACGGCGGTCAGTACGGCGGCGGTCACCAGGCTCGACATGCAGCGAAGCGTACCGGTCGGGGGTCGGGTGGTGGGGTGCGGCTCGGACCCAGCAGCGCCGACGCTCGGCCCGGGGCCGCCTCGTCAGTGGACGGCGATGTCGACGCCGACGAAGAGCAGCGCGAAGCGGGCGCTGCGGCCGAGCAGGACCGTGGGGACGAAGACCCACATCGGCATCCGCAGCGCGCCGGCGACCACGGCCATGACGAGCAGCGGCGGCAGACCGACCAGCGCCGAGACGAACATGATCGATCCGGCGTACCACGGCCGCCCCTGCATCCGGGCCGACCACTTCTCGTAGGAGGCCCGGGTCTTCGGCTTGGCGAGCTTCTTCTGCGACCAGCTCGACTCCACGCCACGGCGCGCGATCTCGTACCAGATGATCTTGCCGACGCTCGCCCCCAGACCCGCTGCGATGCCGAGCGAGATCGCCGTCGCCGTGCCACCCTCGGCCGCGCCGGCGCCGACGATGTAGAGCTCGATCGGCAGGAACGGCACCAGCGCCGACGCCACCCCGATCGCGAACGTCGTGAGCCAGAGGATCACCGGGCGCCGGCTCCCGCGCTCGGGACCCGTTCCGGCACGGGCATCCCGAGCTGCAGCAGCCACCGCAGCGAGACGCACTTCACGACGAGCAGGGCGAGCGCGATCACGAGACCCGCCCACCACCAGCCGGTGACCAGCAGGAGCACCGCGAACAGCGCGGAGTTGGTGGCCTTCGCGGGCTTCGACCAGTTCCAGCGCCAGATCCGCCGGTCGACCTCGTAGAAGTAGTTGGGGCTGCGGATCGGCCAGGCCAGGAAGGCCATCGACAGGTAGAGGTCGACCACCATGAACTCGAGCAGGTAGACCGCCACCGGCAGCGCCATCTCGGGCTGGATGAACGCGAACCCGACGTAGAAGACCGCGCAGTTGAGGCGGTCGCAGAACATGTCGATTGCCGCACCGATGCGGGTCTCGCAGTCGAAGATCCGGGCGTAGGTGCCGTCGGCGATGTCGCCGACCCAGTAGACGACCAGGCCGACCACGAGGAGGGTCAGGTCCTCTTCGTAGGCGGCGGCGAGGCAGAGCGCGAGCGCCGCGACGGTGCGGATCGCGGTGATGACCGTCGCGCCGGTCCACAACCGTTCGACCGACGCATCGGCGAAGGTCGCGCGGCTCGGCCCGGTCACGCCAGAACACTACCCAGCGCGGACCTCGACGTCGGGCCGCCCCGTCGGGGTCAGCGCACGTGCCCGTCGCCGGTGACGACGTACTTGGTGGAGGTCATCTCGGCGAGCCCCATCGGGCCGCGGGCGTGGAGCTTCTGCGTGCTGATGCCGATCTCGGCACCGAACCCGAACTCACCGCCGTCGGTGAACCGGGTGCTGGCGTTCACGAGCACCGCGGCCGAGTCGACGGCGGCGGTGAACCGGCGGGCGGCCGCCTGGTCGCGGGTGAGGATCGCCTCGGTGTGGCCGCTGGAGAACCGGCGGATGTGGGCGACAGCGGCGTCGAGGTCGGGCACCACGGCGGCAGAGATGTCGAGGGAGAGGTACTCCCGGCCGTGGTCGTCGTCGGTGGCGGGCACCACGCCGGGCAGCCGCGCGACCGTGGCGTCCCCGTGAACCGTGACGCCGGCCTCCTGGAGGGCGCTCACCAGCCCCGGCAGAAGGCTGTCGACGAGGTCGGCGTGCACGAGGAGCGACTCGGCGGCGTTGCACACGCTGGTGCGGTGGGTCTTGGCGTTCACCACCACGGCCACCGCCTGGTCGGGGTCGGCCGAGGCGTCGACGTAGACGTGGCAGTTGCCCACACCGGTCTCGATCACCGGCACCGTCGACTCCCCCACCACGCTGGCGATCAGACCGGCGCCGCCGCGCGGGATGAGCACGTCGACCAGGCCGCGGGCGCGCATCAGGGCCTTCACGGTGTCGTGCGAGTCGGCCGGCACGAGCTGGACGGCGTCGGCCGGGAGCCCGGTCTCCACCAGGGCGTCGCGGAGCACCCGCACCACGGCGGCGTTGGACTCCGTGGCGCTCGACGAGCCGCGCAGCAGCACCGCGTTGCCGGACTTGAGGCAGATGCCCGCGGCGTCCGCGGTGACGTTGGGGCGGGCCTCGTAGATCATCGCGACGACGCCGAACGGCACCCGCACCTGCCGCAGCTCGAGGCCGTTGGCGAGGGTGCTGCCGCGCACCACCTCGCCCACCGGGTCGGGCAGGCCGGCGACGTCGCGCAGTCCCTGCGCCATGGCGGCCAGTCGGCCCCCCGCACCACCGGTCAGGCGCAGGCGGTCGACCACGTTGTCCGGGGTTCCGCCGGCCCGCGCGCGGGCAACGTCGTCGGAGTTGGCCGCGAGCACCTCGGTCTCCCGGGCGAGCAGCCCGTCGGCCATCGCGTGGAGCGCGGCGTCCTTCGCCGACCGGGTGGCGAGGGCGAGCTCGTGGGCCGCCTCCCGCGCACGGAGGGCCAGGGCGCGGACGTCGTCCTCGCTGGTCACGACTCGACCCTAGGGCCAGCGGAAGTTCTCCGGCGCGGGACGCAACGAAACGACCCGCTGGGGCGTCTCCTTCTGCGAGCCTGCAGTGCCGTCTGCCGACCGCCGTTCGGAAAGGCCCGACCACGCCATGACCCGCACCCGTTCCCTTCGCAGGGGCCTCAAGGCGACGGTCACCACCGCCGCCGTCGTCGCCGTCGTCGCCGTGCCCTCGTCGTGGACGTCGGCCACCGCCGGGCCGGACGGCCCCGGCGATGCCCCGCCCGCGGCCGACCCGGCGCTGTCGGTGCGGGCGCCGGCCAGCGTGGAGTACACGACCTACGGCCGCCGACCGGTGCAGGCGGTGCCGTTCTCGGCCCGGCTGGTGGCCGGCGCCGAGCCGTTCGTCGTGCACTCCAACCGCACCTCCTATCGCGACCCCGTGCGCACCGTCTGGAAGGGCCCCGGTGGCGATGTCGAGATCCCCGGCGCGATGACCGCCTTCGGTCCGCTCCGTTCGATGCTGCGGGTCACCGTCTACGAGGCGGGCACCGACGACGTCGTGATGACCGGACGGCGCGCCGCCTGCCTCGCCAACCGGGGCGAGCGGGTGCGCCCGGACGCTCCGGCCTACTCGCCGTTCCCCCGCACCGAGTGCTACATGAACCCCTACGGTCTCGGACAGGTGCAGGCGATCCAGGCCGGCTGGGCCAGCCCCGTCCTGGGGTACGAGTCGCCGCTGCGGCTCGGCCCCGGTCGCTACCGCGTCGAGGTGCACCTGACCCGGCCCTACGCCGCCGCGATCGGCGTCGACCCGGCCGAGACCGGCTCGGTCACCCGACTGCGCGTCAAGCACCTCGCCGAGTACCCCGACGAGTGGAAGGGTGGGGCACAGTCCGAGCCCCGGCACCGCTCCGCCTCGCCGGTGCCGGCCGCGCACGCACCGGCCGGCCCGGCCGGTGCGCCCGCCACCGGCCCACGACCCGACCTGCGGTCGCTGCCCGCCTGGGGCATCTCGCTGAGCGCCAACGGCAGGTACCTGCGGTTCGCCGCCACCGTCTGGAACGCCGGCGACAGCCCGCTCGTCGTCGACGGGTTCCGCCGTGACGGCGAGGACGAGATGGACGCCTACCAGTACTTCTTCGACGGCGACGGGAACCAGACGTCCTACGAGCCCGTCGGCGAGCTGCACTGGGACCAGCGGCCGAGCCACTCGCACTGGCACTTCAAGGACTTCGCCACCTACACGCTGCTCGACGCGAGCAAGCAGCTCGTGCGCACGTCCGGCAAGGAGGCGTTCTGCCTGGCCAACACCGACTCGGTCGACCTGACCGTGCCGAACGCCGCCTGGGACGGCTACAACGAGGACCTCGAGACCTCCTGCGGCGAGGAGTCCTCGCTCTCGGTGCGCGAGGTGCTCGCGGCCGGCTGGGGCGACACGTACTCGCAGATCCGGGCCGGGCAGTCGTTCAACGTCTCGACCCTGCCCGACGGCGTGTACTACGTGGCCGTCACCGCCAACCCCGACAACCGGCTGGTCGAGTCCTCGCTCGCCAACAACCGGAGTCTGCGCAAGATCGTCCTCGGCACCAGGGCCGGCCAGCGCACGCTGCGGGTCTCCACCGTCGGGATGGTGGTCGAGCCCGAGGGGTACTGGGAGGAGTGACCCACCCGCTGTTCGTCGTCCATCGGCACGACGCGTCGTCCCTCCACTTCGACGTCAGACTCGAGGTGGACGGCGCGCTCGTGTCGTGGGCGGTGCCGAAGGGGCCGTCGGTCGACCCGCGCGACAAGCGGCTCGCGGTGAAGGTCGAGGACCACCAGCTCGACTACGCCGACTTCGAGGGCCGGATCGGCGACGGCTACGGCAAGGGCACCGTGATCGTGTGGGACACCGGCTCCTACGACAACCTCACCGAGGAGGACGGCGAGCCCGTCGCGATGGCCGACGCAGTCGCGAGCGGGCACGTGAAGGTCCGGCTCCACGGCACGAAGCTCACCGGCGCCTTCTCCCTCAGCCGCACCCGGATGGGCGGCGACGACAGGAACTGGCTCCTGGTGAAGGTCGACGACGAGGGCGCCGACCGCCGCCGCCGTCCGACGTCGACCCAGAACGAGTCCGTGCTCAGCGGCAAGCGCAACGAGGACTTCGAGACCGACTGAGCCAGGGCCTCGCCTCGCCGCTCGCTCCGGTGGTCGAGCCGGGCGGAAGAGGTCCGGGGGCCTCGACACGCCGCTCGCAGAGCTCGCAACGGCTCGACCACCGGCGCCTCCGGTGGTCGAGCCGGGCGAGCGCCAGCGAGCCCGTGTCGAGACCCCCGCAGCGGGACCTCGATGATCCAGCCGGGCCGATGACGCCCGGGGGCCTCGACACGCCGCTCGCAGAGCTCGCGACGGCTCGACCACCGGCGCCTCCGGTGGTCGAGCCGGGCGAGCGCCAGCGAGCCCGTGTCGAGACCCCCGCAGCGGGACCCTGATGATCCAGCCGGGCCGATGACGCCCGGAGGTCTCGACACGCCGCTCGCAGAGCTCGCGACGGCTCGACCACCGGCGCCTCCGGTGGTCGAGCCGGGCGAGCGCCAGCGAGCCCGTGTCGAGACCCCCGCAGCGGGACCCCGATGATCCAGCCGGGCCGATGACGTCCGCGGGTCTCGACACGCCGCTCGCAGAGCTCGCGACGGCTCGACCACCGGTGCCTCCGGTGGTCGAGCCGGGCGAGCGCCAGCGAGCCCGTGTCGAGACCCCCGGACTCCTCACTCACCCGCCGGTCGGGCGAGGCTGAGCTCCGCTCGCTCCATCAGCGCTCGCGCGTCCTGCCGCCGGAGCGTCGTCCGACACTCGGCATGGAGCGCGAGGTCGAGCAACCGCCCCTCGATCAACGCCTCCCGCTTCGCACGCCCCCATCCCTGCACCTGCTTCTCCCGCCTGAACGCGTCCTCGACACGGGCGTACTCCTCGGCGTAGACGAGCTCGACCGGACGGCGGCGGCGTTGCCGGGTGTAGATCGAGCCCTCACCCTCGTCGTGCTGCCAAACTCGGCGGCGCAGGTCGATGGTGCTACCGACGTAGTAGGACTGGTCGGCGCACCTGAGGATGTACATGTGGGCCATGGCACGAGGGTCTCCGCCACCGACGACCCGCTCCACACGAAGCGGCTGGCGCTGTGGAGAACTCCTCGTTGCTCTGGGCTGTGGACGGTTCCTGGGGTGGGCCGGGGGTCTCGACACGCCGCTCGCAGAGCTCGCGGCGGCTCGACCACCGGCCGCTCCATTCCGGTGGTCGAGCCGGGCGAGCGCCAGCGAGCCCGTGTCGAGACACGAGCGGAGCGAGGTCCGGTGGTCGAGCCGGGCGAGCGCCAGCGAGCCCGTGTCGAGACCCGAGCGGAGCGGGTCCCGATGATCCAGCCGGGCCGATGACGTCCGGGGGTCTCGACACGCCGCTCGCAGAGCTCGCTGCGGCTCGACCACCGACCGCTCCATTCCGGTGGTCGAGCCGGGCGAGCGCCAGCGAGCCCGTGTCGAGACACCGAGCGGAGCGAGGACGTCCGATGATCCAGCCGGGCCGATGACGTCCGGGGGTCTCGACACGCCGCTCGCAGAGCTCGCGGCGGCTCGACCACCGACCGCTCCATTCCGGTGGTCGAGCCGGGCGAGCGCCAGCGAGCCCGTGTCGAGACCCGCGGAGCGGGAGTCCGATGATCCAGCCGGGCCGATGACGTCCGGGGGCCTCGACACGCCGCTCGCAGAGCTCGCGGCGGCTCGACCACCGACCGCTCCATTCCGGTGGTCGAGCCGGGCGAGCGCCAGCGAGCCCGTGTCGAGACACGAGCGGAGCGAGGGTCCGGTGGTCGAGCCGGGCGAGCGCCAGCGAGCCCGTGTCGAGACCCCCGGATGCACCGCGCCCCGCCGACCACGGGGGTCGGCGGGGCGTCGGGAGCGGGGGTGCCTACCCCTTGCGCTCCTCGATCTGCTCAGCAGCGGCGGGCATCACGGTGTTGAGGTCGCCGACGACGCCGAAGTCGACGAGCTCGAAGATCGGCGCCTCCTCGTCCTTGTTGACGGCGATGATCGTCTTGGAGGTCTGCATGCCGGCCCGGTGCTGGATGGCCCCGGAGATGCCGCCGGCGATGTAGAGCTGCGGCGAGACGGTCTTGCCGGTCTGGCCGATCTGGAAGGCGTGGGGGATCCAGCCGGAGTCGACGGCGGCCCGCGAGGCGCCGACGGCGGCACCCAGCGAGTCGGCCAGCTTCTCGATCGGCTCGAAGTCACCGCTGGTGCCACGGCCGCCGGAGACCACGATCGCGGCCTCGGCGAGCTCGGGGCGACCCGAGCTCTTGCGCGGCTGGGAGGCGACGATCTTCGCCTTCTTCGCGCTGTCGGACACGGTGGCGGAGAACTCCTCCACCTCGCCCGCGCCGTCGGTCTCCTCCGGCGCTGCCGAGTTCGGCTTCACCGTGATGATCGGCGTCCCGTGGGTGACCTTGGCGTCGGTGGTGAAGCCGCCGGCGAACACGCTCTTGGTGACCGTGCCGTCGTCGGCGATGTCGACCGCGTCGGTGATGACCCCGGACTCGAGCTTGATGGCGAGCCGGCCCGCGATCTCCTTCCCCTCGAAGGAGGAGACCAGCAGGATCGCCGCGGGCGACGCCTTCTCGGCGAGCTGCTGCAGCGCTTCGGCCTTCGGGGCCACGAGGTAGCCCTTGATGTCGGCGTCGTCGACGACGTAGATCTTGTCGGCGCCGAACTTCTTGAGCCGGTCGGTGGCGTCGGATGCCTGGTCGGACCCGCCGATGAAGACGGCCGACGGGCTGCCGAGCTTCTTGGCCAGGGCCAGCAGCTCGAGCGTGGGCTTGCGGACGGTGCCGTCGACGTGGTCGACGAGCACGAGAACCTCGGACATGTCGTCTCTCCCCTGCCTGCTCAGATGAACTTCTTGGAGGCGAGGAACTCGGTGAGCTGCTTGGCGCCCGACCCGTCCTCGTCCTTGACGACCTCGCCCTGCGTGCGCGGCGGCCGCTCGTTGGTCCCGGACACCTCGGTCCAGGCTGCGCCGCCCCCGACGTCACCCGCGTCGACGCCGAGGTCGCTCAGCGAGTAGGTCTCCAGCGGCTTCTTCTTGGCCGCCATGATCCCCTTGAAGGACGGGTAGCGGGCCTCGCCGGTCTGGTCGGTCACCGAGAGCACCAGCGGCATCGTCGCGCCGATCACCTCGGTGGCGGTGTCGCCGTCGCGCTTGATGCGGACCTGGTCGCCCTGGCTCTCGATCACCGAGGCGAAGGTGACCTGCGGCAGGTCGAGCCGCTCGGCCAGCATGGCCGGGACGACGCTCATCGAGCCGTCGGTGGAGGCCATGCCGCACACCACGAGGTCGGGGCTGCCGATCTTCTCGACGGCCTTGGCGAGCACCAGCGAGGTGCCGACGGCGTCGGAGCCGGCGATCCCCTCGTCGGTGACGTGGACGCCCTCGTCGGCGCCCATCTGAAGGGCCTTGCGCACGGCGTCGAGGGCCTTCTCCGGTCCCACGCACAGCGCGGTGACCTTCACGTCACCCTCGGCCTTCTCCTTGAGCTGGAGCGCCTGCTCGACCGCGTACTCGTCGAGCTCGGACAGCAACCCGTCGACGCCGTCACGGTCGACGGTGTTGTCCGACTCGAAGCCGCGGTCAGCGGTGGCGTCGGGGACGTACTTCACGCAAACGACAATTTCCATGGGTGGTCGGCCCGTGTCGGGGCCCCTCCTGATCGGATCGCACACGGATGGACCGGCAGGAAACCCCCGAGGGATGCCGGCACGACGGAGGTTACCCGCGCGTCACATCTGTCGGTACACACGTCTGCGGTGGTCTATCTCACTCGGTCGGCACCCGCTCCAGGTCCGCGAGCCACGCGGTCGGTGCGGCGTCGGACGGCATCCGCCAGTCGCCGCGCGGGCTCATGGTGCCGCCGGCACTGACCTTGGGGCCGTTCGGCAGGGCCGAGCGCTTGAACTGGCTGGCGAAGAACCGGCGGCAGAAGACGTCGAGCCAGCGTCGGATCGCGGCGAGGTCGTAGGCGACGCGCCGCTCCTCAGGGAAGTGCGGCGGCCACTCCCCCTCCTTGGCGTCGTGCCAGGCGTGCCAGGCGAGGAAGGCGATCTTGCTGGGCCGGTAGCCGCGCCGCAGCACGTGGTAGAGCGTGAAGTCCTGCAACGGGTAGGGGCCCGACGGAGTCCTCCGTGCGCTGCGGCAGCTGGTCCTCCCGCGAGGGGATCAGCTCGGGGGTGATCTCCTGCTCGACGATCTCGCGCAGGACGTCGTCGGTCTCCGGCTCGAACTGCCCGGACGCCGCCACCCACCGGATGAGGTGCTGGATGAGCGTCTTCGGCACGCCGGCGTTGACGCCGTAGTGGCTCATCTGGTCGCCGACGCCGTAGGTGCACCAGCCCAGCGCGAGCTCGGAGAGGTCGCCGGTGCCGAGCACGATGCCGCCGCGCTGGTTGGCGATCCGGAACAGGTAGTCGGTGCGCAGGCCGGCCTGCACGTTCTCGAAGGTGACGTCGTAGACCGGCTCGCCGTCGGCGAAGGGGTGGCCGAGGTCGCGCAGCATGGTGCCGGCCGCCTCGGTGATGTCGAGGGTCTCGAAGGTGACGCCGAGGCTGGTGGCGAGCCGGGTGGCGTAGGAGCGTGTGGTCTCGCCGGTGGCGAAGCCCGGCATGGTGAAGGCGTGGATGTCGGTGCGCGGCCGGCCGAGCCGGTCCATCGCCTTGGCGGCCACGATGAGGGCGTGGGTGGAGTCGAGCCCACCGCTGACGCCGATCACCACCTTGGGCTGCCAGGTGCCCGACGACCCCGTGCTCATGGCCGAGAGCCGCTGCTCCAGCCCGGAGACCTGGATGTTGTAGGCCTCGTAGCAGTCCTGCGCGAGCCGCTCGGCGTCGTCCGGCACGAACGGGAAGCGGTCGAGCTTGCGGCGCAGCCCGACGTCACCGGACGGCGGCGTCACCTCGAACGACGACGGTGCGGAACGGACGCCGCTCGAGGAGGCCGGTGCCGCGACGGTTGTCGTCGAAGGTGCCCTGCCGCAACCGCTCCTGGCGGATCCGGTCGAGGTCGACGTCGACGATCCCGAGCTGCGCCTCGGCGGGGAACCGCTCGGTCTCGGCGAGCAGGTCGCCGCACTCGTAGACCATCGTCTGGCCGTCCCACGACAGGTCGGTGGTCGACTCGCCCTGACCCGCGGCGGCGAACACGTAGGCCGCACTGCACCGCTGGCTGGCGCCGCGCACCAGCAGCCGCCGGTCCTCGGCGCGCGCCACCGTGATCGGGCTGCCGGAGAGGTTGGCGAGCACCGTGGCGCCGGCGAGTGCGGCCTCGGCGCTGGGCGGCACCGGCACCCACATGTCCTCGCACACCTCGACGTGCAGGGTCAGCCCCGGCACGTCGGTGGCGGTGAACAGGAGGTCGGGCCCGAGCGGCACGGTCTCGCCGTCGAGGTCGATGCTCGCGCCGCGGCGGTCGTCGCCCGGCGCGAACCAGCGGCGCTCGTAGAACTCCCGGTAGGTGGGCAGGTACGACTTCGGCGCGACGCCGAGCACCCGGCCGCGGTGGATCACCACCGCGCAGTTGAGCACCCGCGTGCCGTGCACGAGTGGTGCGCCCACCACCAGCACCGGCCGCAGGTCGGCGCTGCCCGCTGCCACCGTGGCGATCGCCGCGCGGACGGCGTCGAGCATCGTGTCCTGCAGGAAGAGGTCGTCGATCGAGTAGCCGCTGAGGCACAGCTCGGGGAACACCGCCACCGCGACGCCCTCGTCGTGGCAGCGGCGAGCCTGCTCGAGGACCCGCTCCGCGTTGGTGGCCGGGTCGGCGATCGCCACCGGCAACGTGCACGCCGCCACCCGGGCGAACCCGTGGGCGTACGCGGAGTAGAAGTCCACGTCGCGAGTCTAGGGAAGTGGGTTCCGGGCACCGATGAGAACGGGCGACGGTGCCGGTCGGAGCGGCATGACGCTCAGCACGCACCATCAGCCCGTGCCTGTGGTTCGAGGACTCGCTGGAGGACGCGGCCGCCTTCTACACCGGCATCTTCCCGCGGTCCTCGGTCGGCCACCTGACCCGCCAACCCGACGGCAGCGTGCTGGCCGGCGACTTCGTGCTCGACGGGCTCACCTTCCGCGCCATCAACGGCGGCCCGGCGCCGTTCGGCTTCACCGAGGCGATCTCGTTCAGCATCGCCTGCCGCGACCAGACCGAGACCGACTACTACTGGGACTCGCTCTGCGACGGCGGCGAGCAGTCGATGTGCGGGTGGCTCAAGGACCGCTACGGGATCTCCTGGCAGGTCGTGCCGAGCCGCCTCTACGAGCTGCTCTCCGACGCCGAACCCGCTCGCGCCCGGGCCGCGATGGAGGCCATGCTGCAGATGCAGCGGATCGTGGTCGCCGACCTCGAGGCCGCCGCCGACGCGGCCGCGCCGGCCCGCGTCTGATCGCTGTCGAGCGAACGGGACCACGAGTGAGCGAGCGGGACCGGCTGCTGGCCGCCTACGACGACCAGCTGCGCACCGACGCCGAGACGCCCGGAGCGATCGCCGTCACCCGGCACGGGCCGCTGCGGTGGTGCACGCTTCGCCGGCGGGCGCGGCTTCGTCACCTACCGCGACCTCGGCGGCGCCGACGCCGACGGCGTCCGCGCGCTGGTGGCGGCCGCCGTCGACCACTTCACGGCCGCGGCCGACGTCGGGACCGGGTCGAGTGGAAGACCCGCGGCCACGACCATGCCCCGGGTCTGCACGACGCGCTGCGTCGAGCACGGCTTCGAGCCGGAGGAGCCGGAGTCGATCATGATCGGCGAGGCGCGGCTGCTCGCCGTCGACGTCCCGCTGCCGGACGGTGTCACGCTGCGCCGGATCACCGAGGAGCACGACGTCCGCGCGATGGCGGCGATGCAGGACGAGGTGTTCGGTGACCTCGACTCCGACCACGCCGAGGGCATGCTGCGCCGGCTCGCCCGGGACGACAGGTCTCGAGCTGTGGGTCGCCGAGGCGCGAGGGCCGGGTCGTCAGCGCCGGCCGGCTGGAGCCGGTGCCCGGCACCGACTTCGCCGGTCTCTGGGGCGGCGCGACCCGGCGCGAGTGGCGCGGCCGGGGCATCTACCGCGCGCTCACCGCGGCCCGCGCCCGCGCTGCGCTCGACCTCGGGCTGCACCCTGGTGAACAGCGACTCCACCGAGTACTCCCGGCCGATCCTCGAGCGCGTCGGGGCTCATCAAGGTCTCCACCACCACGCCCTACCGCTGGAAGAAGTGACAAGGCATGAGCACCCGACTGAACCCCGAGTGAGGCCCGGCGCCCGACCTGACGGGTGATTCCGGCACCTGGAGGGTGAAGTTTCGGCCGACAGGTGCAGGAATCCCCGGCCGACCGGGGATTCCTGCACCCCGCCGTGACGGCCACCACGGCGACGCGACCACGGCCGCGTGGCTAGCCTGAGGACGTCCGTGGACCGGGGCCCCGGCCGCGAGACGCCACAGATCGGAGCCTCGCCATGACGACGTCGAGCACGCCCGAGGAGACCGCGCCCTACGGCACCGGCCCCCGCGCCACCCCCGACCGCCAGCCCGACCGCCAGCCCGACCGCCAGCCCGACCGCCAGCCCGACCGCCAGCCGACCGCCAGCCCGACCGCCAACCGGTCCGCCGGGTGCGCACCCACCACCTGCGCGAGATGAAGGAGCGCGGCGAGCGGTTCTCGATGCTCACCGCCTACGAGCAGTACGCCGCCGCGACGTTCGACGAGGCCGGCATCGAGGTGTTGCTGGTGGGCGACAGCGCCAGCAACAACGTCCTCGGCAACGAGTCCACGGTGCCGATCACGGTCGACGAGCTGCTGCCGCTCACCCGGGCGGTGGCGCGCTCGGTGGAGCGCGCACTGGTGGTGGGCGACCTCCCGTTCGGCTCCTACCAGGCCTCCCCCGAGCAGGCCTACCTCACCGGCGCCCGGTTCATGAAGGAGGGCCTTGCGCACTGCGTGAAGCTCGAGGGCGGGCGCGAGATGGTGCCGCAGATCGAGCTGCTCACCCGCGGCGGCATCCCGGTCATGGCGCACATCGGCTTCACCCCGCAGTCCGAGCACGCGCTCGGCGGCTACCGGGTGCAGGGCCGCGGCGAGACCGGCAGCCAGGTGCTCGAGGACGCCCTCGCCGTCCAGGACGCCGGCGCGTTCGCCGTCGTGATGGAGATGGTCCCCGGCGACGTCGCCGCCCAGGTGACCGAGGAGCTCACGATCCCGACGATCGGCATCGGAGCGGGGGCGGGCTGTGATGGCCAGGTGCTCGTGTGGCAGGACGCCTTCGGGCTCCGCACCGGGCGGATGGCCCGTTTCGTCAAGCAGTACGCCGACGTGCACGCCGTCCTCCTGCAGGCAGCGCGCGACTTCGACGCCGACGTCAAGAGCGGCCTGTTCCCCGGACCGGAACACACCTTCTGAGCTCTGTCTGAGTTCTGGTCGAGCCGCGGCACGTGTCCGGGACGGCGTTGTTAGCGTGCGCCCATGAGACGACGTCCCCCCTTGCTCCTCCTGTCCGCCGTTCCCGCACTCCTCGTGGCCCTGGTGGCCTCGCCCCTGGCGTCGACGTCGTCGGCCACCGGCGCGGCGCCGGCCGTGACCGCGCAGCCCGCCGCGGCGGCCCCGGCTGCCCAGGCCGCCCGCGCCCCCCGGCTCCGGGTCACCACCTGGGTGGACGGGCTCAGCCACGCGTGGGACGCCAAGCCGCTCGGCGACGGGCGGGTCCTGCTCACCGAGCGCAGCCCGGCCCGGTTGAGCATCCTCACCCGGGGCAACCGCAGCACCGTGCAGTTCCCGACCGACCACGTCTGGGACAGCGGCGAGACCGGCCTCATGGGCCTCGAGGTCGACCCGAACTTCCGGAGCAACCAGCGGTTCTACACCTGCAGCGGCTGGCGCCTCAGCGGCGGCCGGCACGACATCCGCGTGCACGCCTGGCGACTGGTCAACGGGCGGGCGCGCTTCGTCAAGGTGCTCGTGAGCGGCCTGCCCACCACCTCGGGCCGCCACGGCGGCTGCCGCCTGCTCATCTCCGAGGCCGGGGCGCTCTTCGTCGGCACCGGCGACGCCGCCGTCGGCACCAACCCGCGCCGGATCAGCTCGCTCGGCGGCAAGACGCTGCGCCTGAACCGGATGACCGGCCGCCCCGCCGCCTCCAACCCCTTCATCCGCTCCGACATCCGCAACCAGCGCTACGTGTACACCTACGGCCACCGCAACGTGCAGGGGCTCGCGCAGCGCGCCGACGGCACGGTGTGGTCGATCGAGCAGGGCACGGGCCGCGACGACGAGGTGAACCGGCTCCGCTCCCGGGGCGACTACGGCTGGCACCCGGTGCCGGGCTACAACGAGTCGGTGCCGATGACCGACTTCGGTCTCCGGGGTCCGCAGGTCGGGGCGCGGTGGCGCTCCGGCGACCCGACCCTGGCCACGTCCGGCGGCACCTTCGTCTACGGCTCCCGCTGGGGCAGCCTGTCCGGAAGCCTCGCGGTGGCGGCGCTCAAGGCCGAGCGCCTGGTGTTCATGCGCTTCAACTCGGCCGGCACCCTGCGGGGCACCTCCGCGCCCACCGCGCTGCGCGGCATCGACCGGCTCCGCACCGCCGAGCTGCTCGGCAACGGCAACCTGCTCGTGCTCACCGACGGTGTCGGCGGTGGCGGCCGGGTGCTGCTGGTCTCGCCGCGCGCCTGAGGCACCTGAGGCACCTGAGGGCTGGCTAGCCCCAGCCGAGGAGGGCCGCCCCGGCGACGAGCGTCACGAACCAGACGAGCGTCGCCGCGGCGGCCACCGGGACCAGCCGGCGCGGGTGGCTCGACCACCAGCGCAGGCACTGCGCGAACAGCACCACCCAGAGCACCACGAGCAGCGCCACCGCCCACCACGGCGCGACCAGCGCGCTGGCGCCGTACAGGAAGAGCACGCACGGCATCAGCGCCAGCCCGACCCACGGCCAGGGGTCGGCGGCCGGCGCCGCGGAGCTCCGACGGGGCATGGGTGTCGTCCGTCCTCGGACTAGTCGTCGTTCCAGTTCGGGTCGCTGTCCCAGGCCTCGGTGCGCTCGCGGGCCGTCTCCAGCGCGCGGGCGGCGTCGGCCTCGGAGTCGTAGGGCCCGAGCCGGTCCTTGTAGTCGCAGCCGTCCTGCGGCTCCACCCGGTGGTGCTCGAGGCAGTACCAGTACTTGTCGGCCATGTCGGCGATGCTACTGACCGTCGAAGCCTCGTCCGGGGTGCTCCGACCGTCCGGCAGTAGTCCAACGGTCAGTGACCAGGCCGGTGGACCGCTACGATGCTCGGGCGAACGGGCCGGCCGGGCGACCGCGTGGACCAGGAGAGATCCGACGTCCCCGAGGAAGGTCCGGGCTCCGCAGAGCAGGGTGGTGGGTAACACCCACCCGGGGTGACCCGCGGGACAGTGCCACAGAGAAGAGACCGCCTCTCTCTCCGCGAGGCGAGAGCGGTAAGGGTGAAACGGTGGAGCAAGAGACCACCAGCACGCCGGGTGACCGGCGTGGCTCGGCAAACCCCGCCCGGAGCAAGATCAGACAGCGCACGCTCGAGGGCTGCTCGCCCGAGTGCGCGGGTGGATCGCTGGAGGCCGTCGGCAACGGCGGTCGTAGATGGATGGTCGCCCCCGTCCTCCCGTGAGGGAGTCGGGACAGAACCCGGCCTACAGGCCGGCCCGTTCGCACCCACGCCGCTCCGGAGCGGCGCTGACGGTCCCGACGTCGCCCGGATGTCACACTCGGCGAGATGAGCGGGAACCGGCCCAACGTGCTGGTCGTGATGTACGACCAGGTCACTCCTGACGCGCTCGGGTGCTACGGCAACCCGGTGGCGCACTCGCCGACGATCGACCGGCTCGCCCGGGAGGGCGTGGTCTTCGACGCGGCCTACTCCAACAGCCCCCTCTGCACGCCGGCGCGGTACTGCATGATGACCGGCCAGCTGCCGTCGGTGACCGGCGGCTACGACAACGCCGCCTACCTGCCGAGCACGGTGCCGACGTTCGCCCACTACGCCCGGGCGGCGGGCTACCGCACCGTCCTCGACGGCAAGATGCACTTCGTCGGCCCCGACCAGCTGCACGGCTTCGAGGAGCGGCGCACCACCGACATCTACCCCGCGGACTTCGGATGGACGCCGAACTGGCTGCAGCCCGACGAGCGGATCGACTGGTGGTTCCACAACATGGACGCCGTCACCACCGCCGGCGTCGCCGAGGTGACCAACCAGCTCCTCTTACGACGACGAGGTCGGCCACCAGGGCGTCCGGGCGCTGCACGACCTCGCACGCGACCCCGACGAGCGGCCCTGGCTGCTGGTGGTGAGCTTCACCCACCCGCACGACCCCTACGTCACCCGCCGGCGCTACTGGGACCTCTTCGAGGGCGTCGACATCCCGATGCCGCGCCTCGGCGTCGACGACGTGCCGCTCGACCCCCACGCCGCGCGGCTGCGCAAGGTCAGCGCCATGGACGAGGTCGAGGTCGGCGCGGACGACGTCCGGCGGGCCCGCCGCGCCTACTACGGCAACATCTCCTACGTCGACGAGTGGACCGGGCGGCTGACCGCGACCCTCGACAGCCTCGGCGTCGCCGACGACACCGTCGTGATCGTGCTCGCCGACCACGGCGACATGCTCGGCGAGCGCGGCCTCTGGTACAAGATGAACTTCTTCGAGGGCTCCGCCCGGGTGCCGATGATCGTCCACGCGCCCACCCGGTTCTCGTCCAAGCGGGTGCCCGACCCGGTCTCGCTGGTCGACGTACTGCCGACCCTCACCGACCTCGTCGGCGACGGCGTGCCGCCGAGCGTCGACCCGCTGCCCGGCCGCTCGCTGCTCCCGCTTGTGCGTGACGCGCCGCCCGAGGAGCAGCCCGAGCCCCGCGAGGTGATCGGCGAGTACCTCGGCGAGGGCGCCGTCGCGCCGCTGGTGATGATCCGGCGCGGTCACCTCAAGTACGTCCACTCCCCCGCCGACCCCGACCAGCTCTACGACCTCGCCGACGACCCCGGCGAGCGGGTCAACCTCGCCACGGACGACGCGTGGTCGACCAGGTCGACGAGCTGCGCGCCGAGGTCGCCCGTCGGTGGGACCTCGACGTCCTGCACCAGGACGTCGTCGTCGACCAGGCGCGACGTCGGCTGGTCGACGCGGCGCTGCGCACCGGGCGGGTCACGCCCTGGGAGTACACCCCGCCGGTCGACTCGAGCCAGCAGTACATGCGCAACCACCTCGACCTGAACAACGTCGAGGCGTCGACCCGGTTCCCGCCCTACGACCTGGCCTCGACCGAGCCCCGCGAGATCCCCTTCCGGCTAGGCCCTCGCGCGGGCTGTCGGCCGCGCGCACGCCTCCCC
Organism: uncultured Actinomycetota bacterium; assembly: GCA_963845795.1. Classification (GTDB taxonomy): domain Bacteria; phylum Actinomycetota; class Actinomycetes; order Propionibacteriales; family Nocardioidaceae; genus Nocardioides. Next base: position 32,770 of record CAWJTG010000012.1, on the reverse strand, counting down.
TCGGCACCCGCGGAGGGGCCTTCGGGCGCGCCCCGAGGCGCGCCGAAAGTGAAAAACTCAAGATGGGCTCAAGGCCGGTGGCCGTGGTCCCGATGACATGAACATCAGGCGGACGTCTCACCGCCCTCCACCCCCCACCCCCCCCACTCCCCCCAAGGTCCGCCCGTGTTCACTCCCCCCACCCCTGTGTCGAGCGCGCCCTCGAGCCGCTCCCCGATGGCCACCGTCCTCGCTGCGACCCTCGCGTTCGCCGCCCTTCTCACCGGCCTCCTGGCTTCGGTCCCGGCCACCGCCGCCCCCGGGGTCGCCGCGAGTGCCGCTGCCGACTCGGCCGGCCGGGTCTTCTACGTCGACCCGGACCGCGGCAACGACTCCGCCAGTGGCTCGAAGGCCAACCCGTGGCGCACCCTCACCGAGGCCAGCCAGGCCGACCTGCGGCCCGGCGACACCCTCCGGCTCAAGTCCGCCACCATCCACCGCGGCGCCCTGGTGATCGACGCCAGCGGCACCGGCCAGCGGCCGATCCGGGTCGAGAAGTACGGCAAGGGCCGCTGGGCCTGGGTCCGCGGCGGCCAGTGCGTCGTCCTGCGCGGCAACCGCATCATCGTCTCCGGCATGAAGGCCGTCCGTTGCGCCGAGGCCGGCTTCAACATCGAGGGCAACTTCGTCACCGTCACCCGCAACTCCGCCACCCGCAACATCCGTGGCGTGTGGGTCAAGGAGGGCTCGCAGCACGCGACCGTCTCCTTCAACCAGCTCTTCGACAACAAGCGGATGGCGCCCGGCACCTACGGCGCCGACGACGACCACGGCGCCCAGGGCGTCGACGTGAACGGCGACTACTCCGTCATCACCCGCAACCGGATCCGCGGTCACCGCGCCCCGTCGCGGGACTACGGCGAGGACGGCGCGGCCGTCGAGATCTACCAGGCCATCGGCACCACCGTTTCCTACAACCGGGCGGCCGGCAACCTGGCCTTCACCGAGCTGGGTGGCTCCCGCACCCGCGGCACCAAGGTCGTCTACAACATGGTCCGCAGCCGCCAGCGCAACGGCTCGTTCCTGATGACCCGCGGCGCCGGCCAGGTCTGGGGCCCGGTCGTCAACACCGTCGCCCAGGGCAACACGGTCAGCCTCACCGGCGCGAAGTCGTTCGGCTTCGGCTGCTACGGCGGCTGCACCCCGGAGATCCTGGTCATGCGACGCAACTCCATCTCCGCCGGCTGGTACGTCGGCTGGGCCGACGGCACCTTCCGCAGCTCCGACAACACCTACCGCGGCGAGGTCTGGTTCCGGCTCGGCCCCGGCGACCGGGCGATGTGAGCCCGCCCCACCTCGCCTCACGACAGACGGCCCCGACCCCCACGGTCGGGGCCGTCGCCGCGCCGGGCAGCGGCCCTCACGGGTGATTCCACTCGGGTGACGGCGGTCCTAGCGTCGATGAGTCCCGCCGCCCCCGACCGAACCGAGGCCCCCATGTCCACCGACGCCATCGTCCTGCTCAAGGACGACCACAAGAAGATCCTCTCCACCTTCAAGGACTTCGAGCGCGCGGGCGAGAACGCCCACGCCCGCAAGGGCCAGCTCGTCAAGCGGATGATCGAGCTGCTCACGGTGCACACCTACCTCGAGAACGAGGTGATGTACCCGCGGGTCCGCGAGCTGCTGCCCGAGCTCGAGGACGACGTCCTCGAGTCCTACGAGGAGCACCACGTCGCCGACGTGCTCGTGATGGAGCTGGTCGGCATGAAGCCCGACGCCGAGCGGTTCACCGCCAAGACCACCGTGCTGATCGAGAACGTGCGCCACCACATCGAGGAGGAGGAGCAGGAGTGGTTCCCGCAGGTGCGGGCCGGCCTCGGCCGCAAGACCCTGCAGGAGATCGGCGCCGAGATGGTGGAGGCCCGCAAGAAGGCCCCGAAGAAGCCGAGCCAGCCGAGCGCCCTGAAGAAGACCGTGGACGCCGTCATCAGCTGACGGTGCGCGCCTCCCGGGTCTCGAGCGCCTCGGTCAGCAGCGAGACCAGGGCCTCGAGCTGGACGTCGGACGACGAGCCGACCTCCTGGTCGGAGCCGTCCAGCGCCCGGGAGGCGAGGCCCGCCTTGGAGTCGATGAGCTCGGCCACCTTCCCGTCGATGGTCTGCGCGGCGATGATCCGCCAGGCCGTGACGGGCTGGTCCTGACCGATCCGGTGCACCCGGTCGATCGCCTGGGTCTGCTCCGCGTCGGTCCACGACAGCTCGGCGAGCACGACGTTCGACGACACCTGCAGGTTGATGCCGACGCCGGCCGCGGTGAGCGAGCAGACGATCACCTGGACCGCGGGGTCGTTGGTGAAGCCGTCGAGCGCGTTCTCGCGGGCGGTCTTGCTCTGGTTGCCGCGCACCGAGGTGTAGCGCAGGCCCCGCTTGGCGAAGACGTCCTCGGCGGCGTCCATGACGTCGACGTGCTTGGCGAAGAACACGACCTTGCCGACGTTGCGCGCCAGCTGGGCGGCGTAGTCGGCGGCGAGCTCGGCCTTGGCCTGACCGATGCGGCGCATCATGCCGAAGACGTTGTCCTCCGACGCCGAGGACTCGGTGTCCTCGCGCTCCCAGGTGGCCACCTGGCGCACCAGCGCGTGGTCGATGCCCTCGACGACGCTGCCGGAGCGGCGGGTCTCGAGCGCGGTGTCGTAGCGGCGCAGCAGCCGGCGGGCCAGCTCGCGCTCGGCCTCGCGGATCGAGCGGCCGGCGTCGTCGTCGAGCTCGACCGGCAGGTCGGCGATGCGGCGGGCGGGGATGTCGGCGGCGACGTCGATCTTGCGGCGGCGCACGATGCCCATGTCGATGACGCTGCGGCGCGCGCCGGCGTGGAAGCCGCGGTCGATCGGCGTGAGGCCGTTCTCCTCCAGCCGCGACATGAGCGCGGGGCGGGGCTTCTTCTCGTCGATCCAGCCGAGGAACTCCCAGATCGCGCGGAAGTCGTCGATGTCGTTGATCAGCGGCGTGCCGGTGAGCGCCATCAGCAGTGCGCGCGGCGTGCGGGCCCGGATCCGGTCGGAGAGCTGGAGCACGTGCTGGGAGCGCTGCGAGGTCTTGTTCTTGATGAAGTGGGCCTCGTCGACGACCATGCCGCGGAACCCGAAGCGTGCCGAGCCAGCCGACGTGGCGGTCGAGGATCTCGTAGTTGACGACCACGATGTCGGCGAAGCCGTCGATGTCGTTGCCGTTGCCGTGCACGACGGTGGCGACCCGGCTCGGGGTCCAGAGCGACGTCTCGCGGGCCCAGTTGGCCTTCACCACGTTGGGCACGACGACCAGCAGCGGGAACGCGTCGGCGGCCTGCGCGGCGAGCAGCGCCTGCGCGGTCTTGCCGAGGCCCGGCTCGTCGGCCAGCAGGAAGGTGCGGTGCCCGGCCTCCGCGGCCGCGACCACCTGCGCCTGGTGCTTCATCAGCTCCAGCCCGCCCGGAACCCGCAGCGTGGTCTCCTCGGGCAGCGCCATGCAGGCAGCGGCGCCGTCCGAGGCCCGCTCGAAGGACTCCAGGAGCGGCTCGATGAGCTCCCAGGTGGCGAGGATCGTGGAGCTCGGGCGGCGCTGCTCGGCGCCGGAGAAGTCGGGCGTGAGGAACGGGTTGGACAGCTGGCGCGAGCGCACCGCGGCCGGGACGACGGCGCGCTCGTTGACCGGCAGGTCGTCGTCGTCGGCCGGGACGTCGTCGGTGACCTCGAGGCCGGCGGCGGCCTGCATCTCGCGCTTGAGCTCCCAGGCCGCCTCCGAGACGTGGGCGTCCTCGGCGAGGAGCGCCAGCAGCGAGGTGTCGCGGGCTGCGGTCTTGGCGAGGATCGTGCCGATGCCGTCGAGCCGCTTGAGCTGCTCGGCGCGCTGCGGCTCGGTGAGGGTGGTGTCGGTCTTCACCCGGGCCGCGCTCCTCGCGGGCGAGCTGGGCCACCACCTGGAACTTGGTGCGCGAGTCGGGGCGGCACCTGGCCGCGCTGGGCGGCCGACTCGACCTCGCGCACGGCCCGCGCGAGCACGGGGATGATCCCCTCGTTGTCGAGCGGCTTGCCGTTGCGGCGCACGCCGCTCGCGGCCGCTCTGGCGCTGGCCTCGTCGGGCCACGGGCTCCTCCTCCTGGACGTCCCCCGGCGGACCCGGCCCGCGGGTGGCCCGTGGGTACGTCCCCGGGCACCCGGTGGCCGGCGCCTCCGCCGACCGGGGTGAGGACGGACGTCGTCACCCCGTGTGCTGATGGGCTCCGATCCGCGTAGGACCCACGCGTGGACGCCGCCGCTCGTGTGGGGCAGGGGCGGTCCGTGATCGGTGCGGTTCCAGCATACCTCCGCGGCGCGCGCGCCGCGGCATCGCGCGGGTCGGCGTGGCGGGTGCTACCCAGCCGCGCCGTGCGACGGGTCAGGTCGTCAGGTCCGGGACCGCGAGGTCTCAGGAGAGTCGGCCGTCGTAGTTGGGCAGCCGGTAGGCCTGCTCGTAGTCGACGCCGTCGGCGCCGGCCCGGAAGTCGGTGGGGTTGTTGCCGATGTTGGCGATGAGCGTGAAGCCCTGCTCGCGGAACAGCGCCCGGCAGCGCGGCTTGCTCTCGGTGACGTCCTCCTCGGGCTCGCGGTGGCAGAGCCGGTTGAGCTCGTAGCCGACCGGCCCTGAGCTCGCGGATCGTCTTGGCGCGCAGCCGGCGGGTGCGGCCGGTGTTGAAGAAGACCTGCACGCCGAGCCGGTCGGCCTCCTGGGCGAACAGCAGCGTCGCCCGCACCGCGCGGCCGCGGTCGTAGTAGGTGGCCATCGAGGTGTTGTCGATGTCGAGGTTGATCGCCAGCAGCTCGGGGATCGCCGCCGGTGTCCTTCTCCTGCTGCACCCGGTTGCGCAGGTGGACGAGCGAGCGGGTCATCGCCTCACGGACGTCGGACTGCCACTGTCCGCTTCGTGGGCATCGGTGCCGCCGCGGTCTCGGCGGGTGGCGGTGCCGGAGGCGGTGGGCCGGGGAGCCGGCGATGGTGACGGTGAGGAGCAGGATCGTGAAGGCCGCGAGGAGGACGGCGGGCAGACGGTGGCGCATGCGGGGAACGGTAACCGCGCCGGAGGCTGCGCGGCCGGACCTCAGCGAACTCTCAGGTGAGTCACGGCGACTTCTCAGGCGAGGCTCCCGTCGCGCGCGCTCGCTCCAGAGCGGCTCAACCACCGACGACCTCGAACTCCACGGTCCGGGTCGCGACGTCGGCGCGGGTCAGCCGCGCCGTCACCTCGTGGCCGAGCGGCAGGTCGCCGTTCGCACCGGTGACCCGCGCCTCGACGCCGAGGGACGGCACGAGCAGGACGCCGCGGCGGGCGTCGTCGTCGTTGACCGTCACGATGGTGCCGGTGACCTCCTCGCCGACCCGGTGCTCCAGCAGCACCGCCTCCACGAGGTCGAGCGCGGCCTTCTCGTAGGCGTTCGCCTGCTGGCCGGTGCGCTGCATCGTGGCCGGCAGGCCCGGCAGTGCCGCGTGCACCCAGTCCGGGACCTCCGCGTCGGCGCACAGGGCGACGCACACCTCCAGCGCGTAGCGGTCGGCGAGCCGCCGCAGCGGCGCGGTGACGTGCGCGTACTCCGAGGCCAGGCCGGCGTGCTGCGGCTCGGCCGGCACCTCGCCGTCGAAGGCCACGTAGCCGCTGCCTCGCAGCAGCCGGGTGCTGGCCACGACCATCGCCGCGTGGTCGGGGCGGGTGGGGTCGAGAGTGCGGATGAAGTCGGGGTAGAGCACCTCCGCCGGCCAGGGGATGCCGAGCCCGGCGGCGGTGCGGTGGAGCCGGCGGACGTCGCGCGGGTCGGGCTCCGGGAGCGTGCGCAGCAGGCCCACTCGGGCGTAGACCATGAGCGCGGCGGCCGCGAAGCCGGTGAGCAACGAGATCTGCGCGTTCCACTGCTCGGCGGGGAGCAGCTGCCGCCACTCCAGCCGCCACGCGCCGTCCTCGTCAGGGCCGTCGCCGAGGTCGACCACCTGCTCGGGCAGCGGCAGCGACACCCCGCCGCGGGAGGCCTCGCGGGCGAGCCGACGCTCCCCCACCTCCTTCAGCATCAGCAGGACCTCGTCGGCCGAGCCGTCGTCGACCGCGGACTGGGCCTCCTCGTAGGTGAACCGGGCGGTCGAGCGCACGAGCGCCCGCTCGACATGGGCGTCGGTGCCCTCGCCGGTCTCGTCGACCCGGATCGTCCAGAGCAGCGCGGGCCGCACCTGGCCCGGCAGCAGCGAGCCGGCGTCCTCGGAGATCGACGGCGGGTGCAGCGGCACCTTGGCATCGGGCGCGTAGAGCGTCTGGCCGCGACGGTTGGCCTCGACGTCGACCGGGTCGCCGGGCGCGACGAAGGCGGCGACGTCGGCGATCGCGTAGTGCACGACGTGCCCGCCGGGCAGGTCCGGGTCGGGGGCGATGTGCAGCGCCTGGTCGAGGTCCATCGACCCCTCGGGGTCGAGCGTCACGAACGGCAGGTCGGTGCGGTCGAGGTCGGGCAGCCGCGGGGAGGCTGCCGCCTCCCGCGCCGCGGCCTCGACCGCTGTCGGGGAACCCGGGATCGAGGCCCTGCTCCTCCTGGATGCGCCTCAACCCCTCGCGCAGTGTCGCTGTCGACAGCGTCGTCGGCCCTGCGCACCCGGACCCGGCGGTTGCTCGGCATGACTGCGACCCTAGTGCCCGTGCTGATCCTGCTGCCGCCCGAGCGAGGGCAAGGCGGCGCCGCGTCGCGGGCGCCCGCTCGACGTCGACGACGCTGGGCTGGCCCGAGCTGACCCCGGACCGCGACCGGGTGCGGGCGGCGCTCGTCGACCTGTGTGCCGGCGACCAGGACCGGGCCGCCGAGGTGCTCGACGTGCCACGGACGCGGCTCGACCTGGTGGCCCTGAACGCCGATCTCGACACGGCGCCCACCGCCCGTGCGGACGCCGTCTACACCGGCGTGCTCTACGAGGCGCTGGGCCTCGCCTCCCTCTCGGCCGCCGGCGAAGCGCCGGGCCACGTCGCGGGTCGCGATCGTCAGCAGCCTCTTCGGACTGCTGCGCCCGGGCGACCGGGTCCCGGCCTACCGCCTCTCCGGCGACGCCACCCTGCCCGGCCTCGGCTCGGTGGCCGGCGTGTGGCGCGACGACCCTCGGTCCCGCCGTCGCCGGCACCGTCGGCAGCGGGCTGCTCGTCGACCTGCGCTCGACGACGTACGCCGCGTTCTGGCGCCCGCCCGCCGACCTCGCGCCGCGGGTGGCGACGGTGCGGGTGCTGCACGAGGTGGCGGGCCGCCGGCAGGTGGTGAGCCACTTCAACAAGGCCACCAAGGGCCGGCTGGTGCGCGCGCTCCTCGAGGACGGCGCGAACCCCCGCACGCCGGCCGCCCTCGTCGGCGTGCTGCGCGACCTGGGCTGGACGGTCGAGGTCGAGCCCGCTCCGGGGTGGCACGCGGCTCGACGTGGTGCGTCAGCGACGTCTGACGCCGCGGCCCGCTGGGCGGCTACCAGGCGCGTCGGCGGGCGAACGCGTCGCGCGCGGGCGGGAGCGCGTTGTAGAGGCGCATCGACGCCCGGGGCCGCGCGCCCGGCCCTCGTCGCCGGCGTACCAGGTCAGCACCGTCACCGACGCGGGTGAGAGCTCCATTCGGAACACCGCCTCGAGCGGCGCGTCCAGGGCGCTGGGCGACGAGCACCTTGATCGGCGTCACGTGGCTGACGAGCACCACCGTGCCGCCGGCGTGGGCGGCCAGGACCCGGTCGAGGCCGGCGAGCACCCGCTCCTGCACCTCGCGGAACGACTCGCCGCCGGCCGGGCGCGGCGTCGATCGAGCCCGAGCCAGGCCTCGAGCTCGGGCCCGTGCCGCTCGGCCACCTCGGGGAAGGTGAGGCCGTCCCAGTGGCCGAACTCCATCTCGGCGATGCCGGGCTCCTCGGTGACGGCGACGCCGAGCAGCTCGCCGAGGAGGTCGGCGGACTCGCGGGTGCGTCGCACCGGCGAGGCGACGACGGCGGTCGCCCGCTCCCCCAGCGGCGCCAGCCAGTCGCCGACGGCGCGGATCTGGTCGCGGCCCTCCTCGCTCAGCGGTGGGTTGTCGCCGCCGAGCCCGCCGGAGAACCGCTTGGCCGAGGTGTGGGTGGTGACGCCGTGGCGCACCAGCACGAGCGTCGTCGGCGATGTCCTCCGGCCGCGACCAGCCGCGGGCCGGCGGCGCGGCCTCCTCGGCCTCCTCGACCGCCGAGTCGTCGGTGGGGTCGGCGTCGACGCCGAGCACCGTGACGCCGGAGCGCTTGCCGTCGAGCGCCTCGTTGGCGAGCCGGTCGGCGTGCGAGTTCTGCGCCCGCGGCACCCACGTGTAGGTGGTGCCGGACGGCGCCAGCCGCTTCGCCTCCAGCGCCAGCGTGCGCATGTCGGGGTGCTTGATCTTCCAGTTGCCCGACATCTGCTCGACGACGAGCTTGGAGTCCATCCGCACCTCGACTGGCCGCCCCGGGCGCGTGCTCGGCGGCCAGCTCGGAGCCCGGCGACGAGGCCCGAGTACTCGGCCACGTTGTTGCTGGCGTGCCCGATCGTGGTGCCCTCCTCGGCCAGCACCGCACCGGTGTCGGCGTCCTTGAGCACCGCGCCGTAGGCGGCGGGGCCGGGGTTGCCGCGCGCGCCGCCGTCGGCCTCGATGACGACCCGACTGTGGCGATCAGCCGACATGGGTGCAACCGAACGGGGCCCCCGCGGCGTTGTCCGCCTGAGGAGCGGAGCGGGCGAGGCGAAGAAGGTCGTCGGAGTGGTCATAGCCCGGACTCCGGGCGTGCGGACGAGAATCCGCTGGCACTCCTCGCACCGCACGACCTCGTCGTCGGCCAGCCCGCGGATCCGCTGGAACTCGAGCGCTGGTCGAGCGAGAGTCGGCAGCCGCCGCACTGGCGGGCACGCAGCTCGGCCGCCCCGACGCCGTCCTTGCTCGCGCGCAGCCGCTCGTAGAGCGCCACCAGGTCGTCGGGCAGGTCCGCGGCCGCCGGGCCCGCGCTCGGCCTCGGCCGCGGCGATGTCGGCGTCGATCGCCGCGGTCTTCTCGCTCGAGGGCGGACCCCAGCGCGGCGAGCCGCTCGTCGTGGGCCGCCAGCCGCTGCTCCAGCTCGGCGAGCTCGGCCTGCGCGTCCTCGAGCTGCTGCATGATCTCGAGCTCCTCGTCCTCCAGCGTCGAGATCCGGCGCTCGAGCGAGACCAGCTCCTGGCTCATCCGCTCCAGGTCCTTGGGGTTGGTCACCAGCCCCTGGTCCATCCGGTCGCGGTCGCGGGTCCGCCGGGTCTTGACCTGCTCGACGTCGGTGTCGGCCTTGCGCTGCGCCGAGCGCGAGGTCGTCGACCCGGATCATGACGTCGCGGCGCTGCCCGTCGATCTCCGCGCGCGAGCGCTGCAGCTCGGCCACCTCCGCGGCCTCGGGCAGGTGTGCCCGCTGGTGGCGCAGCTGGTCGAGCCGCGCGTCGAGCGCCTGGACGTCGAGCAGCCGTTGTTGGGCGGCGGAGTCGGCCTTCACAGGCGCCTCGATCTCATAGTCGCATTGTCCACGGGTCGGTGACGACGTCGCTGACGCGGGTCGAGACCTCCGAGCCCAGCGCCTCGCGCAGCCGCGTCTCGAGCACCGGCAGCCAGGTCCACTCGGCCGCCCAGTGGGCGACGTCGACGAGCGCCGGGCCGCGATGCTCGACGAACTCGGCCGCCCGGTGGTGGCGCAGGTCGCTGGTCACGTACACGTCGGCGTCGGTGCGGAGCACCGGCGTCGAGCAGGAAGTCGCCGGCCCCACCGCACACCGCGACCCGCCGCACCGGCCGGTCCGGGTCGCCGGCCACCCGGACGCCGTGCACCGTGTCGGGCAGCGCCTCGGCGACGGCGTCCGCGAACTGGCCGAGCGTCTGCCGGGCCACGGTGCCGATCCGGCCCGTTCCCGCCGACCCGGCGCCGGTGTCGGCCACCTCCACCACCTGGTAGGCGGGCTCCTCGTAGGGGTGGGCGGCCCGCATGGCGCGCACGACGTCGGCCCGGCGGCCGCGCGGCAGCACGACCTCGATCCGCACCTCCTCGACGGTCTGCACCTCCCCGACGGTGCCGACGCTCGGGTCGGCACCCTCCAGCGGCCGGAACCGGCCCTCGCCGACCGAGGAGAACGACGCGAGGTCGTAGTCGCCGATCTTCCCGGCTCCGGCCTCGGCGAGCGCGGCGCGGACGACGGCCGCGGCGTCGGACGGGACGTACACGGTCAGCCTGTCGATCGGGTCGCCGGCCGCGGCGGTGATCGGCCGCTGGTCGGTGAGGCCGAGCGCGGTGGCGAGCGCCTCCGAGACCCCGCCGACGGCCTGGTCGGCGTTGGTGTGCGCCGTCAGCAGCGCGCAGCCCGCCTTCGTGAGCGCGTGCAGGGTGCGGCCCTTCGGCGTGGTGGCCGCGACGCCGTGGACCGGCGTCAGGAACAGCGGGTGGTGCACCACCAGCAGGTCGGCGCCGAACTCGACCGCCTCGGCCGCCACCTCCGGCGACGGGTCGACGGCGAACATCACCTTCCGCACCTGCTGGTCGGGGTCGCCCGCCACCAGACCCACGGCGTCCCACGACTCGGCGGTGTGCGGCGGGAACCACTCGTGGAGCAGCGCGACGACGTCGCTTGAGGCTCGGCACGCCGTCACCCTAAGGGGCGAGCGCCGAGTCCGGTGGTCGAGGAAGGCGCGGCTGCGCCTGTCTCGAGACCACCCGGCTCAGTTCACCTGACGGTCGCGGCCCTCCCAGTACTGGGCGCGCAGCTTGAACTTCTGGAGCTTGCCGGTGGCCGTGCGGGCGAGCTCGTCGCGGAACTCGATCGACGTCGGCGCCTTGTAGCCGGCCGCCTTCTCCTTGCACCAGGCGATGAGGTCGGCCTCGGAGACCTCCTCGCCCTGGGCGAGCACCACCAGCGCCTTGATCGTCTCGCCCCACCTCTCGCTCGGCACCCCGATCACCGCCACCTCGGCGACCGCTGGGTGCGAGAACAGCACGTCCTCGACCTCGATCGACGACACGTTCTCGCCGCCGGTGATGATCACGTCCTTCTTGCGGTCCGAGATCGTGAGGTAGCCGTCGTCGCTGACGGTGCCGCCGTCGCCGGTGTGGAACCAGCCGTCGCGCAGCGCCCGCTCCGACTCCTCCGGCTGGTCCCAGTAGCCCTCGAGCACGACGTTGCTGCGCGCCAGCACCTCGCCGCCGGGCACCACCTCGCCGTCGTCGTCGGTGCCGGCCTCCGAGATCTTCAGCCGCACCCCGAGCGCCGGGGCGCCGGCGCGGGTGAGCAGCGTGGCCCGCTCGTGGGCGTCGAGGTCGTCCCACTCGGCGCGTTGACGGTTCACGGTGAGCAGGGGCGAGGTCTCGGTGAGGCCGTAGATCTGCACGAACTCCCAGCCGAGCTCCTCCTGCACCCGCACGACGGTCTGGGTCGGAGGCGGCGCGCCGGCCATGATGATGCGCACCCGGTCGCGGCCCGGGATCTCGCCCTCCCAGTGTTGGGCGGCGTCCAGCACCGCAGCCGCCACCGCCGGCGCCGCGCACATGACGGTGACGCCGTGCTCCTCGACCCGCCGCAGGATCTCGGCGCCGTCGACCTTGCGCAGGATGATGTGCGGCACCCCCAGTCCGGTCATCGCGAACGGCATCCCCCACCCGTTGGCGTGGAACTGCGGGAGCGTGTGCAGGTAGACGTCGCGGTCGGTGACGCCGACGTGCATGGCGAAGGTGACGGCGTTGACCCAGATGTTGCGGTGCGTGATCTGCACGCCCTTGGGCCGTGCCGTGGTGCCCGAGGTGTAGTTGATCGTGGCCGTGGCGGCCTCGTCGGGTTCCCACGGCTCGGGCTCGGTGTCGTCGGCGCCGAACAGGTGCTCGTCGTCGCCCAGCACGAAGCGGTGCTCGGCGGTGACGTCGGCGAGGGCCTCGTCGAGCTCGGGGTCGACGTAGAGCACCTTCGCCCCGGAGTGCTCGACGATGTAGCGCACCTCGTCGGGCCGGAGCCGGAAGTTCACGGGCACCAGCACCCGGCCCCACCCCACGACGCCGAAGAACGAGGTCAGGAGTCGGGCGCTGTTGTGGCTCACCACCGCGACCCGCTCCCCCGGGGCGATGCCCAGGCGGTCGAGGTGCGCGGCCTGCCGCCGCGCGAGCGCCGCCATCTCGGCGTAGGTGAGCGACCCCAGCGACGACGCCGGCTGGTCGGGCTCGTCGACGACCCCGGTGCGGTCGCCGTAGACCTGCTCGGCGCGGTCGAGGAAGTCGGAGACGGTGAGCGGCACGAACATGCACCTCACCCTAGGTCGAGCCAGGCGACGGCTGAGAGACCCTCCGCCCCGCCTCCCGAACGCCGACCCGCCCGAAACTGAACCAAGGACGCGCTGACCCGCCCGAAAGTTTCGGGCGGGTCAGCGCATCTTCTCACAGTTTTGGGCGGGTCGGCGCAGCTCGGCGACGGCGCATGATGGACCCATGACCGAGCCCGAGAGCCCGTTGCCCACGAACCTCAACATCAACGTGCCGCCCGAGCAGCTCGAGGGTCACTACGCCGACTTCGCCAGCGTCTGGCACAACAACGAGACGTTCATCCTCGACTTCGTCTCGATGAGCCAGCCCCCGAGCGAGACCCTCGACGAGACCGGCAACCAGATCGCGCAGATCAACTGCCAGGTGGTCACCCGGGTCCGGATCCCCGCCGAGCAGGTGTGGGAGGTCATGAAGGCGCTGCAGCAGCAGCTGGGCCAGTGGGAGGTGGAGAACCCGCACCGCCGGCCGCCGGCCTGAGTGCGACGACGCGGAGAGCGCAGTGGGCGCGGAGGGGATCGAACCCCCGACCACCTCGTTGTAAGCGAGGCGCTCTACCGCTGAGCTACACGCCCGGTGCTCGATCGGTCCGTGCCGGATCGGCGCGGTGACGATAGCCCACCGGTCTCGCGCACGTGGGCGGCGAGATCAGCAGGTGAGTCGTGGACGGCGATCGCGCCGGCGTCCCGCAGCTCGGCTTCGGGGCGGCCTCCGGTGAGCAGTCCGATGCCGGGTACGCCTGCACCGGCCGCGGCTCTGATGTCCCAGACGGTGTCGCCGATGACGGCGGCCGCGTCGCCGCCGGTCTGCTCCAGCACGGCGTCCACGAGGTCGCTGTGGGGCTTGGTGCGCTCCGCGTCGGAGCCCGAGACGACGTGCTCGAGCGCGTGGCGCACCTCCGGCACGAGGTCGAGCAGCCGGTCGGTCAGCTGGGCGTCGGCCGAGGAGGCGAGGCTGACCCGGTAGTCGTGCCGGAGCAGCTCCTCCACCAGGTCGAGCGCGCCGTCGGTGGGCACGATGCGGTGGAACATCCGGTCGAGGTGCAGCTGCTGCCGCTCGCGCACCTCGTCGCCCACCGAGCGCTCGGTCTGCTCACCGGCGACCTCGCCGACGAGCAGGTCGCCGCCCATGCCGATCACGCCGTGCAGCACGTGGCTGGGCAGGGCGAGCCCGACGTCGCGGAAGGCGGCCTGCCAGGCCAGCACGTGGACCGGTACGGAGTCCACGAGCGTGCCGTCGAGGTCCAGGACGACAGTGCGGGGAGTGGGCATCACTCGACGGTAGGCAGCCGACGCCCGCCTCGTATTCATCCGCAGGGGTCCGAGCCGGGTGGCTGGACGACTCGGACCCCTCGGACGCCTGGCTAAGCGGGCCAGACCTCCTCGGTGACGGCGCCGCCGTCGACCGTCACCTCCATGGCTGCCAGGTCGCTGCCCTTCGGGAACAACTGGTATCGACCGGCGGTGAGGGTGGGGAAGACCAGCGACGGCACCAGCTCGCCACCGCTCACGGGTCGCCGGACCACCGCGACGTGGGGCCGGTGCGCGGGTCCGTGGCCGTGGTCGTGGTCGTGGTTGTGCTCGACATGGTGCCCGTCGAGCGACGCGATCTCGACCTCGTCACCCACCCAGGGCTCCGGCATGGTCACGACCAGAGCACCGACGTCGCCGCCGATGTCGAGCAGCACCGAGCCGAACCCGGCGTGCGGATTCTCCGGTGAGTCCGGCAGCCGGTCGGCGTCCGCAGTCATCAGCTCTCGGTCCCGGCCGTGGTCGTGCCCGGCACGGTCTGGTAGCCCCCGCCCGGCAGGCCGAGGAACGGGAACTTGGTCAACAGATCGGCGTTGGTGTTCTCGGTGCCGTCGTTGAGCTGGCTCGCGGTCGCGTCGGGCTGGTAGGTCGGGTCGACCAGCGGGATGGTGGCGCCGGCGATCGCCTTGAGCTCGATGGCCACGACGTCGTCGATGGGCCGCCGGCCGTTGGGGAAGCCGGAGAGGTCGTCTCCGAGGATGCCGAGCCGGCTCTGCTCCCCGATCGGCGTCGGCGGGATCGCCATGTTGAGCCGGAGCATGTCGGCCTTGCGAGGCCCGGTGTAGTTCTGGAACCCCGGGACCACGTCGTTCGGGATGCCCGTGAGCAGGATCGCGTCGAGGTCGGCGCGCGGCTTGTCGTAGGCCGCGAGATTCGGGAAGACGCCCGGGTAGAGCGCCGGGATCAGGGTCTGCAGCTCGGGCTTCGCGACCACGGACGCGTAGTCGGCGTCCTCGCTGGGCGGGGCGGCGTTCCACCTGTCCTTGCGCGCCATCGGCACGAGCAGCTCGTTGAACAGCGGGTTGGCCAGGCGCGACACCTGCACCCAGGGGCCTCGGCCGACGTAGGTGCCAGTCTTCTGGTCGAAGACGCGGCCCTTGCGGCGGCTCGCGGTGGCCCAGACACCGATCACGTTGCGGCGGTCACGGGGGTTCGACGACGGCGCCTGACGGTCCCGGGTGAGCTCGCCGGCCGGCACCTGGATGGCCAGCGTGTGCACGTTGTAGGACTGCAGGGCGTTGATGCCGTCCATCGTGGCCAGCGGGAACGCGTGAGCCTCGTTGAAGGGCCGCAGTCCGCCGAGGTCGAACACGCTGCCGAGGTCGACGTGGAACGCGTCGGCGCGCTGGCCGGCGAAGACCAGGCGGAGCGGCCCGAGGTTGTGAACGGCCTCGTTCGCCAGGGAGGCGTAGTCGGGGGTCGAGCGGACCCCGACGTTGACCGGAGGAGACGACAGACCCCGTCCGATCACCCTCGACACCCCGTTGGTCACCCGGGTCACCGAGTACTCCTGCGGGCGGTTCCAGGCAGGCGAGTTGAGCGAGTCGATCGGGCCGGTGTTGTAGAGGAACGACCGCCGGTTGCGGATCTTCGTGGTGAACCGGAACTGGTAGGTGACGTTGGGGACGCACCCGTTGGTGTTCGACACGTGGATCTCGTAGAGGACGTCGTCGTCGAACTCGTAGAAGTTCGGGCCGCCGTCCGGCTTCTGGAACGGGATGAAGTTGGCGATCAGCACGACCCGGTTGGTGCGCTGCGGATTCATGAAGGCGTAGACGTCGGTGCTGTCGACGACGGGGTCCTTCGAGGTCTCAGGTGCTTCGCGGTGCGAGGACATGTCAGTTGCCCCCCGCCGCGTTGCGGATCCGGGTCGCCAGGTCGCGGTCGCGCACGACGACCTCGCGCTCGCCGACGAGCAGCTGGACAGCGTCGGTGTCGGGCTGCACCACCACGAGCACCGACTCGGTGGCGCCGCGCCCGGACGGACGTGCGGCGCGGGCTCCGGGTGCTGACGCCACGAGCGCGCCGGTACCGGCGGCCGCGGACACCCCCGCGGCGGCGATGAACTTCCTTCTGCTGGTCTCGCTCACGACATGACCTCATCCCTCGGCAGGGCGGTCTCGGTGTGAGCCGCCTCACACGCGCTTCGGTGCCGCGGTGCCATCGGATGGGTCGTGTCCAGCAACTGGACATCAGCAGGGAGCGGGCACCGCTCCCCGCCTCGCAGGAAGCCGAAAAATGAGTGAACCGCTGGCGTCTCGGGTCACCAGCGGTTCAACGGGACAACTGTTACAGGCAGGTCCGCGAGGTGCAAGGGGAACGAGAAATCCCGAGACGGGTGTCGCGATCTGTCTAGACAGCATCCTGCAGCCGGGCGAGGTGCTCGTCGAGGTCGCGCGCATCGGGTGCGGCGTTGCGCACCGCCCACCGCACGACGCCGTCACGGTCGACCACGAACGAGGCGCGCGTCGCGCAGCCGGCGTGCTCGTCGAACGCGCCGTAGGACCGCGCCACCTCGCCGTGGGGCCAGAAGTCGCTCAGCAGCGGGAAGTTGAGCCCGTCGGCGTCGGAGAACGCGCGCAGCGAGTACACGGCGTCGCAGGAGATCGCGAGCACCTCGGAGTCGAAGGTGAGGAACTGCGCGAGCCGGTCGCGGATCCCCGACATCTCGCCGGTGCAGATGCCCGAGAACGCATAGGGGAAGAACACCAGCGCCACGGCCTTGCGGCCGCGGAACGACGAGAGCGTCACGTCCTGGCCGAACTGGTCACGCAAGGAGAAGTCGGGGGCGAGCTCGCCCACGGCGGGCCCCTGGTGCTCCGGCCCGCTCACTCCCCTGACTCGTCGTCGCTGTCGCCGCCGTTGGCGTCGGCCGTCGTCGTCGCTGTCGTCGTCGTAGTCGACCAGGTCCTTCTTCAGCACCTTGCCCGTGGCGTTGCGGGGCAGCTCGTCGAGGAACACGATGTCGCGCGGCACCTTGTAGCGGGCGAGGTTGTCCTTCACCCACCCCTTGAGGGCGTCCTCGTCGACGGAGGAGTCGCTGCGGACGACGAAGGCCCGCAGCCGCTTGCCGTAGTCGTCGTCGTCGACGCCGATCGCCGCCACGTCGTCGACCGCCTCGTGGCGGGCGAGGCAGTCCTCGACCTCCTTGGGGAACACGTTCTCCCCGCCGCTGACGATCATCTCGTCGTCACGGCCCTCGACGTAGAGCAGCCCGTCCTCCCCGAACTTGCCGACGTCGCCCGACGACATCAACCCGTCGACGACGTCCTTGCTGCCGCCTCCGGAGTAGCCCTCGAAGAGCAGCCCGTTGCCGACGAAGATCCGGCCCGAGGTGCCCGGCTCGACCTCCTGGTCGTCGTCGTCGAGGATCTTGACGACGGTGGCGTACGGCGGGCGCCCGGCGGTCGACGGCGAGGCGCGCAGCTCGGTCGGACCGGCGATCGCGGCGTAGGCGACCTCGGTGGAGCCGTAGGTGCTGTAGAGGTTGTCGCCGAACCGGTCCATCCACGTGGTGGCCAGGTCGCCCGGGAGCGCCGAGCCGGAGCTCGCCACCACCTTGAGCCGGGTGGGGTCGTACTCGTCGAGCTTCTCGTCGGGCAGCGCGAGGATGCGCTGGAGCATCACCGGGATCACGACGAGGGAGTCGCAGCGCTCCTTCTCGAGCACCTCCAGGCACTCCTCGGGATCGAACTTGCGCTTCAGCACCATCGTCGAGCCGAGCAGCATCGACAGTGCGAAGTGCCCGAAGCCCCAGGTGTGGAACAGCGGAGCGGCGATGTGGGTGCGCCAGCCGTAGCGCAGCGGCATGCCGGACAGCAGCGAGACGGCGGCCTCGATGCCGGCCTCACCGCGGGGCGCGCCCTTGGGCGTGCCGGTGGTGCCGGAGGTGAGGATGACGATCTTGGCGTGCCGCTCGGGCGGGTCGAGGTCGACCGGGTCGTGGCGCTCGATGAGCTGCTCGAGGGTCTCGACGCCGTCGGGCGCCTCGTCGGAGTCGGTCCAGGCCAGCACCCGGTGCTCGACCTCGGCCTTCGACGACCAGCTCGGTGAACTCCTCGTCGTGCACGAGCACCGTGGGCTGGTCGCGCTCGAGCACCTCGACCAGCTGCGGGCCGGCGAACGCGGTGTTGAGCATGAGGATGTCGGCGCCGAGCTTGGAGGCGGCGATCGTGGCGTCGACGAAGCCGCGGTGGTTGCGGCACATCAGCGCGACGCCGTCGCCCTCCCCGACCCCCAGCTCGCGCAGCGCGTGGGCCAGCGAGCTCGAGCGCGCGTCCATCTCGCCGAAGGTGAGCTCGCCGAGCTCGTCGACGAGGCCGACCTGGTCGGGGGCGCGCACCGCCAGCGACGTGAAGCCGCCGGCGGGTCCGGGTCCCCACTCCTTGAGCGTCTTCGCCAGCTGGGCCAGCTTCTTCGGGGAGTAGGGCCGGATGACGCCGGCACCGCCCAGGACCTTCAGCGAGATCGCGGCCGTGCCCGCGACGTCGGCGGCCTTCCTGCAGCACCATCACGGCGACTTCGGTGCGACGAGCCGGGTGGCGGACCAGTCCTTGCTCACCGCGGCCGTGGTGGTCTGCGCCAGGCCCGCGATCGGCGCGGCCTCGGTGATGTCGGCGGCGTCGACGGCGTTCGGTCGCCCGATCTTCGGCGTCAGCACCCAGATGGCACCGCCGCGCACGAGGTCGGTGAGCGAGTCGACGAGGCCGTCGACGAGGTCGCCGTCGTCGTTGCGCCACCAGAGCAGGACGGCGTCGACCACGTTGCCGTAGTCGCCGTCGACCATGTCGGCGTCGATGGCGTTCTCGATCGCGACCCGGAGGTCGTCGTCGGTGTCGTTGTCCCAGCCGAGCTCCTGGACCACCATGCCGGGCGTGAAGCCCATCCTCGCGGCGGGGGTCTGTGCACCAGGACTGTTCCGACTGACCAGTCTGGGCGGCCTCGCCACCCGCGGTCGAGCTCACTGGACGACTCCTCCTCCTCGGTGCGGCAGTCGCGCCGCACGTGTGTGGGGCGTAGTCCATCGGAAACAGTCGACGAGCGCGCAACACCTCGCCACGCGATGGTTACTGATCAGTCACCCGATGAGGTCGGCTCGCGCGTGTCCCCGCGTGCCAGACTGGCGGGGTGGACGACACCCCCGCCCGTTCGGGTCCGGCACCCTCGGTCATCCACGAGGGACTGCCGACCCAGCTGCCCGACATCGACCCCGACGAGACCCACGACTGGCTCGACTCCTTCGACGAGCTCGTCGACGAGCGCGGTCGCGACCGTGCCCGCTACATCATGCTGCGACTGCTCGAGCGCGCCCGCGAGAAGTCGGTCGGCGTGCCCGGCGCTGCGCAGCACCGACTACATCAACACCATCCCGCCCGAGCGCGAGCCGTGGTTCCCCGGCGACTACGAGACCGAGCAGCGGATCCGTGCCTTCATCCGGTGGAACGCCGCGGTCATGGTGTCCAGCGCCAACCGCAAGGGGCTCGAGGTCGGCGGCCACATCGCCACCTACCAGTCCTCGGCGTCGCTCTACGAGGTCGGGTTCAACCACTTCTTCCGCGGCAAGGACCACCCCGGCGGCGGCGACCAGGTCTACATCCAGGGCCACGGCTCCCCCGGCATCTACGCCCGCGCGTTCCTCGAGGGCCGGCTCACCGAGCAGCAGCTGTACCGGTTCCGCCAGGAGGTCCAGCACGGCCCGGGCGCCGGCCTGCCGTCGTACCCGCACCCGCGGCTGATGTCGGACTTCTGGGAGTTCCCGACCGTCTCGATGGGCCTGACGGCCATCAACTCGATCTACCAGGCGCGGTTCAACCGCTACCTGCAGAACCGCGGCGTCAAGGACACCTCCGACCAGCACGTGTGGGCGTTCCTCGGCGACGGCGAGATGGCCGAGCCGGAGTCGCTCGGCGCCATCCGGGTCGCCGCCCGCGAGGAGCTCGACAACCTCACCTGGGTCATCAACTGCAACCTGCAGCAGCTCGACGGACCGGTCACCGGCAACGGCAAGATCATCCAGGAGCTCGAGGCGAACTTCCGCGGCGCCGGCTGGAACGTCATCAAGGTCGTCTGGGGCCAGGGCTGGGACCAGCTGCTCGCCCGCGACGTCGACGGCGTGCTCGTCAACAAGATGAACACCACGCCGGACGGCCAGTTCCAGACCTACTCCACCGAGGACGGCGCCTACGTGCGCGAGCACTTCTTCGGTCCCGACCCGCGGCTGCGCCGGATGGTCGAGCACATGAGCGACAGCCAGATCCAGCGGCTGCCGCGCGGTGGCCACGACTACCGCAAGGTCTACGCCGCCTTCGACGCCGCCACCAAGCACGCCGGGCAGCCGACGGTGATCCTGGCCAAGACGATCAAGGGCTGGACGATCGACGCGCTGGAGGGCAAGAACGCCACCCACCAGATGAAGAAGCTCACCCAGGACGACCTCAAGAAGTTCCGCGACCGGCTCTACCTGCCCATCTCCGACCGCGACCTCGAGCGCTCCTACGAGGAGACCGGCGCCGCGCCGTTCTTCCACCCCGGGCGAGAAGTCGCCCGAGATCGAGTACATGATGGAGCGGCGCCGCGTCCTCGGCGGCTCGCTGCCGCGGCGCGTGGTCCGGTCCAAGCCGCTGAAGCTGCCCGGCGACGACGTCTACCGCGAGCTCGCCAAGGGCTCCGGCAAGAACAAGGTCGCCACCACGATGGCCGCCGTCCGGCTGCTGCGCGACTGGATGAAGGACCCCGAGATCGGCAAGCGGCTGGTGCCGATCGCCCCGGACGAGTACCGCACGTTCGGCATGGACTCGATGTTCCCGAGCGCCAAGGTCTACAACCCGGGCGGCCAGCAGTACGAGGCGGTCGACCGCAAGCTGCTCCTGGCCTACAAGGAGTCCACGCAGGGCCAGCTGCTGCACGAGGGCATCTCCGAGGCCGGCGCGATGGCCTCGGCGACGGCGGCCGGGTCGGCGTACTCGACGCACGGCGAGCCGATGATCCCGTTCTACATCTTCTACTCGATGTTCGGCTTCCAGCGCACCGGCGACTCGATCTGGGCGATGGCCGACCAGCTCGCCCGCGGCTTCCTCATCGGCGCCACCGCCGGCCGCACCACGCTCACCGGCGAGGGGCTCCAGCACGCCGACGGCCACTCGCCGCTGCTCGCGGCCACCAACCCGGCCGTCGTGCACTACGACCCGGCCTACGCCTACGAGGTCGCCCACGTCATGCGCTCCGGCCTGGAGCGGATGTACGGCGACGGCGGGCCGGACGGCCACGGCGAGAACGTCATCTTCTACATGACCGTCTACAACGAGCCGGTCAGCCAGCCCGCCCAGCCCGACGACGTCGACGTCGAGGGCATCCTCAAGGGCATCCACCGGGTCGGCACCGGCGAGGGTGAGGGCCCGCGGGTGCAGCTGCTCGCCTCCGGCGTCGGCATGCCGTGGATCGAGCGCGCCGCCGAGCTGCTGCGCGAGGACTGGGGCGTCACCGCCGACCTGTGGTCGGTCACGTCGTGGAACGAGCTCGCCCGCGACGCCGTCGCCGCCGAGGACGCGCACCTGCTCAACCCCGACCACCCCGCCGCGCACGCCGTTCGTCACCGAGAAGCTCTCGGGCAGCGACGGCCCGTTCGTCGCCGTCTCCGACTACATGGCGGCGGTGCCGCTCCAGATCGCGCGCTGGGTGCCCGGCGACTACTGCGTGCTCGGGGCCGACGGCTTCGGCTTCGCCGACACCCGCCCGGCCGCGCGGCGGTTCTTCCGCATCGACGCCGAGTCGGTCGTCGTCCGCACCCTGCAGGCCCTCGCCGACGCCGGCGAGATCGACCCGGCCCTGGTGTCGAAGGCGCTGGCCCAGTACCGCATCGACGACCCGACCGCCGTCGCCGACGTCGAAGCAGGAGGGTGGCGACGCGTAGCGAGGAACGAGCTGCGCGACGCCGGGGCGACCGAGCAGTCGACCGCGAGGAACGAGCGGACGGCGTAGCGAGGAAGGGTTGAGCAAGCGCCGCGGGTGAGCCTGCGAAGCCGTACGAGCGCGTCGAAACCACGAGAGGTCAACGGCTAGCGCCAGGCAGCCGACCGAGCAGCCGACCGCGAGGAACGAGCGGACGGCGTAGCGAGGACGGGTTGAGCAAGCGACACGGCTGAGCCTGCGAAGCCGTACGAGCGCGCCGAAACCTCGAGAGGTCTACGCCCACGCCCCACGACCCAGGGTGACCGCGGACGCGGACGTCAGGCCGAGGTGGCGTCGTCGACCACGGCAAGGCTCACCGGGCCGCGCTGGCCGCCCTTGAGCAGCGAGCGCCACTTGGCGCGCGAGTAGGTGGCGGGACGGGTGGTGCGCACCCAGTCGTGCACGATCTTCGCGAACCACTCCGGGTGGTCCTTGTGCGGGAAGTGACCGGCGTTCGGCAGCACCTCGACCCGCGCCTTGGGCGCCAGGGCGGCGGCGTTGGAGGCGTGGCGCACGGGGATGACGCGGTCGTCGCGGCCCCACACCACCGCCATCGGCATGGCCTCGGTGAGGTAGGCGCGGTCGGCCATGGTGACGATCTGCCCGTGCCAGTCGACGACGGCGCTGACGACGTGCCGGATCGCGGCTCGTGCGTGCGGGTCCTTGAACGTGTCGTAGATGTCGGCGACCTCGCGCAGGTCGCGGGTCGAGCGGCCACCGGTGCGCGCGAGTCGCCTTCAGGCCGGCGACGCCCACGTGCCGCACGCCGGGCAGCGTGAGGACGCCCATCAGCTGGTGGTAGCCGGGCGTGGTGATCGCCCGGATGAACGGCGACACCTCGGGTCCGAGGCCGCCGGAGGCGACGAGCATCATCCGCTCGGTGCGCTCGGGGAACTGGTAGGCGAACTGCATCGCCACCCCGCCGCCGAAGCTGTGCCCGACCACGGTGACCTTGTCGATGCCGAGGACCGTGAGCAGGTCGCGCATGCCGTTGGCGTAGCCGCCGACGGAGTAGTCGGCGCGCGGCTTGGCGGACTCGCCGTGGCCCGAGCAGGTCGGGGGCGATCACGGTGTAGCGCCGCGCCAGCTGGTCGATGACCGGCTCCCACGTGGTGTGGTTGCAGCCGAGGCCGTGCAGCAGCAGCAGCGCCGGCCCGCTCCCCGCGCGGACGTAGGCCCGCCGGTGGCCGTGGATCGTGACGTACTGCACCTCGTGCCGCTGCTCGGACAAGGCCGGGCCTCCCCATGTCGACACCGTCGACGCGCGTGCGATGCGCGTCCGGGAATCCAACCACGCCGCCGACGGTCCGGTGAACACGGGCCGTCCGGCGTCCGCATCCCTAGAGTCGATCCTGTGACCACGTGCCGGCGTCCCGGGAACGGGCCGTGGCGGCCCTGATCCGGGCCTCCGGCACGCTCAGCACCGCCGCCACCGCCCGCATGGACGCCGAGCTCGCCTGGTTCGACGAGCTCGGGGCGGCCGAGCGGTCCTGGGTGGGCCAGATCGTGCAGGCCGGCATCCGGGCGTTCGTGGAGTGGTACTCCGGCGACTCCCGCTCGCTGGCCACCGGGCTCGACGTCGCCGGCGACGTCTTCGGGGCGGCGCCGCGCGACCTGGCGGGCACGATCAGCCTCCAGCAGACCGTCGACCTGGTGCGGCTCTCGATCGAGGTCGTCGAGGACGAGCTGGAGCGGGTGCTCGACCCCGCCGACGTCGCCGACGTCCGCAACGCCGTCGTGCGCTACGCCCGCGAGGTCGCGTTCGGCGCGGCCGAGGTGTACGCCCAGGCCGCCGAGACCCGCGGCGCCTGGGACGCCCGGCTCGAGGCGCTCGTCGTCGACGCCGTGCTGCGCGCCGAGACCGACGAGTCGCTGCTCTCGCGGGCCAGCGCGCTGGGCTGGTCGGCCCGCGGCGAGGTCGCGGTGGTGCTGGGCGCCGCCCCGGCGCGGCGGGCCGAGACCGACCTGTTCGACGACGTCCGCCGCGTCGCCCGGGCCGCCGACATGGACGCGCTCTGCGCCGCCCAGGGCGAGCGGCTGGTGGTGCTGCTCGGCGGCGTCGACGACCCCCGGCAGGCGGCGACCCCGCTCGTCGACCTGTTCGGCGCCGGCCCGGTGGTGGTGGGCCCGGTCAGCGCCGACCTCGGCGGCGCCTACGTGTCGGCCCGCGCCGCGATCGCCGCCCACCGCGCCGCCTCCGGCTGGCCCGAGGCGCCGCGCCCGGTGCTCAGCGTCGAGCTGCTGCCCGAGCGGGCGCTGGCCGGCGACGGTCACGCCCGGCGCTACCTGGTCGAGGAGGTGTTCCTGCCGCTGGCCACCGGCCGCGGGGCCCGGGGCGCACTGGTGCCGACCCTCGCCACCTGGTTCGACCACCGCGGCTCGGTCGAGGGCACCGCCCGGGCGCTGTACGTGCACCCCAACACCGTCCGCTACCGGCTGCGCCAGGTCGCCGACCTCACCGGCTGCACGCCCAGCCACGCCCGTGACGCCTTCACCCTCCAGATCGCCCTGGTGCTCGGCCGGCAGTCCGGCCGGGCGTCCGATTCCGACTGAATTTGTCGGGTTCCCACAAAGACGCGCCCGTGAGGTTCGTGCGCGCCGGACGTGCGTATCTGGTCCCAACAACGGCAGAGTGGAGTCCGTGCTGGTCATCGTTGCCCCCGGACAGGGCGCACAGACGCCCGGTTTCCTCGCGCCGTGGCTCGAGGACGACACCTTCGCCACCCGCATGCACTGGCTCTCGACGGTCGCCGGGATCGACCTCGCCGAGCACGGCACGAACTCCGACGCCGACACGATCCGCGACACCCAGGTGGCCCAGCCGCTGCTGGTCGCCACCGCGCTGGTGTCCTCCCTCGAGCTGTTCCCGCACCCGGCCGACGCCTTCGGCAAGATCGGCGCGGTGGCCGGCCACAGCGTCGGCGAGCTCGCCGCCGCCGCCGGTGCCCGCACCATCACCGCCGAGCAGGCGATGGTGCTGGTGCGCGAGCGCGGACGCGCGATGGCCGAGGCCGCCAAGGTCACGCCCACCGGCATGACCGCGGTGCTCGGCGGCGACCGCGACGAGGTGCTCGCCGCCGCCGACAAGCACGGGCTCACGCCGGCCAACGACAACGGCCCCGGCCAGGTCGTCGTCGCCGGCACCATGGAGCAGCTCGCGGCGTTCGCCGAGGACCCGCCGGAGAAGGCGCGGCTGATGCCGCTCCCGGTGGCCGGCGCCTTCCACACCCACCACATGGCGCCCGCGGTCGACCACCTCGCCCGGCTGGCCGGCTCGGTGTCGATCCACGACCCGCGCATCCCGGTGATCTCCAACCGCGACGGGCACGTCGTCCACAGCGGGCGCGACATCCTGCGGCGGATCATCGGCCAGATCGCCAACCCGGTCCGCTGGGACCTCTGCCTCGACGCCATGAGCGACCTCGGCGTCACCGGCATCCTCGAGATGCCGCCGGCCGGCACGCTCACCGGCATCGCGAAGCGTGCGCTCAAGGGCGTCGAGACCTTCGCCCTCAAGACCCCCGACCAGCTCGACGACGCCCGCGCGTTCTGCGACAAGCACGGCGAGGGCTCGCTCATCGACACCACCCCGACCTGGCGGATGGTCGTCTCCCCCGCCAAGGGCACCTTCACCATCGACGAGGCCGTGGCCGACGCCGACCTGGTGCCCGTCGGGGCCGAGATCGGCGCCGTCAGCAGCCTGCGCGACACGATCCCGCATCAGGGCCGCCCACGGCGGTCAGGTGGTCGAGTGGCTCGTCGAGGACGGCGACCTCGTCTCCCCCGGCCAGCCGCTGCTCCGCCTCCACCCGGAAGGGGTCGACGAGTGAGCGAGACCAGCCGAAGCCCGTCCTGCAGGTCGCCACCGGCGCCGCCCACGCCCGCATCCTCGGCATCGGCAGCTACCGCCCCGAGCGGATCGTGCCGAACTCCGAGATCGTCGAGCGCATCGACAGCAGCGACGAGTGGATCCAGCAGCGCTCCGGCATCAAGACCCGCCGCATCGCCGGCGACCACGAGACCGTGCAGTCGATGGCCGTCGACGGCCGTCCCGGCAGGCGCTCGAGCGCTCCGGCCTCGACAGCCGGCAGATCGACGCCGTCGTCATCGCCACCGTCACCCACCTGCTGCAGACGCCGTCGCTGGCCAGCGCCGTCGCCCACGAGCTCGGCACCGACCAGGCCGCCGCCTTCGACATCTCCGCCGCCTGCGCCGGCTTCTGCCACGGCGTCGCCCTGGCCTCCGACCTGGTGCGCGCCGGGAGCGCCGGCCACGTGCTGGTGATCGGCGTCGAGCGGCTCTCCGACATCACCGACAGCGACGACCGCGGCACCGCGTTCATCTTCGCCGACGGCGCGGGCGCGGTCGTCGTCGGACCGAGCGAGATCCCGGGCATCGGTCCGGTCGTCTGGGGCTCCGACGGCGAGCAGTTCGACCTGATCCGGCAGCGCGAGGACTGGCGCGACGTCCTCGCCGCCGAGAAGCCCGTGATGCCGCACCTGGTGATGCAGGGCAACGCCGTGTTCCGGTGGGCCTCGTTCACGATGGCCAAGACCGCCCAGCAGGCGCTCGACCGGGCCGGCATCACCGTCGACGACCTCGACGTGCTTCGTGCCGCACCAGGCCAACATGCGCATCACCGACGCCATGGCCCGGGCGATGAAGCTCCCGCCCCACGTGAAGATCGCCCGCGACATCGCCGACCAGGGCAACACCTCGGCCGCGTCGATGCCCCTCGCCCTCGACCGGATGATCGCCGAGGGCGACGCCCGGTCCGGCGACCTGGCCCTGCTGATCGCCTTCGGCGCCGGGCTGGCCTACGCCGCCCAGGTCGTCGTCGTCCCCTGACCCGCACCACCCCTGACCGCACCATCCAGCAGACACCAACGAAAGGAACGCCGCTGTGCCCACGACCGAGGAGATCCGCTCCGACCTCGCCGAGATCGTCAACGAGGTCGCCGGTACCGACACCGACGACGTGCAGCTCGACAAGTCCTTCGTCGACGACCTCGACATCGACTCGCTGTCCATGGTCGAGATCGTCGTCGCGGCCGAGGAGAAGTTCGGCTGCTCCATCCCCGACGACGAGGTGAAGAACCTCAAGACCGTCGGCGACGCCGTCGCCTTCATCGAGCGCACCACGGCCTGACGCGCGGCGCGATCCCCCAGCCCCACTCGCAGCATCGACCAGCAGCACCCGATCGGGAGGAACCCCATGGCACGCACCGGTGTCGTCGTCACCGGCCTCGGCACGTCGAGCCCGCTCGGCGGTGACGTCCCCAGCACCTGGGAGGGGATGCTCGCCGGGCGCTCCGGCGTCCGCAGGCTGACCGAGGACTGGGTCGAGGGCCTGGCCGTCAAGATCGCTGCTCCCGGCCGCGGTCGACCCGACCGAGGTGCTCGACCGGGTCAAGGCCCGCCGCCTCGACCGCAGCTCCCAGCTCGCGATGGTCGCGGCCACCGAGGCCTGGGCGCACTCCGGTCTCGCGGCCGAGCAGGAGTCGCTGGACGGCGACCGCGTCGGCGTCGCGATGGCCACCGGCATCGGGGGGGTGACCACGCTGCTCGCCAACTACGACGCCCTGCGCGACAAGGGGCCGCGGCGGGTCTCCCCGCTCGTCGTCCCGATGCTGATGGCCAACGGCCCGGCGGCCAGCATCAGCCTGATGATCGGCGCCCGGGCCGCGGTCAACACCCCGGTGTCGGCGTGCGCCTCGGGCAACGAGGCGATCGCGCTCGCGATCGACCAGATCCGGCTCGGCCGCGCCGACGTCGTGCTGGCCGGCGGCACCGAGGCCGCGATCCACCCGCTGCCGATGGCCGCCTTCGCCAACATGATGGCGCTGTCGAAGACCGGCAGCGAGGACGGCGGCGACCCCACCACGGTCAGCCGGCCGTGGGACACCGGCCGCGACGGCTTCGTGCTCGGCGAGGGCGCCGGCGCGCTGGTGCTCGAGTCCGAGGAGCACGCCCGGGCCCGCGGCGCGACGATCTACGCGCGCGTGCTGGGCGCCGGCATCACCGCCGACAGCCACGACATCGCCCAGCCCGACCCCGAGGGTCGCGGCGGCACCCGCGCCATCAAGCGCGCGCTGCTCGAGTCCGACATCGACGGCTCGACGATCGGCCACGTCAACGCCCACGCCACGTCGACCCCGCAGGGCGACATCGCCGAGGGGCTGATGCTGCACGCGGTCCTCGGCTCGCACGCCACCGACGTGATCGTCACCAGCACCAAGTCGATGACCGGGCACCTGCTCGGTGGTGCCGGCGCCGCTCGAGGCGGTCGCCACCGTGATGGCCCTCCACCACCGCCAGGTGCCGCCCACCATCAACCTCGACGACCAGGACCCGCAGGTCGAGCTCGACATCGCCACCAAGGTGCGCGACCTCCCCGTCGGCGACGTCGCCGCGCTCAACAACTCCTTCGGCTTCGGCGGCGCCAACGTGGCCGTCATCTTCGGGAGCGCGTCTGATGCCACCCGGAGACGACCTCATGACCGCCGTGGCCGAGAAGCCGCCGCGCACCGCCGACCCGCGCTACCCGCTCACCCGGCTCGGCGCGCTGCTCGACGCCGGCTCGCTGGAGCTGATCTCCCCCGACCCGGCCGAGTCCGACTCCGGCATGGTCGCGGCCGTCGGCACCGTCGACGGCACGCCCGTCGTCGCGTTCTGCTCCGACGCCACCGTCATGGGCGGCGCGATGGGCGACGTCGGCTGCCGCGTGGTCGTCGACGCCTACCACCGGGCGATGACCGACCGGGTCCCGATCATCGGGCTGTGGCACTCCGGCGGCGCCCGGCTGGCCGAGGGCGTGCTGTCGCTGCACGCCGTGGGCCGGATCTTCCAGGTGATGACCCAGGCCTCCGGCATCATCCCGCAGGTCTCGGTCGTGCTCGGCCCGGCGGCCGGCGGCGCCGCCTACGGTCCTGCCCTCACCGACGTCGTGATCCTGGGCCCCGAGGGCCGGATCTTCGTCACCGGCCCGACGTCGTCCGCTCGGTCACCGGTGAGGCCGTCGACATGCTGCGCCTCGGCGGTCCCGAGCCGCACGGTCGACGCTCCGGTGTCGTCCACATCCTCACCGACTCCGAGCAGGAGGCGCTCGACCGCGCCCGCACCGTCAGCAGCCTGCTCGGGCGCGCAGGGCAGCCTCGGGTCTCCGACGTCGACGACCGCGACCTCAGCGCCGTCCTCCCGGAGTCCCCCAAGCGCGCCTACGACGTGCACCCGCTGGTCGAGGAGATGCTCGACGAGGGCAGCGTCCAGGAGCTGCACGCCCGCTGGGCGCCCAACATCGTCACCGCCCTGGGCCGCTTCGGCGGCCGCACCGTCGGCGTCGTCGCCAACAACCCGCTGCGGCTCGGCGGCTGCCTCGACTCGCTCTCGGCCGAGAAGGCCTCCCGGTTCGTGCGCATGTGCGACGCGTTCGGCGTCCCGCTGCTCGTCGTGGTCGACGTGCCCGGCTACCTGCCCGGCGTCGGCCAGGAGTGGGACGGCGTCGTGCGCCGCGGCGCGAAGCTGCTGCACGCCTTCGGCGAGTG
Organism: uncultured Actinomycetota bacterium; assembly: GCA_963845795.1. Taxonomy (GTDB): domain Bacteria; phylum Actinomycetota; class Actinomycetes; order Propionibacteriales; family Nocardioidaceae; genus Nocardioides. The sequence goes on along the minus strand of CAWJTG010000012.1, from coordinate 3,673 downwards.
CGTCGTCCCGCGGGTGACCCTGGTGACCCGCAAGACCTACGGCGGCGCCTACATCGCCATGAACGCGCGCTCGCTCGGCGCCACCCGCGTCTTCGCCTGGCCGGGCGCCGAGGTGGCGGTGATGGGAGCCGTGGCCGCCGTCCGCATCCTGCACCGGCGCAAGCTGGCCGAGGTCTCGCCCGACATCCGCCCGCAGGTCGAGGCCGAGCTGGCCGCCGAGCACGAGCGGATCGCCGGCGGCGTCGAGCGGGCGGTCGAGATCGGCGTGGTCGACGAGGTCGTGCTGCCCGAGCACACCCGCTCGGCCATCGCCCGCGCCTTCGACACCGCCGTCCAGGACCAGGGCGTACGCCGCGGCCGGCACGGCAACATCCCGCTCTGAGCCTGCCGCACGTAACGGACGTCACGCTCGCGCGTTGATCCTGGTGACGGGCCCGCACCTCGCGGGCCCGCGGACCGAGGGAGCAACCGCATGCTGCGTGCCGTCATCGCCCGACTCGGAGCAGCGGCCCTGGTGGCCGGCCTCGGCGTCGTCGCGCTGCCCGGCGCCGCCGCGCGAGGCCTACCAGCCCTGGGGCACCGCGACGTCGACCAACAAGGTGCTGAAGCCGCGCTGCCACCACTACCCGTTCCGCTACCGGATCAACGCCGCCCAGCAACGAGTGGGCGGCCGAGATCTTCCTGACCAACCCCCGCGGCGTCGGTGTCGCCAGCCAGGTCGGTCGCTCTCCAACGCCGACCCGGACCGCGGTCAGCTCACCGTGGCGGCTGTGCCGCAACTCGACGACGTACGGGCGCTACAAGATCCGCATGAAGATCACCTACCACGACGAGAACGGCGACAACCGCGTCGGCTTCGTGCGGCCGACGTACTTCCGGATGGTCCCGCCGCCGAACCGCTGAGCCCGCTCAGACCACCTGGTGCAGCCAGCGCACCGGGGCGCCCTCGCCGGCGTGTCGGAACGTCTCCAGCTCGTCGTCCCAGGGCTTGCCGAGCAGCTTGTCGATCTCGGTGTCGAGCGTGGTGTCGCCCAGGGCGGCCTTCACCACGGCCGCCTTGAGCCGGTCCTCGGGGATCATGATGTCGCCGTGCAGCCCCACCACGGCGTGGAAGACGCCGAGATCGGGCGTGTAGGAGAAGCGCGAGCCCTCGGTCGACGACGTCGGCTCCTCGGTGACCTCGAACCGCAGGTGGTTCCAGCCGCGCAGCGCCGAGGCGATGGTGGCCGCGGAGCCGGCCTCGCCGGTCCACGACAGCTCGGCGCGGTACGCGCCGGACTGCGCGGGCTGCGGGGTCCAGACCGGGTTCACGGGCGCGCCGAGCACACCGCCGACGGCCCACTCGATGTGAGGGCAGAGCGCCGACGGCGCGGAGTGCACGTAGAGGACTCCCCTCGTGGTGCTCCGCCCCGTGGTGGGGGTGGTGGTGCGTGTGGTCACGGCGGTCTCCTTCGTCTCGGCGAGCGGCGCCTTCCCCAGCGGGCTCGATGAGCGACGAACGAGATGCCTCGAGTCACACGTATGTGGTTATGGATCTAGTGTGACGCACGAGGCCGAGATTCACCAGTGGTGCGACGCGGTCCGAGCGACATCAGGGTGTCGATGACCTCCTCGGCGATGCCGAGTCCGCCCGAGGTGGCTCTCCCCGTCGATCGGCGGTCAGCGTGGCGTCGGGCAGCCGATCGACGACGTGCCGCCCGTGCGCGATGGGGCACGATGTGATCCTCGTCGCCGTGCCACCACCGCACCGGAACCGCCACGTCAGCGGGCCGGAAGCCCCAGTCCCGGGTGAACAGCACCAGGTCGTTGAGCGGCGCCGAGGTCTGGAACCGGCTGCCGTTCAGCAGGTCGTCGAGGAACATCGCCTTGAACTCCGGACGCGACAGCAGGTTCTTGTCGCCCGGCGGCTGCACCATCGCGTACAGGTCCAGACCGGGGCCCGCGAGCGGCTTCACCAGCCGGATCGCCGCGGTGAGCGCGACGCCGAGCGGCACCCGCGCGGTGCGCAGCAGCGGGGCCAGCCGGCACGGCGAGCTGGATGATGCCGCCGCGGGGCCGCGTCCGGCCCGCAGGTGGGCGCCACGCCGCCGAGCACCCCGACGCCGTGCACCCGGTCCGGCAGCGCCGCGCCGGCGGCCAGCGCGTACGGGCCCGCCACCGGAGAGCCCGATCATCCGCACCGTGTCGACCGCGAGCGCGTCGAGCAGCAGCTCGAGGTCGGCGGTCCAGTCGAGGATGTCGGGGTACAGGTGCGGCGTCGACGACCCGATGCCCGGCCGGTCGACCCCGATGATGCGCAGGCCGTGCTGCTCGGCGAGCGCGCGCGCCTCCAGCGGGATCTGACGCCGGGCGCCCGGCGTCCCGTGCATCCACACCAGGGCCTCGCCGCGGGGCGTGCCGTACTCGGCGAAGCTGAGCCGCCGGTCGTCGCGCACGGCGACGCTGCCCTCGAGCGCCGGCCGCTTCACGTCCCTCACGGGCCGGATCCTCCCACGAGCCGACGGCGGCGCCGTCAGCCGCTCCTCGACGCGACGCTCGAGATCGTCGGCGCGCTGCGGCGGCGTCGGTCATCTCGTCGGAGTCGATCGCGTGGGTGCGGTGGAACCAGGCGAGAGCGTCGCGTCTCGCGGCCCGCCTCGGCCAGGGCGTCGGCGTAGGCGTAGCGCAGCCGCACCACCCAGGGCTCGCGGCTCTTGTTGTTCAGCGGCGACGAGCTCGAGGGTGCGCAGCGCGGCGTCGACCTGACCGAGGTCGCGCCGGGCGCCGGCCTCCACCAGCGTCATCTCCGCCTTGGCCTCGGCGCGTGAACTTCGCCACCGACGGGCTCTGCGCCAGCTTCAGCGCCTGCTGCGGCTGACCGAGCGCGCGGTGGCAGTCGGCCATGATCGGCAGGTAGGCGGTGGCGCCGTTCATGCGCTTCGCGGCCCGGAGCTCGGCCAGCGCCTCGGCGTAGTGACCGGCCGCGTAGGCCGCCTCCCCCGTCGGCCTCGCGCACGACGGCCAACCGCGGCGCGCGGGCGCGCGCCGCGAGCGTGTGCTGGTAGGCGATCTCGGGGTCCTCGTCGATGAGGGCACCGGCCGCCGCCAGGTGGCGGGCCACCCGCGCAGCCAGCTTCTCGGGCAGTCCCTTGAGCTGGGCGCCGACCGCGCGGTCGAGCTCGGCACCGGTGATGTCGGCCGGGCAGCTCCGGACCGTCGTAGATCGCCTGGTCCTTGGTGCGCTCCGCGGCGTCGCGGTTGCGCTGCTGCGGCGGTCGGCCGCCGGCACCGGGCCGGCGGCTGTCACCGCGCCGCGGGTCGCTCTTGCGAGCTCGTCCCGCGGGCCGCTCTTCCGCTGCGCCCTGCCTGGTCGCTCTTGCCGCGCTCGTCGCGCTGGCCGCGCTGACCTCGCTGGTCGGATCCGCGCTGGGGTCGGCCCGGGCGCTCCTGGGGGCCGCGCCGGTCGTGGGGCACGACGATCACCTGCTCTTGCTCTGTTCAGGAATGGTGGAACTCTGGCATGAAAAAGCGAACAGGGACCACCGAGGTGGTCCCTGTTCGGAAGGGTATGTCCGGCGGCGTCCTACTCTCCCACAGCCTCGCGGTTGCAGTACCATCGGCGCTGGCAGGCTTAACTTCCGGGTTCGGGATGGGTCCGGGTGTTTCCCTGTCGCTGTGGCCGCCGTAACTCTTG
>CAWJTG010000011.1:0-421281 GCA_963845795.1 uncultured Actinomycetota bacterium | reverse complement strand
AACGAGATCACCCCCTGCAACCTCTCGCTCGACCGGCTCGCGAAGGCGGTCAAGAACGGCGTCCACGCGGCCGGCGGCTACCCGCTGGAGTTCGGCACCATCTCGGTCTCCGACGGCATCTCGATGGGCCACGAGGCAATGCACTTCTCGCTCGTCTCCCGTGAGGTCATCGCCGACTCGGTGGAGACCGTGATGATGGCCGAGCGGCTCGACGCCTCGGTGCTGCTCGCGGGCTGCGACAAGTCGCTGCCCGGCATGATGATGGCCGCCGCCCGCCTCGACCTCGCCTCGGTCTTCCTCTACGCCGGCTCGATCATGCCCGGCCAGGTCGACGGCCAGGACGTCACGATCATCGACGCCTTCGAGGCCGTCGGCGCCTGCCTCGCCGGCAAGATCAGCCGCGAGCAGGTCGACAAGATCGAGCGGGCGATCTGCCCGGGCGAGGGCGCGTGCGGCGGTATGTACACCGCCAACACGATGGCCGCCGTCGCCGAGGCGATCGGCATGTCGCTGCCCGGCTCGGCCGCGCCACCGCCGTCGACCGGCGCCGCGACGGGTTCGCCCACCGCTCGGGGAGGCCGTCGTCGAGCTGCTGCGCCGCGGCATCACCGCCCGCCAGATCATGACCCGCGAGGCGTTCGAGAACGCGATCACCGTGGTGATGGCGCTGGGCGGCTCCACCAACGCCGTGCTGCACCTGCTCGCCATGGCTCGCGAGGCCGAGGTCGACCTCACGATCGACGACTTCAACAAGATCGGCGACAAGGTGCCGCACCTCGGCGACCTCAAGCCGTTCGGCAAGTACGTGATGTACGACGTCGACCGGATCGGCGGATCCCGTCGTGATGAAGGCGCTGCTCGACGCCGGACTCATGCACGGCGACTGCCTCACCGTCACCGGCCGTACGCTGGCGGAGAACCTCGAGGCGCTGGACCCGCCGGCTCTCGACGACGACGTGATCCGGTCCCTGGACCGGCCGATCCACCGCACCGGCGGCATCACGATCCTCACCGGCTCACTCGCGCCCGAGGGTGCGGTGGTGAAGAGCGCGGGGTTCGACGAGTCGGTCTTCACCGGCACCGCTCGCGTCTTCGACGGCGAGCGGCGCCGCGATGGACGCGCTGGCCGCCGGCCAGGTCGTCGCCGGCGACGTCGTGGTGATCCGCTACGAGGGGCCGAAGGGCGGTCCGGGGATGCGCGAGATGCTCGCGATCACCGGCGCCATCAAGGGCGCCGGCCTCGGCAAGGACGTGCTGCTCCTCACCGACGGCCGGTTCTCCGGCGGCACCACCGGTCTGTGCGTCGGCCACGTGGCGCCCGAGGCGGTCGACGGCGGCCCGATCGCGTTCGTGCGTGACGGCGACACGATCACCCTCGACGTGCTCAACCGGTCGCTGGAGCTGGACGTCGACGGCGGTGCGGACGAGCTCGAGAGGCGCAAGGAGGGCTGGGAGCCTCGTCCGCCGAAGTACACCCGTGGCGTGCTGGGCAAGTACGCGAAGACCGTCACCTCGGCAGCGCACGGTGCGGTCACCAGCTGAGGGGTGGGACGCCGTCGGGCTGCGCGTCGCCGTCGCCGGGCTCGGCCTGCTCGTGGCCGTCGCCGGTCTGGTGCGCGCCACCGAGCCCGACCCCGCTGCGGCCGCACCCGAGCGTGCGACGCCGGTCGAGACGATCGGGACGGTCGACGCGACGTCGCGGCCGCCGCCGCCGCCGGACCGGCGCCGCGCCGCGTCCCGCGACCGGTCGCCCCCTTCGCCGGCGGCCGCACCCTGGTCGCCTACTACGGCACCGCCGGTACCGGGTCGCTCGGCGTGCTGGGGGAGACCTCGCCGGAGGTGGCCGTCCGCCGGGCCGCCCGCGCCGCGCGCGCGTTCCGTCGTCCGGGCCGGCCGGTGGGGGTGGTGCTCGAGCTGATCGTGTCGATCGCCGACCGCTCGCCCGGCCCCGACCGCGACTACTCCCACGACCTCAGCCGCGCCCAGGTCGCGCCCTACGTGCGCGCGGCCCGACGGCACGGTGCACTGCTCCTGCTGGACGTCCAACCGGGCCGGACGCCGTTCCCGCAGGCCGCTCGCCGCTGGGCCTGGGCGCTGCGCCTGCCCCACGTCGGGCTCGCCCTCGACCCAGAGTGGCGGATGGGACGACGGCAGGTGCCGGGACGGGTGATCGGCAGCGTCGACGGCGCCGAGGTCGACCGCACCGCCGCGTGGTTGAGCGCCTTCAAGCGCCGCCACGCCGCACCGCCCGCGCTCTTCGTGGTGCACCAGTTCCGCCGCGAGATGCTCCGCCGCCCCGGGCTGGTCCGGCCGCGGCGCGGCCTGGTGATGGTGCAGCACGTCGACGGCTTCGGCAGCCCCGCCCAGAAGCTGGCCACCTTCCACCACGTCGCCCGGCCGTGGCAGTTCACGATGGGCTTCAAGCTCTTCTACGACGAGGACCGTCCGCTCATGCGTCCCCGCGCCGTGCTCGCGCTGCGGCCGGGGGTGCGGTTCGTGTCGTACCAGTAGGTCTGGTCGCGTCGGCTTGCGTTGTCGAGACCGGCTCCGGGGTCTCGACACGCCGCTCGTGACCTCGCGGCGGCTCGACCACCGCCGCCTCGCTCGCTGAGAAATAGTCGCGGACGTGCAGCTGCCGTCCGCCGAAGAGCGCGTCGAGCACGTCGTCGTGGTGGTCGGGGCCGACGAGGTGGCCGAGGTGGCGCAGGTTGCCGCACGACTGGGCGCCCGACCACAGCAGACCGACGCCGCCCGCGGTGAGGGTCGGGACGTCGTCTCGCGGGGCCGGGGGGCCGGTGCGCTCGCAGGTCGCGACGCCGTCGCCCACCGCCAGCACGTAGGAGCCGTCGAGCAGGCCGAGCCGGTCGCCGGTGACGGTGAGCTCGACGGTGGCGGGCGCGAGCGGGGGCTCGGCGGCGAGGGCGGCCATCGCGCCCGGGAGGTCGAGCAGCCGGAGCAGGTAGGGGTGCCGGGAGGCGACGTCCCAGGTGGCGGTGCGCAGCACGTGCCGGGCCGGGTCGTCGCCGGAGGTGACGAGTCGCACCGAGCCGGTGACCGACGCGAAGGAGGCGAGCACGTGCCACAACGCGCGGAAGGCGTCGGCGTCGACCGCGACGAGGTCCTCGACGGTGAGGACGGCGTCGGGCCCGGCGCCGTCGCCGCGCCGCCAGGAGAGGAACCCGGTGACCCGGTCGCCGGTGACGGCGAGGGTGATGGCGGTGACGTGGTCGAGCGGGTCGTCGGCGTCGAACCGGGCGCCGGTGCGGGTCAGCGGCCCGTTCTGGGCCGATGCCCACGCGGTGTAGACCTCGTGGATCGCCGGCAGGTCGGCCGCGGTGGCGCGGCGGGTGGTGGTGGCCACCGGCGGTGCGGTGCCGAGCTGGGCCGTGGGCACCGTCACGACGTCGAACGACGACACCAGCTCGTACCCCAGCGAGCGGTAGATGCCGTTGGCGGTGGGGAACAGCGTCGTGAGGGGCTGGCCGCGGCCCGCATGATCCTCGAGCGCGGCCGCGAGGAGCGGGGCGAGAAGGCCGCGGCCCCGGGCCTCGGGAGCCACCGCCACGCCGGCGATGCCGCACGTCGGGACGGCGGCGCCCCCGAACCACGAGCCGAAGTCGAAGCCGACCACCTTGGCGAGCAGCCGGCCGTCGTCCTCGAACGCGCCCCAGGAGTGCCGCCCCTCGAGCGACGCCGGCTCGGGCGGGGCGGGGAGCGGCGACCCCGGCGGCGGGCCGCCGAAGGCCTCGACGGACAGCCGCCAGGCCTGCTCGCGGTCGTCGGGGGTGAGGGTGCGGATCTCCACGCCGTGACCGTAGTGCCGTCCGGTAGACAGTGCTCGTGACCTCCCCCGCGACCGGCCTCTCGGCGGGCGACCCCGCCGGCCTCGACGCCGCCGACCCGCTCGCCTCCTACCGCGACCGCTTCGTCGGCGTGGACTCCTCGCTCGTCTACTTCGACGGCAACTCCCTCGGTCGCCCGCTGGCGGTGACGGCCGACCGGTTGAGCCGGTTCGTCACCGAGGAGTGGGGCGGCCGCCTGATCCGCGGGTGGGACGAGGGGTGGTTCGACCTGCCCGAGACCCTCGGCGACGAGCTCGGCCGGGTGGCGCTCGGTGCCGCTCCGGGGCAGGTGGTGGTGGGCGACTCCACGACGGTGCTGCTCTACAAGCTGATGCGGGCCGCGGTGGCGCTGCGCCCGGGCCGCACCGAGATCGTGCTCGACCGCGACAACTTCCCGACCGACCGCTACGTCGCGGACGGCGTCGCCCGCGAGTGCGGCCTCACGCTGCGGTGGATCGACGTCGACACCAGCGCCGGCGTCACTGCCGACCTGCTCGAGGCTGCGGTGGGGGAGCGGACGGCACTCGTCGTGCTGAGCCACGTGGCGTACCGCTCGGCCTTCCTCGCCGACGGGCCCGGCCTCACCCGTATCGCCCACGACGCCGGTGCGCTGGTGCTCTGGGACCTCTCGCACTCGGTCGGCTCGGTGCTGGTCGCCCTCGACGAGTGGGACGCCGACCTCGCCGTCGGCTGCTCCTACAAGTACCTCAACGGGGGGCCGGGCGCTCCCGCGTTCGCCTACGCCGCCGCCCGGCTGCTCGACGACCTCACCCAGCCGATCCAGGGCTGGATGGGCGCCGACGACCCGTTCCTCATGGGGCCCGGCTACCAGCCCGCCCCCGGCATCCGGAGACTGCTCTCCGGCACCCCGCCCGTCGTCGGGATGCTCGCGGTGCAGGACATGGTGGCGCTGCTCGCCGACGTCGGGATGGCCGCCGTCCGGACGAAGTCGGTGGGGCTGACGTCGTACTGCCTCGAGCGGGCGCGCGAGGTGCTGCCCGACACCACCCTCGCCACGCCGTCCGACCCGGACCGGCGCGGTGGGCACGTGACCCTCAACCACCCGCAGATGCGTGAGGCGACCGCGGCGTTGTGGCGGCGCGACGTCGTCCCCGACTACCGCGACCCCCACGGACTCCGGCTCGGTCTCTCCCCGCTCTCGACCTCCTACGCCGAGGTCGACCGGGGCCTGCACGCCATCCGCGAGGTGCTGGACGACCTCGGTGCCTCGGGTGAGCGGTGACCTACTGAGGTTCTCAGCGCCGAATTGCCTCAGTAACTCACCGCTCGTCCGCGGTGCCTCGGGCGAGCGGTGACCTACTGAGGTTCTCAGCAGCGGGTTTCCTCAGTAACTCACCGCCCACCCGACGGAACCGAGCTACTGATGGAGCCGGTCCTGCCAGTCGTCGGGCGTGGGGTCGCTCATGCGCCCAGTCTGCTGCCGGCGGCACGTCCCCGTCCGCTTCACTGGCCGCATGTCCGACCTCAACTCGCACGGCCAGCCGGTGGGGGAGGTCCTCACGCCGGCGTGGACGTCGCGCCCGCACCCGACGCCCGTCCCGCTGGTCGGGCGCCACGTCGTCCTGGAGCCGCTGACCGCCGACCACGCACCGGCGCTGCATGCGAGCCTGTGCGGCCCGGACGACGCGTCGCTGTGGACCTACCGGCCGACCGACCCGCCCCCCGACGTCGCCGCGATGACCGCCTACGTCGAGGAGGCGGCGGCGGACCCGGCCTCCGAGACGTGGGCCGTGGTGCCGGTGGGAGGGGAGGTCGCTGGCATGACGTCGCTGATGCGGATCGAGCCCGCCCACGGCCAGGTGGAGGTGGCGGCGGTGGTCTACGCCCGCCACCTGCAGCGCACCCCGGCGACCACCGAGACGACCCACCTGCTGATGCGGTGGGCCTTCGACGACCTCGGCTACCGACGCGTCGAGTGGAAGTGCGACAGCCTCAACGAGCCCTCCCGGCGTGCCGCCACCCGCCTCGGGTTCGTCCTCGAGGGCGTCTTCCGCCAGCACCTGGTCATCAAGGGCCGCAACCGCGACACCGCCTGGTTCTCGGTCACCGACGCCGAGTGGCCGGCGGTGCGCGCCGCCCACGAGGCGTGGCTCGACCCGGCCAACTTCGACGCCCACGGTCGCCAGCGTCACTCGTTGCGTGGCAGGGTCGAGGGATGGACCAGCGACTGAGCTTCGTCACGCTCGCCGTCGGCGACCTCGACGTCTCCCGGCGGTTCTACCTCGACGGACTCGGTTGGGACGCCGCCCTCGACGTGCCGGGGGAGGTGCTGATGATCCAGGTCGGCCAGCACGTCGTGCTGTCGCTGTGGGACCGCACCGCCTTCGAGGAGGAGATCGGCCCGATCGCCGCCTACGACGGCGTCGCGCCGTTCACGCTCGCGCACAACGTGGCCGAGCGGGCCGACGTCGACGCCGTGCTGGCCACCGCCCGCGAGGCCGGCGCCGAGGACCTCGGGCCGGCGTCCGAGCGGCAGTGGGGCGGTTACACCGGCTACTTCGCCGACCCCGACGGATTTCGCTGGGAGATCGCCTTCAACCCCGGGCCGATCGGGCAGAAGGTGCTGCCGTGAGCCAGTCCCGGCCCGACCCGAAGCAGCTGCTCCACCCGCGCGACGTCGACGCCGCCGGGCTCGACGACTGGCGGATGCTGTTCAGCGCGCTCCACGCCCGGTTCGAGACCGGCGACTTCGTCACCGGGGTCAGGCTCGTCGATGCCGTCGCCGAGGCCGCGGAGGAGATGAACCACCACCCCGACGTCGACCTCACCTACCCGCGGGTCGACGTCCGGCTGACGAGCCACGACGTCGGCGGCGTCACCTCGCGCGACGTCGAGCTGGCCCGGCGCATCAGTGGGCTCGCGGCCGACCTCGGGGCCACCGCCCGGCCCGACCAGGTCGCGGTGCTCGAGCTCGCCCTCGACACCCACGACCGCGACGAGATCGCGCCGTTCTGGGCCGCCCTGCTGGACTACCAGCCCTCGGCCGACGGTGCGGAGGTGGTCGACCCCGACGGCACGATGCCGACGATCTGGTTCCAGGGCAGCGAGCCGGGGGAGACACCGCGGCAGCGCTGGCACCTCGACGTCCGGGTGCCGCCGGAGGCCGCCGAGGACCGGATCCGACGAGCGCTGGACGCCGGCGGCAGGCTCGTCACCGACGAGCGCGCGCCCGCGTTCTGGGTGCTGGCCGACCCGCAGGGCAACCGGGCGTGCGTCACCACCTGGCGCGGCCGCGACTAGCGTGTACCGAGGAGTGGGACCGCCGTACCGCATCCTGGGACGGATGGGCTACCGTCGCCCCATGCGTGCAGCGCTCCTCGTACTCACCTGACGCGTCCGGCCCGACCCGCCGACGCGTCGCCCCTCGTCCTCAGTCGACGGAGGGGCTTTTTCATGAGTACGAGCAGATCCCCGCAGCGAGAAGAGACGAGAGATGACTGACCAGATCACCGGCGCGCAGAGCCTGATCCGCTCCCTGGAGGCCGCCGGCGTCACCGACATCTTCGGCATCCCCGGCGGTGCGATCCTCCCGGCCTACGACCCGCTCATGGACTCCTCCATCCGTCACATCCTCGTGCGGCACGAGCAGGGGGCCGGCCACGCCGCCCAGGGCTTCGCCGCCGCCACCGGCCGGGTCGGCGTCTGCATGGCCACCTCCGGACCCGGTGCCACCAACCTGGTCACCCCGCTGGCCGACGCCCACATGGACTCGGTGCCGATGGTGGCCGTCACCGGCCAGGTCGGCGCCTCGATGATCGGCACCGACGCCTTCCAGGAGGCCGACATCCGCGGCATCACGATGCCGATCACCAAGCACAACTTTCTCGTCACCGACCCCGCCGAGATCCCGCGCACGGTGGCCGAGGCGTTCCACATCGCCTCCACCGGACGACCCGGGCCGGTGCTGGTCGACGTCGCGAAGTCGGCGCTGCAGGCCGCGACGTCGTTCGACTGGCCGGCCGAGCTGCACCTGCCCGGCTACCGCCCCGTCACCAAGCCCCACGCCAAGCAGGTCCGCGAGGCCACCCGGCTCGTGCTCGAGTCGCGGCGTCCGGTGCTCTACGTCGGCGGCGGCACGATCCGTTCCGGCGCCCACCGCGAGCTGCTGGCGCTGGCCGAGCTCACCGGCATCCCCGTGGTCACCACGCTGATGGCGCGCGGCGCCTTCCCCGACAGCCACGTGCAGCACCTCGGCATGCCGGGCATGCACGGCACCGTCGCCGCCGTCGGCGCACTGCAGCGCAGCGACCTCATCATCAGCCTGGGCGCCCGCTTCGACGACCGCGTCACCGGCAACCTCGACTCCTTCGCCCCGCACGCGCTGGTCGTGCACGCCGACATCGACCCGGCGGAGATCGGCAAGAACCGGCACGCCGACGTGCCGATCGTGGGCGACGTCCGCGAGGTGATCGCCGATCTCGTCGTCACGCTCCAGGCCGAGGCGGCCGCCGGCCACACCGGCGACTACGAGGCGTGGGTGTCGTGGCTCGCCGGCATGAAGAAGAAGTACCCGCTCGGCTACGACGTCCCCGCCGACGGCAGCCTGTCGCCGCAGTACGTGATCGAGCGGCTCGGCGCGATCGCCGGGCCCGACGCCGTCTACACCTCCGGCGTCGGTCAGCACCAGATGTGGGCCGCGCACTTCGTCGGCTACGAGAAGCCGAACTCGTGGATCAACTCCGGCGGCCTCGGCACCATGGGGTTCGCCGTCCCGGCCGCGATGGGCGCCAAGGTCGGCGTGCCCGACAAGACCGTGTGGGCCATCGACGGCGACGGCTGCTTCCAGATGACCAACCAGGAGCTCGCCACCTGCGCGATCAACGACATCCCGATCAAGGTGGCGATCATCAACAACGAGTCGCTCGGGATGGTGCGGCAGTGGCAGACCCTCTTCTACAACGAGCGGTACTCCAACACCGACCTGCACTCCAAGCGGATCCCCGACTTCGTGAAGCTGGCGGACGCGATGGGGTGCGTGGGCCTGGCGTGCGAGTCTCCTGAGCAGGTCGATGCCACGATCGAGAAGGCCATGGACATCAACGACCTGCCCGTCGTCGTCGACTTCCGTGTGCACCGCGACGCGATGGTGTGGCCGATGGTGGCCGCCGGCACGAGCAACGACGACATCAAGTACGCGCGCGACCTCGCCCCCGAGTTCGAGGTCGAGGACGACTGGGAGGTCCGCCCCTCATGAGCACCCACACGCTCTCGGTGCTGGTCGAGGACAAGCCCGGCGTGCTGGCCCGGATCGCGGGCCTCTTCAGCCGGCGCGGGTTCAACATCGACTCGCTCGCCGTCGGCCCCACCGAGCACGCGGACGTCTCGCGGATGACGATCGTGGTGAACGTCGAGTCCTCGCCGCTGGAGCAGGTCACCAAGCAGCTCAACAAGCTGGTCGAGGTCATCAAGATCGTCGAGCTCGACCGCGACGCCTCGGTGAACCGTGAGCTCGTGATGGTGAAGGTCGCCGCCACCGCCACGACGCGCGGCGAGGTGCTCGACGTCGTGCAGCTGTTCCGCGCCACCGTCATCGACGTTGCACCTGACGCCGTCACCGTCCAGATCGTCGGCAACACCAAGAAGATCGCCGACTTCCTGGCGATCGTGGAGCCGTTCGGCATCCGCGAGCTCGTCCAGTCCGGCCAGGTGGCGATCGGCCGCGGCTCGCGCTCGATCTCCGAGCGCTCGCTGCGCCCGGTGACCGTGCCGGTCCCACCCGCCACCGCCTAGCTGCCGCAGGAATCCCCGGTCGGCCGGGGATTCCAGCACTTGTCGGCCGAAACTTCGGCCAACAAGTGCAGGAATCGGCCGACAAGTCCTCAGCACCACCGTGACCAACCTGAAGGAGCGCCCACCGTGGCCGAGATGTTCTACGACGACGACGCCGACCTGTCCCTCATCCAGGGCAAGAACGTGGCGGTGATCGGCTACGGCAGCCAAGGTCACGCCCACGCGCTGAGCCTGCGCGACTCCGGCGTCGACGTGCGGATCGGCCTCCAGCCCGGCTCGAAGAGCATCGCGAAGGCCGAGGCCGAGGGGCTGCGGGTCGTGACGCCGGCCGAGGCGGCCGAGGAGTCCGATGTCATCGTGATCCTGGCGCCCGACCAGCACCAGCGCAGGCTCTACGCCGAGGAGATCGCCCCGCAGCTCGCCGAGGGCGACACCCTCGTGTTCGGCCACGGCTTCAACATCCGCTTCGGCTACGTCACCCCGCCCGAGGGCGTCGACGTGTTCATGGTCGCCCCCAAGGGCCCCGGTCACCTGGTGCGCCGCGAGTACGTCGACGGCCGCGGCGTCCCGGTGCTCGTCGCCGTCGAGGCCGACCCCTCCGGCACGGCCTGGCCGCTCGCGCTGTCGTACGCCAAGGCCATCGGCGGACTGCGGGCCGGCGGTATCAGGACCACGTTCACCGAGGAGACCGAGACCGACCTCTTCGGCGAGCAGGCGGTGCTCTGCGGCGGTGCCTCGCAGCTGGTGCAGTACGGCTTCGAGGTGCTCACCGAGGCCGGCTACCAGCCCGAGGTGGCCTACTTCGAGTGCCTGCACGAGCTCAAGCTGATCGTCGACCTCATGTACGAGGGCGGCATCGCCAAGCAGCGCTGGTCGGTCTCCGACACCGCCGAGTTCGGCGACTACGTCTCCGGCCCCCGCGTCATCACGCCCGAGGTGAAGGCCAACATGGTCGCCGTCCTCGACGACATCAAGAACGGCTCCTTCGCCCAGCGCTTCATCGACGACCAGGACAACGGCTCACCGGAGTTCACCGAGTTCCGGACGAAGGGCGAGTCGCACCCCATCGAGTCCACCGGCCGCGAGCTCCGCAAGCTCATGGCCTGGGTGAAGAGCCACGACTCCGACTACGTCGAGGGCACCTCGGCCCGCTGACCCGTCACAAATGCGCTGACCCGTCACAAATGCGCTGACCCGTCACTTGTACAAGTGACGGGTCAGCGTTGTGGCTACTTGACCTCGGACCGCAGGACCAGGCGCAGGCCGATGGCGAACGGGATCACGAACCAGAAGAGGCCGGCGACGCCGAGCTGTGCCCACTGCTCGGCGGACACGGCGCCGTCGAACAGCGGGACCTGGGCGAAGTTGTAGTCGACCCAGGGGCGGGCGTCGGCGAACCACTGCTGGCTGGCTGCGAGCACCTCGGTGAGCACGCTCAGCACGAACGAGTAGACGAAGTAGGCCACGATCGCGGCGGCCGAGCTGCGCAGCAGGACGCCGAACATGAAGCCGACGAGGACTCCGATCACGTTGGCCAGGGTGATGAGACCGAGCTCGGCCACCGACATGTCCCACACCGTGTCGACGCCGGCGATGGCGGAGCCGACGACGTTGCCCACCGCGCCGATGCCGGCCGCGAGCAGCATGGAGACGACGCCGATCCCCACCGAGCAGATCCCCTTCGCCAAGATCACCCGGCCGCGGCGGGGCACGAAGGTGAACGTGGTGAGCCCGGTGCGCTGACTCCACTCGCTGGTGACCGAGAGGATCGCGATGATCGGCAGGACGACCACCATCGGGTAGCCGAACGCGGCGGCGAAGGTGGCGTAGGTGAGCTCGCTGTCGGCGGCGAAGAGGATCACCGCCGCTGTCGCCAGCAGGGCGAGGATGCCGACGCTCGCCATCAGCCAGAACCCCGATCGGGTGTCGAACATCTTGCGCAGCTCGACCGCCACCACGCGACCGAAGGGGATGCCGGGCGGCTCGGGGCGTGCGACGGGCCGGACCGGGGTGAGGTCGGCGGTACTGGTGGGCGAGGTGGTGGGCGAAGTGGTCGCGGTGCTCATGCTGCTGCTCCGTTCGAGATGGTCGGGGGTGCGACGTCGTCGCGCTGGGTGTCGGCGGTGAGCTGGAGGAACATCTCCTCGAGGCCGGCGCCGTCGGCATGGCGCAGCTCGACGAGCGGGACGCCGGCCGCGAGAGCGACCTCGCCCACCCGCTCGGGGTCGGCGTCGACGAGCAGGCCGCCGTCCGCGGGGCTCACGCCGATGGCCGACTCGGCGAGGGCACGGGCGAGCGCGCCGGGCTCGCGGGTGCGCACCAGGGTGCCGGCGCCGGCGAGCAGCTCGGCCTTGGTGCCGCTGGCGACGATGCGGCCGTTGCCGATGACCACGAGGTCGTCGGCGATCACCTCGATCTCGTGGAGGAGGTGCGAGGACAGCAGCACGGTGCCACCGCGGTCGGCGTAGTCGCGCAGCAGGTCGCGCATCCAGCGGATGCCCGCCGGGTCGAGTCCGTTGGCCGGTTCGTCGAGGAGCAGCACGTGCGGCTCGCCGACGAGCGCGACCGCGAGGCCGAGCCGTTGCCGCATCCCGAGCGAGTAGTGGCCCACCCGGCGACGCGACTCGGCCTCGGTCAGGCTGACCCGCTCGAGCATCGCGTCGACCGCGCTGGATGGCATCCCCAACGTGCGTTGGGCGATGGTCAGGACCTCGCGACCCGTGCGTCCGGCGTGCTGCGCCGAGGCGTCGAGGAGGACGCCGACCTCGCGGGCCGGGTTGGGCATTGCCGCGAACGGACGGCCGCCGATGGTGGCGTGGCCGGAGGTGGGCGGCGTCAGACCCACGAGGACGCGCATGGTGGTGGACTTGCCCGCTCCGTTCGGGCCGAGGAAGCCGGTGACGCGTCCGGGACGGGCCGTGAACGAGACGTCGTCGACGGCGGTGAAGGACCCGTAGGTCCGGGTGAGGTGTTCCACGGTGATCATGCCGAGCAGCCTGCTTCGGTCGCCCCGCGGCGGCATCGGGCGAACCGCTGAGTCCGACCCCGGACCGACCCCGGGGACGCCTCGGGGTCTAGACACCTGGCGTCCGGGGAGAGCCTCGGAGCTGCCCTGGTGGTCAGCACCCCCCGGTCCGCGGAGCCGAGCCGGACTTCTCGTCCACTTCGCTGACTTCTCAGCCACTGCATGGGCCGAGAAGTCAGGGAATCCCCGGTGCACCGGGGATTCCTGGGGCGCCTGAGCCCAGGGCCACCACCCGGTCGACCGCGAGGTCGTCGAGGAAGCGCTCGTCGTGGCTCGCGACGACCAGGGCGCCGCGGTAGGCGGCCAGCGCGGAGACGAGCGCGTCGTAGGAGGCGAAGTCCAGGTTGTTGGTCGGCTCGTCGAGCAGCAGGAGCTGCGGGGCCGGGGTGGCCAGCATCGTCGCCGCGAGGGCGGCCCGGAAGCGTTCACCGCCGGAAAGCGTCCCCGCGAGCTGCTCGGCGCGTGCCCCCTTGAACAGGAACCGGGCGAGCTGGGAGCGGATCTCGTTGTCGGTGGTCCCCGGTGCCGCGCGGGCCACGTTCGCGGCGACGCTCAGCCCGTCGTCCAGGACGTCGAGCCGCTGCGGCAGGAAGCGCAGCGGCACATGCGTCCGCGCCCCTCGCCGGCCTCCGGCGCCAGCTCCCCGGTGAGGGTGCGCAGCAACGTCGTCTTGCCCGCCCCGTTACGCCCGATCAGCGCGACTGCGTTCGGGCCCCTGGACGTGGAGTTCGCCGTCGCGCAGGGTGCCGAAGCGGGGGCGGAGCCCGTCGTGCGCTCAGGACCGTACGGCCGGTGGGGACGGCGGTGTGGGGGAGCCGTACCCGGATCTCGGCGTCGTCCCGGATCGCCTCCGACGCCGTGTCGAGCCGCTCCCGCGCCTCCTGGAGCCGGTCCTCGTGCAGTCCCCGGAGCTTGCCCGCCGCCTCCTGGGAGGACCTCTTGTGCTCGCCCGCGACGATCCTCGGCGCACGCCGCTGCGCGTCCATCTTCTTGTTGTGCCGCTGGCGGCGGGCCACCTTGATCTGGGCCTCCTCCAGCTCGCGCTTCTGCCGGCGTACGTCGGCCTCGGCGGCCCGCACCATGCGGCCCGCCGCCTCCTGCTGGGTGGCCAGCGCCTCCTCGTAGCGCGGACCAGCCCGCCGCCGTACCAACTCACCGCACCCGCGCGCAGATCGGCGATGCGGTCCACCCGCTCCAGCAGGTCACGGTCGTGGCTGACGACCACGAGCACCCCGGAGCGCCAGGACTCGACGGCGTCGTACAGCCGGCGGCGCGCGAACACGTCGAGGTTGTTGGTCGGCTCGTCGAGCAGCAGGACGTCGGGGCGCTCCAGCAGCAGGGCGGCCAGCCGCAGCAGCACGGTCTCGCCGCCGGACAGCTGCCCCACGGTGCGGTCGAGGCCGACCTCGCCGAGGCCGAGCGAACCCAGGGTCGCCAGGGCGCGCTCCTCGACGTCCCAGTCGTCGCCGACGGTCTCGAAGTGCTCGTCGGCGGCGTCGCCCGCCTCGATCGCGCGCAGCGCCGTACGCCGCGCGGTGATGCCGAGGGCGTCCTCGACGCGGAGACCGGTGTCGAGGGTGAGGTTCTGCGGGAGGTAGGCGACATGCCGCCGACGGTCACCGAGCCTGCGGCGGGCCAGCTCGGCCGGCCAGCAGCCGCAGCAGGGTCGACTTGCCGGAACCGTTGGTCCCGACGAGCCCGGTGCGGCCCCGGCCGACGCTGAGGGAGAGCCCGTCGAAGACCTCCGTGCCGTCCGGCCAGACGAGCCGCAGGTCGTGGACGGTGACGGCGGAGGAGGACGTGGACATGCGGAAGCCTCCGGGGTCGGGTCGAGGTCGGTGCGGACGGCCTCAGAGCTTCAACTCGGGTCCTGTCGTCGGGGACGTGACGAGTCGACAGTACGGAGCCGCCGCGGTCCCGTCATCCGGATTCCGCGTCCGCGAGGTTCCGGCCCTGTGGAGGAGCGGTCACCCAGACGGGACGGTCGGGACAGGATCGGGAGCATGCGCTCGGTGGAGGAGTGGCTCGTCGACCTGGGTGGGGTTGCTCGCCGGGCCACCCTCCTCCGGCTCGTCGGCCGGCCCGAGCTCGACGCCGCAGTCGCGTCCGGTGTGGTCGCCCGCACGGGCCGGGGTGTCTACGCGCTGCCCGGGCACGAAGCGCGCGGCACCGCACTGCGGCTCGGCGGGGTGGTCTCCCACACGAGTGCGGCACTCCTCCACGGTTGGGCGGTGAAGTGCCTGCCGGACCGACCCCACGTGACCGTCGGGCGCGGGCGCAAGCTCGGCGGCCGGGCGGCGCTCGCGCGGGTCCACTGGGCCGACCTCGACCCCGCTGAGGTCATCGACGGAGTGACCGCACCCGCCACCACCCTGCGCGACTGCTTGCGGGCGCTGCCGGACGACGAGGCCCTGGCAGTCGCGGACTCCGCCCTCCGGACCGACGGCTGCCACCAGCTGCTCGCCCGCGTCGCCGACGAGGCACGCGGCCCGGGCTCACCGCGGATCCGGGACGTCGCGGCACGTGCGAGCCCGCTCGCCGCCAATCCGTTCGAGTCCGCGCTGCGCTCGATCTGCGACTCGGTGCCGGGTCTGGCGGTCCGGCCGCAGGTGTCGATCAGCGACGACGGGTTCATCGGACGGGTCGACCTCGCGGACGAGCGTCTCCGGGTCGTCTGCGAGGCGGACTCGTTCGAGTGGCACGGCAGCCGCTCGGCCCTCGCCTCCGACGCACGCCGCTACAACCGGATGGTCGTGGCCGGCTGGATCGTGCTCCGCTTCAGCTGGGAGGACGTGATG
Source organism: uncultured Actinomycetota bacterium (assembly GCA_963845795.1). Classification (GTDB taxonomy): domain Bacteria; phylum Actinomycetota; class Actinomycetes; order Propionibacteriales; family Nocardioidaceae; genus Nocardioides. The sequence continues at coordinate 405,865 of CAWJTG010000011.1, read as the reverse complement.
CACCACCCGGAATCGGTGCGGGAGATCCTGTGCGCGGCCGTGGCGCTCGCCGAACTACTGGTGCAAGTGTCTGCGCGCGCTGGCACTGCCGCGTGAGACCGGGCTCCGTGTCCCACTTCCCCCAGTGCTTCGGCGACGGTGGCAGGAACCGGGCGGAGTAGTGTGGCCAGCGGCACAGCGACGTGCACGCATCCGAACCCCCACCAGGACGAGGACCACCGTGACCGACCGTGCTGTCGTGCTCATCGCTGAGGAGCTGAGCCCGGCCACCGTCGAGGCCCTCGGCCCCGACTTCGACATCCGCTTCTGCGACGGCGCCGACCGCACCGCCCTGTTGGACGCGGTGGGCGACGCCGACGCGATCCTGGTGCGCTCGGCCACCAGGGTCGACGGTGAGGTGCTCGCCGCGGCGCGCCGGCTGCGGGTCGTCGCCCGCGCCGGCGTCGGGCTCGACAACGTCGACGTCAGGGCGGCCACCCAGGCCGGCGTCATGGTGGTCAACGCCCCGACGTCGAACATCGTGAGCGCCGCCGAGCTCGCCGTCGCGCTGATGCTCGCCGCCGCTCGCCACGTCTCGCCTGCGCACGCCACGCTGCGGGGCGGGGAGTGGAGACGGTCGCAGTACACCGGCATCGAGCTCTACGAGAAGACCGTCGGCATCGTCGGGCTCGGCCGGATCGGGGTGCTGGTCGCGCAGCGGCTGGCGGCGTTCGGCATGCACGTGCTGGCCTTCGACCCCTACGTCCAGGCGGGCCGTGCCGCCCAGGTCGGCGTCCGGCTGGTCGACCTCGACACCCTGCTGCGCGAGTCCGACTTCATGTCGGTGCACCTGCCGAAGACCCCGGAGACAGTCGGGCTGATCGGCGCCGAGCAGCTCGCGATGGCCAAGTCCCACCTGGTGCTCGTGAACGCAGCCCGCGGCGGCATCGTCGACGAGGGCGCGCTCTACGACGCCCTCAAGACCGGCCGGATCGCAGCCGCGGGACTCGACGTGTTCGCCACCGAGCCGTGCACCGACAGCCCGCTCCTCGAGCTCGACAGCGTCGTCGCCACCCCCCACCTGGGCGCCTCCACCCGCGAGGCGCAGGAGAAGGCGGGCATCGCCGTCGCCAGGTCGGTGCGGCTGGCGCTCTCCGGTGAGCTGGTGCCCGACGCCGTCAACGTGCAGGGCGGTCTCATCGCCGAGGAGGTGCGGCCCGGCATCCCGCTGACCGAGAAGCTGGGCCGGGTCTTCACCGGCATCGCGGCCGAGGTGCCGCAGCAGCTCGACGTCGAGGTGCGCGGCGAGATCACCGACCACGATGTGAAGGTGCTCGAGCTGGCTGCGCTCAAGGGCGTGTTCGCCGACGTCGTCGAGGACCCCGTCTCCTACGTGAACGCCCCGCTCCTCGCGGCTGAGCGCGGCTGCGCGGTCCGGCTGCTGGCCGACCCCGAGAGCCCCGACCACCGCAACCTCATCACCATCCGCGGCACCCTGGCCGACGGCGACCAGGTGTCGGTGAGCGGCACCCTGGTCGGCATCGGGCAGCGGGAGCGGCTCGTCGAGGTCAACGGCTACGACCTCGACCTCGAGCCCACGACGCACCTGGCGTTCCTCACCTACGTCGATCGCCCCGGCATGGTCGGCACCGTCGGCCGGATCCTCGGGGAGGCGGGCGTCAACATCGCGGGCATGCAGGTCTCGCGCAACGCCAAGGGCGGCGAGGCGATGGTGGCGCTGTCGGTCGACTCCGCGATCCCGCCCGACGTGCTGCACGACATCGAGTCGGCGATCGACGCCGTCTCGGCGCGCTCCGTCGACCTCAGCTGACCGCCGCGCGTCCGCGGGAGCCGGCCCTCAGGCGACCATGACGCGCTGGGTGGGGCGGCGGGGGCGGGGAGGGCGCTCCCGGACGGCGTCCCACGCGCCGACCAGCCGGTCGACGGCCAGCTCGAGCTCGTCGACCGGGCGTGCCCACGGCAGCCGGACGTAGCGGTCGAGGCCGCCCTCGACGGCGAACACCGGCCCGGGTGCGAGCGCGACGCCGCGACCCTCGGCCTCCGCGGCGAGGGCGGTGGCTCGGCTCGCCGGCAGCTCGCACCACAGGAACTGGCCACCGGAGGGGGTGCGGAACCGCCACTCGGGCAGCCGCTCGGTCACCAGCGCCACGAGCCGGTCGCGCTGTGAGCGCAGCCGGGCGCGCTGCGCGGCCAGCACCTCCGGGTCGGCGAGCAGCTCGACGAGTGCGAGCTGCTCGAGCACCGGCGCCCCGAGGTCGAGACCCATCCGGGCCCGGGTGAGCCGCTCCATCCCACCCCGCGGAGCCCGGATCCAACCGAGCCGCAGGCCGCCCCAGTAGGCCTTGCTGCCACTGCCGATGGTGATCGTCGTGGGGGCGAACGCGGCGAACGGACGCGGCATCCGCTGCCCGTCGAGCGCGAGCGCCTGGTGGGCCTCGTCGACCACCGCCACGGTGCCGGAGCGGCGCAGGTGGGCGGCGTAGGTCTCGCGCTGCTCGTCGGTCATCAGGTGGCCCGTGGGGTTCTGGAAGTCGGGCACGAGGTAGGCGAGCGTCGGCGCCACCTGGCGCAGCAGCGCTCCGGTGGCATCGAGGTCCCAGCCGTCGGGGTCGACCGGCATCCCGGTCAACCGGGCGCCGCTGTGCTTGATGGCCAGCGTGGCGTTGGGATACACCGGCGACTCCACCAGCACGCGGTCCCGCGGTCCGGTGTGGGCCTGCGCCACGATCGCGGCCGCCGCGAGGGCGCCCGACGTGACCATGACCTGCTCGGGCTCGGTGGGGAGGCCGCGGGCCGCGTACTGGTCGGCGATCGCCGCCTGCAGCGCCGGCAGCCCGTGGGGGAAGTACCCGTGGCCGCCGAGGTGCACGGGCAGGTGGACGGCGGCCTCGGCGTAGGCCGCTGCCACGCCGGGTGCCGCGGTGGCGGCCGCGCAGGTGAGGTCGACGACGTCGTCGGCGCCGGCGTGCGGGGTCAGGGCGCGGTCGTGGGAGCAGACCCGGCCACCGGGCACCCGGGTGAAGGTGCCCGAGCCCTGCCGAGCCTCGGCGTAGCCGGTCTCCCGCAGCTGGGCGTAGGCGCGGGTGACCGTGGTGCGCGAGACACCGAGCTCGGCGGTGAGGTCGCGTTCGCTGGGCAGTCGGACGCCGACCGGGATGCGGCCGTCGCCGACGAGCAGCGTGAGCGCCTCGGCGAGCCCCGCATAGGCGGGTGAGCGGTCGAAGTCACCGACCAGGGTGGCGACACGGGACGCGGCCAGGGTGGAAGTGGCCTGCGTCATACAGGCCACTCTCCCACGGATTGGCTATTGGGAACAGAGCCAATCCGGGTCACCCTGGGTCGGTGTCCGAGCCCACCCTCACCGTGCCCCGCCCTCCGGCCCTGCTCGACCTCGGCCCGTTCGCCCAGCTCCGGGCGGGTCGGCTCCCGCGCCGGCTCGTGCAGCTCTACGTCGGGCTCGTGGCCTACGGCGTCTCGTTGGCCCTCATGGTGCGCGGCGACCTCGGACTGGCGCCGTGGGACGTCCTCCACTCCGGCCTGATCAGACACGTGCCGATCACCCTCGGACAGGCAGTGATCCTCATGAGCGTCGTCGTGATGGTGCTCTGGGTGCCGCTGCGGGAGAAGCCGGGTCTCGGCACCGTCTCGAACGCGCTGGTGGTGGGGCTCGTCGTCGACCTCACGCTGACGCTGCTGGGCCGACCCGACGCGACGGCGCCGCGCGTCGCGCTGATGCTCGGCGGCGTCGTGCTGTGCGGCTTCGCCACCGCCCTCTACATGGGGGCGCAGCTCGGTCGCGGCCCCCGCGACGGGCTCATGACCGGACTGGCCCGCCGCACCGGGCTCTCGCTACGACTGGTCCGCACCGGCCTCGAGGTGAGCGTCGTGCTCGTCGGGCTGCTGCTCGGCGGCGTCCTCGGCGTCGGCACCGTGGTGTTCGCCCTCACGATCGGGCCGATCGCCCAAGCCCTGCTCCCGCACTGTCTCGTCGACCTACCCCCGGTCGGGCTCACCGCCGGGGAGCGGTGACCTGCTGAGGGAACCGGGCGCGGCGAGCCTCAGCGGCTCACCGCCGGGCCGTCGTCCGCGGTCCACTGCCGCGGTGACGTCGGGCGTGCCAGACTTCGAGCCATGACGACTGGCATGCCCGAACCCGACGCGGCGGAGTCGCAACGGCTGGCCCCTCCCGACCCGGTCGTCGCTCTCGTCCCACCGGCGCCGCCCCTGCAGGTCCAGGAGACCCAGGCGCCGAAGATGGCCCCGCCGGTCGCGGCCGAGGCGGTCCCGGAGCTCGACGCGAAGGTCGAGTCGTTCCTGGAGGCGCTGGGGTCCGCGCAGGCCGGCAGCCCGGAGTTCGCGGCGCAGGCCGAGAACGTCCGCACCATGGGCGACGCCGACATCCGCAAGGCCGCCGAGACCTCGAACCGGATGCTCGACAAGCCGGTCACCGCCCTCAAGGAGGGTGGTCTCGCGCAGGGATCCACGGTCGGCAAGACGCTGCTCGAGCTGCGCCGCACCGTCGAGGACCTCGACCCCAGCCAGGCCACCGGGGCCAAGAAGCTGCTCGACTTCCTGCCGTTCGGCGACAAGGTCACCGACTACTTCCGCAAGTACCAGTCGGCGCAGACCCAGCTCAACGGCATCCTGCACAGCCTGCGCAACGGCCAGGACGAGCTGCAGAAGGACAACGTCGCGCTCAACCTGGAGAAGGCCAACCTCTGGGCGGTGATGGGCCGGCTCAACCAGTACATCTACGTGGCCGAGCGGCTCGACGCGAAGCTCGCCGCGAGGATCGCCGAGCTCGAGCTCACCGACCCCGACGCCGCCCGCACGCTCAACCAGGACGTGCTGTTCTACGTGCGGCAGAAGCACCAGGACCTGCTCACCCAGCTGGCGGTCTCGATCCAGGCCTACCTGGCGATCGACGTGATCATCAAGAACAACATCGAGCTCATCAAGGGCGTCGACCGTGCGTCCACCACGACCGTCTCGGCGCTGCGGACGGCGGTCATCGTGGCCCAGGCGCTCGGCAACCAGAAGCTGGTGCTCGACCAGATCACGGCGCTCAACACCACGACGTCCGGCATGATCCAGCGCACCTCGGAGATGCTCAAGGACAACTCCGCGGCCATCCAGGAGCAGGCGGCGGCGTCGACCATCGGCATCGAGCAGCTGCAGGCCGCGTTCGCCAACATCTACGCCACGATGGACTCCATCGACGAGTTCAAGCTCAAGGCCCTCGACTCGATGTCCGCCACGATCGGGTTGCTCGAGACCGAGACGGAGAAGTCGCGCTCCTACATCGAGCGGGTCCGGCAGCACGACGCCCGCAACGCCCAGGGTCTGATCAGTCCGGGCACGCTCGACATCGGCACCCGGCTCTGAGGGCGGCCTTGGGACTGAAGTCGTGGTTCACGCGACGCCGCAGCGCCGGGGGCGACGACGTCGCACCGGTGCCGGCGCCGCCCACCGAGCAGGACGTGCTCGCCTCGCTCAACCGCGTCAACGCGATGCTGCGCGAGAGCAACGCGCCGCCCGTGGTGACCTCGCGGGTGGTGCGAATCGCGCGCACCATCAACGACACGCTGCCGCGGATCCGCAATCTCGGACTCGGCAGCCAGGAGGGCTACTCGGTCGTGGCCACGGCCACCACCTACCTGCCCGAGGCAGTGGGTGCCTACCTGCGACTGCCGCGCGACTGGGCCGACACCCGGCCGATCGACGGCTACAAGACGTCGCTGATGGTGCTGGTCGACCAGCTCGAGCTGCTCGCCTCGACGATGGACAAGATCCTCGACGCCGCCAACCGGGCCGACGCCCAGGCCCTCATCGCCCACGGCATGTTCCTCGACGCGAAGTTCGGGCACGCAGCCGACGGCGGTCCCGACCTCCAGCTCGGATCACCGACGTGAACGGGGCCCGATGACCGACTCCCTGGCCGCCGCGCTCGACGCGCTCGCCGCCGTCGCCGAGCAGGCCGGCGTCGACCCTGTCACCGCGCGCCGCGAGGGGGAGGCGCTCGCCGCCACCGTCTCCGAGCCGTCGAGGGCCGCGTTCGTCGACTGGTCGGAGCAGACCGGCCGGTCACGCTCGGCCGAGGACTTCTTCGACGCCGCCTCCCGCGGCCGCCGCTACCGCTCGGCCCCCACCGCCACGATGAGCCTGCTCGCGGCGCAGGGCTCGGCCCGGGCGCCGGCCTACGCCGCGGCGCTCGGCGACGTCGCGCTCGCGGCGGCCACCCTCGGCGACCCCGACCCGCGTGCCGCCGGCACCGCCCACCTCGCCGCCGTCGCCCAGCTCCGCGAGCCGGCCCCGCGCCAGGTCGCGCCGACCGTCGGCGACGAGGTCGCCTCGACGCTCCTCCAGCAGCTCGGCGCCGTCCAGCGCAAGCTCGCCGGCATGCAAGAGCAAGCGAGCGCAGCGAGCGACGCGGCGGTGGTCGAGGAGCAAGCGAGCGCAGCGAGCGATGCGGCGGTGGTCGAGCAGCAAGCGAGCGCAGCGAGCGATGCGGCGGTGGTCGAGCCCGACGAGCGCCAGCGAGGAGGTGTCGAGACCCCTGGCCCTCCCACGGCCACAGCACCGGACCCCTCCTCACCCGACCCCGAGCCGGACCCCGAGCCGCAGACCCCGCCCAGGACGGTGGAGGAGCTTCTCGCCGAGCTCGACGGGCTCGTGGGCCTCACCACCGTCAAGGAGGAGATCCACAAGCAGGCCGCCGTCCTGCGCATCGAGGGTCTCCGCAAGGAGGCCGGCCTGGGGTCGCCCGCCATCACCCGGCACCTGGTGTTCAACGGCAACCCCGGCACCGGCAAGACCACGGTGGCCCGGCTCGTCGCCGGCATCTACAAGGCCCTCGGTCTGCTGAGCAAGGGTCAGCTGCGTCGAGGTCGACCGCTCCGAGCTGGTGGCCGGCTACCTCGGCCAGACCGCGGCGAAGACGGCGGAGGTGGTGGCCGTCCGCGATCGGCGGCGTCCTGTTCATCGACGAGGCCTACGCGCTCTCCGGAGACCAGTACGGCACCGAGGCGATCAACACCCTGGTGAAGGAGATGGAGGACCACCGCGACGACCTCGTCGTGATCGTGGCGGGCTACCCCGGCCCCATGGCGGTGTTCGTGGCGCAGAACCCCGGGCTGGAGAGCCGGTTCCGCACCCACCTCGACTTTCCCGACTACACCGACGACGAGCTCGTCGAGATCTTCCGCCTCATGGCCTCCGGCGCCGAGTACGACGCCGGCGACGAGGTGCTCGACCGGCTCCGCGCCGGCCTGCTCACCACGCCGCGCGGCGAGAGCTTCGGCAACGCCCGGCACGTGCGCAACCTGCTCGAGGCCGCGATCGGGCGGCACGCCTGGCGGCTGCGCGAGGTCGACGCCCCCACCGTCGAGCAGCTCCGCACGCTGGCGGAGGACGACCTCGACGCGCCGGTCCCGCTCACCCCGCCCGACGACGTCACGCCGCCGGAGGTCGTCGACCTCGGCGAGGTGCGGGAGGATGCGCCCGACCCTGCCCCTGACGACCCCGAGCCCACCGAGGAGGCGCCGTGACCCAGCAGGCCACCGCCCCCGCACCGCAGCCGGGTGCCGCGCCGGCGGCGCCGTCCGTGGCCGCCGCGGAGCAGCAGGACGCCCGCACCGCCTGGCTCCGCGCCGACACCCCGAAGCTCCTCAACCGGCTCCAGGTGCTTGCCGTCACCGCCTGCCTGATCTTCGGCGTCCTCGCCGCCCTGCTCCAGGTGCTCGCCTGGCAGGCCGACGGCCGCGCGGCCGACAACACCGAGCAGGTGGTGCGGGTCCAGGAGATCAAGAGCCAGCTGCTGCGAGCAGACGCCCTCGCGTCGAACGCGTTCCTCGTCGGCGGGCTGGAGCCGACCGAGGCGCGAGCGGAGTACGACGCGGCCATCGACGACGCGCTGCGGCTCATCACCGACGCGGCCGAGGCCCAGCCCGCCGACCGGCAGGCCCTCGCGCAGCTCAACACCCGCGTCAACGACTACGTGATCGCGGTCGCCCAGGCGCGCGACTACAACCGCCAGGGCCTCCCGATCGGCATCGCCTACCTCAACAACGCCAGCAACTTCCTGAGGGTGTCCGGCGAGGAGCGCAGCGACGTCGCGGCCATCGCCATCTGCGACTCCCTGGTACGAGCCAACAGCGGACGAGCCACGGACGAGATGGGCTCGCACCACCCGCTGGTGCTCCTGGTGCTCGGGCTCCTCACGATCGCCGTGCTCTGGTGGGTGAACCGCCGGCTGGCGCGCCGATTCCGCCGCCGCCTCAACGTCGGCGTCGTCGCGGCCGCGATCGTCATCGCGATCCTGACGCTGGCCTCCGCCGCGTACGCGGGCAACCGCAACAGCGCCAACGACGAGACCCGCGACGGCGCCTACACCGACGCGGTCAACGAGGCCTCGGCGCGCGCCGCGGCCAACAACGCGAAGGCCAACGAGAGCCAGGGTCTGATCAACCGGGGATCGGGCGTCCTCTTCGAGAACGGCCGGACCGAGGACGACCGCAACAGCTTCGACGCCCAGTCTGCCCTCGTCCAGGACCGCGCCTCGGAGCGGACGCTACGGCTCTGGGAGCAGTACCTCGAAGCGCATGCGACGGTGCGCGCCCTCGACGACGACGGCGACTGGGACGGGGCGCGCGACCTCGCCACCAGCACTGAGTCCGACGGCCCCACCGCCCTCCTGGACGAGGTGGACGCGTCTGCGGCCGAGGTCACGGAGACCGCCGCCGCCCGGGCGACCGACGACTTCCGCTCCGGGGCCGTGGCATCGGTCGGTCTCGCCGTGCTCACGCTCCTCGGTGCGGCGCTGGCCGCGGGTGCCATCGGGTGGGGCGTCAACCAGCGACGCAGGGAGTTCTCATGACCACCCGCCTCCGCTGGGCCGTCGTCGCGCTCGTCACCGGACTCGTCCTGGCGGGGTGCGCCTACGACGACACCGAGGTCACCCGCGAGACGAGGCCGCAAGCCGCCGAGGCTGCCGCCCCGAAGGAGTGCACCGACAGCGCCGACGAGGACCCGTTGCGCAGCTACGCACCGCGACCGGGCAAGGCGAACGACGACGTGCGCGAGATCTTCGATCGCGGCCGACTGATCGCCGGCGTGGCTGCCGACACCTACCTGCTGGCGGCGCGCAACTCGCAGACCGGTCTCATCGAGGGCTTCGACATCGACTTCGTCTACGCGATCGCCGACGAGATCTTCCCGGAGAGCGGCCGTGAGGAGCTCGACGACGAGAACCGGGTCGAGCTGAAGGTGATCACCGCCGCCCAGCGCTTCAGCCAGCTCGAGGACGAGGCGGTCGACGTCGTCGTGCGCAACACCACGATCAACTGCGTGCGGTGGGAGAGCGTGGCCTTCTCGGCGCAGTACTACCCCGCCGGTCAGAAGGTGCTGGTCGGCCGCGACCTGCTGGATGCCGCCGGGCTGGACCAGGACGACCGCGTGTCGGCCGAGAAGGCGAGGACGCTCCTGGCGGGCAAGCGCATCTGCGCCCCCGCCGGCACCACGAGCATCGACAACATCAAGCAGACGGTCGCCCCCCAGGCGATCGCGGTCACCTCCACCGACAACTCGGCGTGCATGGTGGCGTTCCAGAACGGCGAGGCCGACGGCGTCAGCACCGACGACACCGTGCTCGCCGGCCTCGCCGCGCAGGACCCGAACGCCGTCGTGCTCAACACCGACAAGCTCACGCCCGAGCCGTACGGGATCGGCGTGAACAAGGAGCGGACCGACCTGGTGCGGTTCATCAACGGCGTGCTCGAGGACATGCGCGACGACGGCCGCTGGCAGGAGCTCGTACGACCGGTGGCTCGAGCCGGAGCTGAACGTGCCCGGAGCCCAGCCCCAGCCCGTCTACGGCCGATGACCGTCATGACCGGCACCCACCCGACCGCGCCGGTGGCGCCCGGCTCCCTCGGCAGCGCGCCGGAGCCCGCGGTGCTGCAGGCCTACCTCGACGCGCTGGAGGCGTGGGTGCGGGGGCGGCGGCTCGAGCTCGACAGGCTCGACGCGGCCGCGCTGGCCGAGGGTCGGGGCGGCGAGGTCGCCGGTGACATGGGGCTCTCGCTCGCGCTGTGGAAGGCGGTCTCCGACCGGTACGCCGAGATGTGGGCGCTGTGGGACGGCGGCCGGGTGCTCGGTGCCGAGCGCGAGAAGATCACCGCCCTCATCTGGGGCCGCCTCGACACCGCCGGGTCCTCGCTGCCCGAGGCCTGTCGGCTCTCCGACGCCCTCGCCGCGCAGCTGCGGATGAAGCTCGCCCTCTCGACGGGCGCCGACGCCGCGGCGTCGCGGGTCCGCGACCTGCGCGCCCAGCTGGAGCGGATCCGCGACCAGGTGGGGCTGGAGCCCGCCCTCACCCGTGACACGGCGGTCGACCGGCTCGCAGGCCTGATGGCCCGGCTCGACGACATCGCCGACCGGGCCGGCCGGGGCGCCGACGTGCTCGGCATGCTCGCCCCGCTGGAGCAGGAGGCCGCGAGGTACGAGCGTGACCTCATCGTCGGCAACGCCCGCCGTCGCGACGCCCGCGACCAGGTGCTCGTCGCCCGCCGGCACCGCACCGAGCTCCTGGCCCGCGAGACCGAGCTCGAGCGGCTCGCCGCCGCCTGCGTCGCCACCGTCGACCCCGCCCCCGGTTCGCCGTCCCCGACGTCGACGCGCTCGGCCCGGTGCCCACCACGCCCGAGGCGATCGGTCCCTACCTCGACCGGCTCGAGCGGGTCGACCAGGCGATCGACTACGCCCACGAGCGCTACGCGACGGCGCTCGCCCAGCACCAGGGCCTGACCGACCTGCTGCAGGCCTACGTGGCCAAGGCGCGCCAGCTCGGCGTCGCCGACGCCGAGGAGCTGCGGGCCGCCGAGACGCAGGCCCGCGCGGCGCTGGCCCGTCGGCCGGCACCGATAGCGGTCTGCCAGCAGCTCGTCGCCACCTACCGCACCTGGCTCGACCAGCTCACGGGTCGCGCCGTCGTCCAGAAGGAGCTCCCGTGACCGCGGCGACCTGCACCCAGCCCGGCTGCACGGGCACGATCAGCGACGGCTACTGCGACGTCTGCGGCATGGCCGCCGAACCCGCTGCCGCGGCGACGCCTGCACCCGCCGCTGCCGACGTGACGCCGGCCGCGCCCCGCGCCGCGGTCGCCGAGGGCGGCGCCTGCCCGCAGCCCGGCTGCGCCGGCGCCATCGCCGACGGCTACTGCGACACCTGCGGCATGGCGGCCGACTCCGGGCCGACGCCCGCGACCGCGGGTGCGGGCGCCGGCGAGGGGGCCCCGCTCGAGACCGTCTCGGCCGTCACCTCCTCCAGCCGGGTCGGCACCGCGGCGTTCGGCTCGGCCCGTGCCGCGTCGTCCGGCAGCTCCTCCACGCGCCGCACCCGCACCGGGTCGCAGCGCCTCCGCTCGGCGCGGATCGGCGCGGGCCTCACGAGCGTGCCGCCCGCGCCTCTCGTCGACCCCAGCGCCGTCCTGATGAAGGACGCGCAGGTGCCCGAGGCGAAGCGGTCCTGCTCGAAGTGCGGGTCACCGATCGGACGCAGCCGCGACGGCAAGCCCGGGCGCACCGAGGGGTTCTGTCCGCAGTGCGGCGCAGGAGTTCTCGTTCACGCCGAAGCTGCAGGCCGGCGATCTGGTCGCCGGCCAGTACGAGGTGGCCGGTCCGCTCGCGCACGGCGGCCTGGGCTGGATCTACCTCGCCCGCGACCGCAACGTGTCCGACCGGTGGGTCGTGCTCAAGGGGCTGCTCAACTCCGGTGACCCCGACGCCCTCGCCGCCGCCATCGCCGAGCAGCAGTTCCTGGCCCAGGTCGAGCACCCGCTCATCGTCGAGATCTACAACTTCGTGACCCACGAGGGCGCCGGCTACATCGTCATGGAGTACGTCGGCGGGCGCTCCCTCAAGCAGGTGCTGAAGGAGCGGATGCGCGCCCATGGCGGCGTCTACGACCCGCTCCCGGTCGACCAGGCCCTCGCCTACGTGATCGAGGTGCTGCCGGCCTTCCAGTACCTGCACGACCTCGGTCTCGTCTACTGCGACTTCAAGCCCGACAACATGATCCAGGTCGGCGACGCGATGAAGCTGATCGACCTCGGCGGCGTGCGCCGCATCGACGACGACGAGTCGGCGATCTACGGCACGGTCGGCTACCAGGCCCCGGAGGTGGCACAGCTCGGCCCGAGCGTGGCCTCCGACCTCTACACGGTCGGACGCACGCTCGTCGTGCTGTGCATGGAGTTCCGCGGCTACCAGGGCACCTACCTGCACAGCCTGCCGCCGCCGGGCGACACCCCGCTGTTCGCCGAGAACGACTCGCTCTACTGGCTCATCGCGAAGTGCTGCGCCCCCGACCCGGCCGACCGGTTCGCCTCGGCCGACGAGCTGCGCTCCCAGCTGCTCGGCGTCCTGCGCGAGACCGTCGCCCGCGACAACACCGGCACGTCGCTCACCTCCTCGGCCTCCCCGCTGTTCGAGGCGCCCACCACCTCGCGCGGCGTGCTCGAGTGGACCCAGCTCCCGAAGCTGCGGGTCGACACCACCGACCCCCAGTACGCCTGGCTCACCGGGGTCGCGGACGACGACCCCGCGGCCCGGTTGAGGACGCTCGAGCAGGCGCCCGCCCAGTCGGCCGAGGTGGCGCTGGCCCGGGGCCGGACCGCGCTCGAGGCCGGCCGCACCGACGTCGCCGGCGCCGCCTCCGCCGCGCTCCTCGCCCAGGACCCGTGGGAGTGGCGCGCGCTGTGGCTGGAGGGTCTGGCCGCGATGTCGAAGCAGGACTGGGCGGCCGCCCAGAGCGCGTTCAACGCCGTCTACCGCCAGGTGCCGGGCGAGCTCGCGCCCAAGCTGGCCCTCGCCGTGGCCTGCGAGAAGGGCGGGCTGCCCGAGGTGGCGGAGGGGCTCTACGCCGTCTGCGCCGCCACCGACGCCGCCTACGTCTCCCCGGCCGCGTTCGGCATGGCCCGGGTGCGCGCCGCGCGCGGCGACGCCGGCGGCGCGGTCGAGGCGCTCGACCGGGTGCCCCGCACCAGCCGCGGCTACCCCGAGAGCCGGCAGCTGCGCGCCGAGGTGCTGCTCAGCGGCGGTTCGCTCGACCTCGCCGTGCTCGACCAGGCGATGCGCTCCATCGAGTCCGCCTCGATGGACCCCGCCACCCACGGCCGCTACAGCGTCCGCATCCTCGAGCACGCGCTCGCCCTGCTCGCCTCCGGCGGGCCCGCCCCCGTCGGCGGGTCGGTCGGGTCCGTCGTCGCCACCGAGGACGGCGTCCGCAACGCCCTCGAGAAGTCCTACCGCCTGCTCGCCCGCGACACCCAGCAGCTCCGGGAGCGCGTCGAGCTGGTCAACCGCGCCAACGCCGTCCGGGTCTGGAGTCTGACGTGAACCCCTGTCCGAACTGCGCCGAGCCGCTCGACGACGGCGCCGCGTTCTGCGAGGCCTGCGGCACCAAGGTCGGCGAGTCCCCGGCCGCCGCCGCGACCGAGGTGCCGGTGGCCGAGCAGGACGCACCGATCAGCGCCGTCACGGTGCCGCGACGTGCCGCCGCCGCTCCCGCCGAGGAGCCGCCCGGCCGGCGTCCCTGCCTCAGCTGCGGCGGCGACGTCGGACCCGACGGCTACTGCGACCAGTGCGGCGCGAAGGCACCGAGCGAGCGCGACCACTTCCGCGAGCAGCCGGCGTCGTGGGTGGCCGGCGTGTGCGACCGCGGCATCCGGCACACCGAGAACGAGGACGCGATGGCGCTGCTGGCCACCGCCACGCCGGGGGAGCGGGCCGTGCTCGTCGTGATGGACGGCGTCTCCAACACCGACGGCTCCTCGGACGCCTCGCTCGCCGGCGCCCGGGCCGCCCGCGAGGTGCTGCAGGCGCCGTTCCCGGCCGGCATGGGCACCGACGGCAGCCGTCTCGCCGCGGCCACCGCCGTGCACACCGACGCCGTCGCCCGCGCCAACGAGGTGGTGGTGAGCCACACGCCCGACGGCTCCGAGCGCCCGCCGTCGGCCACCTTCGCGTGCGCCGTGGTGCAGGGCACCTGGATCAGCTTCGCCAACATCGGCGACTCCCGGGTCTACTGGCTGCCCGACGACGGCGACGGCGTCCAGCTCACCGTCGACGACTCCTCCGCCCAGGAGCTCATCGCCGCCGGCATGGTGCGCCAGGAGGCCGAGAGCGGTCCCCACGGCCACGCCATCACCCGCTGGCTGGGGCAGGACGCCCCGGACGTCGTGCCGCGGGTCGGCGAGCTCACCGTCGACCGGCCCGGCTGGGTGCTCGCCTGCTCCGACGGCCTCTGGAACTACGCCTCGGAGCCGGCAGCGATCGGCCGGCAGGTGCGGGCCGCCGGCACCCCGGACCCCGCCGCGGTCGCGCTGGCCCTCGTCGAGTTCGCCAACGCCTGCGGCGGGCAGGACAACATCACCGCCGCCCTGGCCCGTATCGACGCACCGCCGCCCGCCGGGGTGCAGAATGTCGCACCCGAAGCCCAGCAGGAGGAGCCCCGTGGCTGAGTTCACCGCGAGCGTCTACCAGAACGAGTTCCTCCCCGACGGGGGCACCGACGTCAACGCGATCGTCACCATCACCTGCAGCGGGGCCGGCACGGCCGGCCGGACCGGCGCGGGCGCGGCCGGCGAGATCATCATCGTCGACACCTCCGGCTCGATGGGCCCGGCCACGATGGCGGCGGCCAAGCAGGCGGCCCAGGCGGCGATCAGCGAGATCGTCGACGGCACCTGGTTCTCGGTGATCGCGGGCTCCGACCGCGCGATGCTGGCCTACCCGCAGGTCCAGTCCGGGGCGGGCATGGTGCAGATGAGCGCCGCCACCCGCGAGGACGCCAAGCACGCGGTCAGCCGGTTCATCGGCAGCGGCGGTACGGCGATCAGCACCTGGCTCGACCTCGCCGGCCAGCTGTTCGCCTCGGTGCCCGCGATCACCCAGCGGCACGCGATCCTCCTCACCGACGGCGAGAACCGCGAGACACCCGACAAGCTCGACGCCGCCATCGCCCGCGCCACCGGCTACTTCCAGTGCGACTGCCGCGGCGCCGGCACGGACTGGCAGGTGGAGGAGATCCGCCGCATCGCCACCGCGCTGCTCGGCACCGTCGACATCATCCCGGACCCCTCTCAGATGCAGCGCCAGTTCGAGGAGATGATGCGCACCTCGATGGCGCGCGGCGTCTCCGACGCCCAGCTGCGGGTGTGGACGCCGCAGGGCGCCCAGGTGCTCTTCGTGCGGCAGGTCTCGCCGACCGTCGAGGACCTCACCGCCCGGCGCACCGTCGTCAACCCGCTCACCGGCGCCTACCCCACCGGCGCGTGGGCCGACGAGGCCCGCGACTACCACGTGGCGGTCCGGGTCGCGGCCAAGGCGATCGGTCAGGAGCAGCTCGCCGCCCGCGTCCAGCTCGCGATCGGCGACGACGTCCTCACCCAGGCGCTGGTGAAGGCCACCTGGTCCAACGACTCCGAGCTCACCGCCAAGATCGACCAGCAGGTCGCCCACTACACCGGGCAGACCGAGCTGGCGGCGATGATCCAGGAGGGCCTGGCGGCCAAGGCCTCCGGCGACGAGGCCACCGCCACCACCAAGCTGGGCCGCGCCGTCCAGCTGGCCGCCGAGACCGGCAACGACGAGGCGACGTCGAAGCTGCGCAAGGTGGTCGACGTCCAGAACGAGGCCGAGGGCACGGTGCGGCTCAAGGCCGCGGTGAACAAGGCCGACGAGATGGCGCTCGACACCGCCTCCACCAAGACCACCCGGATCCGGAAGTAGGGACGGGGATCTGATGCGCTGCCCGGCCGGTCACGAGAGCTCCGCCACCGACTACTGCGACACCTGCGGGGTCGCGATGGACGCCACGCCCGCTGCCCCCGCCGACGGACCCGGCACCCGCACCGACCAGATGCCGGTCACCGAGGCGATCGACGTCGCCGGCACCGGCACCTGTCCGAACTGCCAGGGCAGCAACCCGACCAACGCCCTGTTCTGCGAGAGCTGCGGCTACGACTTCACCACGGGCTCGCTGCCGCGGGCCACGGAGCCGTCCGGCCCGCCCTGGGCGAGGCCCCCGGCACCCCCGTCGCCGGTAGCCCCGTCGCCGAGCAGGTCGCCGCCCCGCCCGCCGAGCCGCTCGCCGAGCCGACCGCCGAGCCGCCCGCCGAGCCGCCCGCCGAGCCGAAGCCCACCGCGGAGTGGGTGGTGGAGGTCTGGATCGACGCCGACTGGTACGCCGACCAGCAGGCCACCGACCCGCTGCCCTCGCCCGGCCTCCCGACGGTGGTGCCGCTGGTCAAGAAGTCGAACCTCATCGGCCGCACCTCGCAGAGCCGCGGCATCGACCCCGAGCTCGACCTCGGCTCCGATACCGGCATCAGCCGCCGTCACGCCCAGCTCACCACCGACGGCTCCCGCTGGTTCGTCGAGGACCTCGGCTCCTCCAACGGCACCTACGTGGGCGCCCCCGGCCCGCTCCCCACGACCCCCATCCCCACCGGGCAGAAGCGGGAGATCGGCGCCGACGACCGCGTCTACCTCGGCGCCTGGACCCGCCTCATCCTCCGCCGGGCGGCGCCGGGCGAGGTCTAGGGGCTGCGTCAGCGCTTCGTGGCGATCAGCGTCGAGGCGTCGGGGGCGACCATCACCTCGACGGTGGTGAACCGCTCGTCGGTGAGCCACTGCTCGCGCAGCACGTCGACGCGACCGCCGGTGACCGGCGGCCAGGACTCGCACGGCACGAAGTCGTCGAGCACGACGACGCCGCCGGGCTCCACCAGGTCGGCGACCGCGTCGACACCGATCCCACCGGCGCTGCCCTCGGAGGCGTCGAGGAAGAGCAGGGAGAACGGGCCGCGGTGGAGCAGGGTCGACCAGTCGGCGGCGACGACCTCCACCAGCGGGTCGTCGTCGAAGATCTCGGTGGCCGCGCTGGCCAGCTTCGCGTCGAGCTCGGCGGTGATGATCCGCGCCTTCTCGCCGCGGACGCCGGAGCGCAGCCACGCCGTCCCGACCCCGCAGCCGGTGCCGAACTCGGCCATGGTGCCGTCCCGGGTGGCCGCGAGCGTGGCGAGCAGCCGGCCGGTCTCGTTGCGGCAGAACGACACGTAGCCGGCCCGCCGGGAGACGTCGAAGGCGCGCGTGACCAGGTGGGGGAGTTCAGGGGGCGCGCTCATGGGGTGGAGTCTCGCACCGTCGGTGCGGGGTCTCGGGATCCGAACACATCGTGAAAGCGCCTGCGGAGGACGGCTCGACGTCGTACGGTGTGGTCACCATGCAGCAGCGCTACGTACTTATCGTGTGCCGCGGCGAGGGCCGGCAGGTTTTCTGACCTGCGAGTGAGGCCCCCTCGCCGCGGTGTTCGGCGTTGCGTGAGGCCTCACCTGTTCCACCGTCACTCCCGGTGATGTCTCCGCGGCGGGTCGGCCGACTCGGCTCCCAGCGCCTCGCGCGACCCGCATGCTGCAGGCCTCTCCACCCGTGCGATCCACGGGTCCGGCGTCCCCTCCGCGGCGACATCTCCGGGAAGTGACACACCCGAGCTCACGTCCACGAGATGACCGGCAAGGAGAGAGACCATGTATGACATGTACCCCGCTGAGTGGGGCCCCGCGAAGCACTGGGAGAGCGCGACGGCCACCATCGACCGAGACGATGACGGCGAGCGCCCGGACGACAACTAGCGTTCGCCGCGTGACGACAACACTCGCGGTCATCCCCGGCGACGGCATCGGACCCGAGGTGACCGCCGAGGCCCTCAAGGTGCTCGAGGTCGCCGTCCCCGACGGCGTGAAGCTCGAGCAGACCCGCTACGACCTCGGCGCGGAGCGGTACCTCGCGACCGGCGAGGTGCTGCCCGACTCCGTGCTCGACGAGATCCGCGAGCACGACGCCATCCTGCTCGGCGCCGTCGGCGGCAGGCCGAACGACCCGAACCTGCCGCCGGGCCTGCTGGAGCGCGGGTTGCTGCTGCGGCTCCGCTTCGAGCTCGACCACTACGTGAACCTCCGCCCGTCGCGCATCTACCCCGGCGCGACGAGCCCGCTGGCCGACCACGTCACCGGCCGCGGCGAGGTGGACTTCGTGGTGGTCCGCGAGGGCACCGAGGGCCCCTACACCGGCAACGGCGGCGCGCTGCGCGTCGGCACCCCGCACGAGGTCGCCACCGAGGTCTCGGTGAACACCGCCTACGGCGTCGAGCGCGTCGTGCGCGACGCGTTCGGCCGCGCGCAGCGGCGACCGCGCCGGAAGCTGACGCTGGTGCACAAGACGAACGTGCTGGTGCACGCCGGCTCGGTGTGGTGGCGGATCACCCAGGCCGTCGCCCAGGAGTTCCCCGAGGTGACCGTCGACTACATGCACGTCGACGCCACGATGATCCACCTGGTCACCGACCCGTCCCGCTTCGACGTGATCGTCACCGACAACCTCTTCGGCGACATCGTCACCGACCTCGCCGCCGCCATCACCGGCGGCATCGGGCTCGCGGCGTCCGGCAACGTCAACCCCGACCGCACCACGCCCTCGATGTTCGAGCCGGTCCACGGTTCCGCCCCGGACATCGCGGGCCAGCAGAAGGCCGACCCCACCGCCGCGATCCTCTCCGGCGCGCTTTTGCTCGACCACCTCGGGCACGCCGACGCCGCCGCCGCCGTCGAGGCCGCCGTCCTCGCCGACCTGGCCGAGCAGGCCGAGCGCGGGCGGGTACCCCGCACTACCGCCGAGGTCGGCGACGCCGTCGCCTCGCGCCTGGTCTGACCGCAGCCCCCCGAATCGTTCGATCGAACGGTTCTGAAAGTTTCCGGGTCCCGACACCTGCCACAACCGTTCGATCGAACGATTCGGTGCCGGCAGCCCCGGGCGCCTCCCGATCGCAGGAAGTCCGAGTAAATTGCGCCCCATGTCGTCTGTGCCCCCGCTGGAGATCGCCACCACGCTCACCGAGCAGCCCGTCTCGGAGGAGCGGCTGGCCGAGATCCTGGCCGAGCCGGGCTTCGGCACCCACTTCACCGACCACATGGTCACCGTCGAGTGGACGCCGGACGCCGGCTGGCACGACGCCCGGGTGACGCCGTACGGCCCGCTCACCCTCGATCCCGCGACCGCGGTCCTGCACTACGCGCAGGAGACCTTCGAGGGCATGAAGGCCTACCGGCACGGGGACGGCTCGGTCTGGCTGTTCCGCCCCGAGGAGAACGCCAAGCGGATGGTGCGCTCCAGCCACCGGCTCGCGCTGCCGGTGCTCGAGCCCGACCACTTCGTGCAGCTGGTCGACGCACTCGTCGAGGTCGACCAGCGCTGGGTGCCCGACGCGGCGGGGGAGAAGAGCCTGTACCTGCGGCCGTTCATGTTCGCCTCCGAGACGTTCCTCGGTGTCCGGCCGGCGCAGCACGTCACGTTCATGGTGATCGCGAGCCCCGCCGGCGCCTACTTCAAGGGCGGCGTGAAGCCGGTGACGCTGTGGCTCACCGAGGAGTACACGCGCGCCGGCCGCGGCGGCATGGGCGCGGCCAAGACGGGCGGCAACTACGCGAGCTCACTGGTGGCGCAGCAGGAGGCCATCGAGCAGGGCTGCGACCAGGTCGTCTTCCTCGACGCCCAGGAGGGGCGCTACGTCGAGGAGCTCGGCGGCATGAACCTCTACTTCCTCCACGACGACGGCACCGTGGTCACCCCCGAGACGGGCACCATCCTCGAGGGGATCACCCGCGCCTCGGTGATCGAGCTCGTCGGCAAGATGGGGCACCAGGTCGAGGAGCGCCGGTTCGGCATCGACGAGTGGCGCGACGGCGTCGCCGACGGCCGCATCACCGAGGTCTTCGCCTGCGGCACCGCCGCCGTCATCACCCCGGTCGGCTCGCTCAAGTGGGACGGCGGCCAGACCCCCGCCCCGGCGTCCACCGACCTCACCATGCGCATCCGGCAGGCCCTCGTCGACGTCCAGTACGGCCGCGCCGACGACACCTTCGGCTGGATGCACCGCGTCGCTGGTTGATCTGCGCCCGGCCCCCGGGTGATCGCGGAACCGGTCAGTCCCCGACAGGTTCGGGCACCGCGCCGTCGTAGCGGGACTCCGCCTTCGGCATGAGCAGCAGCGCGAAGGCGGCGACGAGGGCGGCGGCGGCGCAGATGCCCCAGACCGTGAGGTAGCCGGAGAGCGGGGCGCTGCCCTCGACCGGGTCGTCGATGGAGCCGGTGGAGGCCAGGGCGATGGCGAAGACCGCGGAGGCGATGGCGCCGCCGACGGTCTTGGTCGCGTTGGTCATGCCGGTGGCGAAGCCGGTGCGGTGCGGCGGCGCGGCCGCGGCGGCCGTGGCCGGCAGGGCGGCCACGAGAGCGCCGGAGCCGACGCCGATGACGGCCATGTTGAGCAGCGCCTGGCTGGTCGAGTCGTGGAACGGCAGCCACAGCGCGTAGCCGAAGGCGATGAGCAGCGCGGCGGCCACCAGCGCGCCGCGCGGGCCGAGCAGTCGCGAGGTCAGCGGCAACGTGAACGCGCCGACGGCCAGGAAGACGACGTAGACGCCGATCAGCGTCGAGACGAACGACGCGTCGGCGCCCAGCCCGTAGCCGACGACGTCGGGGTCGGTGCGGGCGAAGGTCGACAGCGGGATCTGGGCGCCCAGCACCGACATGCCGAACAGGAACGCCGTCAGCTGCACCGGCCACTGGCCCGGCGTCGCGAGCAGCCGGACGTCGACCATCGGCTCCTCCTGCCGTGCCTCGTAGCGCCCGAACGGCACCAGCGCGGCGAGGCCCGCGAGCACGAGCACCCACGGCAGCACCGACACCGCACCCTGCACCCGGACGGCGACGAGGCCGCCCATCACCAGCACGATCGCGAGCGTCACGAGGCCGAGGCCGGGCCAGTCGAACCCGCCCTCGGAGATGCCGGGCGCGTCCTCGACGCCGACCCAGACCACGACGAGGCAGAGGGTGACGGCGATGGCGGGCAGCATCAGCAGCACCGTCATCGACGTCGACTCCACCAGGGCGCCGGAGGTGAGCGCGCCGATGATGACCGCCAGCTCGAGCGCCCCCACGAGCACCGCGGCCGCGCGCCGGGTGAGCAGCGCCTGCCGCCCCGTGCCGGCGGTGCGGCGGTAGATGATCGCGACCTCCAGCGGCAGCCACACCACGTAGGCGCCCTGCAGCGCCCAGCCCACGAGGAAGGTGCTGAAGGACGGCGCGAAGACCAGCACCCACGAGCCGATCGCCGTGACCAGGGTCGAGAGCAGCAGCACCTTCTTGTGGCCCGACCAGGTCACCGAGCCGCGCCAGCGGCGGCACCACCAGCGCCGAGACCAGGAGCTGCGCGGCCTCGAACCAGTTGACGTCGGCGTCCTTGATGTCGAGGTGGTCGGCGATGTCGCTGAAGATCGGCGTGTAGTAGCCCTGCAGGATCCCGCTGGCCAGCTCGACCACGACGAGGAAGCCGACGACGGCGGCCAGGCTGCGGACCGCCGGTGAGGCAGTGCCCGTGGGGGTCATGTCGGGAGTCCTTCCAGGAGCCGGCGGTACCAGGCGACGCCGTCGAGGAAGTCCGCGACGCCGATCCGCTCGTCGTAGGAGTGGATGGCCTCGCGCTGGGCCTTGGTCATCCGGAACGGGGCGAAGCGGTAGACCCGCTCGCAGATCTCGGTGAAGAACCGCGAGTCGGTGGCGGCCATCATCACGTAGGGCGCGGGCACCGCGTCCGGGAAGACCGCCTCGATGGTGCGCTCCAGCAGCGCGAAGGCCTCGTCGCGCGGGCTCACCGGGCTGGGCTCGGTGCCCTCCACGACCTCCACCCGCACCTCGTCGTCGTCGACCGCGCGCCGCACGTGCTCGAGCACATCGGCCACGGTGTCGCCGATCATGACGCGCACGTTGACGCCGGCCCGCGCGGTCTGGGCCACCACGTTGATCGCGGGCGAGCCGACGAGCGTGGTGACGGCGAACGTGGTGCGGGTCATCGCCGCCGGCTCCGGTCCGGCCGCCACCAGCGCCCGCCGCACCACCGGGGCGAGCCGACCCGCGGCACCGAACAGCGGTCGCAGTGGGAGCGGTGCGTGCGGCGCCATCCGCCGGAACAGCTCGACGGTCGGCTCGGGCAGCGAGCCGGGCATGGGGGAGCGGTCGAGTCGGGTGATCGCGCGGGCCAGCCGCGCGGTCGGGCCGTGGCGGGCCGGGGTCGACGCGTGCCCGCCGCGGCCCTCGGCCACCAGCTCGAGGGAGGTGACGCCCTTCTCGGCGACGCCGACGACCCCGATCGGCGCGCTGACGCCCGGGAACGCGCCGTGGGCGATCGCGCCACCCTCGTCGAGCACGAACCACGGCCGCACGCCGCGCTCCCGCAGCAGCGCGACCGCCTCGCCCGCGCCGCCACCGGAGACCTCCTCGGTGCAGCCGAAGGAGAGCCACACGTCCTGGGCCGGCACGGCGTCGTCCTCGAGCAGCGACTCGACGGCGGCGCACACAGCCACCAGCTGGCCCTTGTCGTCCAGGGTGCCGCGGCCCCAGACCACGCCGTCGACGAGGTCGCCGCCGAACGCCGGGTGCGTCCACGGACCCTCGACCGGCACGACGTCGAGGTGCGCCATCAGCACGACCGGCCGCTCGGAGGAGCGGCCCGGCCAGTGCACGAGCAGCCCGTGCCCGTGCACCCGCTGGTGTCGAGAGCCGGTGCAGCAGCGGGAACCGACGCTCGAGCTCGGCGAGGAACGCCTCGAAGGCGTCGACGTCGACGTCGGCCGGGTCGGGCCGGGAGACGGTCGGGATCCGCACCAGTGCCCGCAGCGCGTCGACCGCGGCTTCGTCGGTGGTCACGCCCGCACGCTACTGGCGACGCGGCCCGCTCCGATGCGGTCCCGCGTTCGCGACTGCCCGGTCGGAGCCCGATGCACCCCCAGTCGCGGCGACCGGCGTGGAACGGCCGCCGCGGATAGCCTGGCGCCATGACCAGCGTCGCCCCCGACCCTGCCGACGGGCCGCCGTCGATGCTCGTCGGGGGCTACACGCTGCTCACCAAGATCGGCGAGGGCGGCATGGGCATCGTCCACCTGGCCCGCCGCGACGACGGCCCGCGGGTCGCGCTCAAGGTGCTGCGCCCGCACATCGTCGGAGACGACGAGGCCCGGCAGCGGCTGGCGCGGGAGGTGGGTTCGCTGCGGAGGATCCGCAGCCGCTGGGTGGCCGAGATCGTCGACGCCGACCCGTGGGCGCCTGTCCCGTACGTCGCCACCCGCTACGTGCCGGGCCTCTCGCTGCACGACCACGTGCGCGAGGAGGGCCCGATCGCGGGTGCCGACCTGTTGTGGTTCGCCGGCTGCCTGGCCGAGGGGCTGGCCTCGGTGCACGACGCCGGCGTGCTGCACCGCGACGTGAAGCCGTCCAACGTGCTGATGGAGGGCCGCACGCCGATCCTCATCGACTTCGGACTCGCTCGCGTGGCCGACGACCCCAAGCTCACCCATACCGGCTGGCTGCTCGGCACGCCCGGCTACCTCGCCCCCGAGATCCTCTACGGCGACGACGCCACGCCCGCCTCCGACGTGCACTCCTGGGCCGCCACCGTCGCCTTCGCCGCTCTCGGCCGCTCGGTCTACGGCCGCGGCCCCGCGATGGCGATCATGGACCGGGTCCGCCGGGGCGAGCACGACCTCGCGGGCCTCGAGGGCCCGCTGCGCGACGTCGTCGCCGCCGCTCTCGAGCCCGACCCCGCCGACCGACCCACCCTCGACGCTGTGCTCACCTGGCTGCGGCCGCAGACCACCCGGCCCGGCCCGCTGCTGGCCGCACCCCCGACCGTGCGCAACCGGCTCGCGCAGTCCTTCGACGAGTCGTTGCGGCTCGCGGGCGAGGGGACCGACGACTCCGACGACAACCCGAACGACTCCGACGACGACTCCGACGACGACACCGTCGAGCAGGAGCCGGTGCCCACCCTCGTGCAACCGCACCCGCCCGTCGCCGTCCCGCCTGGCGGCCCTGCCCCGCCGCCCGCTGCCCCGCCGCCCGCTGCCGCGCCGGCCGCGTTCCAGCCGCCCCCGGTGGCCCTCGCACCTGGCCCGTGGCTCGACCTCCCGGCGCCCACACCGCTCGGTGAACGGCTCCGCCGCCACACCCTCGTCGTCGCCGGGTGCCTGCTCGCGGGGGCCGCCGCCGCCGCGTTCCCCTGGCCGACGCTCGCCGTCGTGCTGGTCGCCACCTGGCTGCTGCGGTCCGGCTCGCTCGCGGCCAGCGCCGCCGGCCACCGGCGCCGGCAGCGCGGCCGCAGGTGG
The DNA here is from genome assembly GCA_963845795.1 of uncultured Actinomycetota bacterium. Lineage (GTDB taxonomy): Bacteria > Actinomycetota > Actinomycetes > Propionibacteriales > Nocardioidaceae > Nocardioides. Next base: position 381,594 of record CAWJTG010000011.1, on the reverse strand, counting down.
TACGACGGCGTGCAGGTGCTGGTCAACGCGCCGTGGCACCTGCTGCAGAGCATCCCCGCCACGCTCCTGCTGGTCCTGTGGGCGGCCGGACTCGCCACCTCGGCCGGGCTCATCTGCTACGCCGCGGCCGCCACCGACGTCGTCACGCTGGGTGTGAGCGGGGCCGTGCTCGCCTTCGCGCTGTGGACCGGGCCCGGCGGCAGCCGGGTGCGCTCGCCGCTGGCCCGCGTGGTCAACCCGCTCTCGCGCGGCGCCGGCACCTGGCTCCTGGTGCTGGGCGTGGTGCTCGTGGCTGCCGCGCTGCTCGCCCTCCTGGCGCAGCTCGACGGCGTCGAGTGGATGCCCGCCCAGGGCCGGCCCCTCTGACCCGTCACTTGTGCGCTGACCCGTCACTTATGCGCTGACCCGTCACTTGTACAAGTGACGGGTCAGCGCATATCTGACGGGTCGGCGTCCCTCAGGTGAGATCTGGCGCCGAGTCGACGAAGTCGTGGCACGATGACGGTGTGCACCAGCACCGCAGCATCATCATTTCCTAGCGCGTCGAGTCCCTCGACGCGCCGACCTCCTGCTCCCAGGGGGTCTTTTCAGTTTTCCGACCCGATCTCCGAGCCGAGAGCGAACCGATGGACCTGCACGGCGCCTTCCACGTCTACGACACGACGCTGCGCGACGGCGCGCAGCAGGAGGGGCTCAACCTCTCCGTCGCCGACAAGCTCGCCATCGCCCGTCAGCTCGACGGGTTGGGGGTCGGCTACATCGAGGGTGGCTGGCCGGGGGCCAACCCGAAGGACACCGAGTTCTTCCGGCGCGCGGTCGACGAGCTGCACCTGAAGCACGCGCGGCTCGCGGCGTTCGGTGCCACCCGCAAGGCCGGGGTCAGGGCCGCCGACGACCCGCAGGTGGCCGCGCTGCGTGACAGCGGCGCCGGCGTCGTCACGCTCGTCGCCAAGTCCCACGACCGCCACGTCGAGCTCGCGCTGCGCACGACGCTCGAGGAGAACCTGGCCATGGTGCGCGACACGGTGAGCCACCTGCGGGCCGAGGGACAACAGGTCTTCCTCGACGCCGAGCACTTCTTCGACGGCTACCGCGCCAACCGCGGCTACGCGCTCGAGGTGTTGCGCACCGCTCACGAGGCGGGCGCCGACGTGGTCGCGCTGTGCGACACGAACGGCGGCATGTTGCCCACCTGGGTGTCCGACGTCGTGCACGACGTCATCGACACCACCGGGGTGCGGGTCGGCATCCACGCCCACAACGACAGCGGCTGCGCCGTGGCCAACTCCCTGGCCGCGGTCGACGCCGGCGCCACCCACGTGCAGGGGTGCATCAACGGGTACGGCGAGCGCACCGGCAACGCCGACCTGGTGACGGTGGTGGCGAACCTCGAGCTGAAGAAGGAGCGTCCCGTGCTGCCGGAGGGGCTGCTCGCCGAGTCGAGCCGGATCGCCCACGCCGTGGCCGAGGTGACCAACGTGCCGCCGTACTCGCGACAGCCGTACGTGGGCGGCTCGGCCTTCGCCCACAAGGCCGGTCTCCACGCCAGCGCGATCAAGGTCGACCCCGATCTGTACCAGCACACGCAGCCCGAGCGGGTCGGGAACGACATGCGGCTGCTCGTCTCCGACATGGCCGGTCGTGCCTCGATCGAGCTCAAGGGCCGCGAGCTCGGCTACGACCTCTCCGAGGACCGCGACCTCGTCACCCGGCTCACCGGCCGGGTCAAGACGATGGAGCAGCGCGGCTACACCTTCGAGGCCGCCGACGCCTCCTTCGAGCTGCTGCTCGTCGAGGAGGCCGACGTCCGCCCGACCTACTTCGAGGTCGAGTCGTGGCGGGTGATCACCGAGACCCTGGCCCACCGGGCCGAGGCCGAGGAGGCGGTCTCCGAGGCGACGGTGAAGCTCAGGGCCGCCGGAGTCCGCTACGTCGTCACCGGCGAGGGCAACGGACCGGTCAACGCCCTGGACTCCGCGCTGCGTGCGGCCATCTGCCAGGCCTTCCCGGAGGTCGCCAAGTTCGAGCTCATCGACTACAAGGTGCGCATCCTCGACCAGGGCCACGGCACCGACGCCATCACCCGGGTGCTCATCGAGACCACCGACGGCGAGACGTCGTGGGTCACGGTCGGCGTCGGCCACAACGTGATCGAGGCGTCGTGGGAGGCGCTGGTCGACGGCTTGACCTACGGGTTGCGGCGGCACCAGGAGGACTGAGGGTCGGGGGTCTCGACACGGGCTCGCTGGCGCTCGCCCGGCTCGACCACCGGCCGGCTCCGGTGGTCGAGCCGTCACGAGCGCAGCGAGGGGCGTGTCGAGAACCCCGGGGCCTCAGTCCAGCAGTCGTCGCACCAGCTCGTCCCAGCCGTCATGGATCCGTTCGAGCGGCATCTGCTCGATGTGCAGCTGCTGCTCGAGGATCGGCAGCTCCAGCGGCGCCAGGATCGCGGTCGCGAGGTAGCCGAGGTCGCCGGTGACCCCGAGCTCGCCGAGCAGGTAGCGCACGTGCATCGCGGTGAAGGAGACGGCGGCGTAGGCGCGGGTGCCGGCGCGGCCGGCCGCCGCGATCAGCGCGGCGTTCCTCAGGTTGACCTCGATGCGGGAGTGACCGAACGCCGTCAACCGCGCACGTGGCGCCGCGCCGGGGCCGAGGGGCGGGGCGCCCGACAGGATCTGCGCCTGCCACTCGGCCTCGGTGTGGTCGAGGAGGGCGGCCATCAGCCCCTCGCGGCTGCCGAACCGGCGGAACACCGTGCCCTTGCCGACGCCGGCCCTGGCCGCGACCGCCTCCATCGTCACGCCGTCGACGCGGCAGTGGTCGACCAGGTCGGCGGCCGCCTCGAGAAGGGCACGCCGGTTGCGCGCGGCATCGGCCCGTTCGCTGGGTCGTCCGTCGAGCACCGGGAGCAGCCGCAGCGGCTCGAGCGACTCCGACGGCATGCGGAGACAATGCCAGCGGGACCGCGGAAAGTCCCAGGAATACAACCGGACCCGAGTCCGTTTCAACCGCTATGACCACTCGCATCGTCGTGCTGCTCGGCAGCCTCCGCGCCCAGTCCCTGAACCGTCGCATCGCCGAGACGCTGCGGGACCAGGCTCCGGAAGGGGTCGAGCTCGACATCGTCACCGACCTCGACGCGCTGCCCTTCTACGAGGACGAGCTCGACGCCCGAGCCACGGCCGGCGCCGCGGTGTCGCTGCGCGAGCGGGTCGCCGCCGCCGACGCCGTCCTCGCCGTCACGCCCGAGTACAACGGCACGATGCCGGCCGTGCTCAACAACGCCATCGACTGGCTCTCCCGCCCCTACGGCGCCGGCGCGATCTCCGGCAAGCCGTTCGGCGTGCTCGGCTCCACCCCGACCCCGTTCGGCGGCAAGTGGGCCCACGAGGACGCGCGGCGCTCGGCCCGCATCGCCGGCGCGGTCGTCGTCGAGGAGGCCGTGGCCTCCCAGTCGGCCCTCGAGGTCGACGTGCTCACCGACCCCGAGGTGCTCGAGAAGTTCCACCGCGTGGTGCGCGCCCTCGTGGCGCACCAGCCCGCCGCGGCCTGACCCCACTACGGTCGGGGCGTGGCGCAGCTCCATGACCTGACCGCGCTCGAGCAGGGGCATCTCGTCCGGCGCGGCGAGGTCTCCTCGCTCGAGCTGGTCGACCACTACCTCGACCGCGCCCAGCACGACGACGTCGGCGCCTTCGTACGGCTGAGCGTCGACCGCGCGCGCGAGCTGGCTCGCGCCGTCGACGCCGGACCGTCCGAGGGCGCCGGACCGCTCCACGGCGTGCCGACCGCGATCAAGGACCTCAACCTCACCGAGGGCGTGGTCACCGAGTTCGGCTCGCCCGTCTTCGCAGGTCACGTGCCGGACCGCTCGGACGCCGTCACGCTGGCGCTCGACGCCGCCGGCATGCCGAGCATCGGCAAGACCAGCACGCCCGAGTTCGGGTCACCCTGCTACACCGAGCCGGAGGGCCACCCGCCGGCGGTGACGCCGTGGGACCGCTCCCGGATGGCCGGCGGCTCGTCCGGTGGCGCCGCAGCCGCGGTGGCGGCCGGGTACGTGCCCGTCGCCCAGGGCTCGGACGGCGGTGGCTCCGTCCGGATCCCGGCCTCCTGCTGTGGTCTGGTGGGGCTCAAGCCGACGCGCGGGCGGGTCAGTGGCTTCCCCTTCTACGGCGATCCGGTGGGCCTCGCCACGGCGGGGCCGATCGCACGCACGGTGCGCGACGCCGCGGCGCTGCTCGACGTGCTCGCCGGCAGACGTCTCGGTGATCCCGCGTGGGCCCCACCTCCCGACTCGACCTTTCTGGACTCCTGCGACCGCGACCCGGGACGCCTCCGGGTGGCACGGTTCATCACACCAGTCGTCGCCGACACTCCCGTCGACCCGGAGTGCCTCACCGCCTACGACGCGGCGTCGCGACTGCTCGAGGACCTCGGCCACGACGTCGAGGACGTCGCCGTGCCCCTGCCGCCCGAGGCGGTGCCCGACTTCGAGACCTGCTGGTCGGTGCTCACCGCGCTCACCGTCGTGCCTCCGGACCGCGAGCACCTGCTCCGTCCGCTGACCCGCTGGCTCGGCGACCGCGGCCGCGCCGTGTCCGGGCCGGACTTCGGCCTCGCGATCGGGGCGATCCGCCGGCACGCCGCCACCGCCCTGGAGGCCCTCGCGCGCTACGACGTCGTGCTCACCCCGACGCTCGCCACCCCGCCGCTCGGGGTCGGGGCGATCCGCGACGACGCCGACCCCGAGCGCGACTTCGAGCGGCAGAAGGCGTTCACGCCGTGGACGTCGGCGTGGAACGTCACCGGCATGCCCGCCGTCTCGCTGCCGCTCCACTGGACCGCGCCGCGCCCCGACCGGCCCGCGCTGCCGGTCGGCGTGATGCTCGCCGCCCGGCCCGCCGAGGAGCAGCTGCTGCTCGCCGTCGCCGCCCAGATCGAGACCGCCGCCCCCTGGCAGCAGAGGAGACCACCCCGATGGTGACGCCCACCGCCCTCCTCACCGAGGCCGACCTGGCCGAGATCCGCGCCCTCGCCGACGCCGCGTTCGAGGAGTTCGCCGACGCCGACTGGAACCATGCCCTGGGCGGCCTGCACGCGGTCGTGCGCGCCGACGGCCGGGTCGTCGCGCACGGTGCCCTGGTGCAGCGCCGCCTGTACGTCTCGGGCCGCACGATGCGCTGCGGCTACGTCGAGGCGGTCGCCGTGCATGCCGAACACCGCCGCCAGGGCCTCGGCCACGCGGTGATGGAGGCGCTGGAGGCGCACGCCAGCGCCTACGACGTGATGGCGCTCGCCGCCTCCGACGCCGGGGCGAGCCTCTGCTCCGCGCGGGGCTGGACGCTGTGGCGCGGGCCGTCGTCGACCCTGGCTCCGCACGGACCACAGCCGACTCCCGACCACGACGGCTCCCTCTACGTGCTCGGCGGCTCCGACCTCGACCTCGATGCACCGATCGCGTGCGACCATCGCGACGGCGACCAGTGGTGAGGCTGCCCTTCCGGGAGGGTCAGCTCCTGCCCCTCCCGCGACCACCCGACGATGCGACGGAGGGAACCCCGTGACCGAGCTGACCCCCTACCTGTGCGTGGCCGACAGCCGCGCCGCCATCGACTGGTACACCGACGTGCTCGGCGCCGAGGTGGTGCTCGACCCGATCCTCATGGACGACGAGAGGGTCGGCCACGTCGAGCTGGCCGTCGCCGGCGCCCGCTGGATGATGAGCGACGAGTTCGCCGACGCGGGCGTCACCGCGCCCGCCTCGGACCGCGGAGCGAGCGTGTCGCTGCACCTAACCGTCGACGACGTCGACGTGCTCGCGGCCCGGGTCGAGGGGTCCGGCACGCCGATGGTGCGCGGACCCGAGGACACCCCGCACGGACGGGTCGCGGTCTTCCTGGACCCCTTCGGTCACCGCTGGTTCCTCAACGCGACCCCCCGCCGGCCCGGAGACTGAGGCGGGGCGTCCGCCGTCGCGACACCAGGAACGGTGCTCCGACGTCAGCCGACCATGCGGGCCAGCGCCGCGGCGGCCGCGGCGCGGTTGTCGACCTCCAGCGTCGAGAACACCTGCTGGCAGTGCTTCTTGACCGTGCCGAGGCTGATCCCGAGCCGGGTGGCGATCCGTTGGTTGCTCTGACCGTCCGCCAGGAGGAGCGCGACCTCGCTCTGGCGTCGGGTGAGCCCCTGCTCACGGAGGCGTGCGGTGTCTGTCGGCGGCTGCTCACGGGCGTGGTCGGCACGCAGGAAGATGGTGTGCGGGCCCGGCCAGCCCGGCACCACGAACGCGGTCACGGGGCCGGCGGACGTGGCCACGGTGCGAGGCTCGGTCGGGGGGTGCGGACCTTCGGCTACGCCCGTGGCTCCGGCGTCCACGAGGTCGACCAGGACCGGAGGGAGGTCCTCCCCGGTGCGGCAGCCGGCATCGGTGGCCGTGGTGCCCCCGACCTCGACCACCCGGAGGTCGTGGTCGACGGTGACCACGTCCCACCCGGCACCGCGCAGCCCCTGCCGGACGCCGGCGATCTCGTCCAGCACGTGCAGTCGGTGCCCGATGTGACCACCGACGAGTCCGAGCACCGCCCGGTCGCGCTCGCCGAAGGACGTGCTGCCGCTGATCACCAGGCCACCGACCACCCCGGGCGGGCTCGGGATGCGGATGCCCAGCTGGTCCCACACGCCGAGCGGGAGGTAGAAGTCGGTGAAGAACGACGACGCGCGGAACGCCTCGACGTCGGTCACGTCGGCCCAGGTGAGCGGGCGGGAGTCGGCGGTCCGGCGGAAGTGCTCGGCGAGCGGGTTCTCCCGCCATCGCCGCGCGAGCACGGGCTCGAACCGGTCGAGCACGGCCCGCGCGGGCGGAGGGAAGATGGTCGCTCGCAGCTGACCGGGCGCCACCCAGTTGAACGAGACCGAGTCGCACGGCACCAGGTCGAACAGGCCACGGTGCGTGACCGCCTGGACCTCGTCGGCGCTCTGTGCCGCGTGGACCCGGGCCACGAGCTCCCAGACCCGGGACAGGTCGGCGTCGTCGACGGTCCGGGACATCGCCTCACGCTACTCACGGCTACCACCATCGGCCCATAGCCGGGGGTCCGCGGGACTGGCAGCGTCGAGGCCATGAGGAGTGCCCTGATCGGAATCTCGACGTCGCTGATGATGCTGCTCGTCGGCTGCGGCGGAGGGAGTGACGCCGATCCGGCCGAGGGGTCGACCAGCGCCGCGCCGTCCCCGGACCCGACGACCGAGAACGTCGAGGAGCCGGACGAGCCGGAGCCCAGCGAGGACGTGCCCGCACCGACGGCCGGTGACGCGTGCGCTGTGCTGGACCCGGCGTTCCTCGACGACCTGCTGGACGGCGAGAGCACGGTGTTCGGGACGCCCTATGAGTTCCAGGAGCCGGTGACCGCGGGCCCGAGCGACTTCTGCGCCTGGAAGGAGGGCTCGACCTCGCTCACCCTGCAGGTGACCCTCGAGCCCACGGCGACCTCGCAGATCGACGACCACAGCGGGCGCGCGTACAACCTCGACGTCGAGCCGGTGCCGGTGCCGCAGGACGGTCCGGGCACCTCGGCCGTCCTGCTCACCGACCCGGCCTTCGAGGGCAGCGGCCAGGGCGACTTCGCCTACGGCTACTTCTTCGTCCTGGACGACGTCACGGTGTTCGTGGAGTCGGTCGGGCTCGACCTCGGGGCGTCGAACCTGCGGGCGATGGCCGACGAGGCGGCCACACGTCTCGCTGCGGGCTGACCGGCCTCCGGGCTCAGGACGGGCGGGGCGGTGCGTCGTCGTGGTCGCCGACGCCGCGGGCGTGGAGGGCCTCGCCGGTGGCGCGGGCGTGGGCGACGACGCGGATGACCATCGGTGTCAAGAACGCGCGCGGGTTGCGGTCGAGGCCGCGGGCCAGGGCAGCCTGCCGGGTCTCGGCGGCGATCTCGAGCGTGGTGGGGATGCCGCGGATCATCAGCGCGAACGCGAGGGCGACGGCGTCCGGGTCGACGCCGAGCCGTCGGAAAGGACCGAGCGCACGGGTGACGGTGTCGAGCATCGCGTCGATCGCCGTGGTGACGGTGAGCACCGTGGCCAGCAGCAGCAGCGCGATCAGGGCGCCGACCACGGTGAGCGCGTGCTCCCAACCACGCTGCCAGGTCTGGTAGGCCGCGACCAGTGTCATGACGACGAGCACGCCCCGCAGGGTGCGGACCACCAGCCCGAGCCGGGCGCGCGACCATGCCAGCAGCAGGACCGCGGCCACCAGCACCGACCCACTGGTGATCGAGGACCGGAACACGACGGTGATCACGCTGATGACGGCGAGTGACGTCAGCTTCACGCCGGGCGGCGCGCGGTGCAGGAGCGTGGAGCCCGGCTGGTACACGCCGAGCAGGTCGGCGCCGCGGCGCATGCTCACGGGGACGCCGCCACCCGGGACCGATACTCCTCGACGACCGCGCGCGGCTCGCCGTCGGCCGCGACGGCGCCGTCGAGGATCAGGAGTGCCCGGTCGCACCGCTGCGCGAGATCGAGGTCGTGGGTGGCGAGCACGAGCATCTGGGGCAGGCCGAGGAGGAGGTCGGTGATCCGCCGGCTGTTCACCAGGTCGAGCAGTGTGGTGGGCTCGTCGGCCACGAGGATGCGCGGCTCGGTCGCCAGCACCCCGGCCAGGGCGAGCAGCTGTCGCTGGCCGCCCGAGAGCGTGTGCACGCTGCGGTGCGCGAGCGGGGCCAGGCCGTAGGCCTCCAGCACCGCGAGGGCCGCCCGCTGCCGCTCGTCCTTGTGGCGGTGGAGGTGGCGCAGCGACAGGGCGACGTCCTCCACGGCAGTGGGCATCACGAGCTGAGAGGCGGGATCGGTGAAGGCGAACGCGACCTCGCGGCGCACCTCGCGGCCGTGCCTCGCGACGTCCCGACCGTTCACCAGCACCCGGCCCGCCGTCGGCTCGACGAGCCCGTTCACCAGGCGGGCGAAGGTCGACTTGCCGGACCCGTTCGGCCCGATCAGCGCCACCCGCCGCTCGGTGAGCGTGACGGTGGTGGACTGCACGACCTCCACCTCCCCGGCCGGGGTGAAGGCGGTGACGCCGACGTCGTCGAGCTCGATCCGGTCCGTCGCCGGACCGGTCACGTGGCGGCCGGGCTGGCGTCGCGCTCGGGGTCGCGGTCGCGGGTGCGCGGGGCGAGCAGGCCCGGGAAGGCGCGGTGGACCGCGATGGCGACGAACGCCATCGCGATGTTCTTCAGCACGTCGCCAGGGAAGAACTGCGCGTCGAAGACGAACGCCTCCTTGATCCCGAGGTCGGCCCGCCAGGCGAGGTTGAGGGCGCCCAGCGTGTGGATGAGGAGGAAGCTGCTGAGGAGGCCGGCGGTGAACACGAGGGTGAAGTCGGTGGCCCGGCGGCGGTTGCGCTGCACGATGAACCCGCACAGCGCCGCGGCGAGCGGGAAGGCGACGAGGTAGCCGGCCGTGACGCCGGTGAAGTGGCCGACACCGGCCGCGCCGCCGGAGAAGATCGGCAGCCCGATCGCCCCGCCCGCGAGGTAGAGCGCGACGGCGAGGAACCCTGCGCACCGGCCCCAGGCACGCGCCGGCGAGGAGCACGCCGAAGGTCTGCAGCGAGAACGGCACCCCGAGGCCGGTCTTGATGTCGGGCAGCAGTGCGGTGGCCGCGATGAGGGCGGCGAACCCGGCGATGAGGGCGATGTCGGTGGCGGGCGTGCGGCGGTCCATGCGGGCGCTCCTGGCGGGACGGGACCTGAACGGTGGTCAGGTGAACGGCGTTCAGGCTAGGGTCGCGGCTTCACACGGTCAATGGCAGGGGGAGCGGAGATGCCGCACAGTCGCGCGGACGTCGTCCGGACCGCGATCGACGTCCTCGACCGCTACGGCCTCGCCGACCTGACGATGCGCCGGCTCGGCGCCGAGCTCGACGTCCGGCCGAGCGCGCTGTACCACCACGTCACGAGCAAGCAGGAGCTGCTGGCAGCGGTGGCCGACGAGCTGCTCGCCCGTGGCCGTCGGTCCCGGACCGCCGCCGCCTGGGACGACCGGGTGCGCGAGGTCTGTGTCGAGCTGCGCGACGCGCTGCTGGCCTACCGCGACGGCGCCGAGCTGGTCGCCACCGTGCGCGCCTTCGGCCTGGGCGCCGACGAGCCGTCGGCCGAGCTCACCGCGGCGCTGCGGGACGCCGGCGCGTCCGGCGAGCTCGCCGCCACGGCCGCGCGCACCTTGCTGCACTTCGTGTTCGGGCACGCGATCGACGAGCAGACCCAGCTCCAGGCGAGCAGTGCCGGAGCCATCGAGGACGGCCCGCGCGAGGTGTCCGACTTCAACCTCGGCCTGGCCCTGGTGGTGAACGGGATCCAGGCACACCTCGAGACCGCGACCACGACCGAACCGTGTCGTTGAGGGCGATCCGCCCCTCGTCGAGTGACCTCCGGGGATTCCCGACCGGCTGGTCAGCGGCGGGGGACGCTCACCCGCGCGATCGCCGGGCTCGCGTCGGTGTTGCCGAAGCGGTCGGTGGCCACGACGGCGATCGTGTGGCGACCCGGCGCGAGGCGTCGCACGAACGGTGAGCGGCACGACCGGTAGGCGGGCGAGTCGACCGCGCAGCGGAAGGTCGCACGCTCGTTGGCGCCGAAGGCCACCCGCACGGTGCCGTTGCGGGCCACCGAGATCGCGCGGATCAAGGTCCGCGGACGGCTGGTCGCGCAGCCGCGCTGCGTCGTCGGGTCGGTCGCGCAGCTGTCCTGGGTGCGGTCGCCGTAGCGGTCGCCGTCGGCGTCCGGCTCCCAGGTGCCCTCGATGGGGAGCTGGTAGCCGTTGATCGGGCTCATCGCGGTCTCGGCGCCCGACAGCTCTCCGGCCCCTTGGGTTATCTGGTGCTCGCTCGTGGCGACGCGATAACAGTCGTGGGCGGGGGCATAGATCCCGAGGACGTCCCCGGCCCGGGTCGGGATGCGCAGGTTCCGTTGCACGACGCTGTTGACGGTCACCGGGATCGCCCGGCTGGTGCCGACGGCCCGCCACGTGTCGGCCGTGGTGCCCGCCCGCGCCACCTTGAACGTGACGGTGGTGGGTGAGCCGTCGGCTCCGATGACGGTGCGCATGGATGTGATGACCCCGGTCCCGGGGACGCGGTGCTGGTTGCCGGGCGACTTCGTCTGCAGCTCGGTGACACCGAAGCACGACCCGGTCGGCACGAACAGCTCCCCGACCGTCCGGGGCGGTGCGGCCGCGCCCGACCCGCTGGACGTCAGCGCCGCGACGAGGATGCCGGTGCCGGCTGCCGCCGCGATGCGCCGAGACCTCCGGACGCTGGTCGCCGCGTTCGAGCACGGCAGCTTGTCGGTCACGGCCATCGCCATCACGCCTCTCTTTGGCCGTCGACGTTAGGAGCCGAGGACCCGTTCCGCAGTCGAACGCCGGAACCTTTGCCTGCGGCTCGCGCCCAAGATCGCCGGAGGCCGGTGCGACAGGTGAGGTGCTGCCCAGCGGCGCCGATCGCTACCGGTTCTCGACGACGTCGATCCTCCTGGAGGGGAGATCCCGGTCGGGGACGGAGCCTCGTTGTGAGGGAAGGCTCCGAGCAGCCCGTCGCACTGCTCGGCCAGACGCCCGCTCAGGTCGAGCACCCGGATCTCGCGGGCGGCCCGCCAGGTCAGGGCCGTGGGACGTTCGCCGACCTACCGTCGGCGGGCGGCGCCTCCGGGAGTCCCCGGACACCGGCCGTGACGGACGCCAGGGCAAGCCACAGCGGTGCGACGAAGCCGGCGCCGGCCACCGCACCCGAGCCGACCATCACGGCGAGCGGTGGCACCAGCGCGAGGGCGCTGACGACGCCCAGCCAGCGCGGCAGCGACCCGCGACCGGAAGGCGAGCACGACCGCGAGCGCGGCGGCGAGCAGGACGCCCCACCACGCGAACCACGGCGCGGTGTCGTGGACCATGAACAGCACGTAGAGGCCGTCGTCGGTGAAGTTGTCGTCGTTGATGCCGCCGGGCAGGTACTCGGCAAGTGCGCCGCGCAGCCCGGTGCCGAACAGCACGAGCGTGGCCGTGACCGTGAGCGCGGGCGCGATCGCCTGCGCGGCGAGACCGGACGCAGCGCCGGCCCAGCGACGCCACCCGGCGGCGACGAGCACGCAGGCAGACGAACGACGCCATGCCGAGCAGCGTGCCGACGTGCTGGCTGCTCCGTCGAGGAGTCGGCGACCGCGATCGCGGCGTCGGCATCGGTGAGCGGCGCTGTGGCTGGCGATGAGGTTGCCGGCCAGCCCGAGAGCGGCGGCGGCAGACCCCACCACGCCCAACGGGCGGGTCGGACGGTCGCCGGGGCAGGGTGCGAGGTCGTCGGGTAGCCGAGGTTGTCGTCATGCGGACGACGGTGACCTCGCTCGCCTTTCCGCGTCATCGGCCCGACGGGCGTCGCCCGCTCCGTCGCGCGGCTGGATTCCGACGGCGGCGGGTCATTCGACCGGACCGATGCCGGACGACGCGACCGACCCCTAGCGTGATCCGTGCGCTGGCTGTCACCTCGTCCACCCCTCTTCGACCTCGCGCTCTCCGGCGCGCTCGTCGTCGCGGGCCTGGTCGAGGCGCTCACGGTCGAGACGACGATGCCGCGGTGGCTGCACGCCGCGATCACCACGGTGGTGATGGTGGCGCTGGCGTTCCGACGGAGCGCGCCGCTGGTCGTGCTGGTCGTCGCCCTGCTGGCGATCATCGTCGGCGGGCGGCCCGACACCCCGTTCGTGCTGTTCGGCGCCATGGTCATCGCCTGCTACTCCGCCGGCCGGTTCCTCGAGGGGCGGCGCGCCCTGGTCGGGCTGCTCGTCGCGGTCGGGCCGGCCGGGCTCGGGCTGGCGCTCGACGATGGCGAGCCGGCCGACCTCACCGCGATCGTGGTGCTGTACGGCGGGCCGTGGGTGGTCGGGCGGCTCGTCCAGCAGCAGACGCAGCCGGGCCGACGACGCCGACGCGCGGGCCGCGGAGATCGAGAAGACCGACGCCGACCGTCGGGCCCAGGCCGCCGCCGACGAGCGGGCGCGGATCGCCCGCGAGCTGCACGACATCATCTCGCCACTCGATCAGCGTGATCACCGTCCAGACCCAGGCGGTACGCCGCCGCCTGCGATGCCCGACCAGGTCGCCGAGGCCCGTGACCTCGCCGCCGTCGAGAGCACCGCCCGCCAGGCGATGGTCGAGCTGCGACGGCTCTTCGGCGTGCTGCGAGCCGACGGCGAGCCGGCGCCGCTCGCCCCGCAGCCCGGACTCGACCAGCTGCCCCGCCTGCTCGAGCGGACCCGCGAGGCCCACCTGCCGGTCGACCTCCGGATCGAGGGCGAGCCGACACCGCTGTCGCCGGGCATCGACCTGACGGCGTACCGGATCGTGCAGGAGTCGGTGACCAACGCGCTCAAGCACGCCGGCGACGCCCACGTGACGGTGACCCTCGACTACGCGCCGACCGAGCTCGCCATCAGCGTGGTCGACGACGGCCGTGGTCCGACCGCGGGCCAACGGCGGCCGGTCACGGGCTGGTCGGGCATGCGCGAGCGGGTCTCGCTCTACGGCGGTCGGCTGGACGCGGGACCGCGCTCCGAGGGCGGGTTCGCCGTGCACGCGGTCCTGCCGCTCACCGACGGCGGTCACGGACGTGATCCGCGTGCTGATCGCCGACGACCAGGGCATGGTGCGCACCGGTCTGCGGTCCCTGCTCGAGGGCGAGGACGACATCAGCGTGGTCGCCGAGGCGTCCGACGGCGTCGCCGCCGATCGCCGCGACCCGGCGCACGTCGCCCGGACATCGTGCTGATGGACATCCGGATGCCCGAGCTCGACGGGATCGAGGCGACCCGCCGGCTCGTCCCGCGAGGGCGCCGCGGCCCGCGTGCTGGTGCTCACCACGTTCGACCTCGACGAGTACGTCTTCGACGCGCTGCGCGCCGGCGCCAGCGGCTTCCTCCTCAAGGACGCCCCGGCCGAGGACCTCGTCGCCGCCGTCCGGGTGCTCGCGCGCGGGCGACGCGCTGCTCGCGCCGGCCGTCACCCGCCGGGTGATCGAGTCGCTTCGCCCGGGCAGCCGCCGCCGCGCGACGCCGTCGGACCTGGACCGCGCTCAGCCCGCGCGAGGCCGAGGTGCTCGGCCTGCTCGCCCGGGGCCGGTCCAACGCCGAGATCGCCGGCGGACCTGGTCGTCGAGCGAGGCCACCACCAAGACCCACGTCAGCAGCGTGCTGGCCAAGCTCGGCCTGCGCGACCGGGTGCAGGCCGTGATCCACGCCTACGAGTCAGGTCTGGTCCGCCCGGGCGATCAGCTCGCGGCACACGCCGCGATCAGTCGGGTGCGCAGCGGAGCGCCGCGCTCGGCGAAGGCGCGCTGCGCGGCGGCGTACTCCTGCTTGCCCTCGGGTGTCTCGATCCGGACCGGGTCGACGCCCAGGTCCGTGAGGTCGTACGGCGCGGCGCGCATGTCGAGGACCCGGATGTCGCGGGCCAGCTCGAAGCAGTCGGCGACCAGCTCGGACGGGACCAGCGGCGACGAGCCGGAACGCGTGCTTGTAGAGGTCCATGCCGGCGTGCAGGCAGGCCGGCTGCTCGAAGGCCGGCCGGTCGTCCGGCGCGGGGGAGAGGGTGTTGAGCGGCCGCGCGGGCTCGGTGAAGAACCGGAACGCGTCGAAGTGCGAGCAGGCGATCCGGTGCGACTCGACCACCTCGTCGGTGCCGGTCGGCCCGAGCCGCAGCGGCCAGGTGGCGTGCCGGGTCTCGTCCTCGGACTGAGCGGTAGACCATCGCCCACTCGTGCATCCCGAAGCAGCCGAAGTTCGCGGGTCGGCCGGCGGTGGCGGTCAGCAGCGCGTGGGTCGCTGTCGACGATCCGCCGTTTCGCGCGCCACGTCGTCGTCGGTCACGACGCTCCGACTCGCGACCGGCCAGCACGACGCCGTACCCGGGGTGCCAGCGGCGGAGCTGGGCCGGGCCGGAACGAGTAGTAGGTGAACAGGAAGTCGTGCACCGGGTGCGGCACGCCGCTCGCGGCGGCGAGCGAGGTGGTCGGCGACCAGCGCGTCGACGCGCGCTCTCGTGCGCAGCGGCGCGGGCCCGCCAGGTGACCTCGGTCAGGCACCTCCACCGGATCAGGGTAGGCAGTCGCTGGATAGGGTCGAACCCGTGCGCATCGCCAGATTCACCACCGGTGAAGACCCTCAGTACGGCGTCGTCACCGGCGACCTCGACGAGCACGGCGAGCCGGAGAGGACAGCGTCATCGTGCGCGCTGGCCGGCGACCCGCTCTACGTCGGCATCAAGCTGCTCGACGGTGCCGACAGCGCGGAGCACCGGCTCGCCGACGTCCGGCTGCTGGCGCCGGTCCTGCCGCGCAGCAAGGTCGTCGGCATCGGCCGCAACTACGCCGCGCACGCCGCCGAGATGGGCCACGACGTCCCCGACCGAGCCGCTGATGTTCCTCAAGCCCAACACCAGCGTGGTCGGTCCGGGCGACCAGATCCTCTACCCGCCGCAGACCGAGCGACCTGCACTACGAGGGCGAGCTCGCCGTGGTGATCGGCCGGATCTGCCGCGACGTCCCGGCGGCGCAGGCCACCGACGTGATCCACGGCTACACGATCGCCAACGACGTCACCGCCCGCGACCTGCAGAGGAGCGACGTCCAGTTCACCCGGGCCAAGGGCTTCGACTCGTTCTGTCCGCTCGGGCCCGTGGATCGAGACCGACCTCGACCCCGACGACTTCGGCAAGGGACGTCGGGTGCGGACCCACCTCAACGGCGACGTCGTCCAGGACGGCACCACCGCCGACCTGATCTTCGACATCCCGACCGCTGATCGCGCACGTCAGCAGCGTGATGACGCTGCTGCCCGGCGACGTGATCCTCACCGGTACGCCCGAGGGCGTCGGCCCGATGCAGGTCGGTGACGAGGTCGAGGTCTCGATCGAGGGCCTCGGCTCGCTGACCAACACGGTGGCGCCGGCGATGACGCCGGATCGACCACCGTCGCGGGTGCGGATGGCGCCCAGCCCGACCGGCAGCCCGCACGTCGGCCTGGCCCGGACCGCGCTGTTCAACTGGGCGTTCGCCCGCCACCACGGCGGCACGTTCGTGTTCCGGATCGAGGACACCGACCACGCCCGCAACACCGAGGAGTCCTACGACGGCCTGATCGAGGTCATGCAGTGGCTCGGGCTCGACTGGGACGAGGGGCCCGTCAAGGGCGGCGACTACGGGCCCTACCGGCAGAGCGAGCGCACCGACATCTACCGCGACGTCCTGGCCCGGCTGCGCGGCACCCGGTTCACCTACGACTGCTACTGCACCACCGACGAGGTCGACGGCGCGGCGCAAGGCGTCCGGCTCCAAGGTGATGGGCTACGACGGCTTCTGCCGCGAGCTGTCCGCCGAGCAGGTGGCGGCGTTCGAGGCCGAGGACCGCAAGCCCGTCGTCCGCTTCCGGATGCCCGACGGCGATCGCTCACCTGGGACGACCTGGTGCGCGGCGAGATCACCTTCGAGACCGAGTTCGTGCCGGACTTCGCGCTCTGCCGGGCCAACGGCGACCCGCTCTACACGCTGGTCAACCCGGTCGACGACGCGCTGATGGAGATCACCCACGTGCTGCGCGGCGAGGACCTGCTGTCCAGCACGCCGCGCCAGCTCGCGCTCTACGAGGCGCTCACCGAGCTCGGCATCGCCAAGGCGGTCCCGCGGTTCGGGCACCTGCCCTACGTGATGGGCGAGGGCAACAAGAAGCTGCGCCAAGCGCGACCCCAAGGCGCACCTGATCGCCTACCGCGACGCGGGCTTCCTGCCCGAGGGTCTGCTCAACTACCTGGCCCTGCTCGGCTGGGCGATCGCCGCCGACCGCGACGTGTTCACCCTCGACGAGATGGTGGCGGCGTTCGAGATCGGGGACGTCAACCCCAACCCGGCCCGCTTCGACGAGAAGAAGGCCGACGCGATCAACGCGCGCCCACATGCGGATGCTGTCGGTCGAGGAGATCACCGAGCGGGTGCTGCCGTTCCTCGAGGCCGCCGGCGTGCTCGCGCGACCTCGTCCCGGACGCGACGCAGCTGCTCGACCAGGCGATGCCGCTGGTGGCCGAGCGCATCAACAAGCTCACCGAGGCCGTGCCGATGCTCGGCTTCCTGTTCGTCGACGAGGACGCCTTCGCAGCTCGCCGACGCGAGATCGACGAGCCGGGTCGCGAGGTCGTCCGCGCGGCGCACGATGCCGTCGCCGGCCTGGCCGAGTGGTCGACGGCGGCGATCCAGGAGGCGCTGCAGGCCGAGCTCGTCGAGCGAGCGCGAGCTCAAGCCGCGGGTCGCGTTCGGGCCGGTGCGGGTCGCCGTCACCGGTCGCCGGGTGTCGCCCCCGCTGTTCGAGTCGCTGGAGCTGCTCGGTCGCGAGCGCAGTCTCGGCCGCCTGCGGAGCGCCGGTGACGTGACCGGCCCGCCCCGGCTGCCCGACGCGGCGCCCTCGTCGGCGTCCTCGGCTACCACCTGATCCAGCGCGCCCTGGGCGGCAGGGCTGGGGCGGTCCGTCGTCGGCATCCTGACGCTGGTCGTGCTGTCCTGTTCGTGCACGCCGTGATCGCCGTGGCGGCCGCGGCTACTTCCTGGTCACCGGCACCGACCGGCCGACCTCGGAGACACGATCCCGGACCTCGCGACACCGACCACGTGCAGCCGGTGGCCTGCTGTACCTCAACGCGGTCTGACCTCGGCATCCCGGCGGCCTGGCTGTGACGTGGCTGTTCCACCGGCTCGAGCCACGGTGGCTCGCCTCGGTGCGGCCCCGGCTGCGGTGGGGCTGGATCGTCGCCTGCTTCGGCATGGCGTTCGTCGCGCTGATGGTCGCGATCGTGGTCGGCTCGCTGCTGCCGTCGGCAACCGACGCCGGCGACCTGACACCACGCTCAACGAGTGGACGACCACCACCCGCGACTTCGTGCTGGTCATCGTGCTGCTCACGCCGCTCCAGGCGGCGGGGGAGGAGTACGCGTTCCGCGGCTACCTCACCCAGGCCTTCGGCGGGCTCTTCGGCTCCCGGCGCGGTCGCCGTCCTGCCGCCGGCGCTGCTCTTCGCGCTGCGCACGGCTCGGCCAGAACCCGCCGATCTTCATCGACCGGTTCGCGTTCGGACTGGTCGCCGGCGTCCTGGTCATCACCACCGGCGGGCTCGAGGCCGGCATCGCCATGCACGTGCTCAACAACTTCCTGGCCTACGGCTTCGCGCTGGCCTACAGCGACATGACCACGGCGCTCAACCCCACCGGCGGCAGCTGGTGGCACGTCGCGTGACGCTCATGAAGTCGCTGGTGTTCCTCGGTCTGTCGCGCTCGTCGCTCGCGCGATGAAGCTGCGACTCGCGCACCGAGCCGGGCGTTTTGGAGGGCCCCGAGCGGCGCGTGTAAGGTTTCGCCTCGGTCGGCCGCCGTGCGGCGAACCGGGCCGAACACCAGTAAGACAGTGGGATATGGTGTAATTGGCAGCACGACTGGTTCTGGTCCAGTTAGTCTAGGTTCGAGTCCTAGTATCCCAGCGAGATGCAGCCCTCACGTCCTCGGATTTGTTGCGCTCGCACCGGGATCGTTAAGAGTTCCGCAGCCCGTGGGGTCATGCCCCCGTTGTGTAGCGGCCTAGCACGCCGCCCTCTCACGGCGGTAGCGCCGGTTCGAATCCGGTCGGGGGTACAGCACGCGGCCCGGACCTCTGGTTCGGGCCGTTGTTGTGCCGGTCCTTGTCGTTGCCGCTGTCGGTGGCGGCCGTCAGGCTGGTCGCATGACCTCTCGGACCCCCCGCTGCACGTTCATCCCGCCCTATCTGCTGCGCGCCCTCGGCCGCGAGGCCGACCTCCTGCTCGACGGCGGCTTCCGAGCGACCCGCGAGGTCGGTCCGCGCGACGCGCTGACGATGACGCCCGAGCACGGCCCGGCGTGGGTGGTGCACACCGCGGCCGGCGCCACGACGCTGCCGGGCGAGGAGGTCCGCCGCGCCGGTGAGCCCGACTCCGGCGATGCCGCGGTCGACGAGGCCGCCACCGGCGTCGCGGCGGCCCTCGCCCTGTTCGAGGAGGCCTTCGGCCGTCGCTCCTACGACGGCGAGGGCGCCACCGTCAGCCTCACCGTGCACTACGGGCGCGACTATGCCAACGCCTTCTGGGACGGCACCCAGCTCGTGTTCGGCGACGGTGACGACGAGGTGTTCACCCGGTTCACCGCGGCCCTCGACGTGCTCGGGCACGAGCTCGGCCATGCCGTCACCGAGCGCACCGCCGGGCTCGTCTACCGGGGCCAGTCGGGGGCGCTGAACGAGTCGCTCTCCGACGTGTTCGCGGCGTGCAGCGAGCAGCGAGCACGAGGGAGAGCGCGGCCGAGGCCTCGTGGCTGATCGGCGAGAGCCTGTTCCTCCCGGGTGTGCAGGCGCGCGGCCTGCGCGACATGGCGGCGCCCGGCACCGCCTACGACGACCCGCGGCTCGGCCGGGACCCGCAGCCCGACCACCTCGACGGTTACGTCGACACCACCGACGACAACGGCGGCGTCCACCTCAACTCCGGCATTCCCAACCGGGCCTTCCAGCTTGCCGCCGTCGCCGTGGGAGGCCATGCGTGGGACGGTGCCGGCCGCATCTGGTACGCCGCCCTCACCGGCGGCCGGGTCGGGCCGCACACCGACTTCGCCGGCTTCGCCGGCGCCACCGTCGCGGCCGCGGGCGAGCACGCCGACGCCGTCCGCGAGGCGTGGCGCACGGTGGGAGTGACATCCTGACCGACGTGAGCGAGCCGGTGGTGGTGCGTCGGTCCGGGGGGCTGCTCGGCCGGACCGTCGAGGGCGCACTCGACCTCCAGTCCGGCGACGAGCGGGTGCCGGAGGTCCGGGAGCTGGTCGACCGGATCGACCCCGCCGCGCTCCCTGACCCCGAGCCGCGGCCCGACATGTACGTCTACGACTTCGACCTCGTCGGCACCCGCTGCCAGGTCGTCGAGGTGCAGCTCACCGACGACCTGCGGCGTCTCGCGGAGCTGCTCATCCCGTAGCCGGTCCCGACGCTCCGCGGCAGTGTCCGTTTTCCGCCGGACGTAGTCGGTGTGCGGGATGATGATGGGGTCATGCCGTTCCGGACCGCTCTCGATCCCGAGACCTGCTACCGCGCGGTGAAGTCGCGCGACCGCCGGTTCGACGGTGTCTTCTACGTCGCGGTGCGCACCACCGGCATCTACTGCCGGCCGTCGTGCCCGGCGCGGACGGCGGCATTCGCGAACGTGTCCTTCCATCCCACCCCGGCGTCCGCACAGGGTGCCGGCTACCGGGCGTGCAAGCGGTGCCTGCCCGACGCGACCCCCGGCAGTCCCGACTGGGACGTCGCCGCCGACGTCGCAGGCCGGGCGATGCGGCTGATCTCCGACGGCGTCGTCGACCGCGACGGCGTCGCGGGGCTCGCGCAGCGGGTCGGCTACACGCCGCGTCACCTTGGCCGGGTGCTCACCGCCGAGCTCGGTGCCGGGCCGCTGGCGCTGGCCCGTGCCCGCCGCGCGCAGATCGCGCGGGTGCTGATCGAGACCACCGACCTCGGGTTCGCCGACGTGGCCTTCGCCGCCGGGTTCGCCAGCGTGCGCCAGTTCAACGCGACGGTGCGCGAGGTGTACGCGCTGAGCCCCACCGACCTGCGCGGCCGGCGCGGTGGCACCCGCACCACGGGCGTCGTCACGATGCGGCTCGCCGTCCGCACGCCGTTCGCCGGGCGGGCGCTCCTCGACTTCCTCGCCTACCACCTGGTCCCGGGCGTCGAGGTGGCCGGCGACGGCTGGTACGCCCGCACCCTCGACCTGCCGCACGGCCCCGGCACCGTGCGGCTCGAGTTCGGCGACGCACGCGAGGCGGGCACCACGGCGTTCGTCCAGGCCCGCTTCGACCTCACCGACCTGCGCGACACCTCGGCCGCCGTCGAGCGGGCCCGGCGGCTGCTGGACGCCGACTGCGACCCGGTCGCCGTCGACGACGCGTTCGTGGGCGACCCCGTGATCGGACCGTTGGTCAACGCGTGCCGCGGCCTCCGCGTCCCCGGGCAGGTCGACGGTGCCGAGACCGCCGTGCGCACCGTGATCGGGCAGCAGGTCAGCGTCACCGGCGCCCGCACCGTGACCGGCAGGCTTGTCACCGAGCACGGCCGGCCCGTGGAGACCGGTATCCCGGGCCTCACGCACCTGTTCCCCTCGTCCGAGATCTTGGCCGAGGCCGACCCCGAGACGCTGCCGATGCCGCGGGCGCGGGGCCGGGCGCTGGTCGGGCTTGCCACGGCGCTCGCCACGGGCGACGTCGGCCTCGACCGGGGCAGCGACCGCGACGCTGTCCGCGAGGCGATGCTCGCGCTGCCCGGCATCGGGCCGTGGACGGCCGACTACGTCGCGATGCGGGCGCTCGCCCATCCCGACGTCTTCCTCCCCACCGACCTCGGCGTCCGCAACGCACTGCGCGGTCTCGGCCACGACGTCGCGGCCACGATCGCGCGCACCGACGACTGGCGGCCCTGGCGCTCCTACGCGCTGCTGCACCTCTGGAACACCCTGATGCCCCCGACCCCGAAGGACGTCTGACCCATGTGGACCGTCATCGACTCACCCGTCGGCGAGCTGCGGCTCGTCGAGCAGCGCGGCATGCTCACCATGATCGAGTTCTCGCCGTTCCGTGACGGCGACGGCCGGCCGCGCGGCGACCGCGACGACGCGCACCCGCTGCTCGCCGAGGCTGCCCGGCAGCTGACGGCCTACTTCGCCCGCGACCTCAAGGAGTTCGACCTCCCGCTGGCGCCCGTCGGCTCGGTCTTCCAGCAGCTGGTGTGGGCGCAGCTGCGCGACATCGGCTACGGCGAGACCGCGTCCTACGGCGAGGTCGCCCAGCGCCTGGGCCGCACCAACGCCGCCTCCCGCGCCGTCGGCCTCGCCAACGGCAGCAACCCGATCCCGATCGTCATCCCGTGCCACCGCGTCATCGGCGCCAACGGCACCCTCACCGGCTACGCCGGCGGCCTCGAGCGCAAGCAGCTCCTGCTGGGCCTCGAGCAGGACGCGCTGTTCTGAGCTCGACCCCAAGCTGGGTTCCGCATCCTGCTGACGCCGGCCCGGGTCAAGGCGTTCGCGGACTCGCTCGGCGGGTCCGCCGAGCCCGTCATCGACGCGCTATGTGAGGCCGCGTTCGACGACAACCTGCCAGTCGTCGATCCCGTCGTCGTTCGGTTGCGGGCCCGGGCGATCGAGCAGGTCGTCCAACTCCTGGACCGCAGCCGTCGCGGACCCTCAGGTGCTCGACGGGCTGGCCGACCTGGTCGCCCTCGCACGACACCTGGAAGATTGTGGTTGACGAACTCCCGACCGTCGCGAGTGCCATCCGTGCCGACGTCGCCGACGGCGCGGGTTCGCGGTCACGAGGTCCGACATTCCTCGCCGACCAGGAGGAGCTGCTCAAGAGGCTGGTGCAGCCCGGTGGTCGCGAGGACGGAGCTCTCGGGTATGCGCGCCCTCCAGGCGTTCGACCGGGCGGGCATCGGGCGGGAGCCGTTGGACCGGGAGGCCGCGAGTGACCAGATGATCCGCACCACGGTCACAGCGGCGAGCGTCGGCGCGACCTTGCTCGACAGCCCGGCCGCCGGACTCGGGCGGTTGAACCCGGTGACAAGGGCGATCCGTGGCGCGATGCGACTGCCCTACTGGGTCACGTTGGGACTGACGGCCGGCAGCAAGGCCGCGGCGCTGCTCGCCATTCTCGGCCTAGCGATCGGCGGGGCCCTGCTCGCCCTCACCCTCCTCGGCGTGCTTAGCGGACCGATCGCCGGGCTGGCGGGCAGCCTCGGGACCGGGGCTGCGGTCCTGGCCTTCGGCTATGCGGCCATGCGCAGCGGGAGCTTCCTGCATGGCGTCGTGCTGTTGGGCGGCGCCGCCCCTCTGTTGGTGGTGGGCGCTCGCGAGATCGCCGCATTCGGCGACGGCGAGCAGGGGGCGTCGGGCACGTCGGCGGTCGCCGCGATCGTCGTGCTCACGGTCGTCCTCGTCGTGCTGGGAACCCTCCCGACGCCGTTGCAGAGCCCGGCGGTGATCCTCCAGGGCGCGGTGAAGTCCACCATGGGACGAATGGGCGGCTGGGGCGTCCGCCTCTGGAAGCGTGCCCGACTCCGGTGGCTCCGATGGCTCCGATGGCTGGGGAGCGCCGTCGGGCTCGGACTCGTGCTCGGCCTCCTCTCGCTGACCGGGCTTGGCGAACGGCTCGGTGAGGTGCTGCCGGCTCGTCCGGACAGCTTGGAGGCCTTTGCGACGGCGTCGATCTGGTACTACGTCGTTGTTGCTGTCATCGGTCTGGCGGTGGCCTGGTTCCACGGCCTGGTGTTGCGGACCTGGCGCCAGTCGGGGACGAGGTGGGAGCTTCCGCCCGTCACGATCTCCTCCGGCGTCACGATCGGCTGGTCTTGGGTCTACGGATTCGTGACCGCGGCCCTCACGTTCGTCGTCATTCGGCCCGCGGCCATCGCCTCGTATGAGAACACCGCCGGCGCATCCGGGATCGACAGTCCCCTGGTCTGGGTGGTGCTGGGTCAGGTAGCAGCGTTAGCGCTGCTCCTGGTCGTGCCCGCCGTCACTCCCTCGTTGACGTCACGACGCCTGCGTCGCGGCATTCTCAAGCTCGTCGAGGCCGGACTTTTCGTGCCTTCAGCCGTTCGCGAAGACGGAGCGCCACCACCGAAAGACCCGCTGATCCAGTGGTTGCTCGATCGCGGCATGGCGGTTCGATACCTGGTGCGCGACTCCCTCGTGCCGTTCCGCGAGAGCAGTCTTGAACTCAACCACCGTGGCATCTCCCTGGCTCTGCGGATACACGAGATCCGGATGCGACAGCACAAGGCCGCGAACCTCACGCGAGACGAATTGCGCGAGCGGAATAGGTCGGAACTCGCCCTCCTGGTGCATGTCCCGGAGGCGGACGCGAGCGCGATCTCCTGAGCCGGGCTCACTCCGCCGCGGCGCGGCGCAACGACTCCGAGAGCCGCTCGGCGGCGGCGAGGACGGCGGGCGCGTGCATGCGGCCGGGCTGACGGGAGAGCCGCTCGAGCGGGCCGGAGACCGACACGGCGGCGATGACCTTGCCACCGGGGGAGCGGACGGGGGAGGAGACGGAGGCGACGCCCTGCTCGCGCTCGCCGATCGACTGCGCCCAGCCGCGGCGCCGGATGCCGGAGAGCGCGGCGGCGGAGAAGGCGGCGTGCTGGAGGCCGCGGTGCATCCGCTCGGGGTCCTCCCAGGCAAGCAGGATCTGGGCGGCGGACCCGGCGCGCATCGTGAGCTGTGAGCCGACCGGGATCGTGTCGCGCAGGCCGGAGGGCCGCTCGGCGGCGGCGACGCACACGCGGTGGTCGCCCTGCCGGCGCCACAGCTGGGCCGACTCGCCGGTGATGTCACGCAGCCGGGCCAGCACCGGACCGGCCGTCGCCAGCAGCCGGTCCTCGCCGGCCGCGGCGGAGAGCTCGGAGAGTCGCGGCCCCAGCACGAACCGGCCCTGCATGTCGCGGGCCACGAGGCGGTGGTGCTCGAGGGCGACCGCGAGCCGATGCGCCGTCGGCCGGGCGAGCCCGGTGCCGGCCACGAGTCCGGCCAGCGTCGCCGGCCCGGACTCGAGTGCGGTGAGCACGAGAGCCGCCTTGTCGAGGACGCCGACGCCGCTAGAGTTGTCCATATGGCAATACTGCCGTCTCATTCCTCGGGACGCAATGGGTACGGTGGGTGCACCGGGTCACAGGACCGCTGAAGGCACGACGAGGAGGAGGCCGCGCGATGGGCAGGACGCTCGCGGAGAAGGTGTGGGACGAGCATGTCGTCCGCTCGACGACGGGAGAGCCCGACCTCCTCTACATCGACCTCCACCTCATCCACGAGGTCACGAG
Organism: uncultured Actinomycetota bacterium; assembly: GCA_963845795.1. Taxonomy (GTDB): domain Bacteria; phylum Actinomycetota; class Actinomycetes; order Propionibacteriales; family Nocardioidaceae; genus Nocardioides. Next base: position 356,645 of record CAWJTG010000011.1, on the reverse strand, counting down.
TCCCCAGGCCTTCGACGGGCTGCGGCTGGCGGGTCGCACGGTCCGCCGCCCGGACCTCACGCTGGCCACCGAGGACCACAACGTGCCCACGCTCGACTGGGACAAGCCGATCGCCGACCCCGTCTCCCGCACCCAGGTCGAGACGCTGCGACGCAACGCCGAGGAGTTCGGCGTCCGGCTGCACCCGCTCGGTGACATCGAGCAGGGGATCGTCCACGTGGTCGGCCCTCAGCTCGGCCTCACCCAGCCGGGGATGACGATCGTGTGCGGCGACAGCCACACCAGCACCCACGGGGCCTTCGGCGCCCTCGCCTTCGGCATCGGCACCTCCGAGGTGGAGCACGTGCTCGCCACCCAGACGCTGCCGCAGGCCCGGCCCAAGACCATGGCCGTCACGGTCACGGGGAGCCTGCCGGCGGGCGTCACCGCGAAGGACCTCGTGCTCACCCTCATCGCCCACACCGGCACCGGCGGCGGGCAGGGCTACATCGTCGAGTACCGCGGCCCGGCCATCGAGGAGCTCTCGATGGAGGGGCGGATGACGGTCTGCAACATGAGCATCGAATGGGGCGCCAAGGCCGGGATGATCGCCCCCGACCAGACCACGTTCGACTACATCGAGGGACGCCCCGAGGCCCCCACAGGCGCCGACTGGGACGCCGCGGTGGCGCACTGGTCGAGCCTGCGCACCGACGACGACGCCGAGTACGACCGCGAGATCGAGCTCGACGCGAGCACGATGACGCCCTTCGTCACCTGGGGCACCAACCCTGGCCAGGGGGTGCCGCTCGGCGCCGCCGTGCCGCGCCCCGCGGACTTCGACGACGCCTCCGACCAGGTGGCGGCAGAGAAGGCGCTGGAGTACATGGCGCTCACCGCCGGCACGCCGATGCGCGAGATCAGGGTCGACACGGTGTTCGTCGGCTCCTGTACCAACGGCCGGATCGAGGACCTGCGTCTCGCCGCCGGGATCCTGCGCGGCCGCAAGGTCGACGCCGACACGCGGCTGCTCGTCGTGCCCGGCTCGGCCCGGGTGCGGCTCCAGGCCGAGGACGAGGGCCTCGACGTCGTCTTCAAGGACGCCGGCGCCGAGTGGCGCGGAGCGGGCTGCTCGATGTGCCTCGGCATGAATCCCGACATCCTCGAGCCCGGGGAGCGCAGCGCCTCGACGTCGAACCGCAACTTCGAGGGCCGACAGGGCAAGGGCGGCCGCACCCACCTGGTGTCGGTTCCCGTCGCGGCCGCCACGGCGATCCGCGGCACCCTGTCGTCGCCCGCTGATCTGGAGGCCCTGTGATGGAGGCGTTCACCACCCACACCGGCATCGGCGTGCCGCTGCGCCGCAGCAACGTCGACACCGACCAGATCATCCCGGCGTCCTACCTCAAGCGGGTCACCCGCGACGGCTTCGAGGACGGTCTGTTCGCCTCCTGGCGCGCCGACCCCGGTTTCGTGCTCAACCAGGCGCCGTACGACACCGGCACCGTCCTGGTGGCCGGTCCCGACTTCGGTACCGGCTCCTCACGCGAGCACGCCGTCTGGGCGCTGCAGAACTACGGGTTCAAGGCCGTCGTGTCGCCGCGGTTCGGCGACATCTTCCGGGGCAACGCGGGCAAGGCCGGCCTCGTTGCCGCGCAGGTCGACGACAAGGTCGTCCAGCGGCTCTGGGACCTGCTGGAGGCCGAGCCCGGCGCCACCGTGACCGTCGACCTCGAGGGGCGCACCGTGCGGGCGGGCGAGGGCGTCGACGCCGTCGAGGACTCCTTCGACATCGACGACTACACCCGCTGGCGGCTCCTGGAGGGCCTCGACGACATCGGCATCACGCTGGGCCACGAGGCTGACATCTCCACCTTCGAGACCACCCGGCCGCGCTGGAAGCCCGCCACGCTCTGACCCCGGACCGCCCGTCGGGGTGACACCTCGCGGGATCGGCTGTGGCGGACTGGGGGAGTACCCGTCCCCGAAGGAAGGCGCCACCGTGCCCGACGTCAGCAGCAACGGCCTCTCGCTCCACTACACCGATACCGGCGGCGAGGGCCGTCCCGTCGTCCTCATCCACGGCTGGCCGCTGAGCGGCAAGTCCTGGGCCTCCCAGGAGCCCGCGCTCGTCGACGGCGGCTTCCGCTCGATCGCCTACGACCGCCGCGGCTTCGGGCACTCCGACAAGCCGGAGTCCGGCTACGACTACGACACCCTCGCCGCCGACCTCGCGGGCCTGCTGGACGGTCTCGACCTCCACGACGTCACGCTGGTCGGCTTCTCCATGGGTGGCGGCGAGGTCGTGCGGTACCTCGCGCGGTACGGGTCGGACCGGGTTCGCTCGGCGGTGCTCGCCGGCGCGGTCCCGCCGTACCTGCTCAAGACCGACGGCAACCCCGACGGCGGCCTCGAGGAGGACGGTGTGCAGGAGATGGAGGAGGGTGCCCGTTCCGACCGCGAGGAGTTCCTCGACGGTTTCACCACCGCCTTCTTCTCCGCCGACGGCGAGCTCGTGGTCTCCGAGGAGCGACGCCAGCAGGCCCTCGCCCTCGCCGCCCAGGCCACGGACGCCGCCCTGGTCGGCTGCATCGACGCCTTCGGTCGCACCGACTTCCGTGGCGACCTCGAGAAGCTCGACGTGCCGGTGCTGGTGATCCACGGCGACAGCGACGCCATCGTGCCGTTCGAGGTCAGTGGCAAGCGTGCGGCCGAGGCGATCGACGACAGCACGGTGGTCGTCGTCGAGGGTGGACCGCACGGATTCAACGTCAGCCACGCGGAGGAGTTCAACCGCGCCCTGCTCGAGTTTCTCGGCTGAATCCTCGCACCCGAACACCCAAGTCGGCTCCGTTGAGCGGGTTTCGCGTTTCTTGATCCTCGGGGTGCTGTGGCGCAGGGGCGCTGATCCGGCTCAACCGCGCCGAGAAATGTCACATTCACCCCGGCGTGGCGATTGTGGCGGAGTGTCTGAGTACCTAGCGTGCCGTGAAAGTCGAGCAAGATGCTCGGCCCCACCACGTTCTCTGGAAGGGAAGACAGTGAACAAGTCTCAACTCATCGACGCGCTGGCACAGCGCTTCGAGGGGAACCGCAAGCAGGCCGCGCACGCACTCGACGCCGTGCTCGACACCATCACCCGCGAGGTCGTGAAGGGCGAGAAGGTCGCCATCACCGGATTCGGGTCGTTCGAGAAGCGCGTCCGCCAGGCCCGCTGGGTTCGCAACCCGCAGACCGGCGACCGGATCAAGGCCAAGAAGACGACGGTGCCCAAGTTCACCGCCGGCCAGGACCTCAAGAACATCGTCTCGGGTGCGAAGAAGCTGCCGAAGCTCGCGGCCCCGGCCGCGAAGAAGGCGGCCGCACCGGCCAGGGCAGCGGCCTCGGCCGCGAAGAGCGCGGCGAACGCTGCCACCGGATCGACGTCCAAGAAGTCGGCGGCCAAGAAGTCGACGGCGAAGAAGTCGACGGCGAAGAAGTCGACCGCCAAGAAGTCGTCGACCACCTCGGCCGCCAAGAAGGCACCCGCCAAGAAGTCGACGGCCAAGAAGGCCCCGGCGAAGACCTCGACCGCGAAGAAGTCGACGGCGAAGAAGGCGCCCGCGAAGAAGGCCCCGGCCAAGAAGTCGGCGGCCAAGAAGGCACCCGCCAAGAAGGCCCCGGCCAAGAAGTCGACCGCCAAGAAGTCGACGGCGAAGAAGACCGCCAAGAAGTCCTGACCCGGTCCCCACCGCACGGGCCGCCTCCGTTTCGGGGGCGGCCCGTTCGCGCGCGGTGGTCAGCCGAGCTCGAGACCGCCCAGTGCCCGCGCGGTGGCGGGACCGACCCCGAGCTCGACCGCGGCGCGCAGGCCGTCGGCCTCGTCGACGTCGCGCCGCAGCGACGGCCAGTGGCCGGTCAGCTCCCGTGCGCCGGACGAGGAGTGAGCTGCTCGGGAGCCCTCGCCGAAGTGGGGGTCGAAGTCGGTGGCCGGCGCCGTGTACAGCGTGGTGCCGGTGGCCTCGGCGTCCGCCACGAAGGCTGCGGCGTCGCCCGGCACCACCGACAGTGCCGCGTCGAGGTCGGCGCTGCGCAGGGCGGGAAGGTCGGCGCAGAGCGCCACGGGCCTCAGGTCGGGCCACCGCCGCGCCGACTCGGCGGCCGCCTGGCGCAGCACCGCGTTGAGCCCGCGGCTCTCGCCGTCCGGCACCGTCGCGCACCCGAGGTCGGCGAGGCGGCGGGCGAAGGCGGCGTCGTCGGTGGTGACCAGCACGGCGTCGACGGCCTCGGCGGCCAGGCAGGCGGCGGCGGTGTCGAGCGCGAACGCGCCCGCCAGGTCACGGCGCTGCTCGTCGCTGAGGCCGCGCAGCCGGGACTTCCCGGACGCCGGTGGCTTGACCGGCAGCACGATGACGAACCGCTGCAGCACCGGACGATCCTCCCAGCCGGCACCGGCCGAGTAACGTGCGCACCTGTGCGCATCCGTCCGGTCCGGAAGTTCCAGCAGCCCCGGGAGTGGCCCTTCACGCTGGGGGCCGTCATCCTCAAGCCGCTGTTCCTCGTCACCACCCGGCCGCACTGGATCGACGGCACCAAGCTGCCGGCCACCGGCGGCTGCATCGTGGTGATGAACCACCTGTCCCACGTCGACCCGCTCACCGCCGCTCACTTCACCTACGACCACGGCCGCTACCCGCGCTACCTCGCGAAGTCCGGCCTGTTCAAGAACAAGGTGCTGGGCTGGTTCCTGCGCACCGCCCGCCAGATCCCGGTGATGCGGGCCAGCCGCGAGGCCGTCGGGGCCTACGACGCCGCGGTGGCCGCTGTCGAGGCAGGGGAGTGCGTGGTCGTCTATCCCGAGGGCACGCTCACTCGCGACCCCGACCTGTGGCCGATGACCGGCAAGTCGGGTGCCGCCCGCATCGCCCTCGCGACCGGGTGCCCGGTGGTGCCGGTGGGGCAGTGGGGCGCCCAGCACATCCTGCCGCCGTACGCGAGGAAGCCCGACCTGTTCCCGCGCAAGAAGATCACGATGAAGGCCGGGGACCCGGTCGCCCTCGACGACCTGCGGGAGGCCGCCGAGCCCGGCGAGCACTCCGCCGAGATCGTCCGGCAGGCCACCGAGCGGATCATGACCGCGCTCACCGTGCTCGTCGCCGAGATCCGCGGCGAGGAGCCGCCCGTCGAGCGGTTCGACATCCGCGCCCGCGGCGTGGCCGAGACCGGCGACCCGAACCGGGATCGCCGCGACGAGCAGCGGAGGAATGCGGGATGAACACGCAGAAGGTCGCCGTGCTCGGCGCCGGGTCCTGGGGCACGGCGTTCTCGATCGTGCTCGCCGACGCCGGCAACGAGGTGTCGATCTGTGCCCGCCGCGAGCAGGTCGCCGTCGACATCAACGACCGCCGCGAGAACACCGAGTACCTGCCCGGCATCGCCCTGCCGTCGGCGTTGAGTGCCACCCACGACGTCGAGAGGGCGCTCGACGGCGCCGACGTCGTCGTGCTCGCCACGCCCTCGCAGACGCTGCGTGAGAACCTCGTGCACTGGGAGCCCTTCATCGAGCCGGGCGCCGTGCTGGTGTCGCTGATGAAGGGTGTCGAGCTCGGCACGCTGAACCGGATGAGCGAGGTCATCCACCAGGTCACCGGCGCCGGGCCGGAGCGCATCGCCGTGGTGAGCGGACCCAACCTCGCCAAGGAGATCGCCCGCCGCGAGCCCGCCGCCTCCGTGGTCGCCTGTGAGGAGGAGGAGGTGGCCCGGATGCTGCAGGGTCGGCTCCACTCGCCCGCCTTCCGCCCCTACACCGGCGTCGACGTGATCGGCTGCGAGCTGGGCGGTGCCTACAAGAACGTCGTCGGCCTCGCCGTCGGCATGGCCGTCGGCCTCGGCTTCGGCGACAACACCACCGCCTCGCTCATCACCCGCGGGCTCGCCGAGACGGCCCGGCTGGCCACCAAGCTCGGCGCCAACCCGCTCACCTTGATGGGCCTGGCCGGCCTCGGCGACCTCGTCGCCACCTGCTCCTCGCCGCTCTCGCGCAACCGCACCTTCGGCGAGAAGCTCGGCCGCGGCCTCACCACCGAGGAGATCGTTGCCTCCACCCGGCAGGTGGCCGAGGGTGCGAAGTCCTGCTCCTCGCTGCGGGCCCTCGCCGAGCGCTCCGACGTCGACGCCCCCGTGGCCCAGTACGTCGACGACGTCGTCGCCGGCCGGATGACCGCGCCACAGATGATGGACTCCGTCCTCGCCCGCGACACGAAGGCTGAGAGGGACTGAAGGGACGGAGCGAGGAACGAGCTCCGGACCTTCGTCGGTGGTGGAGCGCGTCGAAACCTCGTGAGGTCAAGGTCGACGCGACCAGGGGGGTGACAGAGCCCGATGACCCCGACGAGCTCGCCTACGTCACCAGGTCGAGGGCCTGCTCGAGGTCGGCCCAGAGGTCCTCGACGTCCTCGATGCCGACCGACATCCGCACCAGCCCCTCGGGGATGGTGGCCGCCTCGGTCTTCCACCGCCGGCGGCGTTCGAAGGTGGACTCGACGCCGCCCAGCGACGTGGCGTGCACCCACAGCGACGTGGAGCGGACCAGCAGGTCGGCGGCGTCGGCGCTCGCGAGCACCGGCGCGATGATCCCCCCGAAGCCCGGGTAGCGCACCTCACCGACGGCGCGGTGGCCGTGCAGCCGCTCGACGAGCACCTGGGCGTTGGCCTGGGCGCGCTCGAGGCGCAGGTGGAGGGTGCGCAGGCCGCGCAGCGCGAGCCAGGTCTCGAGGGTGCCGGGGATGCTGCCGGTCATGGAGCGCCGGGAGTGCAGCACCTCGTGCAGCGCGTCGTCGGCGGTGACGACGGCTCCGAGCACGGCGTCGCTGTGGCCGGCGAGGTACTTGGTGGCCGAGTGGACGACGATGTCGGCGCCGAGCTCCAGTGGCCGCTGCAGCAGCGGCGTGGCGAAGGTGTTGTCGACGACGACGTAGGCGCCGGCGTCGTGGGCTGCCGCGGCGATGGCCGGGATGTCGGCGACCTCGAGGGCCGGGTTGGTGGGCGACTCGATCCACACCAGCGCGGCGTCGTCGCACGCTGCCACGACGGCAGCGGTGTCGGCGATGTCGACGAGTCGACCGGTGAGCCGGCCCCGCGACTCGAGGTCGGCGAGCTGCATCACGCTGCCCAGGTAGGCGTGGCGCGGCATCACGACGGTGGCGCCCTGGCCGACGAGGTCGAGCACGCAGTCGACGGCGGCCAGCCCGGAGGCGAAGGCCAGGCAGCGGCCGCCCTCGAGCGAGCCCAGCGTGTCCTCGAAGGCGGTCCACGTCGGGTTGCCGTAGCGCCCGTACTCGAGGTCGCCGGCGGCGACGTAGGTGGAGGCCATCGTGAGCGGCATGTTGAGCGGCGCGTCGGGCTCGTGGGCCGGACGACCGAGGGTCACCAGCCGCGTGGCGGGGGAGAGGTCTGACATGCGCCCGAGGATAGGGTCGGCCACGTGCCCGATGCCGAGCGGACCGGACGCAAGCCCCGTGTGGCCGTCGTCTTCGGCGGCCGCTCCAGCGAGCACGCCATCTCCTGCGTCACCGCGGGCAGCGTGCTGGCGGCGATCGACCGCGACGTCTACGACGTCGTGCCGATCGGCATCGCGCGCGACGGCCGGTGGGTGCTGGAGTCGGGCGACCCCGACCGGCTGCGGATCACCGGGCCGGGTGCAGCTGCCGAGCGTCGACGACAGCCGGGCGCCGGTCACGCTGGCCCAGGTCGGCGCGGGCACCGAGCTGGTCGTGAGCGACCCGGCGCCACGTGCCGGAGACGCTCGGCGAGGTCGACGTCGTCTTCCCGGTGCTGCACGGACCGTGGGGCGAGGACGGCACGATCCAGGGGATGCTCGAGATGGCCGGGGTGCGCTACGTCGGCGCCGGCGTGCTGGCGTCGGCGGTGAGCATGGACAAGGCCTACATGAAGGTGGTGCTCGCGAGCGCCGGGCTGCCGGTGATGCCGAGCGTCACCGTCACCACCCGGGAGTGGGGTTCGGACCCGGGCGCCGTCCGCGCACGGGCCGAGGCGCTGGGCTACCCGCTGTTCGTGAAGCCCGCCCGCGGCGGATCGAGCATCGGCATCTCGCGGGTGCCCGACGCGGCGGCCCTGCCCGACGCCCTCGCGGGGGCCTTCGAGCACGACCCGAAGGTGCTGGTGGAGGTGGCGGCGATCGGTGCGCGGGAGGTCGAGTGCGGCGTCCTCGAGGCGCTCGACGGCACGCCGGAGACCAGCGTGCCCGCCGAGATCCGCATCACCGGCGACCACGAGTTCTACGACTTCGAGGCCAAGTACCTCCCCGAGGAGGCCACCGAGCTCGACGTGCCGGCCGAGCTGCCGACCGGGGTGGCCGAGGAGCTCCGGGCGCTGGCCGCCCGCGCGTTCACCGCCGTCGGCTGCGAGGGGCTGGCCCGCGTCGACTTCTTCCTGTTGCCCGACGGCGGCGTCGTGCTCAACGAGATCAACACGATGCCGGGCTTCACCCCACTGTCGATGTACCCCCGCATGTGGGCGGCGTCCGGCCTCGACTACCCCGCTCTCGTCGACCGTCTGCTCCGCCTCGCCCTCGCCCGCGACACCGGCCTGCGCTGACCCCACCCGTCTCGGGAACCCCCGGTTCACCGGGGATTCCCTGACTTCTCAGCCGCTGCAGTGCCCGAGAAGTCAGCGAAGTCCCCGAGAAGTCCCGCCGCAGCTCACTGACACTCCGCCGCCTCGGTGAGGTGGTCGCGGACGGGGTCGGTGAGTTCGGCCAGGACGGCGGCGGCGGTGTCGCTGGCCGCGCCGCGGTCGTCGGCGCGGTAGTCGTCGGGCACGAGCACCGAGACCCGCGGTCGGAAGCCGACGGCGGTGATCGTGAGGTCGGCGTCCGGGGCGTCGTACTGGTCGGGCGGCAGGTACCACCCGACACCGTTCACCACCTCGCACTGGGCGGTGACGTCGAACTCCTCGGGTGCCGCGACGCCGCACCGCACCACGATCGCCGGGTCGCCGTAGGCGGCAGCGGGGGCATCGGACGGCGTCACCTCGCCCCGCTCCTCCTCGGCGAGCGTGTCGGGGAGGGCCCGGACGAAGCCGCGGCAGGCCTCGGCCTGCCGGGCGTCGAGGTCGGGCACGTCCACCTCGGTGGGTCCGCCGCAGCCGGCCAGCACGAGCGCGACGGGAACCACGACGCCCCGGGTCCACCAGGACCCGGGGCGTCGCGTGACGTGCTGGCTCAGATGTGCACCACGGGGCAGGTCAGGGTGCGGGTGATGCCATCGAGGTTCTGCACCTTCGACACGACGAGCTTGCCGAGCTCGTCGACGTTGCGGGCCTCGGCACGCACGATGACGTCGTAGGGGCCGGTGACGTCCTCGGCGAGCGTCACGCCCTTGACCTGCGCGATCGCCTTGGCCACCTCGGCGGCCTTGCCGACGTCGGTCTGGATCAGGATGTAGGCCTGGACGACCATGCGGGGGCTCCTTGGTGTCGGTGGGCCGGTCGGGGTCAACCTATCGCCCCCGCGAGTGGTGTCCAGACCCCGCCCGCGCCGGTCTGGTGGGATGGCTCCATGGCCTCCGACCCGCAGACGACCCTGGCCGACGTCGGCGAGTTCGGGCTGATCGCCGACCTCGTGAAGCTGTTCGCCCAGGGCGAGCACGTGATCGTCGGTCCCGGCGACGACGCCGCCGTGCTGCGGGTGCGCACCGGCCACGTCGTGGTGTCCACCGACCTCGTCGTCGAGGGACGCCACTTCCGCCGGGACTGGGCGAGCGCCGAGGACGTCGGCCACCGCGCCGCCGCCCAGAACCTCTCCGACGTGAACGCGATGGGCGGCCGCGCGCACTCGCTCACCATCGGCCTGGCGGCCCCTGCCGACCTGCCGGTGCAGTGGGCACTGGACTTCGCCCGGGGGTTCGCCGAGGAGTGCGCGCTCGTGGGCGCCTCGGTCGTCGGCGGTGACCTCACCCGCGCCGACCAGGTGGTCGTCGCCGTCACCGTCCTGGGCGCCTGCACGGTCTCGCCGGTGCTGCGCTCCGGCGCCGAGCCCGGCGACGTCCTCGCCCTCGCGGGCCGGCAGGGGTGGGCGGCCGGGGGCCTCGCCGTCCTGGGGCGCGGCTTCCGCTCCCCGCGCGTGCTGGTCGACGCCTACCGCCGTCCGCAGCCCCCCTACGACGCCGGCGCCAGCGCCGCGGAGGCCGGCGCCACCGCCATGATCGACATCTCCGACGGCCTGCTCGCCGACGCCGGCCACCTCGCCACCGGCTCGCAGGTGGCCATCGACGTGCACGCCGACGCCTTCGAGATCCCCGAGCCGCTCACCGCCGTCGGCGGCGCGCTCAACGTCGACCCGGTGCAGCTCGTGCTCGGCGGCGGGGACGACCACGCCCTGCTCGCGACCTTCCCCGACGTCGCCTCGGTGCCGGCGGGTTGGCTCGTGGTGGGCGAGGTGCGCGACGGCGAGCCCGGCGCCGTCACCGTCGACGGCGCCCCCTACGAGGGGCCATCCGGGTGGACCCACTTCTGAGCCCGCGCCCGGCTGGGGTGGGTGCGGGTTCATCACGGTATGTAGGCGAACCCGCGCCTGGACCCACCACGGGACGTGCCGGTGGACCGACATACCGTGGTGAACCGACGCTTCCCGTGCTCAACTCACCCCGGGAAGTGCCGGTGGACCGACATACCGTGATGAACCAGCGCTGCCCGTGCTCGACTCACCCCGGGAAGTGCCGGTGGACCGACATACCGTGATGAGCCAGCACCACCGCGCCACCCCGACGCAGAAGAACCGCCGACCCGGGAGGGGCGGCGGTCCTCAGTACGACGACGTCAGCGGGTGACCTTGCCGGCCTTCAGGCAGGAGGTGCAGACGTTGAGGCGCTTGGGGGTGCCGTTGACCTTGGCACGCACCCGCTGGATGTTGGGGTCGAACCGGCGCTTGGTGATCTTGCGCGACCACGGCCGGTTGTTGCCGAAGCCGGGCTTCTTGGCGCAGATGTCACAGACGGCAGCCACGGGACACTCCTGAAACGGTTGCAGAGACGAGGGGCCCGCAGAACGGGCAACCGGCACAGACTATCCGAGCGTGCCCACCCCCCGAAATCGCAAGGGCCACTACGGTGACGCGCGTGGAGACGGCACCGCGGCCCGGCATGCTCGACCTCAGGGTCGTCACCCGGTTCGTCGACCTCGCCTCCGACGCGCTCGCCGAGGCCCGCGAGGAGATCGACGCCCTCAATGTCTACCCGGTCCCGGACGGCGACACCGGCACCAACCTCTACCTCACGATGTCGGCGGCCCGCGAGGCGCTGCACCACGCCGACGAGGGCCAGGACCCGCTGCCGGTGCTCGCCCGCTCGGCCCTGCTGGGCGCCCGTGGCAACTCCGGGGTGATCCTCAGCGAGATGCTCGGCGCGATCGCCCGCCGGCTGGCCCGCGCCACCTCCGAGGAGCGCAACGCCGCGGTGCTGTCCGAGTCGTTCACCGAGGCGGTCGCGGCCAGCTACGCCGCGGTCGGCACGCCGGTGGAGGGCACCATGCTCACCGTCGCCCGCGCTGCCGCCGAGGCCGCTGCCGAGCGCGCCGCCGAGGGCTCCCGCGCCCGCGACGCCCTCTCCGCGGCCGCCGCGGCGGCCCGCGAGGCCCTCGCCCGCACCCCCGAGCAGCTCGACGTCCTCCGCCACGCCGGAGTCGTCGACGCGGGCGGCCGCGGGATCGTCGTCCTCCTCGACGCCGCGGAGACCGCCCTCACCGGACGCCGCCGCCCGCCGGCGCCGCGAGGCCCCCTCCCGCAGCCGCGCCCGCCGACTCGCGACGACGGGCACGACGACGGGCACGACGACGGGCACGACGACGGGCACGACGACGGGCACGGCCTCACCGCGGAGGGACCCGCCTACGAGGTGATGTACCTGCTCGACGCCGACGACGACCGCATCCCCGCACTCCGCGCGGCGCTCGCCCCGCTCGGCGACTCCCTGGTCGTCGTCGGGGGCGAGGGGCTCTGGAACGTCCACGTGCACGTCGACGACGTCGGCGCGGCGGTCGAGGCCGGCATCGAGGCCGGTCGCCCGTACCGGGTCCGCGTCACCCACTTCGCCGACGACGCCCACCGGGGGAGCCGCGAGCAGCAGCCGCGCGAGGGCCGTGCCGTCGTCGCCGTGGCGGCGGGTCCGGGTCTGGCCGCCCTGTTCGCGGAGTGCGGCGCGGTGGTGGTCGAGGGCGGTCCCGGGCAGCGCCCGTCGGCCGGCGAGATCCTGGCCGCCATCACCGGCTGCGGCGCCCGTGAGGTCGTCGTGCTGCCGAACGACGGCGACTCGGTGCGCGTCGCCAAGGTCGCCGCCAGCACCGCCGAGACCGACCACGGCCTGCGGGTCACCGTGATCCCCACCGAGGCGCAGGTACAGGGGCTCGCCGCGATCGCCGTCCACGACGACGGCCGCTCCTTCGACGCCGACGTGCTCGAGATGACCGCCACCGCCCGCCACGCCCGGCACGGCGCCGTCACGGTCGCCGCCAAGGCCGCGCTCACCATGGCCGGCTGGTGCGAGCCCGGCGACGTGCTCGGCGTGATCGCCGGCGACTTCGCCATCGTCGGGAAGGACGAGTACGAGGTCGCGGTCGACGTGCTCGGTCGCCTGCTGGCCGGCGGCGCCGAGCTCGTCACCATCGTCGGCGGCGAGGACGCCGGCGACCTGCCGCAGCGCGCCGCGGCGTGGGTCGCGGCGCACCACCCGCATGTCGACGCCGTGGTGTACGACGGGGGCCAGCGCCGCTACCCGCTCCTGGTGGCGGTCGAGTAGGTCGGGAGGGGGTGCAGTCGTGATCACGGTCGACTCGCGGATCGAGGAGGTCCTCGGCGGCTCGGCGAAGGTCAAGAAGTTCCACGCGCTCGGCCTGGAGACCGTCGGCCAGCTGCTGCGCCACTTCCCGCGCCGCTACCTCGACACCGGCCGGCTCTCCGAGCTCGACGAGCTCGAGCCGGGCCAGATGCTCACCGTCGTCGGGGAGGTCGCCGAGACGACGGTGAAGACCTACCAGGACCGCCGCACGCACCGCACCGCCTACCGCGTCGAGACCGTGGTCGCCACCGGCGGGATCCGGCTCACGATGAGCTTCTTCGCCAAGCACCAGAAGCAGGCCGAGTGGCGGGCCCGCAGCCTCCCGGCGGGGCGGCAGGGCATCTTCATCGGCCAGGCCAAGCTGTTCCGCGACACCTGGCAGCTCACCCACCCCAAGATGGTGCTGGTCGGCGAGGGCGGCGGCGACGGGGGTGCCGCCGACGACGTCGCGGTGGTGGAGGCGATGGGCGGCCTGTTCCCGATCTACCCGCTCACCGCCGGCCTCGAGTCGTGGGACGTGCAGCGCGCCGTCACCTTCGCCCGCTCCGTGGTCGAGCGGCTGCCCGAGGTCGTGCCGCCGGCGGTCCGCAGCGCGCACCGGTTGCGCAGCGCCGAGCGCGCCTTCACCGGCATCCACGCCCCCGACGACGACCAGGACCGCTTCGCCTCCGAGCACTACTTCCGCTTCGAGGAAGCGCTGGTCACCCAGCTCGTGCTCGCCCGCCGCCGCCGGGCCGTCCGGGCCCTGGGGGCGGTCTCCCGCGACGGCGGTGACGGCGCGCTGCTGGCCGCCTTCGACGCGCGGCTGCCCTTCGAGCTGACCGCGGGCCAGCGCACGGTGGGCAAGGAGATCGACGCCGACCTCGCGCAGCCGCACCCGATGAACCGGCTGCTCCAGGGCGAGGTCGGGTCCGGCAAGACCCTGGTCGCCCTGCGCGCCGTGCTGCGGGTCATCGACTCCGGCGGCCAGGCCGCGCTGCTCGCCCCCACCGAGGTGCTCGCCCAGCAGCACTTCCGCTCCATCTCGGCGATGCTCGGCGACCTCGCGTCCGGCGGCATGCTCGGCGGCCCCGACGTCGCCACCCGCGTCGAGCTGCTCACGGGGTCGATGACCAAGAGCCAGCGCACCGAGCCGCTCTCGCGGATCGCCAGCGGTGAGTCGGGGCTGCTCATCGGCACCCACGCGCTCCTCGAGGACACCGTGATGTTCGCCGACCTCGGCCTGGTCGTCGTCGACGAGCAGCACCGGTTCGGCGTCGAGCAGCGGGCCGCCCTCACCGACAAGGCCGGCAGCCCCCCGCACGTGCTGGTCATGACCGCCACGCCGATCCCGCGCACCGTCGCCATGACCGTCTTCGGCGACCTCGAGGTCTCCACCCTCGAGGAGCTGCCCGCCGGCCGTGCGGCGATCCAGAGCAACGTCGTCAGCCTCGTCGACCACCCGGGGTGGATGCCACGGGTCTGGGAGCGGGTCCGCGAGGAGGTCGCCCGCGGGCACCAGGTCTACGTCGTCTGCCCCCGCATCTCCGGCGACGTCCTCGAGCAGGGCGAGATCGACTACCGCGACGCCGAGGACCCCGACGGTGGTGCTCGCGCCCCGGCCGCGCTGGCCGCCGACCGGCTCGCCGCCGTCGACCACGTGCTCGCCGAGCTCACCGAGGGCCCGCTGGCCGGTCTGCGGCTCGCCGCGCTGCACGGGCGGATGCCGCCGGAGGAGAAGGACGCCACGATGCGCGCCTTCGCCGGCGGCGACGTCGACGTCCTCGTCGCCACCACCGTGATCGAGGTCGGCGTCGACGTCCACAACGCCACGGGCATGGTGATCCTCGACGCCGACCGGTTCGGCGTCTCCCAGCTCCACCAGCTGCGCGGCCGGGTCGGTCGCGGCGGCCACCCGGGGCTGTGCCTGCTGGTCTCCTGGGCCGAGGCCGGCTCGCCGGCCCGCGACCGGCTCGACGCCGTCGCCCGCACCTCCGACGGCTTCGAGCTGAGCCGGGTCGACCTCGAGCAGCGCCGCGAGGGCGACGTCCTCGGCGCCTCCCAGTCGGGCTGGCGCTCCACGCTCGCCACGCTGCGCGTCCTGCGCGACGAGAAGACGATCGTGGCCGCCCGGGAGTCCGCCGAGGGTCTGCTGGTCGACGACCCCGACCTCGCCGGTGCCCCCGACCTCGCCGCCGCCGTCGCCGCGCTCGAGTCCACCACCGAGGCCGACTTCCTGGAGCGGTCGTGAGGCCGTGACCCGCATCATCGGCGGCAGCGCCGGCGGACGTCGCCTCCGTACACCCTCCGGCGACGCCACCCGCCCCACCAGCGACCGGGTGCGCGAGGCGCTCTTCAGCAGCATCGAGGCGTGGGCCGGCAGCCTCCAGGGACTGCGGTTCCTCGACCTGTACGCCGGCAGCGGCGCCGTCGGGCTGGAGGCCTGGTCGCGGGGAGCGGCCGCCGTCACGCTCGTCGAGTCCGACCGCCGCACCGCCGACCTGGTGCGCTCCAACGCCCGCGACCTCGGTGCCGACGTCCACGTCGTCACCGCCACCGTCGCCGCCTTCCTCGGGCACCCCTCGGCCGGCGACCACCACGCCTACGACCTCGTGTTCAGCGACCCGCCGTACCCGCTGGACTCCGGTGCCGTCGCCGCCGACCTCGCCGCCCTGGTGCCGTGGCTGGCCGCCGACGCGCTGGTGGTCGTCGAGCGGTCGGCACGCAGCCCCGAGCCGGTGTGGCCCGACGGCCTCGAGCGCCAACGCACGAAGCGCTACGGCGAGACCGTGCTTTGGTACGGTCACGCCCCATGAGCCGCGCCGTCTGTCCCGGCTCGTTCGACCCGGTCACCCACGGTCACCTCGACATCATCTGCCGGGCCGCGAAGCTCTTCGACGAGGTCGTGGTGGCGGTCGGCGTCAACCAGTCCAAGAGCCGGCTGTTCTCGCCCGACGAGCGGCTCGACATGCTCCGGGAGACCCTCGCCGACCTCCCCAACGTGCGGGTCGAGGGGTTCACCGGGCTCGTCACCGACTTCTGCTCGACGGTGGGGGCCGGGGCGATCGTCAAGGGGCTGCGCGCCTCGTCCGACTTCGACTACGAGCTGCCCATGGCCCACATGAACACCGCCCTCACCGGGGTCGAGACCGTGTTCCTGCCCGCGAGCACCGGGCAGTCGTTCGTCAGCTCGAGCCTGGTCAAGGAGGTGGCGGGCCTCGGCGGCGACGTCAGCGGCTTCCTGTCGCCGGCCGTGCACGAGCGGCTCCTCGCCCGGCTGGCCGAGCGCGCCTGAGCGCAGCCGGCTCGCATGCTCGGATTCGTCGCACGTCCCGACACCCCGGTACGCTTCTCGCTGATCTGTTGGTAGCCCGGACCCGGAAGTGATCTCCTGACCAGCCTGGACCCGAGAGCGCCGCTCGTGCTCGACACCCGCGAGCTCGGCCGCCGCCCGGGGTCCCAGCGTGAGGTGACGCGGACGGTGCCGGCCCCGGCGGATCTGGGCATCGAGGTCCTCAGTGTCCCCGAAGGCTCGCCGGTCGAACTCGACCTGCGGCTCGAGGCGGTCATGGAGGGGGTGCTGGTCACCGGGACGGCCACGGCCGACCTGCGCGGCGAGTGCGTGCGGTGCCTGGAACCGATCGTCGACCAGCTCGACGTCACGTTCCAGGAGCTGTTCGTGTACGACGCGGAGCCCGGTACCGACGCCGCCGAGGACCCCGAGGTCAGCATGCTGGAGGACGACCTGGTCGCCCTCGAGCCGCTGCTGCGGGACGCGGTCGTGCTCGCACTGCCGTTCCAGCCGTTGTGCGGGGAGGACTGTCCCGGGTTGTGCACCGAGTGCGGCGCACGGCTCGCCGACGATCCGGACCACTCGCACGAGGACCCGGTCGACCCGCGGTGGGCCGCCCTGGCCGAGCTCCAGCAGGACCCCCCGAGTTGATCGACCCGGTCGATCGCCCCAGACTGAGCCAACACCCGGCATCCCGCCGGGACGTGTGAGGAGAGAACAGTGGCTGTCCCGAAGCGGAAGATGTCGCGCAGCAACACGCGGCACCGTCGCTCGCAGTGGAAGGCCGTCGCGCCGTCCCTCGTGACCTGTGCCAACCCGTCGTGCGGTGCCAAGCACCTGCCGCACCGCGCCTGCGGCCAGTGTGGCCAGTACGGCGCCCGGGGCAACCGGCGTCAGGTCCTCTGAGCGAGTCCGCAGCCGGGAGCGGCCAGCCCGCTCTCGACTACCCGGAGCTCCGGTCGGCGCTCGGTGACCCGACGCTCGACCCGGAGCTGCTCGAGCGCGCCCTGACGCACCGCTCGTACGCCTACGAGCACGGCGGGCTGCCCACCAACGAGCGCCTGGAGTTCCTCGGCGACTCGGTGCTCGGCGTCGTCGTCACCGAGACCCTCTACCTCGCCAACCCGGACCTCTCCGAGGGCCGGTTGGCCAAGCTGCGCGCCGCCGTCGTCAACGCCCGGGCGCTGGCCGTCGTGGCCCGGGGCATCGGCCTCGGCGCCTACGTCAAGCTCGGTCGCGGCGAGGAGGCCACCGGCGGCCGCGAGAAGGCGTCGATCCTCTCCGACACCGTCGAGGCCGTGATCGGTGCGATCCACCTCAGCGGCGGCATCGACACCTCGGCCGATGTCGTGCACCTGCTCTTCGACCCGTTGATCGAGGCGGCCTCGGGGATGGGTGCGGGCCTGGACTGGAAGACCTCGCTCCAGGAGCTCGCCGCCGCCCACGCGCTCGGCGTCCCGGAGTACGTGCTGAGCGACGAGGGCCCCGACCACATGAAGACCTTCCACGCCCAGGTCCGGGTGGCCGGCCGGCTCTACGGCGACGGCATCGGCCGGTCGAAGAAGGAGGCGGAGCAGGCCTGCGCCGAGACCGCCTACGGCGAGATCGTGGCCGACCTCGGCCCACCTCCCGTCGCGTAGCGCGGGTCCCGCCGTGCCCGAGCTCCCTGAGGTCGAGGTCGTGAGGTCCGGGCTTGCCCGCCACGTCCTCGGCGCCACGATCACCCGCGTCGACGTCCTGCACCCGCGGCCCGTGCGCCGCGACCCGCGCGGCCCGGAGGGCTTCGGCGCCGCGCTGACCGGACGCCGGATCGAGGACGCCCGGCGGCGCGGCAAGTACCTCTGGCTACCGCTCGACAACGGCGACGCGCTGCTCGGCCACCTCGGCATGAGCGGTCAGCTGCTCGTGCAGCCCAAGGACGCCCCGCACGAGCGCCACCTGCGGGTGCTGCTGACCCTGACCGGCGCGGACGAGGACCGCGACGTGCGCTTCGTCGACCAGCGCATGTTCGGGGGCCTGTCGGTGTCCGCCGGCGGCGCCGAGCTGCCGCCCGAGATCGCGCACATCGCCCGGGATCCGCTCGACCCCGAGTTCGACGACGACGCCTTCGTGGCGAACGTGCGGCGGCGCACCGCCGGCGTCAAGCGGCTGCTTCTCGACCAGACCGTCGTCTCCGGCGTGGGCAACATCTACGCCGACGAGGCGCTGTGGCGAGCCCGGCTGCACGGCGAGCGGCCGGGGGAGCGGCTCACCGCCCGCCAGGTGCGCGAGCTGCTCGGCCACGCCCGGGACGTCATGACCCAGGCGCTCGGGGAGGGTGGCACGTCCTTCGACGCGCTCTACGTCGACGTCAACGGCGAGTCCGGCTACTTCGACCGGTCGCTCCACGCCTACGGACGCGAGGACCAGCCCTGCGACCGGTGCGGCGCCCCCATCCGCCGGGTCGCCTTCACCAACCGGTCCTCGTTCTACTGCCCCCGCTGCCAGCCCGCCCCGCGACGGCGCCGGGTGCCCGTCCCGACGTCGGCGCCAGATTGACCCGGTCGGGGTGAGGTGGGACTCTAGACGATGGCCCACTTTCCTGGGCCGGACCCACTCATCGGAGGAGTTCACTACATGGCCAAGGCGCTGATCGGCCACCTGAGCAGCGACCTGCGAAGCCCCCGCCTTGCCGCCGACAACGCTCGCCTGCGCGCTCGCGTCGCCGAGCTGGAGCAGCTGGTGCTGCGGCTGAGCGCCGAGAACGACCGGCTCGTCGCCGCTCGCGCGGCCGAGCTGCTCGACGGCGCGCAGGACAGCGAGTTCGACGACGTGTCGACGCTCTCGCAGATGCAGCCCGCCTGATCTCAGGCACTTGCGCGTGACCTGATCCGGGTTCGCGCGTTGAAGGAGTCGTGCGCCGACTCCTCCTCGTCCTTCTCGGTCTCCTCCTCGCCGGCACCGGCCTGTTCGCCGTCCCCGCGGCCTTCGCGGCCGACGGGGCCGACGATCCCGCCGACCAGCTGCGCGAGCGCTCGCTCGTGCGCGACAGCACCGACGTCGCCGTGGAGAGCGAGCGGATCGCCCACCTGGGCTCGAACCCGTCCCAGGCCGGCATCTCCGGCTGCTTCCTGCGCACGGCGCCGCTGTTCGTGAGCAGCGGGATCGACACCCTGCGCGTGTGGAACGTGGCCGACCCCGCGAAGCCGCGGCTGGTCGGCACCCTGGCGAACGCCCTGTTCGAGAACGAGGCGATGAACTGCGGTGAGCGTCGCACCAGCAAGGGCGTGCAGCGGTTCGCGCTGATCGGCGTCGACCTCGTCTCGGCCTCCCCCGACGACATCGAGCACACCAATGTCGGGGGCGGCGAGCTGATCGTCGTCGACGTCACCACCCCCACCGCGCCGCGCATCCTGTCGCGGGCGCCGGGCACGACCAGCACCCACACGGTGGCCTGCGTGCGCCAGTGGAACTGCACCTACGCCTACTCCGCGGGCGACCGCCGCACCGGCACGTTCTCGGTCTTCGACCTGCGCCGGCTGCGGGCGCCCCGCGAGGTCGACTACGCGCCGCGCACCCCCGGGGTGCAACCGCACCGCTCGCCGACCGCGGCGCACAAGTGGAACTTCGACGCCGCCGGCATCGGCACCCACACCGGTTTCGAGGGCGCCTCGATGTGGTCGACCCGGGACCCGGCCAGGCCCCGGCTGCTCGCCACCACCGGCAAGGCCGGCGCGGGCGACGACCCGCGCTACCCGGGCTGGAACGACTTCATCCTCCACAACGCCTTCCGCCCGAACGCGGACGCGTTCCGGCCGAACCGCGCGCCGTCGCTGGCCAACGGCAACGTGCTGCTCATCACCGAGGAGGACTACGAGCAGACCGACTGCGCCCTGGCGGGCTCCTTCCAGACCTGGTGGGTCAAGGAGCTCAACGGAAGCGGCGACGGCCTGGCCAGCATCGTGCCGCTCGACAAGGTCGAGCTCGCCGACCTCGGCAGCTTCCCGAGCCCGCAGGGCGCCTTCTGCTCCTCGCACTGGTTCGACTACCACGGCAGCGGCCTGGTGGCGGCCGGGTTCTACGGCGGCGGCACCCAGATCCTCGACGTCCGGAACCCGCGCGACATCAAGCCCTACGCCCACTCGGTCTGGGGCCTCTCGGAGGTCTGGGACGCGATGTGGGTCCCGGCCTACGACCACGGCCGGATGACGGGGCGCAAGACCAACGTCGTCTACTCGATCGACCTGGTGCGCGGTCTCGACGTCTACGCCGTCGACGTGCCCGGCGACGGCCGCGGCGCCCTCCCGCCCCGCTCCTCGGCCGACCCGACCCTGCTCGGCAAGGTCCAGCGCGGCGCCACCCCGCTCGCCCTCGTCGTCGGCGCCATGCTCGTCGCGCTGGGTCTCCGACGCCGCCGCGTCGACCCCGTCCCTGCCTGACCTGACCGATCCTCGGGGCGCCTCGGGAGCGGTGACGTTCTGGTCGAGACCTCATAGGTCACCGCTGACCCGCGGCCTCGGGGAGCGGTGAGCTGCTGAGGTTTCTGTGAGTCGAGAGCCTCACTAGGTCACCGCTGACCCGCCTGGCCTCGGGGAGCGGTGAGCTGCTGAGGTTTCTGTGAGTCGAGAACCTCACTAGGTCACCGCTGACCCGACGGGCCTCGGCGCGGGCCGGTAGCGTCTCCCGCTTGTGAGCAGAGTGGTCGAGGCGGTCGTGCCGCGACGTCTCGGCACCGGGTTCCGGTGGCTGCTCGCGTCGTCGTGGACGACGAACCTGGGTGACGGGATCGCGCTGGCGGCGGGTCCGCTGCTGGTGGCCTCGCGCACCGACTCGGAGTTCCTGGTGGCGCTCGCGGCGCTGGTGCAGTGGGCGCCGCCCCTGGTGTTCGGGCTGTGGGCCGGCGCGCTCACCGACCGGTGGGACCGGCGCCGGATCATGATCGCCGCGAACGCGGCGCGGTCGGTGGTGCTCGTGCTGCTCGCCGTCGCGATCGCCACCGACGCCGCGAGCATCCCGGTGGTGCTGACCGCGCTGTTCGCGATCGGCGTGGCCGAGGTCTTCACCGACAACGCGGCCAGCGCGGTGCTGCCCTCGCTCGTGAGGCGGGCCGACCTCGCCATCGCCAACGCTCGACTCACGGCCGGGTTCATCACGATCAACCAGCTCGCCGGGGCGCCGCTCGGTGCGTTCCTGTTCGCGGTCGGCAGCGCGACGCCGTTCGCGACCCAGGCGAGCCTGGTGCTGATCGGCATCGCCCTGATCTCGCGGCTGCCGCTCCCGGCGCGGGAGGGCCCGCCGCCCGCCACCCACCTGCGCCAGGACATCGCCGAGGGGTTCCGGTGGGTGGTGCACCACGCCGCCGTGCGCACCCTGGTGCTGACGATCTTCACCTTCAACATCACCTGGGGCGCCGCGTGGTCGGTGCTCGTGCTCTACGCCACCCAGCGCCTCGACCTCGGCGAGGTGGGCTTCGGCCTCATCACCACCGTCTCCGCGCTCGGCGGCCTGGTGGGCACGCTCGCCTACGGCACCATCACGCGCCACGTGACGCTCGGCAACCTGATGCGGATCGGCCTCGTGTTCGAGACGCTCACCCACCTCGCCCTCGCCCTCACGACCTCGCCGCCGGTGGCGATGGTGATCTTCTTCCTGTTCGGCGCCCACGCCTTCATCTGGCACACCACGTCGGTGACGGTGCGGCAGCGGGCGGTGCCGACCCATCTGCAGGGGCGGGTGGGCAGCGTGAACCTCGTCGGCGTCTTCGGGGGCCTGGTGGTCGGCTCGGCCATCGGCGGCGTCCTCGCCCAGCAGTACGGCGTCACGGCACCGTTCTGGTTCGCGGGCATCGGCTCGGCGGTCTTCGTGGTGCTGATCTGGCGCCAGCTCGCCCACATCGCCCACGCCGACGAGGCTCCCGAGATCCAGGACGCCGGCCGGTAGGCTCGGCCGCGCTGAGCTTCCCCCGCTGTCAGTGCATCCCGACGACCCCCTTGTTGTCCTACTGGTGACGGAGTTCGCGTGTACCTGAAGAGCCTGACCCTGAAGGGGTTCAAGTCCTTCGCCTCGAGCACCACCCTCCAGCTGGAGCCGGGCATCACCTGCATCGTCGGGCCCAACGGCTCCGGCAAGTCCAACGTCGTCGACGCGCTCGCGTGGGTGATGGGCGAGCAGGGCGCCAAGAGCCTGCGCGGCGGCAAGATGGAGGACGTCATCTTCGCCGGCACCAGCGGCGTCGGCGGCCGGCCGCCGCTCGGTCGCGCCGAGGTCGTGCTCACCATCGACAACTCCGACGGCGCGCTGCCGATCGAGTACGCCGAGGTGACGATCAGCCGCACCATGTTCCGCAGCGGCGGGTCGGAGTACGCCATCAACGGCACGCCGTGCCGGCTGCTCGACGTCCAGGAGCTGCTGAGCGACTCCGGCATCGGCCGCGAGATGCACGTGATCGTCGGCCAGGGCCAGCTCGACACGATCCTGCACGCGACGCCGGAGGACCGGCGCGGGTTCATCGAGGAGGCCGCCGGCGTCCTGAAGCACCGCAAGCGCAAGGAGAAGGCGCTCCGCAAGCTCGACGCCACCGACGGCAACCTCACCCGGCTCCAGGACCTGCCTCTCCGAGATCCGCCGCCAGCTCAAGCCGCTCGGACGCCAGGCGGAGGTGGCGCGCAAGGCGGCCGGGGTGCAGGCCGACGCCCGCGACTCCCGGGCGCGGCTCCTGGCCGACGACCTCGTCACCGCGCGCACCGCCCTCGACCAGGAGATCGCCGACGAGTCGGTGCTGGTGGAGCGCCGCGAGCAGGTGGAGGCCCAGCTGGCGCAGGCGCGGGAGACCGAGGCGGCCGTCGAGGCCGCGCTCCGCGAGGACCTGCCGGCGCTCGCCGCCGCCCAGGAGGTGCAGTACGCGCTCGGGTCGCTGCGCGAGCGGCTCCGCGGCACCCAGGGCCTGGCCGCCGAGCGCATCCGCAACGCCGCTGCGGCGGGCGAGCAGGTGCGCGAGCAGGGCCGCGACCCCGACGAGATCGAGGCCGACGCCGAGCGGCGTCCGCGCCGAGGAGCAGCAGATCGCCACCGAGGTCGACGCGCACCGCACCGCGCTCGAGGCCGCCGTGGCGGCGCGCCGTGCCGCCGAGGACGCCGCCGCCGAGGAGGACCGCCGCGTCACCGCACTCCAGCGCGCCGCCGCCGACCGCCGCGAGGGGCTGGCCCGGCTCACCGGCCAGGTCGGCGCGCTCCGCTCGCGCGCCGCCGCCGCCGACGACGAGGTGGGCCGGCTCCGGCATGGCCCGCGAGGACGCCGTCGCCCGCGTCGAGCGCGCGCAGCGCGACTTCACCGCCCTCGAGACCCGGGTCGCCGGGCTCGACGCCGGCGAGGAGGGCCTCGACCACGAGCACGAGGCGGCCTCCTCGCTGCTGGCCGACCTCGAGGACCGGCTCGCCAAGGCCCGCGAGGAGGCCCAGCAGACCGACCGCGACCGCGCCGGGCTCGCCGCCCGCAAGGACGCCCTCGAGATGGGCCTCGCCCGCCCCGACGGCGCCGGGGCGCTGCTCGCCGCCTCCCAGCGGCTCGACGGCGTGCTCGGCTCGGTGGCCGCGCTGCTCACCGTGCGCCACGGCTTCGAGACCGCGGTGGCCAGCGCCCTCGGCGCCGCGGCCGACGCGGTGGCGGTCCGCGACGCCGACGCCGCGGTCGCCGCGCTCACCCACCTCAAGGACGACGACCTCGGTCGCGCGCGGCTCGTGCTCGCGGGCGGACCCGAGGACGCCGTCGACCGGGTCGCGCTGTCCGGCGGTGCCAGCTACGCCGCGGACGCCGTCGAGTGCCCCGACCACCTGCGCGGCGCCGTCACCCGGCTGCTCGCCGGCGTCGTCGTCGTCGACGACCTCGACGACGCCCGCGCGCTCGTCGCCGACCACCCGGCCCTCGTGGCCGTCACCCGCGAGGGCGACCTGCTCGGCGCCCACGTCGCGGCCGGCGGCTCCAGCGGCCAGCACCGAGCCTGATCGAGGTCCAGGGCGCGGTCGACGAGGCCACCGAGCAGCTCGCCGAGGTCACGGCGGCGGGGGAGCGGCTCGCCTTCGACCTGTCCCGGCTCGAGGCCGAGCGGCTGGAGGCCCAGAAGCGCGGTCGACGTCGCGCTGGCCAAGCTGCACGAGTCCGACGCCACCCTGGCCGCCGTCGCCGAGGAGCTCGGCCAGCACGGCACCGCCGCCCGGGCCGCCCGCGGCGAGGCCGACCGGCTGGCCCAGGCGATCACGGAGGCCGAGGAGGCGCGCGAGCGCGACCTCGCCGGCCTCGCCGAGCTCGAGCAGCGGCTCGCGGCCGCCGAGGAGGCCCCCACCGAGGAGCCCGACACCTCCGACCGCGAGCGGCTGGCGCACCAGGCCAAGGCGACGCGTCAGGGCGAGATGGACGCCCGGCTGTCGCTGCGCACCTCCGAGGAGCGCGGCCCGGGCCCTGCACGGTCGCGTCGACACGCTGGTGCGGCAGGCCGCCGCCGAGCGCGAGGCCCGCGCCCGCGCCGCCGAGCGCCGCGAGCGGATGCTGCGCGAGGGCGAGGCCGCCGAGGCGGTCGGCGTCGCGGCGTCGTACGCGCTGGCCCGGCTCGAGGTCTCGCTGCACGAGGCCACCCGCGCCCGGCAGGAGGTCGAGCGGGCCCGCGTCCGGGCGCGAGCACCAGCTGCTCGACGTGCGCGGCCGGTTGCGCGACCTCGGCCGCGAGCACGACGAGCTCGTCAGCTCGGTGCACCGCGACGAGCTGGCCCGCGCCCAGCAGCAGATGCGCCTCGAGCAGCTCGCCGAGCGGGCGATGGAGGAGCTCGGCCTGGACGTCGAGGGGCTGGTCGCCGAGTTCGGTCCCGACCAGCCGGTGCCGCCGTCGGCCACCCCCGTGCTGGACCAGGACGTCGCCCAGGGCGAGCCACCGCCCGACGCATCCCTACGAGCGCGACGAGCAGCCGAAGCGGCTCCGCATCGCCGAGCGGCAGCTGCGCGACCTCGGCCGGGTCAACCCGCTCGCGCTCGAGGAGTTCTCGGCGATGGAGGAGCGGCACAAGTTCCTCACCGAGCAGCTCGAGGACCTGAAGCGGACGCGCAGCGACCTGCTCGACATCGTGCGCGAGGTCGACGCCCGGGTGCTGGAGGTGTTCACCGAGGCCTACGCCGACGTCAGCAACGCCTTCGACGCCACCTTCGCCCGGCTGTTCCCCGGCGGCGAGGGTCGGCTGGTGCTCACCGACCCCGACGACATGCTCAACACCGGCGTCGAGGTCGAGGCGCGCCCTCCCGGCAAGAAGGTCAAGCGGCTCTCGCTGCTCTCCGGCGGTGAGCGGTCGCTGGTCGCCGTCGCGTTCCTGGTGGCGCTGTTCAAGGCCCGGCCCTCGCCGTTCTACATCCTCGACGAGGTGGAGGCGGCGCTCGACGACACCAACCTCGGCCGGCTGCTGCAGATCTACGAGGAGCTCCGCGAGAACTCGCAGCTGCTCGTGATCACCCACCAGAAGCGCACGATGGAGGTCGGCGACGCGCTGTACGGCGTCTCGATGCGCGGCGACGGCGTCAGCGCCGTCATCAGCCAGCGGCTCCGCGACGCCCAGCCCGCCTAGTCCCATGACCGAGCGCGCTCCCCGGCCCACCCGGTCCGACTACGTCCACTGGGAGACCATCACGACGCGGTGGACCGACGACGACGTCTATGGCCACATGAACAACGCGAAGTACTTCGAGCTCATCGACACCGCGGTCAACAACCACCTGGCCGGCGCCACCGGCACCGACATCCGCTCGCTGCCCGCGATCGGCGTCGTGGCCGAGGTCGGCTGCCGCTACTTCCGCCAGATCGGCTACCCGCGCCCGGTCGACCTGGGCATCGTGGTCGACCGGCTCGGCACCTCGTCGGTCACCTACCGCGTCGGCCTCTTCCAGGGCGACGACGGGCCGCACCAGGAGGCGGCGGCCGAGGGCCGGTTCGTGCACGTCTACGTCGACAACACCGACCCGACCCGACCCGACCGGCCCGTGGTGCCGCTGCCGGAGCGATCCGGGCCGCTCTCACTCCGCTGGTGGGAGACACCCCGGCCTGACCGCCGGGAGCGCGATTCGCAGGCCACGCGCGCGGCGTGGGACGGTGGGGACGCCGCACCTCTCCCCGGTGCGTCCCCCTCGCCACGTACCCCCTCGGAGGATCGACCGCCGTGACGTTCGTCGTCGTCAGCACCCTCGCCTGCCTCGTGCTCGCCGCCCTCGTCCTCGCCTACACGGCCTTCCCGCACCGCAACGAGCCCACGCCCGGCGCGCCCTGGCTCGACCGCGCCATGGAGCGGGTCCGCGGCGCGTTGTCGGTCCTTCGGGACGGCGACTGGACGGCCCCGAGCAGCGCGAACGCGAGACCGCTCGCCGGCTGAGCCTATCCCCCCGATGGTTGGATGAGCCCATGGAGTGGCTGATCCTCGTCGTCGCACTCGCGGTCGTCGCGCTGACGGCCGTCGTCGGTCTCGTCGTCCCCCGACGCCGGCGTGGACCGGCGTCCGGCACCGACGTCCTCACCCCGCCGCCGGCCGCGCCCGAGGCGGCGGTCTCCGACGTCGAGGCCCCACCGGCACCGGTCGAGACCGCCGAGCCCGCCGAGCCGGCGCTCGACCGTCCCGAGGACGCCCGCTCCCGCCTGGTCCGCTGCGGCAGCGGCTGGCCGGGAGCCAGGGCGGCTTCGGCAAGGGTCTGCTCGCACTGCTCAGCCGTGAGCGCCTCGACGAGGACACCTGGGAGTCGATCGAGGACCTGCTGCTCACCGCCGACCTCGGCGTGGCCCCCACCCAGCAGGTGGTCGAGAGCCTGCGCACCCGGCTCCGCGTCGACGGCACCGAGGCCGGCGACCCGCGCTCGGTGCTCCGCGACGATCTGCTCGAGCCTGCTCGACCCCGGCATCGACCGCGCGCTGCGCGTCAGCGGCGACGGCGCACCGGGCGTGGTGCTCGTCGTCGGCGTCAACGGGTCCGGCAAGACCACCACCGTCGGCAAGCTGGCGCGGATCCTCGTGGCCGAGGACCGCACGGTCACCCTCGGCGCGGCCGACACGTTCCGTGCCGCGGCCGTCGACCAGCTCGCCACCTGGGGCGAGCGGGTCGGGGTCGAGGTGGTGCGCGGCCCCGAGGGCGGCGACCCGGCGAGCGTGGCGTTCGAGGCGGTCAAGCACGGCACCGACGCCGGCATCGACACCGTCGTCATCGACACCGCCGGCCGGCTCCAGAACAAGGCCGGCCTGATGGACGAGCTCGGCAAGGTCAAGCGGGTCGTGGAGAAGCAGGCGCCGGTCACCGAGGTGCTGCTCGTCCTCGACGCCACCACGGGCCAGAACGGGCTGATCCAGGCCCGGGTGTTCAGCGAGGTCGTCGACGTCACCGGCATCGTGCTCACCAAGCTCGACGGCTCGGCCAAGGGCGGGATCGTCGTGGCCGTGCAGCGCGAGCTCGGTGTCCCGGTCAAGCTCGTCGGCCTCGGCGAGGGGCCCGACGACCTCGCGCCGTTCAGCCCCGAGGCCTTCGTCGACGCCCTGCTGTCGTGACCGCGGGAGCTGAGCGGCGCTGCTGCTCAGAAGGAGTGCCGGACCGCCATCGTGGCGCGTACCGACTCCTCGTCCCACGGCTCGCCGAGCCAGTCGTAGAACGGCCGGAGCACGCTCGGGTCGGCCACGTAGTCGTCGTAGTGCAGGCGGTACGCGGCGTCGCCGAGCTCCTCGGCGAGGGCGAGGATGCGCGTCTCGGCGTCGACGAGCTTGGCGGACTGCTCCTCGCGGTCGCCCTGGGCCCACCACTTGCTCGCCAGCACGTCGGCGTGGTTGCGGGTGTTCACCACGAACCGGGCGTCCGGGAACACCTCCCGCAGCCAGGTGACGTAGTCCGCGACCATCCTCGCGGGACCAGCGGATCTCCTTGAACCCGGTGACACGGGTGTCCGGCTCGGGGCGCAGCACGGTGTCGAGCACGAGCCGGCGGATGCCGACCCGCATCTTGCGCAGCGGTACGTCACCCATGCCGTAGAACGCGTACGTCGGGTGACGCGAGGCCTCGGTGTTCACCCACCGTCTGTCCTTGCGGAGCGTGCGGTAGTACTCGTACAGGTGGTAGACCGCATCGCGGTTCTCGCCGCGGATGAGGTAGCCGGGGATGGCGTTCAGGAGACCCTGGACGAGGGTCGAGCCCGATCGGCCGTAGGTCATCACGAAGAGGTACTCGAGGTCGCCGCCGGTGCGTGACCGCAGCTCGGCCAGCCGCGCGCGGAGCCGGGCGTTGCGGTCGCGCAAGTCCTCGACCTCGCTCACCGTCCCAGCCTCTCACCGCTCGCGGCCGGGAGGAAGCACGCCCCGGGGCACGCCGAGCGGTCGGGCGTGCCCGCAGGGCACACCACTAGCATCGCGGCGTGCCGGATCGGGAGGGTGGACAGCCGCGGGTACGGCGCAACGACTGGTCCGTCCTCGCGCCGCCGCCGCTGGGTGGGTGGGAGCCCACGGTGAGCGTCAGCGTGGTCGTCCCGGCCCACCGTCCGGAGCGGACGCTGCCCTTCACGCTGGCCTCGCTGGCGGCGCAGAGCTACCCCTCCCACCTGCTCGAGGTGGTGGTCGCCGACGACGACGCCACCGAGCGGGGGCGCCCGCTCGACCTGCCCGAGGTGCGGCCCGAGAACACCCGCGTCGTGCCGGTGACGCAGAGCTGGGGCCGTGCCGTGGCCTGCCACACCGGGGCGCTGGCCGCCGACGGAGACGTCCTGCACTGGCTCGACGCCGACATGCTCGTGTTCCGCGAGCACCTCGAGGCCCAGCTGCGCTGGCACCACCTCGTCGACCACGCCGTCGTCATAGGCCACAAGCTGTTCGTCGACCCGGCGCCGCTCCTCGGCAGGTCGCCGGAGGAGGTGGCCCGCGTGGTCGCCGACGGCGACGCCGACGGTCTCTTCGACGCGGCGGACGCCGAGGAGCACCGCTGGGTCGAAGGGTTCTGGCAGCGGTTCGACGACCTGCGCGCCGCCGGGCCGCGCGCGTTCCGCCCGCATGTAGGTGCCACGGCGTCGGTGCGGCGCGAGGTCTACCTCGACGCCGGCGGCATGGACCTCGACCTCAAGCTCGGCGAGGACAACGTGCTCGGCTACCGCCTCGCCGAGGCCGGTGCGGTGTTCGTGGCGGAGCGGGAGGCCCGCAGCTGGCACCTCGGCCGCTCGCACAGCATGGCCCGCGGTGGCAGCAGGTGGCCCGCTACAACGACCCGTTCCTCGCCGACCGCATCCCCGACCTGCGGCCCAAGCGCGCCACCCGGCGCGGCTACTCCGTCCCTGTGGTTGCAGGTCGTGCTCGACGTCGCCGGCGCGGCGCCCGAGAGCGCGCGGGTCGTCGTCGACGCCGTGCTGGCCTCGACCCTCGCG
Source organism: uncultured Actinomycetota bacterium (assembly GCA_963845795.1). Taxonomy (GTDB): domain Bacteria; phylum Actinomycetota; class Actinomycetes; order Propionibacteriales; family Nocardioidaceae; genus Nocardioides. The sequence continues at coordinate 327,181 of CAWJTG010000011.1, read as the reverse complement.
GACCTCACCGTCGTGCTGGTGGGCCCGTGGGGCCGGCTCGCCGACGAGCGGGTCCACCCCCTCGACGACCCGTGGCTGGACCTGCGGCTGGTGCGGGCCGCCTACGCCGGTGAGCCGCGGGTCGAGCTGCTCGAGGCCCTGCCCGCCGGGCGGTGCCCGGCCACGTTCCGGCTCACCCTGCCGTCCGCGGGGTTCGCACCGGCGCCTCGCACGCTGCAGCACCTGGTGGCCTCGCTCGAGCGCACCCACGACGGGCTCCGCCGGGTGCACCTCGGCGACCGCGACGTGGCGCGGCTGGAGCGCACGGCCGCCGTCAGCCGCGCGGCTCGGGTGGCGGCGTCCGGGGAGCCCCTCGACGACGTCCTCGAGGAGGTGGCCGGGGTCGGCGACGTCGCCGGCGAGGAGTCCGGGTTCCTGCCGGTGGCCGACGTCGATGTCACCGGCCTCAAGGGCTTCCTCGGCCGCGCGTCGACCTGACCCGGAGGCTCAGCGTCGGACGACGAGCCGGAACAAGACGGGGTCCTCGTCGCCGTAGGGCGACAACCCTGTCCCCTCCTCGCGGTGCAGCACCGTGAACCCGTGCTGCGCCTGCAGCCGCTCGGTGAGCGCCCACCCCGTCCTGGTAGCGACGGTAGTGACCGCCGTGGGTCTTGGTGGTGGACTCGTCGGCCTCGGCGCGGAACTCCGCGGCCAGCACGTCGCCCGGGCGCGCGAGGTCGGCCAGAGTGCCGAGCACGACGTCCTGCACGTCCTCGGTGATGGCGTGGAGGAAGAACCGCAGGTAGAACAGCGCCGCCCCGTCGGCCGCGGCGAGGGCGTCGCCGACCGCCGCCCGCAGCTGGGGGCCGTCGGCGGCGTCGCAGCACACGAAGCGCACCCGCTCGGCGAGCCCCAGCGACGCGGCCCGGGCGGAGGCGTGCTCGATGCCGACCGCCGACCGGTCGAGCCCGACCACCTGGCGCCCGGCGGCCCCGAACCCGAACGAGTCACGCCCGTCGCCGCAACCGAGGTCGATCACGGTGCCCGGCACATCGTCACGGTCGAGCAGGAAGTCGCAGAACGTGGACGCCGAGGTGTACTCGTGCCGGGCGTAGAAGTCGGCCCAGTAGAGGCTCGACAGCTGCGCCGGGCTCAGCTGGGCCTCCGGGGCGGAGCGGGTGCGGTCGAGGTTCCAGTTGAAGCCCGGCTTCGGCTGTGCCCAGTCCGACCCGTAGATGTGCTCGACGAACTCCTCGGCGTTCGCCGGCACCAGCGCGCGGCCGCCGGGCACGTCGACCTCCGTGGTCTCGCGCGACGTCGAGCCCCGCAGCCGCGAGGTGCCGGCCACCCCGAACGGGAACTGGACGTCGTCGTCCTCGTCGACGAACAGGTGGAACAGGTCGACCTGCGGACCGTTGTCGTCGGTGGGGTCGAAGACGTGCAGGGCCGACGGGAGTGCCTCGACCGTCAGGTCGGCGCCGATGAGGCGCAGGGCGACCCGCTCGAGCTCCGCGGCCGCCCCGATCGGCGTCTGCTCCCGCGAGAGGTAGGCGGTGTCGAAGTCGACGTCGTGGGCGATGTACCCGCCCTCGCGCACGATGCCCAGCAGGGTGCCGTAGATCAGGAACGTGTCGAGGCCGAACTCCTCGCGCACCACCGCGCTGATCCGGCCGTGGAGGGCGAGCACCGCCCGCTGCCACTCGGTGTCGAGCTTGCGGGAGAGCTGGACCTTGCCGGTCTGGGAGAGCACGTAGCCCTCGGCCAGCATCTGGCGGAGCTCGGCGATCGACCGCTTGCCGTCGCGCGGCGGGGAGAGGTAGGTGCCGTGCCGGTGGATCGGCAGGGCGCGTCCGTCGACCCGCAGCGTGAGGCGGCTCGACCGGCGCAGGTAGGGCCACAGCCCGGAGACGCGGAAGGAGAACGTGCGGATCTCCTGGCGGCTGTTGCGGCGGTCGTCGGTCGGCCCCGGGATCATCGGCACCTGCCAGGGGTGCACCACCTCACCGGCCGGGGCGGCGTCCGGGTCGCCGGGCGCGCCCTCGCGCAGCACGCTCGTGACGCCCGACATCGCCCCGGGCGTGGCCACGGTGCTGCTGACGGGCTCGCCGCCGACGCAGAGGTCGACCCGCACCGGTGGGTGACCGGGGGGCACCGAGACCCACCCGACGACCAGGCGGCGCGAGAACTCCTCGACCATCCCGACGACGGGGGCCTTCGCGCGCCGGGCGGGGACGGTGGCGGCGGCCTCGTCCCGCCGGGGGCGGATCCTGCCGAGGGCGTGTCGGGTCCGGCCGGCGATGCTCATGGTCCTCCGGGGAGCTGGATCGGTGGTGCGGGTCAGGTTATGCCGATCCGGCGGCCGGGGCGTCCGTGGGTCCGCCCGATGCTCCCGCCCGGCGACGTCGTGCTGCCGCTCCCGTAACACCCCGTTCACAGGAGGGGGTAACTCGTTCCCTGCTCGCAACACGGGTCGGCGGTCGGCGAAATGTCGCGGCACGAAGGTGAACGCCATCGAGACGGCGACCGAGCCGACAGCGCTGTCGACCTCGGCCCGTCCCCGCACGTCCCTGAGATCCTGGAGGTTCTGTGGACGGCTATTACGCCTTCATGCTCATCGCGACGGCACTGGTCCTGATGATGACCGTGCCCGCCCTGGCGCTGTTCTACGGCGGCATGTCGCGCTCGAAGTCGGTGCTCAACATGATGATGATGTCGTTCGTCGCCGCGGCGATGGTCGGCATCGTCTACGTCGCCATCGGCTGGTCGATGGGCTTCGGCGGCGACGGCACCTTCTTCGCCAACCCCTTCGAGCTGTTCTGGCTCGACGGCGTCACCACCGACAACTACGTCTTCGTGATGTTCCAGATGACGTTCGCGATCATCACCGTGGCGCTGATCAGCGGCGCGGTCGAGGGGCGGATGAAGTTCGCAGCCTGGCTGCTCTTCGTGCCGATCTGGGCCGTCATCGTCTACTTCCCGATGGCGCACATGGTGTTCAGCTGCACCGACGACTCGCTCATCTGCGGCCGGATCGGCGCGCAGGACTACGCGGGCGGCACCGCCGTCCACATCAACGCCGGTGTCGCCGCGCTGGTGCTGGTCCTGCTGCTCGGCAAGCGCCTGAGCTGGCCCAAGGACAAGATGCGCCCGCACAACCTGACGCTCACGATGCTGGGCGCGGGCATGCTGTGGCTCGGCTGGTACGGCTTCAACGTGGGCTCGATCGTCTTCGGCGACGACCCGGAGACCCAGTTCCCGCTCGAGACCGGGCGCACCTTCGCCAACACCACGCTCGCCGCGATGGCCGCCATCCTCGGCTGGCTCCTCATCGAGCGGCTCGTGCACAAGAAGGCGACCTCGCTCGGCGCCGCCTCGGGCATCGTGGCCGGACTGGTGGCGATCACCCCGGCCGCCGGTGCGGTCGACATCGAGGGTGCCGTGGCCATCGGCGCGACCGCCGGTGCGATCTGCGCCTGGGCGGTCGGCTGGAAGTTCCGGCTCGGGTACGACGACTCGCTCGACGTCGTCGGCGTCCACCTGGTGGGCGGCGTCGTGGGCACGATCCTCATCGGCGTCTTCTCGACCTCTGAGGGAGCCGGCGGGATCGACGGTCTGCTCTACGGTGGCGGAGTCGGGTCCCTCGCCGACCAGACGCTCGGCGTGCTGGTGGCGGTCGTCTACTGCGGGGTGCTCACCACCGTCATCGCGCTGGTCCTCAAGTACACGATCGGGTTGCGGATCTCCGAGGACGACGAGATCGGCGGCATCGACCTCGCCGAGCACGGCGAGGCCGCGTACGACATCCACAGTGGCGTGGGCAGCAGCACCGGCGTCCTCGCCGGCAGCACGGCACCCCTCGCAGGCGCCCGCGACCAGGAGGAGGTAACCGCATGAAGCTCGTGACCGCGGTGATCAAGCCGCACAAGTGGGAGGACGTCCGCGAGGCCCTCGAGATCTTCGGCGTGACCGGCATGACGGTCAGCGAGGTGAGTGGCTACGGCCGCCAGAAGGGCCACACCGAGGTCTACCGGGGGGCGGAGTACGACATCGCCCTGGTGCCCAAGATCCGTATCGAGATCGTGGTCGACGACGGTGACGCGGAGGACGTCGTGGGGATCGTCACCAAGACCGCGCACACCGGGCGGATCGGGGACGGCAAGGTGTGGGTGCAACCGGTCGAGTCGGTGGTGCGGGTGCGCACCGGCGACCGCGACTCCGCGGCCCTCTAGACCCGGCAGACCCCTTGACCGCGGCCGAGCGTGCCGCCCGCACCGCGGCGGCCGACCGGTCGTGCGTCGCCGCCTACGACGGGAGTGGGGGGCCGGAGTCCGGCATGGCGCTGGTCGCCGTCGGCGGCTACGGCCGCGCCGAGCTCGCCCCCCACTCCGACCTCGACGTCGTGCTCGTGCACGACGAGGGCGTCGACCCCGCCGCGGTCGCCGCCGAGGTCTGGTACCCGCTGTGGGACGACGGCGCCCGGCTCGACCACTCGGTGCGCTCGCTGACCGAGATGACGGCGGCCGCGGACGCGGACGTCCGCGTGGCCTCCGGCCTGCTCGACGTCCGTCACGTCGCGGGTGACCCCCACCTCGCGCTGCGGCTCCGCACCACGGTGCTCGCCCAGTGGCGGCGTGGCGCCCGGGCCCGGCTGCCCGAGCTGCGCCGGCTCGTCACCGCGCGGCACCAGGTGGTCGGCGAGCTTGCCCACCTCTCCGTGCCCGACCTCAAGGAGGCCGAGGGCGGACTGCGCGACGCCACGATGCTGCGTGCCCTGGTGGCCACCTGGCTGGTCGACGTGCCCCACACCGACCTCGAGCGCAGCCGCCAGGCGCTGCTCGACGTCCGCGACGTCCTGCACGAGCTCGCCGGGCGCGCCACCGACCGGGTGGCTCCCGAGCTGTGGGCGGACCTGGCCGCCCGGCTCGGTCTCGACGACGACCGCGCGGCGCAGCGGCAGGTGCGCGAGATCGGACGTCGACTCACCCACCTCTCACGGCTCACGTGGCGGCGGGTCGACGGCGTGCTCGCCCGGTCGGCGACGTCGCCGCGCGAACGTCGGCCGCGGCTGGAGCCGCTCGCCGCCGGAGTCGCACTGGCGGGCGGGGAGGTGGTGCTCGACCGCCGGGCCCGACCCGCCCACGACCCGGCCCTGCTGCTGCGGGCCGCCGCCGCGGCCGCCGAGCGCGACGTCGTGCTCTCGCCGGTCACCGCCGCCCGGCTGGCTCGGGAGGGCGCCCCGCTGCCCGACCCGTGGCCCGACGAGGCCCGGCACCTGCTCGTGCGCCTGCTCGCGTCGGGTCCCGGACTGCTGCCGGTGTGGGAGACGCTCGAGGAGACCGGTGCCCTCGCCGCCGTGCTGCCCGAGTGGGAGCGGATCCGGTTGCTCCCGCACGCCTCGGCGATCCACCGGTTCACCGTCGACCGGCACGTCGTCGAGACCTGTGTGGCGGCGTCCTCGCTGATCCGGTCGGTCGCGCGGCCCGACGTCCTCATGGTGGCCGCGCTGCTCCACGACATCGGCAAGGGCGAGCTCACCGGAGCACAGCGTCGCGGGGGAGCCGGTGGCCCGCGCCGTGGCGACCCGGATGGGGTTCGACGCCGAGGCCGCCGACCTCGTGGCGCTGCTGGTGCGCCGGCACCTGCTGCTGGCCCGGACCGCCACGACCCGCGACCCCGACGACCCTGCCACTGTGGCGCTGCTGACGAGCCGCGTGGGCAGCCCCGAGGCGATGTCGCTGCTCACGGCGCTCACCGAGGCGGACGCGAGGGCCACCTCGCCCCAGGCGTGGACGTCATGGCGCTCGGGGCTGGTGCTCGACCTCGCCCGCCGCGCTCTGGCAGCGCTGGACTCGGGGGCCGCGCTCCCGGTGGTCGCCAGCGACCCGGTGGCGGTGCCCGACGCGTTGCGCGACGACCCCGGCGGACTCGCCGTGGACGTGGAGCGGCAGGGCGACGGCAGCCGAGTCACCGCGGTCTCCGACGACCGGATCGGCCTGCTCGCCGACGTCGCGGCGGTGTTCGCGCTGCAGCGGCTGCCGGTGCGGGCGGCCCGGGCGTGGGCCCAGCAGGGGCCGTCGGGCAGCTGGGGGGTCTCGGTGTGGGACATCGCCTCCGACGACGTCGATCCCGCCCTCCTCCGCACCCGCTACGACGCGGTGCGTGCGGGCCGGATCGACCTCGACGCCCGGTTCCGGGCCACCGGGGCCGGCCTGGAGCCGACGGTCGCCGTCCGGGCCGAGGCCAGCGCGCAGGCGACGGTGCTCGAGGTCCGCGCCGCCGACCGGCCCGGCGTCATCCGACTGGTGTGCGCCGCGCTGGCAGGGCTGGGGGTCGACGTCCGCTCGGCCCACGTCGAGACCCTCGGCCCGCAGGCGGTCGACGTCTTCTACCTGCGCGAGGAGGGGGCCGGGGCGCTGTCGGAGACCAGGGCGTCCGAGGCCGCCCACTCCGTCCGCTCGGCGCTGTCCGCGCCCACGTAGGCTGGGCTGTCCCTGACCTGGGAGGATCCCGCACGTGTTCGCCACCCTGTCCGACCGCCTGTCCGAGACGTTCCGCAACCTCCGAGGCAAGGGTCGGCTCTCCGAGGACGACATCGACGCGACCGCCCGGGAGATCCGGATCGCGCTGCTGGAGGCCGACGTCGCGCTGCCGGTGGTCAAGGCGTTCGTCGCCTCGGTCAAGGAGCGGGCGCGCGGCGAAGAGGTCAGCCAGGCGCTGAACCCCGCCCAGCAGATCGTCAAGATCGTCAACGAGGAGCTCGTCGAGATCCTCGGCGGCGAGACCCGCCGGATCCGGTTCGCCAAGAGCGGCCCCACCGTCATCCTGCTCGCCGGCCTCCAGGGCGCCGGCAAGACCACGCTCGCGGCCAAGCTCGCGCTGTGGCTGAAGGAGCAGAACCGCACGCCGCTGCTCGTGGCCTGCGACCTCCAGCGACCCAACGCCGTCAACCAGCTCCAGGTCAACGGCGAGCGGGTCGGTGTGCCGGTCTTCGCGCCCGAGCCCGGCAACGGCGTCGGCGACCCCGTCTCGGTGGCGCGGGCGTCGCTCGAGGAGGCCAAGCGCACCCTGCACGACGTCGTCATCATCGACACCGCCGGCCGGCTCGGCGTCGACGCCGAGATGATGGCGCAGGCCGCCGCGATCCGTGACGCCGTCGACCCCGACGAGGTGCTGTTCGTCGTCGACGCGATGATCGGCCAGGACGCCGTCGTCACCGCGCAGGCGTTCCTCGACGGCGTCGGGTTCGACGGCGTCGTGCTCACCAAGCTCGACGGCGACGCCCGCGGTGGCGCCGCGCTCTCGATCCGCCACGTGACCGGGCGCCCCGTGATGTTCGCCTCCGCCGGCGAGAAGATGGGCGACTTCGACGTCTTCCACCCCGACCGGATGGCCTCGCGCATCCTCGACATGGGCGACCTGATGACGCTCATCGAGCAGGCGGAGAAGACCTTCGACCAGGAGCAGGCGCTCAAGGCCGCCGAGAAGCTCTCGGGCCGGGGCGGCGAGTTCACGCTCGAGGACTTCCTCGAGCAGATGCAGCAGGTGCGCAAGCTCGGCTCGATGTCGAAGATCCTCGGGATGCTCCCGGGGATGGGGCAGATGCGCGAGCAGCTCGAGAACTTCGACGAGCGCGAGATCGACCGGCTCCAGGCGATGATCCAGTCGATGACGCCGGCCGAGCGGGCCGACCCGAAGATGATCGACGGCTCCCGCCGGGCCCGCATCGCCAAGGGCTCGGGCCGCACCGTCGCCGACGTCAACAGCCTCGTCGACCGGTTCTTCGAGGCCCGCAAGATGATGATGCAGATGGCCCGCGGCGGCGGGATGCCCGGCATGCCGGGATGCCGGGGCATGCCCGGAATGCCCGGTGGTACCGGGCCCGGCAAGCGCGGCAAGGGCAAGCAGCAGGCCAAGAAGGGCAAGGGGCGCCGGGTCTCCGGCAACCCCGCCAAGGCCGCCGAGGACGCCAAGGCCGCCAAGGAGAAGGCGGCCGCCGGCGCGGCCAACCCGTTCGGAGCCCCCGCCGAGGAGATCGACTACGAGCAGGCCGCCGCCAACCTCAACCTGCCCCAGGACTTCTCGAAGTACCTGAAGTAGGCCGCGGCTGCCGCCGGTGATCGAGCCGCTGCGAGGTCACGAGCAGCGTGTCGAGACCCCCGGGCCTGGTCGTGTGGCGGCCTCGGGGATCTCGGCACCGGGCTCGCTGGCGCTCGCCCGGCTCGATCACCGGGGGCGCCGGCTGGTTTAGGTCCACCGGGCTGCCGCCGGTGGTCGAGCCGCTGCGAGGTCACGAGCAGCGTGTCGAGACCCACGGCCCAGTCGTGTGTCGGCCTCGGGGATCTCGACACGGGCTCGCTGGCGCTCGCCCGGCTCGATCACCGGGGCGCGGGCTGGTTCCGCTCCGCCGGGCCGGGCTGCCGCCGGTGGTCGAGCCGCTGCGAGGTCACGAGCAGCGTGTCGAGACCCCCGGCCCGGTCGTGTCTCGGCCTCGGGGATCTCGACACGGGCTCGATCACCGGAGCGCCGGCTGGTTCAGGTCCCCCGGCCCTGTCGCTGTCTTCGGCCTCGGGGATCTCGGCACGGGCTCGCTAGCGCTCGCCCGGCTCGATCACCCAGGCGCCAGCTGGTTCAGATCCACCGGCCCGGTCACGCCCGCCACGGTGGCGGCGTCGTCCCGCTGCCACAGCCACCACTCCCGCGCCGGTGGGCGGTCGCCGATGCGGCGCACCCACTGGCGGCGGTCGATCGCCGCCGACATCCGGTAGGTCCGCTCGAACTCCGGGAACGCGTAGACCACCACTCGTTGCCCGGTGACCGGCTCGACGGCGGCGAGGAACGCGCGGACCTCGCGCACCAGGTCGGCGCGCGGCGGCGGGGTGTCGCAGCTGCCGAGCAGCTCGAGGTCGAGGGCCGGCGGCATCCGGCGCCGCGGCGGGATGTCGGCCAGCGCGTCGTCGAGGACGGCGGCGAAGTGCTCGCCCTGCGCCGCGCCGGGGGGCAGAGGTTGAAGTAGTGGTAGCCGCCGACCCGCAGCCCGGCGCCGGCCGCGCCGGAGGCGTTCGCGGCGAAGGTCGGGTCCGTGTAGGTGCTGCCCTCGGTGGCCTTGAGGTAGGCGAACGCCATGCCGTCGCGCCCCACCCCCGCCAGTCGACGGAGCCCTGGTGGTGGGAGAGGTCGACGCCGACCACGGGCTCCGGGGTCGGCGGCGCGGTCGGTGACCGCGACGGGGCCGGTGACGGGGCCGGTGACGGGGGAGTGCGCGAGGCCGAGGGCGCGAGAGTCGGCGTCGCCCGCTCCGGCGCTGCCCCCTCCGGCGCAGGCTCGGCGGAGCAGCCGGTGAGCACCGCGAGCACCGCCAGCACCGCGACCGCCACCACCCTCAGCACCGCGCCATGATGGCGCAGTGACGCAGGTGTTGATCGTCGACGGGGCCAACGTGGTCGGCAGCCGCCCCGACGGCTGGTGGAAGGACCGCGCCGGCGCCGCCCGCCGTCTGCACGAGCAGCTGCTCGTCGCCGACCTGCCGCACGACGAGGTGGTGCTCGTGCTGGAGGGCCAGGCCAAGGGCGGCGTCGCCGCCGGCCGCGACGCCCACGTGCGCACCGTGCACGCCGCCGGGCAGCGGCGACGACGCGATCGTGGCCCAGGCCGAGGCGGCCGCCGAGCAGGGGCAGGCGCGTCGCCGTCGTCACCGCCGACCGCATCCTCATGGGACGCGTCGAGCGCCACGGTGCCACGGTCATGAGCCCCACCTGGCTCCTCGGCGAGCTCGGATAGCTCGAGTCGGCGCTCGGATCGCACGCCGACCCGGCGTCGCCGGGTTCGGGGCCACTAACGTCGGGCGCATGGCAGCAGCCCAACGGTTCCGCGGCCCCGTGCTCCCCGACGGCGAGGCCCGCGACCTCTACGTCGTCGACGGCACCGTCACCTACGAGCCGCAGGCCGGCGCCGAGACGGTGGCGGAGGGGTGGGTCGGTGCCGGGGCTCGTCGACGCGCACAACCACCTCGGTCTCGAGGACGACGGGGCCGTCGACGACGACGAGACCGAGCGGCAGGCGATCCTCGATCGCGACACCGGCGTGCTGCTGCTGCGCGACTGCGGGTCGCCCGCCGACACCCGGTGGGTGCAGCAGCGCGACGACCTGCCCCGGCTGATCCGGTGCGGTCGCCACGTCGCCCGCACCCGGCGCTACATCCGCAACTACGCGCACGAGGTGGAGCCCGACGAGCTCGCCGCCACCGTCGCCCTGGAGGCCCGGAGCGGCGACGGGTGGGTGAAGCTCGTCGGCGACTGGATCTCCCGCGACGACGGCGACCTCGCGCCGTCCTTCCCGGCCGACGCGTTCGCCGCCGCCATCGCAGCAGCCCACGAGCACGGCGCGAAGGTCACCGCCCACTGCTTCGGCACCGACGTGCTCCAGGGTCTCCTCGACGCCGGCATCGACTGCCTCGAGCACGGCACCGGCCTGCAGGAGCACCACCTCGCCCAGATGGTCGAGCAGGGCGTCGCGCTGGTGCCGACCGTGCTCCAGACCGACAAGTTCCCCGAGTTCGCCGACGCCGGCCGCGAGAGGTTCCCCGACTACGCCGCCACCATGGAGCGTCTCCACGCCCGCCGTCGCGAGACCCTCATGGCCGCCCACGAGGCCGGCGTGGCCCTCTACGTCGGCAGTGACGGCGGCGGGCTCGGCCGGCACGGCCACCTCGCCGAGGAGATCCGCGCGATGGCCGACCTGGGGCTCGGAGCCGAGTACGCGATCGCGGCGGCGTCCTGGCGCGGTCGGGAGTGGCTGGGCTGGAACGCCGGGCTGGGGGAGGGCGACCCCGCCGACTTCGTCGTCCTCGACGCCGACCCGCGCGACGACCTGGCCACGCTCACCCGCCCGCGTGCGTGGTCCTGCGCGGCGCCGTGGTGGCCTCGCGCTAGGCCTCCGCCGAGGCGGGATTTCGGGCGCCGCCCGCGGTCTGGCAGACTTCCGCGCTGAGTCCCGCGCGGGTCCGGACCCTCTCACCCGGTCCTGCGACGAGGCCCACGACCGCCTCGCCCGGTGTGTTCCCCACCCTGGAGCGACGGCGTTCATCAGACACGAGTTCCGAGGAGACACCACAGACGTGGCAGTCAAGATCCGTTTGAAGCGCCTGGGCAAGGTCCGGGTCCCGCAGTACCGCATCGTCGTCGTCGACTCGCGCAAGAAGCGCGACGGCAAGGTCATCGAGGAGATCGGCCTGTACCACCCCAAGGAGGACCCGAGCTACATCACGGTCGCCTCCGAGCGGGCGCAGTACTGGCTCGGCGTCGGCGCGCAGCCGTCGGAGGCCGTCGCGAAGCTCCTCAAGCTCACCGGCGACTGGCAGAAGTACAAGGGCCTTCCGGGCACCGAGGGCACGCTGCGCACCGCCGAGCCGAAGCGCGACAAGCTCGAGGTCTTCAACGAGGCGCTCAAGGAGGTCGCGGGCGAGTCGAAGGGCTCGGCGACCACCAAGAAGGCCGCGAGCAAGAAGGCCGAGAAGAAGTCCGACTCCGACGACGCCGCAGCCGACACCGGTGACAAGGCCGACCAGGCCGACAAGCCGGCGACGACGGCCAAGGCTTCCAAGGCGGACAAGGCGGCCAAGGCGGCCAAGGCCGAGAAGAAGGCCGAGGAGCCGAAGGCCGAGGAGCCGCAGGCCGAGGAGCCGAAGGCCGCGACGCCGGAGCCCCGCGAGCCCGAGGCCACCGCGGGCCAGTCGCCCGAGGACGCCGCCACCGAGGCCGAGGCCGACGAGGCACAGACGGAGCCGGGCAACTGATGCTGGCCGACGCCCTCGAGCACCTCGTGCGCGGCGTGGTCGAGCACCCCGACGACGTCAGCGTGCGCGACAAGCAGCTGCGCCGTGGCTCCCTGCTCGAGGTCCGGGTGCATCCCGAGGACCTCGGCAAGGTCATCGGTCGCGGCGGCCGCACCGCGTCCGCGTTCCGCACCGTCATCGGCGCGCTCGCCGGCCGGGGCGGCGCTCGCATCGACTTCGTCGACGTCGACCGCGGTCGCTGACCGCCCGACACTGCGCCAGAACCATGCCGACCCGCCCTCGGGCGGGTCGGCGTGGTTGTCGGCACGCCCTAGCCTGACGCCCGTGGAGACGATCGACGTGGTGGTCGGGCGGATCGGGAAGCCGCACGGCCTGCGCGGCGAGGTCACGGTCGAGGTGCGCACCGACGAGCCGGACCGGCGCTACGCCGAGGGCACGCTGCTGCGGGTCGAGGCGCCCCGGGGGTCGGCCTTCCCGCACGTGGTGCTCACCGTCGACGCCGTCCGCTGGCACCAGTCGGTGCTGCTCGCCCGGTTCGCCGAGCTGCCCGACCGCACGGCGGCCGAGTCCGCTCGCGGGGTCGTGCTGCACGCCGACGTCGCCGCCGACGAGACCCCCGAGGACCCGGAGGAGTACTACGACCACCAGCTGGTCGGGCTCGCCGCCCACGACGTCGACGGCGCCCTGCTCGGCGAGGTCACCGGCCTCGTGCACGGCGGCGCCCAGGACCTGCTCGCCGTGCGCGCCCTCGACGGCCGCGACACCCTCGTGCCGTTCGTCACCGCGCTGGTGCCGGAGGTCGACCTCGCCGGCGGCCGGGTCGTCGTCGCCGACCGACCGGGCCTCGTCGCCCCCCTCGAGAGCTGAGCGGCGGGCCGTGCGCCTCGACTACGTCACGATCTTCCCCGACTGGTTCGCCCCCCTCGACCTGTCCCTGGCGGGCCGGGCGCGAGTGTCCGGCCTGGTCGAGGTGCACGTGCACGACCTGCGGGACTGGACCCACGACCGGCACCGCACGGTCGACGACACCCCCTACGGCGGCGGCGCCGGGATGGTGATGCGTCCGGAGCCGTGGGGCGAGGCGCTCGACGAGGTGCTGGCGGGTGACTCCGCGACGCTGGTGGTGCCGACGCCGTCCGGCGCGCCGTTCACCCAGGCCCTCGCCCGCGACCTGGCCGTCCGAAGCCGCCTGGTGTTCGCCTGCGGCCGCTACGAGGGCATCGACCAGCGGGTGCTCGACCACGCCTCCACCAGGCCCGGCGTCGAGGTGGTGGAGGTCAGCCTCGGCGACTACGTGCTGAACGGCGGCGAGGTGGCCGCGCTCGCCGTCACCGAGGCGGTCGTACGGCTCCTGCCCGGGTTCGTGGGCAATGCCGAGTCGCTGGTCGAGGAGTCGCACGAGGACGGACTGCTCGAGTACCCCGTCTACACCAAGCCCGCCTCCTGGCGCGGCCTCGACGTGCCCGAGGTGCTGCGGTCCGGTGACCACGGCCGGGTCGCCGCCTGGCGGCGTGAGCAGGCGCTGCGACGAACCGCCGAGCGCCGTCCGGACCTGCTGTCGCCGAGCCAGGCCCCCACCGAGTGGTTGATCGAGCCGGCGCGTCCGGGCGACGCGGGCGAGGTGCTCACGTTGCAGCGCGCCTGCTGGCTCCAGGAGGCGATCGCCAACGACAGTGTCACCGGGATCCCGGCCCTGGGGGAGTCCCTCGACGACGTCCGGGAGTGGCTGGCCGACTGGACCACCTTCGTGGTGCGCGTGGCGGGCCGGCTCGTCGGCGCGGTCCGTGGCCGGATGGTGGAGGACGCCTGGGACATCGGCCGGATCATGGTCGCCCCCGACCTCCAGGGCCGCGGCCTGGGACGGCTGCTGCTCGAGCACATCCAGGCGGTGGCGCCACCGGGTGCGTCGTCCTTCGTGCTCGTTCACCGGCCACCGCAGCGAGCACAACATCCGCATGTACCAGCGGGCGGGGTTCCGGCTGCCGGGAGGACCTCACGCCGCCCCCGTTGGCGGTCGTGATGACCAAGCCGCGGATTTAGCAGCCCGGGAGGGTGCTGTGGCAGACTCACGGCCTGGTCCGACCGGTCGAAGGTCCGCCCCGAGCAGCACGCGGGGGGACTGCGTCGGGTGCCTGCCACAGGGGACACCTCGCGCCGCCGGCCACGCACGGTTCGGGCCACCATCTGAATGCAAGCCGGGGCACGTCCCCGTCCGATTCCGCGGCTGACCTGTGGCACTCGCGAGGAGAACCATGAGCAACGTGATCGCCGATCTCGGCGCCGCCCGCAAGCGCGACGACGTCCCCGCCTTCCGCGCGGGCGACACCGTCAAGGTCCACGTCAAGGTCGTCGAGGGCAGCCGCTCCCGCGTCCAGATCTTCCAGGGCGTGGTCATCCGCATCCACGGCTCCGGCATCGGCCGCACCTTCACGGTGCGCAAGGTGTCCTTCGGCGTCGGTGTCGAGCGCACCTTCCCGCTCCACTCGCCGATCTTCGAGCAGATCGAGATCGTCACCCGCGGCGACGTCCGCCGCGCGAAGCTGTACTACCTCCGCAACCTGCGCGGCAAGGCCGCCAAGATCAAGGAGCGTCGCGAGGCGTGACGCGGACCGACGACGACGGCTCCGTCGCCGCCCCGGTCGGACCCGACCACGAGCACGACGACCAGGCGGACGACCGGTCCGGTGGCCGGCGGCGCCGGTTCCGGGTGCCGCGGATCCCGACCCTGCCCCTGTGGCAGGAGGCGATCCTCGTGCTCGTCGGCGCCGTGGTCGTCGCGGTGCTGCTCAAGACCTTCGTGCTCCAGGCGTTCTACATCCCCTCGGAGTCGATGGAGCCCGGGCTCGAGAAGGACGACCGGATCCTCGTCCAGAAGGTCTCCTACTGGTTCGGCGACACCCCCGACCGCGGTGACGTCGTCGTCTTCGAGGACCCGGGCGGCTGGCTGGGTGCCGGCGCCGACGAGGAGATCGGCGGCGTCAAGAAGGTGCTGGCAGCGGTCGGCCTCTACCCGGAGGGCGGCCACCTCGTGAAGCGGGTGATCGGCGTCCCGGGCGACGTCATCGTCTGCTGCGACAAGGAGGGCCGGATCCGGGTCAACGGAGCGTCCGCTCGACGAGGACGGCTACCTCGCCGAGGTCACCGAGAACACCCAGTCCCCCTGCGACGGCCCCGCTCGCGGCAACTGCAAGTGGCGGTCCGGCCCGGTGCCGGAGGGCACCGTCTTCGTGATGGGCGACAACCGCCAGCAGTCCTCCGACTCCAGTGCCTACGTGTGCGTGGCGCGGGAGACCGAGTGCACCTCCGACCCGTTCGTCGACGTCGACCTCGTGGTCGGCAAGGTCATGGCGGTCGCCTGGCCGCTCGACCGGTTCGGTCTGGTCCACCGTCCCGAGAGCTTCGACGACGTCGCCGAGCCCCCGTCGGGCTGAGGTCGTGAGCCACCTCCCTCGGGGCGCGACGGTCCGGCGGGACGCCGGGCTCTACGGCTACGAGCGGGCGTTGCGGCGTCACGGCGTCGGGGTGATCGCCGGGGTCGACGAGGCGGGCCGCGGCGCGTGCGCCGGTCCGCTGGTGGCGGGCGCGGCGATCCTGCCGGACGGCAGGGCCGGCATCGTCCCCGGGCTGGCCGACTCCAAGCTGCTCACCGAGGCGGCCCGGGAGCGCTGCTACACCCAGGTGGTGCGGCGCGCGGTGGCGTGGTCGGTCGTGGTGATCGGTCACGACGAGTGCGACCGGCTCGGGATGCACGTGGCCAACGTCGAGGCGCTGCGCCGGGCGGTGGCGCGTCTCGAGACGCGACCGGAGTTCGTGCTCTCCGACGGCTTCCCCGTCGACGGGCTCGGCGCGCCCGGCCTCGCGGTGTGGAAGGGCGACCGGGTGGCGGCCTGCGTGGCTGCGGCGTCGGTGCTCGCCAAGGTCACCCGGGACCGGATCATGACCCGGCTGCACGACGACTGGCCCGACTACGACTTCGCGACCCACAAGGGCTACATCACCGACGACCACACCGCCGCCCTGCTCGCGCACGGGCCGTCGCCGATCCACCGGATGCGGTTCGTCAACGTCCGGCGCGCGGCCGGACTGGAGCCGTTCCCCGACCCGGTTGCCCCTCCGGCCCTAGGCTCGGCGTCATGAGCGCGGAGGAGCTGGAGAAGTACGAGGCCGAGCAGGAGCTCACGCTCTACCGCGAGTACCGCGACGTCGTCGGCATCTTCAAGTACGGCGTCGAGACCGACCGGCGCTTCTACCTGTGCAACCAGGTCGACGTGAAGGCGCGCACCGAGTCCGGTGACGTGTTCTTCGAGGTCTCGATGTCGGACGCCTGGGTCTGGGACATGTACCGGCCGGCCCGGTTCGCCAAGAACGTCAAGGTGCTGACCTTCAAGGACGTCTACGTCGAGGAGCTCACCCAGCGGGACCTCGACACCCCCTCCTGAGGCTCCCGCTACCCACGAACCGTCCACAGCCGGGACCGGCCCCCGGTTCTCCACAGCCCGGTCGCGGCCCGGCTCCGGACGCCCGTGTTGCCGCCCACCCTGGCGGCATGACCTCGACACCCACCTCCCCGACGCCGGACACCCGGCGCACCTCCCAACGCGCGCGCCAGGCGCTGGGCGCCTACGGCGAGCAGGTGGCCGCGCGCCACCTCGTCGAGCAGGGGCTGGTCGTGCTCGACCGCAACTGGCGCTGCGACGACGGGGA
The DNA here is from genome assembly GCA_963845795.1 of uncultured Actinomycetota bacterium. Classification (GTDB taxonomy): domain Bacteria; phylum Actinomycetota; class Actinomycetes; order Propionibacteriales; family Nocardioidaceae; genus Nocardioides. The sequence continues at coordinate 310,707 of CAWJTG010000011.1, read as the reverse complement.
GATCGACCTGGTGCTGCGCGACGGCGACGTGCTCGTGGTGTGCGAGGTCAAGACCCGCACCAGCCTGCGCTCCGGCACCCCGCACGAGGCGATCACCGACGCGAAGCTCGACCGGCTGCACCGGCTCGGGCGGCGGTGGGCGGCGGCGCCACGGGCTCGCGGCCCGAGCGAGACGCGGGTCGACCTGGTCGCCGTCCTGCGACCGCGGCGGGGCCCGGCCGTGGTCGACCACGTGCGGGGGCTCGGCTGATGCCGTTCGCCACCGCCCGCACCGTGTCGCTGCACGGGGCGCTCGGCCACCTGATCGACGTCCAGGCCGACGTCTCAGCCGGGCCAGGCCGGGCTTCACGATGGTGGGCCGCCCCGACGTCTCGCTGCGCGAGGGCGCCGACCGGTGCCGGATGGCGATCATCAACAGCGACCTGGGCTGGCCGGCCACCAAGCGGATCACCGTGCTGCTCTCGCCCGCCGACCTCACCAAGCGCGGACCGCACTTCGACCTCGCCATCGCGGTCGCGGTCCTCGCCGCCGACGGCACCGTGCCCGGCCGAGGCGCTCGCTCGGCACCGCCTTCATCGGCGAGCTCACCCTCGACGGCGGGCTGCGCTCGGTGCCGGGGGTGCTGCCGATGGTGCTGGCGGCGCGCGAGCGCGGCGTCCGGCACGTGTTCGTGCCCGAGCCCCAGGTCCCGCGAGGCCGCGATGGTGCCCGGCATGACCGTGCTCGGCATGCGGTCGCTGGCCCAGGTGGTGGCCGAGCTGCGCGACGAGGAGGTGCCCGTGGCGCCGCCGGTCGCGCCGATGTCGGGCACCGGCTGTTGACCTGGCGCGGCGAGGAGCGGCTCGAGGAGGTCGACCTCGCCGACCTGCGCGGCATGGCCGACGCCAAGTACGCCGTCGAGGTCGCTGCGGCCGGCGGCCACGCCATCCTGCTCTCCGGGCCGAAGGGAGCCGGCAAGACCAGCCTGGCCGAGCGGATCCCGTCGATCCTGCCCGACCTCACGCCGGAGGAGTCGCTCGAGCTGACCGCGATCCACTCGCTCGCCGGCGCCCTCGAGCCGGGCGACGGGCTGATCACCCGGCCGCCGTACTCCGCGCCGCACCACGACGCGAGCAAGACCAGCATCGATCGGCGGCGGCTAGCGGGCAGGTGCGGCCCGGGCGAGATCAGCCGGGCGCACGCCGGCGTCCTCTTCCTCGACGAGTTCCCGCTGTTCCGCACCGACATCATCGAGGCGCTGCGACAGCCGCTCGAGAGCGGCGACGTCACGATCGCCCGGCGCGACGAGTCGGTCACCCTCCCGGCGCGCGGGATGCTCGTGCTCGCCTGCAACCCGTGCCCGTGCGGCGACTACGCCGTGAGCGTCGGCCAGAGCCGGTGCACCTGTCGCTCGCAGCAGCTGCGCGACTACCGCACGCAAGCTGACCGGCCCGCTCGCCGACCGGATCGACATCACCCGGCACGTCGCCGGTGCTCCAGCCGCCACGAGCGACGGCTCGAGCCCGCGAGACCTCGGCCGAGGTCCGGGCCCGGGTGGCCGCGGCCCGGGCCCGCCAGCACGAGCGGTACGACGGCTGCGGCTGGCGCCTCAACGGCCAGGTGCCCGGCCCGGTGCTGCGCGAGCGCTGGCCGCTGCGCCGACGGCGCCCGGCGGCTGCTCGACGACGCGCTCTACGACGGCCGGCTCAGCAGTCGCGGCGCCGTGCGCGTGCACCGGCTGGCGCTGGACCGTCGCCGACCTCGCCTCGGTGGCGTCGGGCACGCGACGTCGAGCCCGGCGCCGACGAGGTCGAGACGGCGCTGCGGCTGCGCACCGGTGAGCCGTTGCTCGTGGCCACGCTGCGACCGGCGGGCCGGATGAGCGGTCACGAGCGATCGGCTCGCCCGGGTGGCGCTCAACCGGCTCGGCGAGCCCGGTGACCTGCGGCTGACCGGTCTGGTCGCCGAGCTCGGCGCCGAGCTCCGGTCCACGAGCTGCTGCTCGCGAGCAGCGACGACGACGGGCTCCCGACCGACGTCGCGGTCCGGCTCGGCCGAGGTCGACCCGGCCCGAGCTCGAGCGGGCCGAGACGGCTCGGGCTGCGGTTCGTGGTGCCCGGCGACGACGAGTGGCCCGCGCCAGCTCGACGACCTGGACGCGGCGCCCGGCGCTGCACGAGCGCGGCGGTGTGCCGGTGGGGCTCTGGGTGCGCGGTCCGCTGCCGCCTCGACGCCCTCGGGGCGCTCGGTCGCGGTCGTCGGGTCCCGGGCGGCCACGACCTACGGCGACGTCGGTGGCCGGCGAGATCGGCGCCGGCTGTGGCTGCGCGCCGGGTCGCCGTCGTCTCCGGCGCCGCGTTCGGCATCGACGACGCCGCCCACCGCGGCGCGCTGCGCTGCCGGTGCGCCCGACCGTCGCGGTGCTGCCTGCGGTGCCGACCGCGTCTACCCGGCCGCCCACCGCGAGCTGCTCGACCACATCGCCGCGCACCGGCGCCGTCGTCTCCGAGGCCGCCCCCGGCTGCGCGCCGCTCCGGATCCGCTTCCTGGCCCGCAACCGGGTGATCGCCGCGCTCACCCGGGGCACCGTGGTGGTCGAGGCGGCCCTGCGCAGCGGCGCCCTCAACACCGCCAACTGGGCCGGCCGGCTCAACCGCCCGCTGATGGGCGTGCCGGGGCCGGTCACCAGCGCGCCGTCGGCGGGGGTGCACGAGCTGATCCGGCACGGGGCGATGACGCTGGTGACCTCGGGCGCCGACGTGCTCGAGATCGTCGGCACCGCCGGCGAGCACCTGCTGGAGCCGCGGGAGTCGCCGCAGACCCGCCGCGACCGCCTCACCGCGCGGCAGCGGCAGGTGCTCGACGCCGTGCCGGTCGCGTCCCGCGCCCCGGTCGACTCGATCGCCCGGGTGGCCGGGGTGGGCCTGCTCGAGGTCCGCGCCGTCCTCGGTCGGCTCCACGCCGCGGGGCTGGTCGACGTCGCGCCCACCGGCTGGCGGCTGACCCCGACCGCGGACGGTCGGTGACGCGCCGACGACGCTCGGGCCGTGGGGAGGCCCGCGTTCCTACCATCGGGAGGTGACCGAGGAGGCCGTGGAGCCCGACGTGCTGCCCGAGTGGGCTGCGCGGGTGCTCGCCGAGTACGAGCGGCACCTGGTCTCCGAGCGTGACCTGACGTCGCACACCGTGCGCGCCTACCTCGCCGACGTGGCGGGCGTCGCTCGACCACGCGGTCCGGCTGGGGCTCGGCGCGGTCGACGAGATCGACCTGCGGACGCTGCGCAGCTGGCTGGCCAAGCAGCAGAGCCAGGGGCGTTCGCGCACCACGCTGGCCCGCCGCGCCGACCGCCGCCCGGGTGTTCACCGCGTGGCTCTGCCGCACCGGGCGGGTGGCCACCGACGCCGGCGCGGCGCTCGGCTCGCCCAAGGCTCACCGCACGCTGCCGGCCGTGCTGCGGGTCGACGAGGCGCGTGACCTGATCGCCGCCGCCACCGACCTCGCCGACGACGGCAGCCCGGTGGGGCTGCGCGACGTCGCGATGCTCGAGCTGCTCTACGCCACCGGCATCCGGGTCGGCGAGCTGGTCGGCCTCGACGTCGACGACGTCGACCGCGATCGCAACGTGGTCCGGGTGCTCGGCAAGGGGCGCAAGGAGCGGACCGTGCCCTTCGGCCGTCCGGCCGCCCGCGCCCTGGACCTCTGGGTCCGCCAGGGCCGTCCGCGCTCTGCTGGCCGAGGGCGCCGGGGGTGCGCTGTTCCTGGGTGCGCGCGGCAAGCGGATCGACCAGCGCGCCGTCCGCACGCTGGTGCACCGCCGGATCGCCGACGTGCCCGGGGCGCCCGACATCGGCCCCACGGGCTGCGCCACTCGGCCGCCACCCACCTGCTCGAGGGCGGCGCCGACCTGCGCTCGGTGCAGGAGCTGCTCGGGCACGCCTCGCTCGCCACCACCCAGCGCTACACCCACGTGACCACCGACCGGCTGCGGCGCGCCTACCGGCAGGCGCACCCTCGGGCCTGACTCACCAGGCCAGCAAACCGGGGAGCACACCCGCCCACGGCAGCGGCGGCCCCGGCGGAGAGGCCCGGGCGGGGGGCAGCCCGACCGTGCCGACGGCGCGGCCGACGGTGCCGACGGTGCCGACCGGCCGGTCGCGCCAGAGCGGCAGCAGCCGGACCGGCCCGGCTCCGACCAGGCGGAGCGGGTCGAGGTAGATCTCGCCCCGGATCCAACCCCAGTGCAGGCACGCCTGCGGGAAGCAGTGCGACCCCGGCAGCTCGAGGGTGCCGATCCGGCCGCCGGCCGGCACGGCGTCGCCGACCGCGACGACGGCCGTGACCGGCTCGTAGGTGGTGCGGGTGGCGCCGTGGTCGACCACGACGACACCGCGGCCGGCGAGCGGCCCGGCGTAGCGGACCGTGCCGGGGAGCGCCGACCGCACCGCCTGACCCGGGCTGCCGGCGAGGTCGACGCCGCGGTGGCCGGCGCCGTAGGGCGAGTCGGGCGGGTCGAAGCCGCGCCGCACGTCGGGCTCGGGCGCGAGCGGCCAGACCCCGACCGGGTCGACCTCCTCCGCACCGCCGGACGCGGCTGCCGGAATCGCCCAGGGCACCAGCAGCAGCACGCCGACGACGAGGAGAGCGAGGCGGAGGAGACGGGACATGAGGGGAGCCTCGCCGGCAGGGCCGACGCCCGGGTCCCTGGCGGTGGGTGGCTGTGGAGAACCGGGGTCGAGTGCGGGCTGTGGACGGTTGCTGGGTGGCACCCACCGATTGGGCGGGGTCGGCGCCCCGCGACTACGCTGAGCCCATCACTCCTCCGGAGTGAAATTCGCACGCCCGCAGACCGCGACGGCGACCCATTGTTCCTCCGGGTCTCCGACCGCCCGCGGGAGCGGACCCTCGGTCCCGTCGGAGTTCACCAGAACCCCGGAGGGTCAGGTCCCGCGCAGGCGTCAGGGCGGCCGACACCGTCGGCCGCGACAGAACTGGACACCAACACCGAGCCTGGGCGGCCGCGCGTGCGCGGATCGGCCGGGCTCTCAGGAGAGAACCACTCATGGCAGTCGTGACCATGCGCCAGCTCCTCGAGAGCGGCGTCCACTTCGGGCACCAGACCCGTCGCTGGAACCCCAAGATGAAGCGCTTCATCATGACCGAGCGCAACGGCATCTACATCATCGACCTGCAGCAGTCGCTGGCCTACATCGACCGCTCCTACGCCTTCGTCAAGGACACGGTCGCCAAGGGCGGCATCGTGATGTTCGTCGGCACCAAGAAGCAGGCCCAGGAGGCGATCGCCGAGCAGGCGACCCGCGTCGGCATGCCCTACGTCAACCAGCGCTGGCTCGGCGGCATGCTCACCAACTTCCAGACCGTGCACCAGCGGATCAACCGCCTCAAGGAGCTCGACGAGGTCGACTTCGACGACGTCGCCGGCAGCAGCCGCACCAAGAAGGAGCTGCTGCAGATGCGCCGCGAGCGCGACAAGCTCAACAAGTCGCTCGGCGGCATCCGCGAGATGAGCCGCGTGCCCTCCGCCGTCTGGATCGTCGACACCAACAAGGAGCACCTGGCCGTCGAGGAGGCGCGCAAGCTGCGCATCCCGATCATCGGCATCCTCGACTCCAACTGCGACCCCGACCTGGTCGACTTCCCGATCCCGGGCAACGACGACGCGATCCGCGCCGTCGGCCTGCTGACCCGCGTGGTCGCCGACGCCGTCGCCGAGGGCCTGATCGCCCGCTCCGGCGCCAAGACCGGCGAGGGCGAGACCACGCCGGGTGCCGAGGAGCCGCTGGCCGAGTGGGAGCGCGAGCTGCTGGGCGGCGACGCCGAGAAGGCTGCCGAGAGCGCCACCGGCGCCGACGCCGCCCCGGGCGCCACCGAGGCCCCCGCCACCGAAGCCACCGGCGCCTCCTCCGAGGGTGCCGCGGCTGCCGAGACCGCTGCTGCCGCCGAGGAGACCCCGGCCGCCGAGACCGAGGCGACCCCGGTCCCCGAGGCCGCCGAGGAGACCCCGGCTGCGAGGAGACCCCGGCTGCGGAGGAGACCCCGGCTGCGGAGGAGACCCCGGCTGCGGAGGAGACCCCGGCTGCGGAGGAGACCCCGGCTGCGGAGGAGACCCCGGCTGCGGAGGAGACCCCGCGCGAGGCTCCCCGGCCGGAGGAGTCCCCGGCCGCTGCCGAGGAGACCCCCGCCGAGGAGCCGAAGGCCGAGACCACCACCGAGTCCTGACCTCCGGCCGCACCAGACCCACCCACGAGTACCAAGGAGTACCCATGGCATTCACCGCTGCCGACGTCAAGAAGCTCCGCGACCAGACCGGCGCCGGCATGATGGACTGCAAGAAGGCCCTCGACGAGGCCGACGGCGACCTCGACAAGGCCGTCGAGCTGCTCCGCGTCAAGGGCGCGGCGAAGGCTGCCAAGCGGGGCGCCGAGCGCGAGGCCTCGGCCGGGCTCGTCGCCACCTCCGGCGGTGCGCTGGTCGAGCTGAAGTGCGAGACCGACTTCGTCGCCAAGGGCGAGGAGTTCGTCGCCACGGCGCAGCGCATCGCCGACGCCGCGGCCGGCGCCAAGGCCCAGGACGTCGAGTCGCTCAAGGCCGTCGAGCTCGACGGCAAGACCGTCGGCGAGGTCGTCGAGGGCCTCGCGATCTCCATCGGCGAGAAGATCGAGCTCGGCCGCGTCGCCTTCTTCGACGGCCCGACCGTGGTCTACCTGCACCGGCGCGCGGCCGACCTGCCGCCCGCCGTCGGCGTGCTCGTCGAGTACGACGGCGACGAGGCCGGCGCGAAGGGTGCGGCCATGCAGGTCGCCGCGATGCGCCCGCAGTACCTCACCCGCGACGAGGTCCCGGCCGACGTCGTCGCCAAGGAGCGCGAGATCGCCGAGGCCACCTCGCGCGAGGAGGGCAAGCCCGAGCAGGCGATCGCCAAGATCACCGAGGGCCGGCTCAACGGCTTCTTCAAGGACGTCGTGCTGCTGGAGCAGCCGTCGGTCACCGAGAACAAGAAGTCGGTCAAGGCGGTCCTCGACGAGGCCGGCACCACCCTCAAGCGGTTCGCCCGCATCGAGGTCGGCGCCTGAGCCCGACCACACGGCTCCGACGACGGGCCGGTCCTGCCGCGAGGTGGGGCCGGCCCGTCGCCGTCGTGCTCACCGGATCCGACAACTACACCGGTCCGTCGCTCGAGCGGCCCGAGCTGATGTTGCGCATCGACGCCGACCGCGGCCCGTCGTTCGGCCGCTACGAGCGCTGGGTCGACGAGCTGGTCCGCCGGAGCCGCCGCGAGTCCTGAGGCGAGCAGGTCCGAAAGCGGCCCGCGGGCCCGGAGTCCGGGTGTAACTTGTCGCCGACCGACGCCCCGCGTGCACACGCGCGGCGGCAGGATCCATGTCGCCAGACGAAGGAGATCGACTCGTGGGACTCATCCAGGCCGCGATCGGCGCCGTCGGCGGAACGCTCGGCGACCAGTGGCTCGACTTCTACGGCGTGCCGGACGGCACGACCTCGACGGCCGCGATCGTGCCCGCCGTGCCGCAGGGTCAGAACGCCGGCCGCGGCAGCAACACCCAGGGCTCCACCGGGGTGATCACCAACGGGTCGAAGATCATCATCCCGCAGGGCTACGGCCTGGTGCTCCTGGAGGACGGCGCGTTCACCGGCTTCGCGGCCGAGCCGGGGGCGTACATCTGGAACTCCGACGAGCCCGCCTCGCAGTCGGTGTTCTCCGGCGGCGGGCTGGTCGACGCGGTCATCAAGCAGAGCTGGGAGCGCTACAAGTTCGGGGGCCGGCCCTCCACGCAGCAGAGCGCCGTCTTCGTCTCGCTCAAGGAGCTGCCGAACAACAAGTTCGGCACCCAGTCGGAGATCTACTGGGACGACGCGTTCCTCAACACCCAGGTCGGTGCCATCACTCGCGGCACCTACACGATGAGGATCACCGACCCGCTCACCTTCATCCGCAACTTCGTGCCCGCCGAGGTGATCAACGGGCGCGCCACGTTCGACTTCACCGACATGGAGAACCCGGCCGGCGAGCAGCTGTTCAACGAGGTGGTCGGCTCGCTGGCCCCCGCGTTCTCGATGTACACCAACGACCCCGCCAAGGGGAACCGGATCGCCAAGCTCCAGCAGGACTCCATCGGCTTCGCCCAGTCGCTCTCGGCCGCGGTGGAGCAGAACTACCAGTGGCGGACCGACCGCGGTCTGGAGATCGTCAAGGTCGCGATCATCTCGATCGAGTACGACGCCAACACCCGCGAGCTGCTCAAGAACGTCCAGCGTGCCGACGCGCTCTCCGGAGCGCGCGGCAACTCCAACCTGCAGGCCTCGGTGGCCGCGGGCATCGAGTCGGCCGGTGAGAACGCCGGACCCGGCGGCATCATCGGCATGGGCGTCGGGGTGGGCGGACTCGGTGTCGGTGGCCTCCAGCAGCCGACCGGCCAGCCCGGTCAGCAGCCTGGAGCGCCCGCTGCTCCGGCGGCGGCACCCGCCGCGCCGGCGGCCCCCGCGGCCGGGGACGACCCGGTGGCCGTGCTGAAGCGGGCCAAGGACATGCTCGACGCCGGTCTGATCACGCAAGAGGACTACGACGCGGCGAAGGCCAAGGCGCTGGGTCTGTGAGATGACCCAGGAGCCGCCCGCCCAGCAACCGGCACAGCCCCGCGAACCGACCTTCGACGGCCCGCCCCTCTCCCTGGAGGAGGAGCTGGCCGCCTCCCAGGCGGCGCCCGAGCCCGGCCCCACCATCGAGACCGTCAACGAGTCGCTGCAGGACGGCCTCAACCGCTGCCCGAGGTGCGGCTCGACTGACATCCAGCTTCGCGTGTCGACCGGGATGCTCCGGGTGCAACTTCTGCCGCAACGAGTGGCAGCAGGAGCGGGTCGAGGAGCAGTTCGGACTCGGCGTGGGTCTCGACGAGCTCGAGGGCACGGTGGTCGCGAGCGGTGCCTCCGACATCGCGGCCGACGCCGACGTGGTTCTCACCTTCAAGTGCGAGAGCTGTGGGGCCGAGGTGGTCGTCGACACCGCCCACGCTCTCAACGCCCGGTGCCATTGGTGCCGGCACACGCTCAACGTCAACCAGCAGATCCCCAACGGCGCCGTGCCGGACGCCGTCCTGCCCTTCAAGCTCACCCGGGACGAGGCGATCGTCAGCATCCGCGACTTCGCCTCGAAGCGCCGGCTCTTCGCGCACAAGCGGTTCAAGAAGGAGTTCGTGCCGGAGAACGTGCTCGGCGTCTACCTGCCCTACCTGGTGATCGACGCCCGGGCGGACACCCAGTACTGGGGCCGCGGCGAGGTGCAGACGCGGCGCTGGACCGAGAAGAGTGGCGACAGCACGGTCACGTACTACGCCGCCGACATCTACCAGGTCGCGCGGCAGGTCTCGTTCACCGTCGACGACCTCACGGTGGAGGGATCGTCCGAACGGGCGCAGATGGGCCCGGCCAACACCAACAACATCATCAACACGATCCTGCCGTTCGACACGAAGAACGCGGTGGCCTGGGACGCCAACTACCTGGTGGGGTTCACCAGCGAGCGGCGCAACCTCAACGTCGCGGGCGTCGAGCCGCTGCTCCAGGACCAGCTGCTCTCGATCGGCCGGTCCGAGGTCGGCGGCTCGCTCGGCAAGTTCGACCGCGGCGTGCGCTGGGAGCAGGAGAAGGTCGACGTCGCGGGGTCGCGCTGGGTGGCGATGTACCTGCCGGTGTGGCTCTACTCCTACCAGCAGGAGAGCAACGGGCTGCTGCACTACATCGCGGTCAACGCGCGCACGGGGGAGACGATGGGCAGCATCCCGGTCTCGCAGCCCAAGCTGATCCTCGCCGCCCTCACCGTGGGCACCTTCCTCGAGGGCATCGCGGGCTTCATCCTGGTGGCGTCGGCGTGATCGAGCTGATGCAGGTCCTCGTCGGACTCACCCCCGTCCTGCCGCTGGCCTCCGGCGACGACTCGCCGGTGTGGCTGCTGGCGGCGGGCCCGTTGGGGGGCGGAGCCACCTACTGGGGCTTCTACCGCTACTACCGCAACAACGACAAGTCGCACGCCTTCGAGCGCGACACCATCATCGACGCCCAGCCGGTCACCGGCGGCGAGGACCAGGTGGGTCACATCTCCCGCACGCGCGACTCGCGGATCGACGGCGACAACCGCACCAAGTTCCGGGAGCGGGTCCGGCGGGTCTCCTAGAGCTGGGGTGCGGCCGGTGGCTGCCCTGTCGGGTCCCGGGCCTGCCCGGTAGCCTCCCCCAGGGCGTCCAGACTCTCGGGCCGCCACCACCGCAGGCCCTCGGAAGGAGCCGTGTGACCGGCTACAAGCGCGTACTGCTGAAGCTCTCCGGCGAGGTGTTCGGCGGCGGCCAGGTCGGCGTCGACCCCGACGTCGTGCAGGCCATCGCCCGCGAGATCGCCGCGGTGTCGCGCGCCGGCGTCCAGATCGCCGTCGTCACCGGCGGCGGCAACTTCTTCCGCGGCGCCGAGCTGCAGCAGCGCGGCATGGACCGGGTGCGCGCCGACTACATGGGCATGCTCGGCATCGTCATGAACTGCCTGGCGCTCCAGGACTTCCTGGAGAAGCTCGGCATCGAGACCCGGGTGCAGACCGCGATCACGATGGGCCAGGTCGCCGAGCCCTACATCCCGCGGCGCGCCATCCGGCACATGGAGAAGGGCCGGGTCGTGATCTTCGGCGCCGGCATGGGCATGCCGTTCTTCTCCACCGACACCGTCGCCGTGCAGCGGGCCCTCGAGACCAGGTGCGACGTCGTCCTGGTGGCCAAGAGCGGGGTCGACGGCGTCTACACCGCCGACCCGCACGCAGCGACCCGACCGCCACCAAGTTCGACGAGCTCACCTACGACGAGGCGATCGCCCGGGGTCTGCGGATCATGGACCAGACGGCGTTCGCGCTGTGCGGCGAGAACAAGATGCCGATGATCGTGTTCGGCATGGAGCCCGAGGGCAACATCCTGCGCGCCGTGCAGGGTGAGAAGATCGGCACGCTGGTCAGCGCCGGCTGACCGCACCGCACAGCAGCACGACAGGAGACAGCGTGATCAACGACATCCTCAACGAGGCCGACGGCAAGATGGACAAGTCGGTCGAGGCGACCCGTGAGGAGTTCGCGGCGATCCGGGCCGGCCGGGCGCAGCCCGAGCATGTTCAACAAGATCATCGTCGACTACTACGGCACCCCGACCCCGCTGCAGCAGCTGGCGTCGTTCACCGCCCCCGAGGCGCGGATCATCATGATCCAGCCCTACGACATGGGCGCGATGGCGAACGTCGAGCGGGCGATCCGCGACTCCGACCTCGGCGTCAACCCGTCCAACGACGGCAAGGTGCTGCGCTGCGTGTTCCCCGAGCTCACCGAGGAGCGCCGCAAGGAGTACATCAAGGTCGCCCGCGCCAAGGCCGAGGACGGCCGGGTCGCGGTGCGCAACCTGCGCCGCACGCCAAGCAGGGCCTCGAGAAGCTCGAGAAGGACGGCGAGGTCGGCAAGGACGACGTCACCGGCGCCGAGAAGCGGCTCGACGCGATCACCAAGAAGCACACCGACGAGATCGACGAGATGCTCAAGAACAAGGAAGCCGAGCTGCTCGAGGTCTGAGACCTCGACCGCTTCCGCCGATGACCGACGCCACCCGCCGCGCCGCCCGCCAAGGACCACGGCCGCGCCGGCCGCGACCTGCCGGCCGCCATCGGCTCCGCCGTCGTGCTGCTCGGCGCGATCGCGGCTGTCGCTGGTGTTCTGGAAGCCGGCGTTCATGGTGATCGTGGTCGTCGCCGTCGTGGTGGCGATCTGGGAGCTGCGCCAGGGGCTCCTCGCCAAGGACATCGACCTGCCCGAGCAGCCGCTGATGCTCGGCGGCGTCGTGATGGTGGTCGTCGCCTACCTGTCGGGGCACCAACGCCCTGGTCACCGCCACCGCCGTCACCGCGCTGGTCACGATGCTGTGGCTGCTGCGCCGCGGCATCGACGGCTACGTCAAGACCGCCACGGCCTCGGTCTTCACCCTGATCTACGTGCCGTTCCTCGGGCTCGTTCGTCGCGCTGCTGCTGGCCGAGGGCGGGCGCACCGGCGCCGGCCTCGACGACGACGGCGTGGCCGGCATCATCACCTTCATCCTGGTCACCATCGCCTCCGACATCGGCGGCTACGTCGCCGGCGTGCTCTTCGGCAAGCACCCGATGGCGCCGGTGATCTCGCCCGAAGAAGTCGTGGGAGGGCTTCGCCGGCTCGCTCGTCTTCACCTCGCCGCCGGCTGGGCGCTCGTCGTGCTACCTGCTCGACGGCGACTGGTGGGTCGGCCTCGTGCCTCGGCCTCATCGCCGTCGTGATGGCCACGCTGGGCGACCTGTGCGAGTCGGTCATCAAGCGCGACCTCGGCATCAAGGACATGAGCCAGGTGATCCCCGGCCACGGCGGCCTGATGGACCGGCTCGACTCGCTGCTCGCCACCATCGCGCCGATCTGGCTGCTGCTGCACTACGTCGTCTTCTGACCGTCGATGCTCTCACCTCGTCCGGCACGGCCGCCCGCTCGTCGACCGCGAGCCCGCCGGCGCACGAGTGGGAGCTCGACCCGGCCGGCTTCGACGACGTGTGGGCGCTGCGCGACCGGCTGCCGGCCGGCGCCGGTTTCTACTCCTCGCCGGAGCCGAAGGCCCTCGCAGACCGCGCAGCTGCTCACCGACGGCGAGGTCGGCGTGGTCGACGGGCTGCGCGAGCACCTGCGCGCGGCCGGGTGGCTCGAGGACTTCGACGGGGCGGTGCGCCGCGCCTTCGCCGAGCCCGACGTCCCCGCAGCCGAGGGGTGGGAGCCGCTGCGCACGTGCCGTGAGCGGGTGGTGGCGACGGTGCGCCCGGTCCTCGCCGCGCACGCCGACGAGGACGTCGTCCTGGTGGGGCACGGCACGGCCTGGACCGTCCTCGCTGCCGAGCTCACCGGCGGCCGCCCGACCTGGACCGGTGGGCGACGCTCCGGATGCCGGACCTCGTCATCCCCCACGTGTGAGGGCCGGCCTCCTACGATCCCGTCATGACCACCGACGGGCGCGACGACACCGGGGAGCACGAGGCCCCGGTGGCGGACGCCGTCGATGAGGACGACACGGAGGTCGACGGTGACCGGTCGACGGTGACGTCGACGACGCGCACAGCCGAGCTGGTGGCACCGCGACCACCCGATCTTCACGCCGCTGACCGGGTTCTTCACCGGGCTGGCACTGTCGTCGTGGTGCCGGGCGTGTACGTCGGCGTGCTCAGCCTGCTGTTCGACACCGACACCGCCGAGGACCTCTTCCCGTTCGTGGCGCGTGCTGCTGGTGGTGCCGCTGGCGCTGCTCGCGTTCGGGCACACCCGCCGGTTCGGTCGCTACATGCTGGATCGGCATGCTGATCACCGCCGTCGTGGTGGTGGCGGTGGCCGCGCTGATGCTGTGGGTCCTGGTGCAGATCGACGGTTGAGGCTCTCGCGGGTCCGCGTGGGAGACTGAGGGGTCATGTCCGAGCCGAAGCCCCTGCCCCTGGTCTTCGAGGAGCCGCGCGGCCGGCCCAAGCCGCCGCCGCACCTCGCCGACCTCGACCCGGCCGGCCGCAAGGCGCTCCTGGAGGAGCACGGGCTACCCGGCGTTCCGCGCCCAGCAGCTCTCCCGCACTACTTCGCACGGCTGACCGACGACCCCGCCAGATGACCGACCTGCCGGCGGGTCAGCGTGACGAGCTGGTGGCCGTCCCTGCTGCCGCACCTGATGACGCCGCTGCGCACCCTCGAGGCCGACCGAGGCACCACCCGCAAGACGCTGTGGAAGCTGTTCGACGGCGCGCTGGTCGAGTCGGTGCTGATGCGCTACCCCGGCCGCGTCACGATGTGCGTCTCCAGCCAGGCCGGCTGCGGGATGGCCTGCCCGTTCTGCGCCACCGGCCAGGGCGGGCTGCAGCGCAACATGTCCGACGGCCGAGATCGTCGAGCAGGTGCTCGCCGGCGCCCGGTCGCCTGGCGCGCGGCGAGGTCGCCGGGCGGCCCGGGCCGGGTCTCGAACGTCGTCTTCATGGGCATGGGCGAGCCGCTGGCCAACTACAAGGCCGTCATCGGCGCCGTCCGCCGGCTCACCGACCCGCAGCCCGACGGGCTCGGCATGTCGCGCGCGCGGCGTCACGGTCTCGACGGTCGGCCTGGTGCCGCGGATGCTCCAGCTCGCCGACGAGGGCCTCCCCGTCACCCTCGCCCTGAGCCTCCACGCACCCGACGACGAGCTGCGCAACGAGCTGGTGCCGATCAACACCCGGTTCTCGGTCGCCGAGACCGTCGACGCCGCCTGGCACTACGCCGACACCACCAAGCGCCGGGTCTCGATCGAGTACGCCATGATGCGCGGCATCAACGACCAGGCGCTGGCGTGCCGACCTGCTCGCCGACGTCCTGCTCGCCCGCGGCGACTGGGGCTGGGTGCACGTGAACCTGATCCCGCTCAACCCCACGCCCGGCTCGAAGTGGACGGCGTCCGACCCCGAGGACGAGCGCGAGTTCGTCCGCCGGCTCGAGGCCCGCGGCATGCCCACCACCGTGCGCGACACCCGCGGCCGCGAGATCGACGGCGCGTGCGGACAGCTGGCCGCCACCGAGGCATGACGCTCGCTCCCGAGCGGGTCGTCGCGGCGTGCAACGCCTGGACCTGGGTGCCCGACGACGCGCGTACCGAGGAGACCGACGACTACCTGCTCGTCCGGTTCGCCGACTATGCCGACCGGCTGCTGGTGGTGCTGCGGTTCCGGCCCGCCGGTGACGTGGGCGAGGCGCTGGACCGGGTGCTGGCCCGGGCCGCCCAGACCGGGCTGCCCGACGTCACGGTCTGGGTGCGCCTCGACGCCGCCGCCGGGCTCGACGAGCTGATGACCGACCGCGGCGGCATGCTCGACGAGACCACCGACGTGCTGGCCTGCGACCTCGCCGACGGCGTGCCCGACCTGGGCTCGAGCGACCTCGAGGTGCGGTGGGTCGAGGGTCCGGACGCCGTCGACCGGCTCCGCCACTCCCACACCGTCTTCAGCACGGTCTTCGGCGGCGCGGTGCCGCCCGACGCCCGGCTCGACGTCGAGGCGCTCCAGGCGCGCTACGACCACGCCCACGGGCTCGGGGGAGGGGTGGTCGCCTACGCCGACGGCGAGCCCGTCGGCTCGGGCGGTCTCACCGTCGTCGACGGCGTCGCCCGGCTCTGGAGCGGCTCGGTGGTCGAGCGGCACCGTGGCCGCGGCGTCTACCGTGCGCTCCTGACCGCCCGCCTTGCCTACGCCGTCGAGCACGGCTGCACGATGGCCCTGGTCAAGGGCCGGGTCGAGTCCTCGGGGCCGGTCCTGCGCCGCGCCGGGTTCGAGGTCTTCGGCCAGGAGCGCGCCTACCGTCTCCCCCTCCCCGACCCGTCACATATGCGCTGACCCGTCACAAATGCGCTGACCCGTCACTTGTACGAGTGACGGGTCAGCGCACGAGTGACGGGTCGGCGCACGAGTGACGGGTCAGTGGCGGGCGCGGCGTGGCATGCGCACCAGCAGCTCGGTGTTGCGGTCGGCGCGGCGGCCGAGCCCGCGGTCGGTGCGGTCGTGCCAGTCGTTGGCGGCCAGCTCGCGGGCCAGCGCGGCGAGCCGGACCGACCCCTCCAGCTCGCCGTCGCCGCTGAGCGGCACCGCGTGGTCGACCATGGTGGTGAAGATCGAGAGCGTGCCGTCGTCGTTGTCGGTGAGCTCGATGATCCGCGACTGCTGCGGCCAGTCGATGTGCGCTGGCGGTGTTGATCTCCCAGAGCCCGCCACCCTCGGCGCGTCGGTGCGCGGCCTGATCGCGTTGCGGTGGGTGTGACCGTTGATCCAGGCGACGACCTCCGAGTTGGCGAGCAGCAGCTCGAGGACGGCGTCGCCGAGACGCGCGGCTCGGGGTCGCCGCCGGTGCCGACGAACGGGTTGTCCATGGTGGCGGAGGTGTGGTGGCTGAAGACCATCACGACCATGCCCGCGGAGCGGCCGATCAGCTCCTGCAGCCAGGCGAACTGGGTCTGGTCGATCGAGCCGTTCGCGTAACCGTTGGGGTTGACGGTGTCGAGCACGACGAAGCGGCACTTCCCGCGGTCGACGGTAGTAGTACGCCGTGCCGTCAGCGCGGTTCTCGGCGGTGAAGCCGTGGCCGACCGGGGTGCCCGTGGTGGTGAAGTGCTCCTCGACGATCGCGGCGCGGGCCAGGAGTCGGCGGTCCGCGTCGGCGGTCACCGGCTTGGCGCCCGGGGTGAGGGCGAGCGACGCTGATCAGCGCCGGCGAGGTCGCCGCTGGAGAGCTGCTCGAGCACGTCGGCGGGGCTGAGTGCCGGCCGGCGGGGAGATCACCTTAGCGGCCCGGTGGCGATCGCGTCGAGCTGCAGCGTCGCTGCGGGGAAGTTGCCCTGCACCAGGCCGTCGTGGTTGCCGAAGACGCGGAGTACCAGGGCATGTCGCAGCCCGGCGGCGCCGGAACGGACGTCGGGCTGCGTCCAGCAGGCCCGGCACCAGCGGGAAGCCCGTAGCGGGCGCCGGGGACGTCGTCGGCGTGCGGCCGGCTGGGGTGCCGTGCGGGTGCCAGTAGTGCGCGGTCGTACCACGTCGGGTCGTCGTCGGCGACGCCCTCGAACCGGGTGAGGTCACCGGAGTCGACGCGCACCTGGCCGCCGTCGAGCAGGTCGATGTTCCAGCGGACCTCGTTGTACTGGCTGTTGTCGGAGTTGTCGCCGGTCTGGATCGCCAGCGCCAGCGGCTCGCCGGTCACCGGACCGGTGCCGATGCCGTTGAGCCGGCGCACCATCGCGTCGGCGATGTGGCCGCTGAGCATCTCCTGCGGCCGGTAGGCCGAGCTGAAGATGCCGGTGACCGTCGGGCCGGGGTCGTCGAAGCGATCGGTCCACTCCACGCGCAGCGGTGACTGCACGTCGACGACGTGGACGTCGCTGAGCTGCACGAAAGCGGCGAGCGGACGGCGCCGCGCGGCGCGGCCCGGCTTCGCGGCGTATCCCGAGCTCGGTGCGGACGACGTGCGGCTCGCCGGCGCCGTGCACGAGCCGGGCGTAGCCCTTCGCGTCCGCCCGGCCGCGGCGGATGGTGGCGGCGAGCGTGGCGACCCGGCTGACCGCGGCCCGGGCGCCGGCCTCGGGTCCGGCGACGAGCCCCGCAGCCGCGGCGGCGAGCGCGGCGCCGGCCCGCGCCAGGTCGCGTCGGGTGAATCTCATGGGCGCACTGTAGGTGCGGTGCCGCCCCTCGGGGAGGGGTTCGCTGCTCCTGCGCCCACCACCTCGATCGCCTCGCCGATCTCGTCGACGAGGTGTACGTGAGGCTCCATCGGACGCCCGCGGGCGAGGGACCGGAGCAACGGCCAGGCAGGCAGCGTCTCGGTCCAGTACGCGCGACCGACCAGCACCATCGGCGCGACGGCCGTGGACGTCGGCGTAGTAGTTCTCGCAGGCGTCCTGGAAGACCTCCTGCACGGTGCCGGCCGCGCCGGGGAGGAAGACGATGCCGGCGTCGCAGATCTCGAGCAGCACCGCCTCGCGGGTCGCGTTGCCCACGTACTTGGCGATGGCGGTGGCGAAGACGTTGGCCGGCTCGTGGCCGTAGTGCCAGGTCGGGATGCCGAGGGTGTCGGCGGGCTCGGTCGCAGCCACCACGTCGAGGGCCGGCGCGAGCCACTCGTCCACCGACGGCCGGAACGACGGCGCCGTCGCCAGCCGGGCGAGCGCGTCGTCCAGCGCGGACTCGTCGGCGCCGGCGAGCCGGCCGCCGAGGTTCGCGGCCTCCATGGCGCCCGGGCCGCCGCCGGTGGCGACGACGGCGTGAGCCCCCGAGCCCCGGGCGAGGCGGGCGGCCTCGGTGTAGGCGGCGTCACCGCGCTGGACTGCGTGGCCGCCCATCACCCCCACCAGGTGCCGGCCGCGCCGCCACTCGTCCAGCGCGCCGTCGATGGCGTGGTCGTGGAGGGCCGCGACCAGGGTGTCGTCCGGCCCGGCGGGCCGCTGCGACCACGCGTAGGCGCGGGCGTCGAAGGAGTGGGCGTAGCGGGGCGTGTCGTACAGGTCGCCGGCGGTGTAGAGCCGCGCGCGGTGGACGTCGAGCGGCACGTCGGCGACGACGGGCATGACGAACGCGCCGGCCGCGGCGAGACGATCGGCGTCGCCGGGCGCGAAGGTGCAGCCGAGGAACATCGCACCGGCGACCCGGCGCTCCAGCAACCGGTCGCCGTCCCCGACGAGGTTCAGCCCGCGCACCTGCCAGCCCCGCAGGCTGCGCGCACCGGCGTCGAGCCTCCGGTCGAGCTCGGGGAGGGACTCGATGTGGACCACGCGGCCCCGGGTGCGCTTCACGCACGGCACGCTAGCCGGGCGTGGAATTCACCGGCCGGCCGGTGATTTCCGCGGACTGGGCCGATGAACTCCGCGATTTCGTGACGGAATCCGGCGCGAAAGCGCGGAGTTCACCGGCCGGCCGGTGAATTCCGCGCTCGCCCCCGCCCAGACGCAACCCCGTGCTCACCCGCCCGGGGGGCCGCCCCGTCAGAACGCGTGAGCCATGAGCTCCCCGAACAGCGCGTGCTCGTCGGCGGAGTTGAGACCCTTCTGCCGGAACCACGCGCACACGTTGGCGCAGTCGCGCATGAGGAAGTCCATGCCTTGGGTGTTGCCGACGAGGTCGACGATCTGGGGGAGGTCGATGATCACCAGCCGATCACCGGCGGCGAGGATGTTGTAGGCCGACAGGTCGCCGTGCACGAGCCCCGCCTGCACCATCGTGGCCAGGGCGTCGCGCAGCTGGTCGAAGTACGACGCGAGCAGGCCCGCGTCGGGCCGGGTCTGGGCGAGCCGGGGAGCGGTGGCGACGCCGTCCGGGCCGTCGACGGTCACCCACTCCATCAGGATCTCGGTGCCGTCGATCTGCACGGGGTAGGGGACCGGGACCCCGAGCGACCAGCAGCGCTTGAGCGCGTCCCACTCCGAGACCGCCCACTCGGCGGCGGCGACCTCCCGGCCGAAGGTCGACTTCCGCTTCAGCGCGCGCTGGTCGCGCGAGCGCTTCATCGACCGGCCCTCGCTGTAGGCCGCGGAGCGGTGGAAGGTGCGGTGGTCGGGGGCGCGGTAGCGCTTGGCGGCCATGACGACGCCGCCGTCAGGGTCGAGAGGGTCGGCGCGCTCCAGGAGGAAGACCTCGGCCTCCTTGCCGGTCTTGAGGACGCCGAGCTCGGTGTCGATGGCGCCCTGGGAGGTCACGACCCAGTCGGGGCGCGGCTGGGGTCCGCGCGAGAGCGGTTCGACCGACCGCCAGGTCGACCAGCGTCGGCCGGCGTCGAGGTCGTCGTACTCCTCCCACGCGATGACGAAGTCGGGGTCGACGTCGGCGAGGTCGGTGCCGTCGGACGAGTGGGGGAGGTCGGCGAACGCGGAGAGGTCAGAAGGTGTGGAGTTCTGCGAGGAGGTCATCGGTGGTGGTGCTCGTTCCGTGAGAGGAGTGGTCGGCGGGCAGGCCGAGGACAGTCATGGACATGTCACGCTCCTCATCACGAAGGCACCGGCTGTTCCGATGGCGGTAGGCAGCAGGGTGCGCGAGTCCGGTCGCGGGTGCAACCGGTTTACGCCAACAGCGCTGCGACAGCCGCCGCCGTCCAGTCCGGACCGATGCCCGGGCGCGCGAGCAGGTAGGCCGCCGCCTCTTCCGGCGTGAAGCCGTGGCCCTCGACCAGCCCCCGCCCCATCATCGTCAGGTACGGCCCCGTGGGTGCGCGGTGCAGCGCCAGGCGCTCGGGGGCAGTGAAGGTGACGACCGGATCACCATCGAGGTCGCCGACGACGTGCAGCGTCTCGTAGCGGCCGGACCCGAGCGTGGCGGTGCCGACGGCGAGCAGCTCGGTGAGGTCGAGGTCGCCGCCGGGCGGGCGCCGCATCTCCATCGCGGCCAGGTCGGAGAGCTGGCTGCGGGTGAGGAGGTAGGCGCGCCCCCTCGACGTCCCGGCGACCGCCGGGTCGTAGAAGGCGATGCCACCGCCCCAGGTGGGGGAGTCCCACCCGAAGTACACGGTCCCCGCGAGCTCCACCGGTCGGACGTCGGCCGGGGGCGACGGGTCTCGAGCACCGGGCTGGATCAGCGTGGCGCCGGGCGGAGCGCCGCCCTCCAGGTAGAAGCGGAGCCGGTCGGCAGCCATGTTGCTGCCGTAGGCGGCGTACCAGATGTGATCGGTCATCGATCCCACGAAACCAGACGGGGCAGATCGCGTCGCCGGGCCGCCGCGTCGCCGCGTCGGCGCGGCGACCTGGGCCGTAGCCTCCGCCACATGACCCGCGCCCGGCCTCGGCTCCTGCTGTCGACGGTCGTCTGTGCGACCGTCCTGACGCTCACGGCGACGGCGTCCGCGCAGCCCTCGCCCGGAGCCGACCCGGCGGGGGGAGGCGGCGCGGTCGCGACCCCCCGCCCCGGTGCGGCCGGCATCGGCGACCCCTACTGGCCGCTCGACGGCAACGGCGGCATCGACGTGCGGCACTACGACATCCGCAACCGCTACCGGTTCGCGACCGGCGAGCTGACCGGTACCACCACGATCACGCTGCGCGCCACGCAGGAGCTGTCGCGGTTCCGGCTGGACTTCCTGCTGCCTGTCACCGACGTCACCGTCGACGGAGTGGCCGCCGAGCAGGCCCGACCCCACCCCCACGAGCTCGTGGTGGTGCCGCAGGCGCCGCTGCTGCGGGGTCAGGAGGTCGACGTCCGCGTCACCTACGCCGGGTTCCCGGACCGCTACTTCTACGCGGGTGAGGGCAACTGGCTGGCCGACAGCGGCGAGGTCGTGGCCATGAACCAGCCGCACATGGCGCCGTGGTGGTTCCCCGCCAACGACCACCCGCGCGACAAGGCCACCTACGACGTCCGCGTCACCGGCCCGCGCGGCCACCAGGTGGTGTCGAACGGACTGCCGGTCGGACGCACGGTCTCCGGCGCGTCGGCCACCACGCACTGGCGGACCACCGACCCGATGGCCAGCTACCTCGCGTTCTTCGCGCTCGGCCGGTTCCAGGTCGCGCGCGGGACGCGGAACGGCCTGCCCTACTACCTCGCCGTCTCGCGCCGGCTGCCGGACGGCGCGCGGTCCACGGCGATGCGGCTGCTGCGCCGCACCTCCGCGATCACCGCCTTCCTCGCCCACCGCGTCGGCCGCTACCCGTTCGAGTCCACCGGCGGCCTCGTGACCTCGCTCCCCATCGGCTTCGCGCTGGAGAACCAGACGCGCCCGACCTACCCCGAGGTCTCCGAGAGCGACACCTACCTGCTGGTGCACGAGCTCGCGCACCAGTGGTTCGGGGACTCGGTCTCGGTACGCCGGTGGCGCGACATCTGGCTCAACGAGGGCCTTGCCACGTTCTTCGAGGTGGTGCACGCCGACGTCGCGGGCGGCCCATCGGCTCGCAGCTGGCTGCGCAACTCCTACGGCGCTCGCCGCGACGACGCGCAGTTCTGGCGGTTGGACATCTCGAATCCCGGGCCGAACCACATCTTCGACGACGCGGTCTACCACCGCGGCGCCATGGCCACCCAGGCGCTGCGTGGACGCGTGGGGGAGCGGGCGTTCTGGCGGATCCTGCGCACCTGGGCGCGCGAGCGGCACGACGGCGTCGGCACCTCGCCTGCGTTCGAGGCTCTGGCCGAGCGTGTCAGCGGCCAGCAGCTCGACGGCTTCTTCGACGCCTGGCTGCGGGCGCACCGCCCCCCGGCGCGGACCCGCGCCAATGGATTGCGTTAGCGGTGTTCGAAGCCCCGGACCTCCTGGGGCTCCCCGAGCCCTGGCCTGACCGGCTCAGAGGTTTCGAGGCTCCTGCGCTCGTTCCTCGCTCCGGAGCACCTCGACCAACGAGCGCACCAGGTGGAGCGCGGCGACGACGGAGCGTGCCCGGATGCCGGCCCGGTCGCCGCCGAGGCGGAGCTCCCGCTCGGCCACCGCACCGCCGGGGGCGGTGACGCAGACGTGCACCAGGCCGACGGGCTTCTCGGTGGTGCCGCCCCCCGGTCCGGCCACGCCGGTGATGCCGACGCCGACGTCGGTACCGAGACGGTCGCGGGCGCCGTCGGCCAACGCGCGGGCGACCTCGCGGCTCACTGCGCCGACCGAGGCCAGCAGCCCCGGGTCGACGCCGAGCAGCCGCTCCTTGAGCGCGTTGCTGTAGGCGACCACCCCGCCCTGCAGGTACTCCGAGGAACCGGGGCGGTCGGCGAGTCGTGCGGCGAGCAACCCGGCCGTGCACGACTCGCCGGTCGCGATCGACCAGCCCCGCGCGCGCAGCCCGTCGGCGACGACGTCGTCGACGGTGCGGCCGTCGTCGGAGAAGAGGGTCTCGGCGAAGTCGGCGCGCAGCATCGCGACCAACGTCTCCCAGCCGGAGGCGGCGCCGGGCGCGTAGCGGGCGACGACCTCGAGCTCGCCCTCGCCGAGGCAGGTGGTGACCTCCAGCCCGTCGAGGGCGCCGGGGTGGTCGTCGGCGAGCCGGCGCAGTGCCGCGGCGAGCTCGGACTCGGGCGCGCCCCACAGCCGCGCCGTCGACTGCTCGACCGGCTCGCGGGAGGCCAGGGCGCGCTCGACCGCGGGGTCGGCCATCGCCTGATCCCACATGCCCTGCAGCTCCGCGGGCGGGCCGGGGAGCACGACCACGGGCGGCCCGCCGACCGACGGCGCCGGCGGCACCACCAGGCCCGGCGCGGTGCCCACCGGGTCGAGCACGGTGGCGCCGTCGGGCACCAGCGCCTGCTTGCGGACGCCGGCGGCGGTGGCCTCCGGGTCGCGACGCCAGCCCTTGCCGCGCGAGAGCCGCTCGACGATCTCCGCCACCCGCCGCTCGAGCGCCTCGTCGAGGCGCGGCTCGCGCCCCTGGACCTGGGCGACCACCTCGGCGGTCAGGTCGTCCGCGGTCGGCCCGAGGCCACCCGTGGTGAGAACGAGGTCGTTCTCGGCGCGCAGCAGGGCCAGCGCGGACCTCAGGTCGTCGGGCCGGTCACCCACCACGACCACCTGGCCGACGTCGACGCCGAGCCTCCGGAGCCGCTCGGCGACCCACGGCCCGTTGCGGTCGGCCACCCTGCCGGTCAGCACCTCGGTACCAGTGACGACCACTCCCGCGCGCGCGCCCACCGGACCGAGGGTACGGAAGGCGGTCCGGGAGTACGACGGGCCGGTGACGGCGCTGCTGGAGCGGTAGGCCCGGGGGTCTCGACACGGCCCTGGCTGCGCTCGTATCGTTCCGCGTCATGTCGCTCGGGACCGAGAGAGATGACCGGGGGCCTGACGGCGTCCCGCCCACCGACCGCCGGCTGATCGTGGCCGCCAGCGTCTGCCTCGCGATCCCGATCGTGGCGCTGATGGCGGTGCCCACCTACGCGCGGGAGGACCCCGAGCTGTTCGGGTTCCCGTTCTTCTTCTGGTACCAGCTGCTCTGGGTGTTCCTCTGCTCCGGGCTCACCTGGACCGCCTACCGGCTGGTGCTGGCCTCCCGCCGCGGTCGCGGGAAGGGGGACTCGTGAGCGCCCCGGCCCCGCTGGCGGCCTCCGGCGACGTCAACGGCGTCGCGCTCGGCGTCCTGATCGCGCTGTTCCTCGTGGTCACCGTGCTCGGCTTCATGGCCACGCGGTTCCAGCGGGGGGACGACCTCGACAGCCTCGACGAGTGGGGGCTCGGCGGCCGCAAGTTCGGCACCTGGATCACCTGGTTCCTGCTCGGCGGCGACCTCTACACCGCCTACACGTTCATCGCGGTGCCGGCCGCGATGTTCTCGCTCGGTGCCGTCGCCGGGTTCTTCGCGGTGCCCTACACGATCGTGCTCTACCCGATCATCTTCATCTTCATGGCGCGGCTGTGGTCGGTGAGCCACCGGCACGGCTACGTGACGCCGGCCGACTTCGTGGGCGGCCGCTACGGCCACCGCGGCCTCTCGCTCGCCGTCGCCGTCACCGGGTTCGTGGCGACGATGCCCTACATCGCGCTGCAGCTCGTCGGCATCCAGGCCGTGCTCGAGGTGGCCGGCGTCGGCGGGGGCGACAGCGAGCTGGCGCGCGACCTGCCGCTGTTCATCGCCTTCGCGGTGCTCGCCGCCTTCACCTACTCCTCGGGACTCCGGGCGCCGGCGGTGATCGCGTTCGTCAAGGACACCCTCATCTACATCGTGGTCATCGTCGCGATCGTCTACCTGCCCGGTCAGGTGGGCGGCTGGGACGCAGTCTTCGGTGCCGCGGCCGACAAGATGAGCCTCGACCAACGAGGCCACCGGCGGCCCCACCGGGGCGTTCATCCCCGGCGAGGGTCAGGCGTTCGCCTACGCCACTCTCGCGCTGGGTTCGGCCATGGCGCTGTTCATGTACCCGCACTCGATCACCGCGACGCTGTCGTCGAACAGCCGCAACACCATCCGTCGCAACGCCGCGATCCTGCCGGCCTACTCGCTGCTGCTCGGCCTGCTGGCCCTGCTCGGCTGGGTGGCCATCGCAGCCGGCACCGAGCCGATCGACGCGAGTGGCGAGCCGAACGCCCAGCTCGTGGTCCCGCAGCTGTTCGAGGACTTCTTCCCGCCGTGGTTCACCGGTGTCGCGTTCGCCGCCGTCGCCATCGGGGCCCTGGTGCCGGCCGCGATCATGTCGATCGCCGCCGCCAACACCTTCGCCCGCAACATCTACAAGGAGTGGCTGAAGAAGGACGCCACCCCCGCGCAGGAGGCCAAGGTCTCCAAGCTGATGTCGCTGACCGTGAAGGCGTTCGCGCTGCTCTTCGTGCTGACGCTCGACAACCAGAACGCGATCAACTTCCAGCTGCTCGGCGGGATCTGGATCATGCAGACCTTCCCGGCGATCGTGTTCAGCCTCTACACGCGCTGGTTCAACCGGTGGGCGCTGCTGGCCGGCTGGGCGGTCGGCATCGGCTACGGCACGGTGTCGGCCTACCGGGTCATCAACCCCGTCACCGGCAAGCACTTCGGCGGCTCGCTGACGGAGATCCCGGGCCTCGGCGACATGGGCTACATCGCCATCACCGCGTTCCTGCTCAACTTCGGCGTCGCCGTCGTGATGACGCTGGTGCTGCGCGCGGCCGGAGTCTCCAACGGGCGCGACGTCACCGTGCCGGGCGACTACTTCGCCGACACCGGCGACCCGCGGGTCGACGCCGACCTCGCGTCGGACGACGACCTGACCCGGGGCGAGCCGGGTACCGACGGGCGGGTGCCAGAATCCGAGAGGTGACCTCCCCCCGCGACGTCGTCATCCTCGGCTCCACCGGATCGATCGGCACCCAGGCCCTTGACCTGGTGCGGGCGCACCCGGACCGGTTCCGGGTCGTCGGGCTGACCGCGGGCGGGAGCAACCCCGGCCTCTTCGAGCAGCAGGTGGCGGAGTTCGCGCCCGCGGTGCACGGGCTGGGGGAGACGGCCTCGGTGGAGGCGGCCGCGCACCCGTGCGACGTCGTGCTCAACGGCATCACCGGCGCCGTGGGGCTCCGACCCACGCTCGCCGCGCTCGACGCCGGACGCACCCTCGCGCTGGCCAACAAGGAGTCGCTCATCATGGGCGGACCGTTGGTGCTGGAGCGGGCGAAGCCCGGGCAGATCGTGCCCGTCGACTCCGAGCACAGCGCGCTCGCCCAGTGCCTGCGTGGCGGGCGGGCCGACGAGGTGCGGCGGCTGGTGCTGACGGCGAGCGGGGGCCCGTTCCGGGGCCGCAGCCGCGACGACCTCGCGGCCGTCAGCGTCGAGGACGCGCTCGCCCACCCCACCTGGGACATGGGACCGGTCGTCACCATCAACTCGGCCACCCTGGTCAACAAGGGGCTCGAGGTGATCGAGGCGCACCTGCTGTTCGGCGTGCCGTTCGACCGGATCGAGGTCGTCGTGCACCCCACCAGCGTCGTGCACTCGATGGTGGAGTTCGTCGACGGCTCCACGCTCGTGCAGGCCAGCCCGCCCACCATGCTCATCCCGATCGCGCTCGGCCTCGCCTGGCCGGACCGGGTGCCCGACGCCGCGCCCGCCGTCGACTGGACCCGGTCGGAGACGTGGGAGTTCCACCCCCTCGACGAGGAGGCGTTCCCCGCGGTGTCGCTGGCCCGTGCCGCCGGCACCCGGGGTGGCACCGCGCCCGCCGTCTACAACGCGGCCAACGAGGTCTGCGTCCAGGCGTTCCGCGACGGGAGGCTCCCGTTCGTCGACATCGTGCCCGTCGTGGCCGACGTCCTCGCCGCTCACGACGTACCCTCGGAGCAGCACCTCACGGTCGACGACGTCCTCGCCGCCGACGCGTGGGCCCGGCGCGCGGCGGCTGACCTGCTGACCCGTCCAAACCGACCCTGACCCGACCCTGACCTGACGACGACCCGAGAGGCACGACCCGCGTGACCGTCCTGCTCTACCTCCTCGGCGTCGTCACCTTCGTGGTGGCGATCCTCGCGTCGATCGGGCTCCACGAGCTCGGGCACATGATCCCGGCCAAGAAGTTCGGCGGGAAGGTCACGCAGTACTTCGTCGGCTTCGGGCCGACGGTGTGGAGCAGGCAGCGCGGCGAGACCGAGTACGGCATCAAGGCGATCCCGCTGGGTGGGTACGTGAAGATCGTCGGGATGCTGCCACCCGCGGCCGAGGAGCTCGCCGAGCCGGTTGGCGTCGACACGGACGGCAACCCGGTGCACCGGGTGCGCAAGAGCAACACCGGCATGTTCACCCAGCTCATCTCCGACGCGCGCAGCGCCGAGTGGGAGCTCATCGGACCCGAGGACGAGCACCGGCTCTTCTACAAGATGCCGTGGTGGAAGAAGGTCGTCGTGATGGCCGGCGGCCCGTCGGTCAACCTCCTCATCGCCTTCCTGCTCTTCTGGCTGCTCTTCGGCACGTACGGCGAGCGCACCCAGGAACCCGTTCGGGGCGCGCCGCAGGTGCAGTCGGTCTCCAAGTGCGTCCTGCCGTACGACGAGGAGGGTCGCTCCTGCACGGCGGAGGACCCGCTGGCGCCGGCGAACGAGGCCGGGCTCGAGCCGGGCGACGTGATCACCAGCTTCAACGGCGAGCCCGTCGGCAGCTGGGACGAGCTCCGTGACCTGATCCGCGACAACGAGGACGGCGCGGCCGTCATCGGCTACGAGCGCGACGGCGTCCCGGACGAGGGCCGCACCAACACCACGGTGGAGGCGCGTCCGACGTCCGACACCGACGAGACGCTGACGGAGGTCGGGTTCCTCGGCGTCACCCCCGTCACCGAGACCCGGGTCGACACCGGCGGTCCGCTGTTCACCCTCGACCGGATGGGCACGATGACCGTCGAGACGGTCAAGGCGCTCGCCACGCTGCCGGTCAAGGTGTGGGGCGTCGCGAAGGCCATCGTCGGCATCGAGGAGCGGGCGCAGGACAGCCCGGTCAGCGTGGTCGGCGGCGGGCGGCTCGCTGGTGAGACCACCTCGCACGAGGAGATCCCGGCGCTCGACAAGCTGATGTTCCTCGTGGCCCTGGTGGCCGGCTTCAACCTGTTCATCGGCCTCTTCAACTTCGTCCCGTTGCTGCCGCTGGACGGCGGCCACATCGCCAGCGCGCTGTGGGAGGCGCTGCGCCGGGGCGTCGCCAAGCTCCGCCGTCGCCCCGACCCCGGCTACGTCGACGCCGCCAAGCTCCTCCCGGTCGCCTACGTCGTGGCCTCGGCGATGCTGGTGATGGGCGTCGTCCTCATCGTCGGCGACCTCGTCGTCCCCATCTCCCTCTACGGCTGACCCGTCACAAATGCGCTGACCCGTCACAAATGCGCTGACCCGTCACTTGTACAAGTGACGGGTCAGCGCATTTCTGACGGTTCGGTGGTCAGCCGTAGATTGGGGGCATGACGTCGATCGACCTGGGCATGCCCGCCGCGCCGCCGCCGGTGCTGGCGCCGCGCCGTCCCACCCGCCAGATCAAGGTCGGGAAGGTCGGGGTCGGGAGCGAGTCGCCGATCTCGGTGCAGTCGATGACCACGACGCTCACCTCCGACGTCAACGCGACGCTCCAGCAGATCGCGGAGCTGACGGCCACCGGCTGCGACATCGTGCGGGTCGCCTGCCCGAGCCAGGACGACGCCGACGCGCTCCAGCAGATCGCCGAGCACTCACAGATCCCGGTGATCGCCGACATCCACTTCCAGCCGAAGTACGTCTTCGCCGCGATCGACGCCGGCTGCGCCGCGGTGCGCGTCAACCCCGGCAACATCCGCAAGTTCGACGACCAGGTGAAGGAGATCGCGAAGGCGGCCTCCGACCGCGGCACGAGCATCCGGATCGGCGTCAACGCCGGCTCGCTCGACAAGCGCCTGCTCGAGAAGTACGGCAAGGCCACGCCGGAGGCCCTCGTGGAGTCCGCGGTGTGGGAGGCGGGTCTGTTCGAGGAGCACGGCTTCCGCGACTTCAAGATCTCGGTCAAGCACAACGACCCCGTGGTGATGGTGCGCGCCTACGAGCTGCTCGCCGAGGCCGGTGACTGGCCGCTGCACCTCGGTGTCACCGAGGCCGGGCCGGCGTTCCAGGGCACCATCAAGTCCTCGGTCGCGTTCGGCCACCTGCTCAGCCAGGGCATCGGCGACACCATCCGGGTGTCGCTGTCGGCCCCGCCGGTGGAGGAGGTCAAGGTCGGCCTGCAGATCCTGGAGTCGCTCAACCTCAAGCCGCGCCGGCTCGAGATCGTCAGCTGCCCCAGCTGCGGTCGAGCGCAGGTCGACGTCTACAAGCTCGCCGACGAGGTCACCGCCGGTCTCGACGGGCTCGAGGTGCCGCTGCGCGTCGCGGTCATGGGCTGCGTCGTCAACGGTCCCGGTGAGGCTCGCGAGGCCGACCTCGGCGTCGCCTCCGGCAACGGCAAGGGCCAGATCTTCGTCAAGGGCGAGGTCATCAAGACGGTGCCGGAGTCGAAGATCGTCGAGACGCTCATCGAGGAGGCCATGCGGATCGCCGAGGGCATGGACGCCGTCGAGGGATCCGAGGCCAGCGTCACCGTGTCGTGAGCGGGCGGTGATCCGGTGATGGGCGCCGCCGACGACGGGCTGCTGCTCCGCGAGCCGGACTTCCAGCGCTACCTGGCCGCCCGCGGACTCTCGGTGTTCGGCACCATCGTCACGCTCATCGCGCTGCCGGTGCTGGTGTACCGACTCACCGACTCCGCCTCGCTCACTGCGCTCGTCGCCGCGCTCGAGGCGACGCCGTACCTGCTCTTCGGCCTGCTCGCGGGCGCTCTCGGCGACCGCTGGGACCGGCGCCGCGTCATGGTGTCGTCCGATCTGCTCGCCGGCCTGGTGGTCACCACGGTGCCGGTCGCCCACTGGCTCGACGTCCTCACGGTGCCCCACCTGCTCGCGGTCGCGTTCCTCGCCCCGGCGCTGGGCGTCTTCCTCGACGGCTCCACGTTCGGCGCCCTGCCCACGTTGGTCGGACGGGCGCGGATCGCCCAGGCCAACTCCTACGTCTGGTCGCTCCAGGGCGCCGCCGAGGTGATGGTGCCGGGGCTGGTCGGCATCGCTCTCGCCGTGATGCACCCGGCCACGCTGCTCCTCGTCGACGCCGTCTCGTTCATGGCGTCGGCCGCGCTGGTGGCCTCGATCACCGGGCGGTTCCAGGAGCAGCGCGAGCCGCCGCCGCTCACGCTGCGTCGGCTCGGCGCCGAGATCGGTGAGGGGATGGGCTACCTGGTACGGCACGCCGGCATCCGGTCGATGACGATCGTCGGCTTCACCCAGTGCCTGGCCGGCGGCGGGTTCGTGGCGCTGATGGTGGTGTGGGCCGACCGTCAGCTCGACATCGGCACCCAGGGTCTGCGGTTCGGCCTCGTGTACGGCTCCTGGGCCGTCGGCGGCATCATCGCCTCGCTCATGCTGCCGCGGATCCTGCGCCGCGGCGTCACCCCGGCCCGCATCACGCTGCTGGCCCTGCCGGTCTCGGCCGTGATCGGCGTCGTCACGCCGGTGTGGACGGCGTGGTGGGCGGGCGCGCTGTCGCTGTTCGCGTGGAGCCTCTTCTACACGACCGTGGTGGTGAACTCGATCAGCTACCGCCAGCAGGAGACGCCGGAGCCCCTGCTCGGCCGGGTCAACACCGCCGGCCGGATGCTGTCGTGGGGCATGGGCTGGACCGGCGGAGCCTTCCTGGCCGGCGCTCTCGCCGGCGGCCTCGGGGTCCGCACCACCATGCTGGTGATGACGTCGTTCTCGTTCGTCGGCGTCGCGGTGGCCTGGACCTCCCCGCTGCGGGCCGCCGTCGTCGCCCCGACCTCCGAGGAGCCGACCCGCGACGAGCCGGCCTCCGCGCGGTAGTACCGCAGCCCACTCACCCGACGCCGACCGCCGCACTAGAGTCACCCCGTGCCCGCCGCCCTGCGTCACGGAGTCCGCGTGCTGGGCAGCACCGATCTCGACGAGTTCGCGGCCCTGGCCGGCCGGGAGCCGGTGGTGAACGTCTTCGCGCTCTACCGCGCCCGCACCACCAGCCTCGAGCCGCGGTGGCTCGGCGGTGAGATGTGGGGCCGCTTCGACGACGGCCGCCTGATCGCTGCCTGCCACGTGGGCGCCAACCTCGTGCCGGTGCAGGCGACCGAGGACGACGCCGCCGCCTTCGCCGAGCGCGCGCTCGCCCGCAACCGGTCGGTCACCACGATCGTCGGACCGCACCCGGCGGTGCGCTCGTTCTGGAACGGCGTCGCGGGCTCCTGGGGCCGACCTCGCGAGACCCGGTGGGAGCAGCCGCACCTGGAGCTCGCCGGGCCGCCCGCGATCGAGCCGCACCCCGACGTCCGCCGCACCGACCGGCGCGACATGACCCTGCTGTACCCGGCCTGCGTGGCGATGTACTCCGAGGAGGTCGGGGTCTCGCCCGAGGCCGGCGGCAACAGCGACCTCTACCGCGCCCGGGTGACGCAGCTGGTCTCCCGCGGCTGGTCGTTCGCGCGGTTCGAGGGCGACCAGCTCGTGTTCAAGGCCGAGGTGGCCTGCGCCACCGACGACGCCGCCCAGATCCAGGGGGTCTGGGTGCCGCCGGAGCGGCGGGGCCAGGGCATCGCCGCCTCCGGGATGGCCGCCGTCGCGGCGCTGGTGCGGGCCGAGATCGCACCGACCGTCTCGCTCTACGTCAACGAGTGGAACCAGCCGGCCCGCCGCGCCTACGAGCGGGTGGGGTTCCGGGAGACCGCCCGCTTCTCGACCGTCATGTTCTGAGGCGCCGGGTCTCCGTACCCTGGCCGCCATGCCCTCCTGGTCACCCGCCCGCAACGCCCAGGTCATCGCCGGGATCTTCGCGGTCAGCGGGGTGGTGCACCTGGTTCGGCCCGGGTTCTACGAGCCGATCGTGCCCGACTGGTTGCCGGCGCACCGTGAGGTGGTGCTCGGCAGCGGGATCGCCGAGCTCGTGCTGGCCGCCGGGCTGCTCGCCCCGCCGACCCGCCGGCTGGCGGGGTGGGGGAGCGTCGCGCTGCTGGTCGGCGTGTTCCCGGCCAACGTGAAGATGGCGCTCGACGCCCGCGATGGCGACAGCCTCCCGCTCCAGGTCGGCACGCTGCTCCGCCTGCCACTCCAGTGGCCGCTCATCCGCGCCGCGCACGCCGCCACCCGCGACGAGGGGTAACTCGGGTGAGGGGCGCCCGGGACGACGGTTAGCCTTCGCGCATGATCCTCCGGATGTCCCGTCTCTTCGTCCGCACCCTGCGCGAGGACCCCGCGGACGCCGAGGTCCCGAGCCACCGGCTGCTGGTCCGGGCGGGCTACATCCGGCGTGCGGCCCCCGGCATCTACACCTGGCTGCCGCTCGGGCTCCGCGTGCTCCGGCGGATCGAGACGATCATCCGCGAGGAGATGGACGGGATCGGCGCCCAGGAGCTCAGCTTCCCCGCGCTGCTCCCGAGGGAGCCCTACGACGCCACCGGCCGCTGGAGCGAGTACGGCCCGAACATCTTCCGGCTCCAGGACCGCAAAGGGGGCGACTACCTGCTCGGTCCCACCCACGAGGAGATGTTCACCCTCGTGGTGAAGGACCTCTACTCCTCCTACAAGGACCTGCCGCTCTCGATCTACCAGATCCAGAACAAGTACCGCGACGAGTCGCGGCCCCGCGCCGGCCTGCTGCGTGGTCGCGAGTTCGTGATGAAGGACTCCTACTCCTTCGACATCGACGACGCCGGCCTCGACGAGAGCTACCAGCAGCACCGTGACGCCTACATCCGGATCTTCGACCGGCTCGGCTTCCAGTACGTGATCGTCAAGGCCACCTCCGGAGCCATGGGCGGCTCGCGCTCCGAGGAGTTCCTGGCCCGCGCCGACGTCGGCGAGGACACCTACGTGCGGTGCACCACCTGCGACTACGCCGCCAACGTCGAGGCCGTCGAGACCCCCGCGCCGCCGGCCGTCCCCGTCGACGACGCGCCCGCAGCGCACGCGGAGCAGACCCCCGACACCCCCACCATCGACACGCTGGTGGCGCACCTCAACGACGCCCACCCGCGGGCCGACCGAGCGTGGACGGCGTCCGACACGCTCAAGAACGTGCTCGTCCAGCTCGTCCACCCCGACGGCACCCGGGAGCCGCTGGCCATCGGCGTCCCCGGCGACCGCGAGGTCGACCTCAAGCGGCTCGGCGGTCAGCTCGAGCCGATCGAGGTCGAGCCCATGGACGAGATCGGGATGAAGAAGCACCCGGCCCTCGTCAAGGGCTACATCGGCCCGGGCGCACTGGGCCGCGAGAGCGCCTCGGGCATCCGCTACCTCGTCGACCCCCGCGTCGTCGACGGCACCCGGTGGGTCACCGGCGCCGACGTCGACGGCAGCCACGTGCTCGACCTGGTGGCCGGCCGCGACTTCACCCCCGACGGCACCATCGAGGCCGCCGACGTCCGCGAGGGCGACGCCTGCCCGCGCTGCGCCGAGCGCGGCGACGGCGGCACGCTCGTGGCCGCCCGTGGCATCGAGATGGGGCACATCTTCCAGCTCGGCCGCTCGTACGCCGAGGCACTCGGGCTCCAGGTGCTCGACGAGAGCGGCAAGCTCGTCACGGTCACCATGGGCTCCTACGGCATCGGTCCGTCCCGTGGCGTCGCCGCCATCGCCGAGAACACCCTCGACGAGCAGGGCCTGTGCTGGCCCCGCAACGTCGCCCCGGCCGACGTCCACCTGGTGGCGGCCGGCAAGGACGAGGCCGTGTTCGCCGCAGCCGACCGGATCGCCCACGAGCTCGACCGGGCCGGCATCGAGGTGATCTACGACGACCGCACCGGCAAGGTCAGCCCCGGCGTGAAGTTCAAGGACGCCGAGCTCATCGGGGTCCCGACCATCGTGGTGGTGGGCAAGGGCCTTGCCGACGGCGTCGTCGAGGTCAAGGACCGGCGCACCGGAGAGCGCGAGAACGTCGCCGCCGACGCCGTCGTCGACCACCTGGTGGCCCTGGTGCGGGGCTGAGAGGGACGCGCCGCATGAGCATCGAGGCGGTCATCTTCGACTGGGGCGGCACGCTGACCCGCTGGCACGACATCGACTTCCACGCCGAGTCGCTGGCCCTGGCGCAGGCCGTCGTCGGCGCCGACCACGAGGTCCACGTGTCGCGGGAGCGGCTGCACGCCGCCGGTGCGACCGTGTGGGGGCGCAGCCGCGACCACCAGCAGAGCGCCACGGTTGCCGACCTCTTCGTCGAGGCCGGCCTCGACCACGACCCCGACCTCCTCAGCGGCTACTACGAGTTCTGGGAGCCGCACACCTACACCGACCCGGAGGTGCGCCCGCTCTGGGAGTGGCTGCACGGCGAGGGCATCAAGGTCGGCGTCCTGTCGAACACCATCTGGCCGCGCGAGGTGCACGAGGGCATCTTCCGCCGCGACGGCGTCCTCGACCTCGTCGACGGCGACGTCTACACCTCCGAGGTGCCGTGGACGAAGCCGTCCCCGCACGCCTTCCGTGCGGCGATGGACGCCGTCGCGGCCACCGACCCCGCCCGCTGCGTCTACGTCGGCGACCGGCTCTTCGATGACATCTGGGGCGCACAGAACGCCGGCCTCCGCGCCGTCCACGTGCCCCACAGCGTCATCCCGGTCGAGCAGCACGGGCCCACCGAGGGCGTCCCGGACGCCGTGATCGGCTCGCTCGCCGACCTGCCGGAACTCATCCGGCGCTGGAGCTGAACCGCCGGGCGACCTCGCCGTCCTGCAGGTTCGTGCAGGACACGATCCTGACGGGCCCGCCCCCTGGACTCGCGCGTCATCGTGGTCGAGGCTCGGGCGACCACCCTCGTCGCCGAACCCGAAGGACCTGCCACTCATGCGGATCACCTCCTTGCGTCTGCTCGCCGCCACCGCGGCCGGGCTCACGACGCTCTCGCTCTCCCTCGTCGCCGCCCCCGCGCTCGCGCAGGTCGACCCCGCGGGACTCTCCTCCGGCGCCGACTGCTTCGTGCCTGAGGAGCACGTCGACGACGCCGGAAGCGCCGCCCGCGGCAGCACGCGCCCGTCCGACCACCGCGACGTCAGCCGGGCCGAGCAGCGGGCGATCAAGGCCCGCACCGACCGGATCCTCGACAAGAAGGGGCGCGGGACCGTGCAGGCGGCCGCCGCCACCATCCCCGTCTACGTGCACGTGATGGCCGGCAGCGACGGCAGCGGAGACGTCACCGCGAGCCAGATCAGCCAGCAGGTCGCCGTCCTCAACAACACCTACGCGGGCGGTGAGTCCAGCGCCGCGGCGAACACCGGCTTCTCCTTTACGCTCGCGGGCACCGACCGCTACTACAACAACACCTGGCACCGTGACGGCGCCAGCACGACCTACCGCTCGAGAACCCGCCAGGGCGGCGCGAACGCGCTGAACATCTGGCTCGTCGACTTCAACTACCTCGGTATCGCGACCTTCCCGTGGGACTACAGCAGCAAGCCGAAGGTCGACGGCATCCGGGTGCAGTACTCCTCCCTGCCGGGCGGCAGCGCCACCAACTACAACCTCGGCGAGACCGCCACCCACGAGGTCGGCCACTGGCTCGGGCTCTACCACACCTTCCAGGGCGGCTGCACCAGCACGAACGACGAGGTGGGCGACACCCCGGCCCAGAGCAGCCCCACCAACGGCTGCCCGACCGGTCGCGACTCCTGCTCCCTGCCCGGCCTGGACCCGATCCACAACTACATGGATTACAGCTACGACTCCTGCTACAACCAGTTCACCTCGGGCCAGACCAGCCGAATGACCCAGATGTGGACCGCCTACCGAGCCTAACCGCGGCCTTCGGCCGCGGGGGGTGGGCTGGGTGGCTCCCTGCGGGGGTGTGCCGGGGTGCGGCCTCGGCTCCGGGGCTCCCCTCCTGGGGGACAGGGGCGGCGCGTCGCCGCCTACAGCGGACTGTCATCGGCTCGGCGTGCGGCGCCGCGGCCAAGCCCTTTAGCCCCCCGGAGAGGGACCCTCCGACCCGGCACCGCACCCCGGCCCACGAGTCCTCCTCGCCCGGAGGGAAGTTGAGTGGTGGTGGGTCCAGTGAACCCACCACCCATCTCAACCCCTCGACGCGACCGAGGAGCCTGGTGTGCCGGGGGGCGCCCAGGTCGGAGGGTCCCCCTCCTGGGGGCTAAAAGGGCTTGGCCGCGGCGCCGTCAGCTCGAGCCGATGATGAGTCCCGCTGTACGCGCGACGCGCCGCCCCTGTCCCCCAGGAGGGGAGCCCGGAGCACGAGGGCGCACCCCCGGCACACCCCCGCAGGGAGCCACCCAACCCCCCCCCCGCGCCGCCAGGCGCGGGCCCGCGGCCGGAGGCCGCAGCCCGGGTGCACGTTTCTGCATTGCAGGTATGTGGGGTTCTGGGGTGGTGGGCTGGTCGGGGTGGCTGTTGCAGACTCATGCACGTCGGGAGTCCCCCCGGTCCCCTCCGGTCCCGGCTCATCTGGCCCATCGTCCCCTCGAGACGGCCACCTAACTACAGCGGTCCGCGTACTCGTCCCTTCCGGGGAGCATCTCGGGAGTTCCCCGGAGGAACGAGTTCGCGGACCGACTGTTTTTCGCCTCGGCCCCGACCGGCGCCTCTCAGCGTCCCGGGAACGGGCGGGGTCGGCCGCCGAAGGTGAGCTCGGCGAGGGCTGCCCGCCACCAGGCGGTCGACGGCGAAGCCTGCGGTCCTCGCCGGCCGGGGTCTCGGAGACGAGGGAGGGGTAGGCCGTGGTGCAGGTGCGCTCGACGCGGGCCGCGGCGGCTCGCACGGTCTCGGGCCGGCCGTCGAGGTCGGGCAGCTCGTAGCCGGGCAGGGCGGCCACCGGGGTGCCTCCGGCGTCGCGGACCCGGGCGGTCACCAGGTCGCGGGCGCCACGGTGGGCGGCGTAGCCGCGGTCGAGGTCGGCGTAGAGGTCGGGCTGGGCGGACTCCGAGGTCTGGGCGCCGAGGTAGCCGAGCACGTGGACGGCGGCGTGCTCGGCGGCGAGCGCGTCCTGCAGCGCGTCGAGGTAGGTCATGGGAGCAGTCGGAGGTGCTGGGCGGTACCGGCGGACATGGTGGCGAGGAGGGCCGCGAGGTCGCCGCTGACGGCGCGGCCGGCCGCACGCGCGAGCGCCTCCTGGTGGCGCTGCTCGCGGACGGCGAGCCGCCGTCGGACCTCGGCCGCGGAGCCGGCGGTGCGGCGTGACCGGCCCGCCGGCCGGTCGCCGTCGAGGGCCCCGAGGTGGGCCAGGTGCATCGTCTCCAGCGCGCGGACGGCACCGGCGAGGGGCGGGCGGCCACGGGCGCCGCGCACCACGGCCAGGGCGGCGAGGATCTCGGTCCGCACCTGGCCGACGAGCCGGCTGTCGGCGTCCTGCGGGGGCGGGCTCGCGGTGGGGGAGTCGCCGTCGCCGCCGCCGGCGAGCGGGGAGTCGGCGTCGCACCCGGCGGCCGCGCCGAGCAGGCCCACGGCGGCCAGTCCGAGCGTGGTGCGACGAGACGCCGTCGGGACACGCGCTGGCACCGGGCGACCCTAGCCGAGGGGGTCGGGCGGCGCGGCGCGGTGCCGCGTGGTGCGGCTATCGTGAGGAGAGCACCACCACAACAGCACAGGAGGCGCGATCGTCATGAGTGGGACGACGCAGACGAGCCGGATCGAGTCCGAGCTCACCGGCCCCCTGGCCGACCTCGGTCTCGACCTCGAGGCGGTCGAGCTGACCCCGGCGGGCAAGCGCCGGGTGCTGCGGGTCGCCATCGACAGCGACGGCGGGGTGTCGATGGACGACGTCGCCGAGGCCACCCGCGAGGTCGGGCGACTGCTCGACGACTCCGACGTCATGGGCGAGCAGCCGTACACGCTGGAGGTCACCTCCCGCGGGGTCGACCGCCCGCTGACGCTGCCGCGGCACTGGCGGCGCAACCGCGGCCGCCTGGTGAAGGTCACCCGGGCCGACGACACGCTCACCGGCCGGGTCACCGGCAGCGACGACGAGGCCGCCACGCTCGACGTGGCGGGCCAGGAGCACCGGGTGGCCTACGACGAGGTGGTGCGGGCGCTGGTGCAGATCGAGTTCAACCGCCCTGCGGACGACGAGGAGGAGGGCGCCTGATGGACATCGACCTGAACATCCTGCGGATGCTGGAGCGCGAGAAGGAGATCAAGTTCGAGGTCCTCGTCGAGGCGATCGAGCAGGCGCTGCTGACCGCGTACGAGCGGACCCCCGGCGCCAAGGAGCGCGCCCGCGTGGTGCTGGACCGCAAGAGCGGCCACGTCACGGTGCTGGCGCCCGAGGTCGACGACGGCGGCGAGGTCGTCGGCGAGCTGGACGACACGCCCGAGGGGTTCGGCCGGATCGCCGCGACGACCGCGAAGCAGGTGATGCTGCAGCGGTTGCGCGACGCCGAGGACGAGATCCGCTACGGGGAGTTCTCCGGCAAGGAGGGCGACCTGATCTCGGGGCTCATCCAGCAGGGCCGCAACCCCTCCGACGTCATGGTCGACCTGGGCCGGCTCGAGGGTCTGCTGCCCGTCGGCGAGCGGGTGCCGGGCGAGGACTACAGCCACGGCACCCGGATCAAGTGCCTCGTCCTGTCCGTGCGCAAGGGAGTGCGCGGTCCGCAGATCACGCTCACCCGGTCGCACCCGAACCTCGTCAAGAAGCTGTTCGCGCTCGAGGTGCCGGAGATCGCGTCGGGCAAGGTCGAGATCGCCGGCATCGCCCGCGAGGCCGGTCACCGCACGAAGATCGCGGTGCGCTCCGACGCCCCGGGCATCAACCCCAAGGGCGCCTGCATCGGCCCCATGGGTCAGCGGGTACGCAACGTGATGTCGGAGCTGCACGGCGAGAAGATCGACATCGTCGACTGGTCCGACGACCCGGCCGAGCTCGTCGCCAGCGCGCTCTCCCCGGCCCGGGTCACCAGCGTCGAGGTGGTCGACGCCGCCGCGAAGTCGGCCCGGGTCGTCGTCCCGCAGTTCCAGCTCTCCCTCGCGATCGGCAAGGAGGGCCAGAACGCCCGCCTCGCCGCGCGACTCACCGGCTGGCGGATCGACATCCACGGCGACGAGGAAGCCGTCGAGCCCGACTGACACCGACCGGTACCGCTCCGGACGGCGCGTGCCGCGCGCCGGCCGAGACCCCCGGGAGACGTCGGCGACGGTGGTCCGCGGACCGCTCGGTTCGGCGTACGGGGCCGGACTGGCTAGACTGCCCCGTGGTGGTCAGCTCGGTTCCCTGTGCTCCTGCACCCGCGTCCCCCGGTTCGTCCGGCGGTCCGGTCCGCACGTGCATCGGGTGTCGCGAGCGGGCCGCCAAGCGCGAGTTGGTGCGAGTGATCGCCGGAACCGACGCGGAGGGCCGCAGGGCCGCCGTACCGGATCCGACGGGCACGGCACTCGGCCGCGGGGCGCACCTGCACCCCACGTCCGCGTGTTACGACCTCGCGGTGCGACGGAAGGCCTTCGGACGTGCATTGCGCGCCGAGCCGGGCCTGGCGTCCGCACCGGTGGGAGCGTGGCTGGCGGATCGCGACGATCGAGATCTGACCGACAGGAACTGGAGCAGCAGCTCATGAGCACTCGATGAGTACTTCGCAATGAGCGTGTACACCCCCTAACGGCTCGATCACCGCAGGACGCGGGTCGGGCCCAAGAAAGAGAGAGACGTGGCCAAGACCCGAGTCCATGAACTCGCCAAGACCTACGGCATCGAGAGCAAGGAAGTTCTCGAGAAGCTGAAAGAGATGGGCGAGTTCGTCAAGTCGCCCTCCTCGACCGTGGAGCTCCCGGTCGAGATGAAGTTCAAGAAGCAGTACGGAGACGCACTGCTCTCCGCACAGGCCTCCAAGCCGGCCGAGGCGAAGCCCGACAAGCCGGCTGAGACGCCCGCCCCGGCGGGGGCCGACGCCCCGGCGCAGGTCGAGACCCCTGCCGCGTCGGACGCCGTCGCCACCTCCGGCGCCGAGACGCCCGCCAAGAAGACCGGGCCGAGGCCCGGCCCGAAGCCGGCCCCCAAGCCCGTGACCGCTGAGGTCGCCGAGACCGTCGAGGCCCCGCCCGCGGCCACCGAGCCCCCGGCCCCTGAGCCCCCGGCCGAGGAGCCGCCGGCTGCCTCGGCGTCCGGCTCGGCGACGCCGAAGACCCCGGCCCCGCGGCCGGTCGGTCGCCCCGGCGCGCCGCGCCCCGGCAACAACCCGTTCGCGCCGAGTCAGGGGATGGGTCGCCGTCCGGCGGCGCCGCGCCCCGAGACGAGCAGCGAGGACGACACCCGTCCGCCGCGTCCGCCCGCAGGCGGCCGGCCCGGCATGCCTCGCCCCAACCCGGCGATGATGCCCAAGTCCCCGGCCGCCTTCGGCCGTGGCCCTGGTGGCCCCGGCGGCCCTGGTGGCCCTGGCGGTCCTGGTGGTCCCGGCGGTCGTGGCGGTGCGCCCGGTCGCGGAGGTCCTCCGGGCCGCGGCGGTGCGCCCGGTCGTCCCGGCGGCGGTGGCCCTCCGGGCCGCGGCGGCTTCGGCGGCCCGGGCGGCGGCCGTCCCGGTGGCGGACGTCCCGGCCAGCGTGGCCAGACCCAGGGCGCCTTCGGCCGTCCCGGCGGTCCCTCGCGCCGCGGGCGCAAGTCCAAGCGGGCGCGTCGCCAGGAGTTCGAGGCCATGGAGGCCCCGACGATCGGCGGGATGCGCGTCCGCAAGGGCAACGGCGAGACCGTGCGTCTCGCCCGTGGTGCGTCGCTGTCCGACTTCGCCGACAAGATCGGCGTCGAGCCGGCCTCGCTGGTGCAGATGCTGTTCCACCTCGGCGAGATGGTCACGGCCACCGAGTCGGTCAACGAGGCCACCCTCGAGCTGCTGGCCGACGAGCTCAACTACGTCGTCCAGATCGTCTCGCCCGAGGACGAGGACCGCGAGCTGCTCGGCACCTTCGACCTCGAGTTCGGTGAGGACGAGGGCGACGAGAGCGACCTGGTCATCCGGCCGCCCGTCGTCACGGTGATGGGTCACGTCGACCACGGCAAGACCAAGCTGCTCGACGCGCTCCGCAACGCCAACGTGGTCGACAAGGAGGCCGGCGGGATCACCCAGCACATCGGGGCCTACCAGGTCGCCGCCGACGTCGACGGCAACGAGCGTCGGATCACCCTCATCGACACCCCTGGTCACGAGGCGTTCACCGCCATGCGTGCCCGCGGTGCGCAGGCCACCGACATCGCGATCCTCGTGGTCGCGGCCGACGACGGTGTCATGCCGCAGACGGTCGAGGCGCTCAACCACGCCAAGGCCGCGGGCGTTCCGATCGTGGTCGCGGTCAACAAGATCGACAAGCCGGACTCGGACCCGACCAAGGTCCGTGGCCAGCTGACCGAGTACGGCCTGGTGCCCGAGGAGTACGGCGGCGACGCGATGTTCGTCGACGTCTCGGCCAAGTCCGAGCTCAACCTCGACAAGCTGCTCGAGGCCGTCGTGCTGACCGCCGACGCGTCGCTGGACCTGCGGGCCAACCCGCGCCAGGACGCGCAGGGTCTCGTGATCGAGGCGCACCTGGACCGCGGTCGCGGCCCGGTGGCGACCGTCCTCGTCCAGCGCGGCACGTTGCGGGTCGGCGACTCGATCGTCGCCGGCGCCGGCTACGGCCGCGTGCGCGCCATGATCGACGAGCACGGCGACAACATCGAGGAGGCCGACCCGTCGCGCCCCGCGATGGTGCTGGGTCTCACCGCCGTCCCGGGCGCCGGGCAGACCTTCCTGGCCGTCGACGACGACCGGATGGCACGGCAGATCGCCGAGAAGCGCGAGGCGCGGGAGCGGGCGGCCATGCAGGCCAAGCGCCGCGTGCGTCGCAGCCTCGAGGACTTCATGGCCTCGATGGAGAAGGGCGAGAGCCAGGAGCTCAACCTGATCCTGAAGGGCGACGTGTCCGGTTCGGTCGAGGCGCTCGAGGACGCGTTGTCGCAGATCGAGGTCGGCGACGACGTCGGGATCCGGGTCATCGACCGCGGTGTCGGTGCGATCACCGAGACCAACGTCGACCTGGCCGCGGCGTCCGACGCGATCATCATCGGCTTCAACGTCCGCGCCGCAGGGCAAGGCGACGGAGCTGGCCGACCGCGAGGGCGTGGAGATCCGGTACTACACGGTGATCTACCAGGCCATCGACGAGATCGAGGCGGCCCTCAAGGGCATGCTCAAGCCGGAGTTCGAGGAGTCGACCCTGGGCCAGGCGGAGATCCGTGCGATCTTCCGCAGCTCCAAGATCGGCAACATCGCCGGCTGCATGGTCACCAGCGGCACGATCCGCCGCAACGCCAAGGTGCGCGTCATCCGTGACGGTGCCGTGGTGGCCGACAACCTCGACCTGGCCTCGCTGAAGCGGGAGAAGGACGACGCGTCCGAGGTCCGCGAGGGCTTCGAGTGCGGACTCGTCCTGCGCAACTTCCAGGACGTCCACGAGGGAGACATCGTGGAGGCCTTCGAGATGCGCGAGATCGCGCGCGCCTGATCGACCAGACCCGGGCAAGCGAAAGTTTCACCGCCTAGGCGGTGAAACTTTCGCTTCCCGCACGAACCTTCGTGACAGAAGCGAAGGTTTCACCGCGCAGGCGGTGAATCTTTCACCAGGGAGCAGCCAGAATGAGCAACCCCCGCGTCCGCAAGATCGCCGACCGGATCCAGGTGATCGTGGCCGAGATGCTCGAGCGGCGGATCAAGGACCCCCGGTTGGGGTTCGTGACGATCACCGACGTGCGTGTCACCGGTGACACCCAGCAGGCGACGATCTTCTACACCGTCCTCGGGGAGGAGGCCGAGCGCACCAGCAGCGCGGCCGCACTCGAGTCGGCCAAGGGGCTGCTGCGCTCGGAGGTGGGCAAGCAGCTCGGCATGCGCCACGTGCCCACGCTGACCTTCGTGCCCGACGCGCTCCCCGAGAACGCCCGGGTGCTCGACGAGGCGCTCGAGCGGGCCCGGCAGGCCGACGAGCAGCTGGCCAGCTCGCGCGAGGGCGCGGCGTACGCGGGCGAGCCGGACCCGTACAAGAAGCCCCGCGAGATCGACGAGGACGAGCCCGAGGAGTGACCGCCCCGCTCGACGGACGCGGCGGTCTCGTCGTCGTCGACAAGCCCGCCGGCCTCACCTCCCACGACGTCGTCGCGCGGGTGCGGCGGCTGCTCGGCACCCGCAAGGTCGGGCACGCGGGAACCCTCGACCCGATGGCCACCGGTGTGCTGGTGCTCGGCGTGGGCCGTGCCACCCGGCTGCTCGGGCACCTGACGCTCACCGAGAAGGCCTACGACGCGACGGTCCGGTTCGGCGTCACCACGGTCACCGACGACGCCGAGGGCGACGTCCTCGAGACCCGCGACACCGACCACCTCACGGAGCAGGCGGTGCGCGACGCGCTGGCCGGGTTCGTCGGCGAGCTCGACCAGGTGCCCACCGCCGTCTCCGCCGTCAAGGTCGACGGCAAGCGCGCCTACCAACGGGTCCGCGACGGCGAGGCCGTCGAGCTCGCCCCCCGGCGGGTCACCGTCCACCGGCTCGACGTGCACGACGTGCGGCTGCCGGAGGCGTCGTTCTCGCTGCGGTGCACCAGCGGCACCTACGTGCGCGCGATCGCCCGCGACGCCGGAGCCGCGCTCGGCGTCGGCGGTCACCTCACCCGGCTGCGCCGCACCGCGGTGGGTCCGTTCGGCCTCGCCGATGCCGTCGTCGTCGACGACCCGCGCGCGGGTGACGCCACGCCGCCGGCGGTGCTGCCCATCGCCGCCGCCGCCCGAGCGGCGTTCCCGGCGCTCGACCTCGACAGCGACGCGGCAGCCGCGGTGCGGGTCGGCCGCCCGCTCGCCGTCCCGCTGACGGCCACCACCGCGGTGTTCGACCCGGCGGGGGAGCTGCTCGCGCTGTACCGGCCCGATGGCGCCGGCTCCCGGCCGCTCGCGGTCTTCGTGGGCTCCTGACGCGCTCTGCGGGGTCACTCGTCGGTAGGGTCGCCGCGTGACGATCTGGCACTCGGTCGACCAGGTGCCGGCCGACGTCGTGGCCGGCGGGACCGCGGTCACCGTGGGCAACTTCGACGGCGTCCACCGCGGCCACCGGGCCGTCGTGGCCCGCACCCGGGCCGAGGCCGAGCGGTCCGGGCTGCCCGTCGTCGCCGTCACCTTCGAGCCGCACCCGATGGCCGTGCTGCGGCCCGACCACGCGCCGCAGATGCTCACCACCGTCGAGGAGCGCACCGCGCTGCTCACCGAGTCCGGTGTCGACCACGTCCTCGCGCTGCCGTTCGACCGCGAGATGGCGGCGTGGTCGCCCCGGGAGTTCGTCGACCGCGTGCTCGTCGAGGCGCTCCACGCCCGCGTCGTGGTGGTCGGCGCCAACTTCCGGTTCGGGCACCGGGCCTCCGGCGACGTCGCGTTCCTCCAGGCCGCCGGCGAGCGTGCCGGCTTCACGGCCGAGGGCGTCGAGCTGGACGGCGGGCCGCAGGTCTGGTCGTCCACCTACGTGCGCACCTGCCTGGCCGCCGGCGACGTCGCGGGCGCGGCGGAGGCGCTCGGCCGGCCGTTCAGCGTGCGCGGCCTCGTCGTGCGCGGCGACCAGCGGGGCCGTGCGCTCGGGTACCCGACCGCCAACGTGCCCACCGGCGGCCTCACCGCCGCGCCCGCCGACGGCGTCTACGCCGGCCGGCTGCGGCGCACCGACACCGGCGAGACCTTCCCCGCCGCGATCAGCGTCGGCACCAACCCGACCTTCGACGGCGTCCGGGAGCGGCGGGTCGAGAGCTACGTGCTCGACCGCGACGACCTCGACCTCTACGACGTCGAGGTCGAGGTGTCGTTCGTGGAGCGGCTGCGCGGCATGGTCGCCTATGAGGGCGTGGCCCCCCTGGTCGCGCAGATGGCCGACGACGTCCGCCGCGCTCGGGAGCTGCTGGATGCCTGACCCGGTGGCCGTCGCGGAGGCCGAGGCGTGGTTCCTCGCCCACGGGCTGTCGTACTTCGTGCCGCGGGTGCGCGCCGACGTCCGCGACGGCCTCCGGGCCCGCCGGTTCGTCCCCGCCATGGTGGCGGTCGTGGTGCTGGCGGCCGGCGTCGCCGTGCTGCTGGTGTGGGCGGTGGGGGAGTGGACGGCGGCCCCGGCGGTGCTCGTCTCGTTCGTGGTGGCCGGCGCCGTGCTCTACGCGCTCACCGCGCTGCGGGCGCGCCGCATCGTGGTGTGGGCGCTGAGCCGCACCTTCGGCAGCCTGCGGCTGCTCGTGCCCATGGCCAGCCGGGCGCTCCCGCTGCTGCTGGTGTTCGTGACGTTCCTGTTCATCAACGCCGAGGCGTGGCAGATGACGGCCCACCTCCAGCCCGGGGTCCTCTGGCTCACGGTCGTGCTGATCACCGCCCTGGCCGTGGTGTTCCTGATGGTGCGGCTGCCCGAGGAGGTCGACCGCGTCGACGACGCCGTCGACCCCGCCTTCGTCGAGCG
Source organism: uncultured Actinomycetota bacterium (assembly GCA_963845795.1). Classification (GTDB taxonomy): domain Bacteria; phylum Actinomycetota; class Actinomycetes; order Propionibacteriales; family Nocardioidaceae; genus Nocardioides. The sequence goes on along the minus strand of CAWJTG010000011.1, from coordinate 265,811 downwards.
CACGACGAACGGCACCCCGCTCGCCGCCCCTGCTCGCCGGCTGCTCGCGGGCGGGTTCGACCCGGCCGCGCACGCCCAGGTCACCGGTTACGACCGGCTCAACCTGATCCTCGTGCTGCTGGTGGTGCAGATCGGCCAGATCCTGCTGCTCGCCGTGTCGGTGTTCGTGTTCTTCCTGCTCTTCGGCGCGCTGGTGATGACCGAGTCCGTGCAGGAGTCGTGGACCGGGTTCGCGGAGGTCGACAGCTTCTCGTTCCTGCCGAACGTGTCGGTGCAGCTGCTCCAGGTCTCGCTGTTCCTCGCCGCGTTCTCCGGGCTCTACTTCACGGTCTCCGCCGTCACCGACGACACCTACCGCGGCCAGTTCTTCGGCGCGGTCACCGAGGAGCTCGAGCGGGCGGTGGGCATGCGGGCCGTCTACCTGGCGCTGCGCGCGGAGGCGGACGGCACCGCCCGACCCTGACCTCAGGCGTCGAGGTCGCGTGCCACCAGGGCGGCGATCGCGGCCACGTCGGCCGCATCGTCACCGGACACCTCGACGACGGCGCCGTTGCCGGCGCCGAGCGTCATGATCATCAGCGACGATCCGGCGTCGACGGGCTCGTCGCCCGGGAGGCCGATGAACACTTCGGAGTCGAGCTCGGCGGCGGCCTCGGAGATGATCGCGGCCGGGCGGGCGTGCAGGCCGACGGCGGAGCCGACGACGACGGATTCGGTGGGCATGGCGTCCTTCTTCTGTAGGTGGTGACGGGTGGTGATCGGTCAGGCGATGGCGGCGGCGGGCTCACGGGCGCCGAGGGACTTCAGCACGAGCACCGCGGCGGCAGCCACCGCGACGCCGGCGGCGAGGGCCACGAGGAACCCCAGGAGCCCGTCGACGGCGAACAGCACGAAGATGCCGCCGTGCGGGGCGCGCAGCCCGACGTCGAAGGCCTGCGAGAGGCCCCCGGTGACGGCGCTGCCGAGCATGATCGCCGGGATGACGCGCAGCGGGTCGGCCGCGGCGAACGGGATCGCGCCCTCGGTGATGAAGGAGGCGCCCAGCAGCCAGCCGGCCTTGCCGTTCTCGCGCTCGGGCACCGAGAAGAGCCGGGGGCGCACCACGGTGGCCAGGGCCAGGGCGATCGGCGGCACCATGCCGGCGAGCATCACGGCGGCCATGATGCGCAGCTCGGGGGCGTCGGTGGAGGTGGCGGCGGCCGAGAGGCCGGTGGTGGCGAACGCGTAGGCGGTCTTGTTGAGCGGGCCGCCCATGTCGAAGGCCATCATCAGCCCGAGGATGCACGCCGAGCAGCACCGCGGAGCCGCCGCTCATGCTGTTGAGCCCGTCGCTGAGACCGTCGGTGAGCGCCGCCAGCGGGCGACCGAGCACCACGATCATGACCAGTCCGGCGGCCAGCGTGGCGCCGAGCGGGATGACGAGCACCGGCATCAGCCCACGCATCGCGGTCGGGACCGTGCGCCGGCTGAGCCAGAGCGCCACCAGTCCGGCGAGCACGCCGCCGATGATGCCGCCGATGAAGCCGGAGCCCGTGGTGCCGGCGATGGCGCCCATGACGAAGCCGGGCGCGATGCCCGGGCGGTCGGCGATCGCGTAGGCGATGTAGCCGGCGAGCGCGGGCACGAGGAAGCCGAACGCGGCGCCGCCGAGCGTGAACAGCATCGCGCCGAGGTAGGCCAGCAGGTCGCTGCCGAACAGGGCGTGCGTCGAGGCCGAGCGCGCTCGCGTCGGGCAGGTCGAAGATCGAGGAGTTGGTGGTGGCGATCGTCGCCGTGGTCGACGATCTCGTAGCCCGCCGAGCAGGAAGCCGAGGGCGATGAGCAGGCCACCGGCGGCGACGAACGGGATCATGTAGGACACGCCGGTCATCAGCACCCGGCGCACCGTGCCGCCCCAGCGAGGTGGGTGCGCCGGTGCTGGCGGCGGCGTCGGCCGTGCCCTCGACGCGGGAGGACGACGGGTCGTCGGCGGCGCGCAGCGCCTCGGCGATCATCGTGTCGGCGTCGTCGATCGGCCGCTTCACGCCCGAGCTGATCAGGCGGGAGCCGGCGAAGCGCTGCCGGTCGCGCACGCCGACGTCGACGGCGAAGATCGACGGCCTCCGCCTGCTGTGATCACCTCGGCCGGGGAGCGGCTCGACGCCGGCCGAGCCCTGGGTCTCGACGGCGAGGTCGACGCCGGCGCGCTCGGCGGCGGCCTCCAGCGCCTCGGCGGCCATGTAGGTGTGCGCGATGCCGGTGGGGCACGCGGTCACCGCGACCAGGCGACGCCGGCCGGCGGGCACCTCCGCGGCGTGCCGCGTGGCCGCGGTGGCCGGGGCCCGCGACGCGGGCGAGGAGGTGGCGGCGGCCGGCTGCGTGGCGGGGGCGGCCTCGAGCACCTCGGAGACGCGGGCGGCGGCCTCCTCGGGCGTGCCGGCCGAGCGGAGGGCTGCGGTGAAGTCGGGCTTCACCAGCGCGCGGGCGAGCTGGGTGAGCAGCACCATGTGGGTGTTGTCGCCGCCCTCGGGCGCGAGGATCAGGAAGGCCAGGTCGGCCGGCCCGTCCTTGGCGCCGAAGTCCACCGGCGGCGAGAGCCGCGCCAGGGCGACCGTCGGCTCGGCCACGGCGGCGGTGCGGCAGTGGGGGATGGCGATGCCGCCGGGGAGGCCGGTGGCCGACTTCGCCTCGCGGGCGAAGGCGTCGGCGACGACCTGGTCGACGTCGTCGGTGCGCCCGGCGTCACGGACGACGGCGGCGAGCCCGCGGATCGTGGCGTCCTTGTCGTCGCCGAAGGAGTGGTCGAGCCGCACGAGCGCGGCGGTGATGATGGGCGTGGCGGGCATGCTCACCTCTCGGTGGTGTGGACGAGCTGGCACGACGTCGACCCCGGCGGGGTCGACCTGGTGCGGCAACGGGATCGTGGTGCCGGGGAGGCCGGCGGCGGCGCTCCCGTACGCGACGGCGAGGGCCAGGCGGCCGGCGCCGTCGAGGCTGCGTCGGTCGCCGAGGAGGTAGCCGAACAGGCTCGAGTCGCCCGCGCCGACGGTGCTCACGACCGTCGGTGGGCGGCGGTGTGGCGAGCCAGGCGCCGTCGGCGTCGACGAGCACGGCGCCGGCGCCGCCGAGCGTGGCGAGCACGGCGCCGACCCCGCGGTCGAGCAGGGTGCGAGCGGCCGCGGCGGTGGCGGCGGGGTCGCGCTCCAGCGCCACGGGGTCGGCGCCGGTGATCGAGGCGAGCTCGTCGCTGTTGGGCTTGAGGAGGTGGGGGGCCGAGACGGGGAAGCCGGCCACGAGGGCGGCCAGCGGGGCGTCGCTGGTGTCGACGGCGACGCGGGCGGCGCTGCCGCGCAGCCGGTGACCAGCTGCGCGTACCAGTCGGCCGGTGTGCCCGGGCGGAACCGAGCCGGCGAGTACCACCCAGTCGGCCGCGGTGCAGGTCGCGGCCTGCGCGAGGAGTGCGTCGGCGAGGCGGTCGAGGTCCGTCGCGGCGACGGTCTCGCCGGGGCTGTTGAGCTTGGTGGTGGTGCCGTCGGGCTCGGTGATGGACAGGTTGATGCGCACGCCGCCGGCCGGCTGGACAGGGTGCACGGGTACGCCGGCGTCCTCCAGGTCGGCCACGAAGGGGTCGTGCCGACTGGCGGGCAGCACCGCGAGCGTGGGCTCGCCCGCCGTCACCGCGGCTCGGGAGATGTTGACGCCCTTGCCCGCGGCCTGGGTGCCGACCGACTGGAGTCGGTGCACGGCGCCGCGGGTGCAGCGGGGTGGTGAGGACCGCGGTGCGGTCGACGCTCGGGTTGGCGGTGAGGGTGATGATCATGCGACGAGCACCTCCACCCCGGCGGACTCGAGGTCGGCGACGTCGCGCTCGGTGACCCGGTCGTCGGTGACGACGGTGTCGACCTCGCTCAGGTGGGCGAACCGCACCAGGTGCTCCTCCGCGAGCTTGTCGGCGTCGGCGAGCACGATCGTCCGCTGGGCGGCGGCGACGAGCGCCCGCTTCGTGGCCGCCTCCTCCGGGTCGGGCGTCGTCAGGCCGCGCGCGAGGCTGAGACCGTTGGTGCCGAGGAAGGCGACGTCGAACCGCAGCCGCCCGATCGCGGCGACGGTGTCGCTCCCGACGGCGGCGGCCGTGGTGACGCGCACCCGGCCGGGCAGCAGGTGCAGCTCGACCTGCTCGGAGCCGTTCGTGCCCGGGCTGCTCTGGCCGAGCGCGAGGGCGCGGGTGGCGACGGGTAGCGCGTGGGTGAACAGCACCAACCGGCGGTCGCGGGGGAGGTGGGTGACCAGGCGGGCGACGGTGGTGCCCGCGTCGAGGGCCAACGAGCTGGCGCCAGGGGAGAGCAGGCCGGCGGCGGTGCGGGCGATCCGCTCCTTCTGCGTCGGCGCTGGCGGCGTCGCGCTGGCTCAGGTGCGGCTCGGCGACGACGCCGACCGGCACCGCGCCCCGTGGACGCGCCGCACGAGCCCGGCACGCTCGAGGGCCGAGAGGTCGCGTCGGACGGTCTCGCTGGTGACGTCGTAGGTCGCCGCGAGCTCGACGACCGAGACCCGACCGTGGCGCGCGACGACGTCGGCGATCTCGCGCTGCCGCTCCTCCGCGTACATACCGCCCTCTTTCCGAGCATGTGGGATTGAGTCTGAATAAGTTGTTTCAAGGAGATTGATATGCCCGTTTGTGTTGACTTGTCAAGCCTAAGTGAGCAGAATCCGTGACCATGGTCACCACCGCCACCCCCGACTCCGCCGGATCCTCTGCTGGTTCCACACCCGGCTCCGCACCCGGCTCCACCTCCGGCGCTGCAACCGGCGGGCTGCGTGGCACCCCCGTCGTCGGCGGCGTCGCCCACGCCCCGGTCCGGCAGGTGCGCTCCGAGGTCGATCCCGCCCGCGTCGCGGCGTTCCGCGACGGCCCGGCGCTCGACGCGGAGGCAGCCCTCGCGGCCTACGACGCCGCCGTCGAGCAGGTCGCGCAGCGGTTCCTCGACCGCGCCGAGCGGGCCTCCGGCGCCGCAGCCGAGGTGCTGGCGGCCAGTGCGGCGCTCGCCCGCGACCGCGGGCTGCGCACGGCCGTGCGTCGTCAGCTCGCCCAGGGCACGCCGGTGCTCGACGCCCTCGCGGCCGCCGTCGACCAGTTCGCCGAGCTGTTCACGGCCGCCGGCGGACTGATGGCCGAGCGCGTCACCGACCTGCGCGACCTGGGCCTGCGGATCACCGCGCACCTGGTGGGGGCGTCCGAGCCGGGCGTGCCGTCGGTCGAGGAGCCGTCGGTGCTCGTGGCCGAGGACCTCGCTCCCGCCGACAGTGCCGGTCTCGACCCGGCGCTCGTCGCGGCGCTGGTCACCGAGCGTGGCGGCGCCACCAGCCACACCGCGATCATCGCCCGGCAGCTCGGCATCCCCTGCGTGGTGGGCTGCGCCGGTGCCCGCGACCTCCCCGAGGGCTCGCTCGTGCTCGTCGACGGCGCCACCGGCGTCGTGCGCACCGACGTCGACGCGAGCGAGGCGGGCCGACTGGTCGGCGAGGCCGCGGCGCAGCGTGCCGAGATCGATGCCTGGAGCGGGCCCGCGACCACCGCGGACGGAGTGGGCGTCACCGTCCTCGCGAACGTGGCCGACCCGCAGTCCGCGGCAGCCGCCGCCGCGGGGCCCGTCGACGGCGTCGGCCTGTTCCGCACCGAGCTCGCCTTCCTCGGCAACACCTCCGAGCCGACCGTGGAGGAGCAGGCCACCCTGTACGCCGGCGTCCTCGAGCCCTTCGGTGCCGACCGCTACGTCATCACGCGCACCCTCGACGCCGGCTCGGACAAGCCGATCGCCTTCGCCACGCTCCCCGACGAGGAGAACCCGGCGCTCGGGGTGCGCGGGTTCCGCCTGGCCTACGACCAGCCCGGTCTCCTCGAACGTCAGCTCGACGCCCTCCGCCTCGCCGGGGAGAAGATCGGCACGCAGCCGCGTGTCATGGCGCCGATGATCGCCACCGCGCAGGAGGCGCAGCTGTTCGCCGAGCAGGCCCGGGCCCGCGGGCTGGTGCCGGGCGTGATGGTCGAGGTGCCGGCGGCGGCACTGCTCGCGCACCAGCTGCTCGAGCACGTCGACTTCCTGTCGATCGGCACCAACGACCTCACCCAGTACACGATGGCCGCCGACCGGCTCGCCACCGATCTCGCCCACCTCACCGACCCGTGGCAGCCCGCCGTGCTGCACCTGGTGGCGATCACCGCCGCCGCGGGCCGCGACGTCGGCAAGCCGGTCGGGGTGTGCGGCGAGGCGGCCGCCGACCCGGTGCTCGCCTGCGTACTCGTCGGGATGGGGGTCACCTCGCTCTCGATGGCCGCGGCCTCGGTGCCGGCGGTGGGCGTGCAGCTCGGCAAGGTCACCTCGCAGCAGTGCACCGACGCCGCCGACGCGGCGCTGGCCGCCCTCGACCCGCAGGCCGGTCGGGCGGCCGCCCGTGCCGCACTCACCGCCACCGCCGAGCCTCACCAGTAGCGGCACCGGCCCGGCACCCGCGTTTTGGGCGGCGTCGCGCGGGCGGGCTAGTCTCAACCGTTGGACGGCGCCCCCGCGCGTCGTCCGGCACACCCAGCGAGACCCGCCGTGAAACGGCCGCGGTTCCAAGTGCCCGGGAGAACAGGCCCCGGCGCGCCGCGCAGCGAGAGGCCCCAACCGGGCCGGGAGGAGACCCAGTATGTCGGTCGGTACCGATGTGGAGACCAAGAAGAGGATCATCGCCGAGTACGCCACCACCGAGGGTGACACCGGCTCACCGGAGGTCCAGATCGCGCTGCTCAGCCACCGGATCGTCCACCTCACCGAGCACCTGAAGCAGCACAAGCACGACCACCACAGCCGTCGTGGTCTGCTCCTGCTCGTCGGCCAGCGCCGGCGGCTGCTCAACTACCTGCGCAAGACCGAGATCGAGCGCTACCGCTCGATCATCGAGCGCCTCGGTCTGCGCCGCTGACCCAGCACGGGATCCACCCTCCGGTGGGTCCCGTCGCGCATTTCCGGCGTCGCAACCTGCAAACTGAAAACGACTCACACCCAGAAGGGATCCGGGACACGTCCGCCCCGGTCCTCGGTAGTGACTCTCAGGGCAACGGTCCTGCGGGTCTCGATCGAAGACCGGCGGAACGATCACGGATCAGTCGCGGATCACCTTCGCGAACAGAGAGATCCAACCTGTGACAGAACCCGTCATCACCGCCGTCGAGACCGTTATCGACAACGGCTCGTTCGGCACCCGCACCGTCAAGTTCGAGACCGGCCTCCTGGCACGCCAGGCCGCCGGCGCCGTCACGGCGTACCTCGACGACGAGACGATGCTGCTCTCGGCCACCACGGCCGGCAAGCATCCCAAGGACCACTTCGACTTCTTCCCCCTGACGATCGACGTCGAGGAGCGGATGTACGCCGTGGGCCAGATCCCCGGTTCGTTCTTCCGCAGCGAGGGCCGCCCGGGCGAGGACGCGATCCTCACCTGCCGGCTCATCGACCGGCCGCTGCGCCCCACCTTCAAGAAGGGGCTGCGCAACGAGGTCCAGGTCGTCATCACGGTGATGGCGCTCGACCCCGACATGCCCTACGACGTGCTGGCCATCAACGCCGCGTCGATCTCCACCCAGCTCTCCGGCCTGCCGTTCTCCGGCCCCGTCGGCGGCGTGCGCGTCGCGCTGATCGACGGCCAGTGGGTCGCGTTCCCGAGCCACAGCCAGCTCGAGGGCGCCGTCTTCGACATGGTCGTGGCCGGTCGCGTCACCGAGTCCGGCGACGTCGCGATCATGATGGTCGAGGCCGAGGCCACCGAGCAGACCTTCGAGCTCGTGCAGTCCGGCGCGCAGGCGCCGTCCGAGTCCGTCGTGGCCGGTGGCCTCGACGCTGCCAAGCCCTTCATCAAGCAGCTGTGCGAGGCGCAGAGTGAGCTGGCGAAGCAGGCAGCCAAGCCGGTGCAGGAGTTCCCGGTCTTCCTCGACTTCGAGGACGACGTGTACGCCGCCGTCGAGGGTGCCGTGAAGGCCCCCACCGGTGAGGCGCTCGTCATCGCCGACAAGCAGGAGCGCGAGGGTCGTCTCGACGAGATCAAGGCGTCGCTGCTCGACCAGGTCGGCGGCCAGTTCGAGGGCCGCGAGAAGGAGGTCGGCGCCGCGTTCCGCGCGCTCACCAAGAGCCTGGTGCGCGACCGCGTGCTGCGCGACAAGGTGCGCATGGACGGCCGCGGCCTGGCCGACATCCGGCCGCTGCACGCCGAGGTGGGCGTGATCCCGCGGGTGCACGGCTCGGCGCTGTTCGAGCGCGGCGAGACCCAGATCCTGGGTGTCACCACGCTGAACATGCTCACGCTGGAGCAGAAGCTCGACACGCTCTCGCCCGAGAAGTCGCGCCGCTACATGCACAAGTACGTCTTCCCGCCGTTCTCCACCGGCGAGACCGGTCGCGTGGGCTCGCCCAAGCGCCGCGAGGTCGGCCACGGTGCGCTCGCGCGCCGCGCGCTGCTGCCGGTGCTGCCCGACCGCGAGACGTTCCCGTACGCGATCCGCCAGCTCTCCGAGGCGATGGGCTCCAACGGCTCGACGTCGATGGGCTCGGTCTGCGCGTCCACCCTGTCGCTGCTGCAGGCCGGTGTGCCGCTCAAGGCCTCCGTCGCCGGCATCGCGATGGGTCTCATCTCCGGCGAGGTCGACGGCGAGACGCAGTACGTCGCGCTCACCGACATCCTCGGCGCCGAGGACGCCTTCGGCGACATGGACTTCAAGGTCGCCGGCACCCGGGAGTTCGTCACGGCGCTGCAGCTCGACACCAAGCTCGACGGCATCCCCGCCGAGGTCCTGGCAGCCGCGCTGACCCAGGCCAAGGACGCCCGCCTCGCGATCCTCGACGTCATGGCCGAGGCCATCGACGCCCCCGAGGAGATGTCGGTCCACGCCCCGCGGATCATCAGCGTGCGCGTGCCCGTCGACAAGATCGGCGAGGTCATCGGCCCCAAGGGCAAGGTGATCAACCAGATCCAGGACGACACCGGCGCCACGCTGTCGATCGAGGACGACGGCACCGTCTACATCGGTGCCACCAACGGCGAGGCGGCCGAGGCCGCCCGGGCCGCGGTCAACGCGATCGCGAACCCGACCATGCCGGAGGTCGGCGAGCGCTACCTCGGCACCGTCGTCAAGACCACCAACTTCGGCGCCTTCGTGTCGCTCATGCCCGGCAAGGACGGCCTGCTGCACATCAGCAAGCTGCGCGCCCTGGCCGGCGGCAAGCGCGTCGACGCGGTCGAGGACGTCGTCTCGGTGGGCCAGAAGATCCAGGTCCAGATCGGCGAGATCGACGACCGCGGCAAGCTGTCGCTGGTCCCGGTCGTCGAGGACTCGGGCTCCGACGCCGCGGAGTCCGACGACTCCGAGGCCGACGCCGAGGTCTGACCCGCGTCATCGCTGACCCGTCACTTGTACAAGTGACGGGTCAGCGCATTACTGACGGGTCGGCGCATTTGCGACGGGTCGGCGAGGGGGAGCATGGCGAGCAGGGCGAGAGCGACGACGCGCACGCTGTCGACGGTGCGCGACGCCGCGGGGCAGGTGACCTCACAGGTGCGGCGCACCGTGCTGCCGAGCGGGCTGCGCGTGGTCACCGAGCAGATGGCGGGCTCACGCTCGGCCACCATCGGCGTGTGGGTCGGTGTCGGCTCGGTCGACGAGACCGACGCGCTCCACGGCTGCTCGCACTTCCTCGAGCACCTGCTGTTCAAGGGAACGCCCGAGCGCTCGGCGCTCGACATCTCGATCGCGCTGGACGCGGTCGGCGGGGAGTTCAACGCCTTCACCGCCAAGGAGTACACCTGCTTCCACGCCCGGGTGCTCGACGAGGACCTCCCGCTGGCGGTCGACGTGCTCGGCGACATGGTCACGAGCTCGGTGATCTCGGCCGAGGACGTCGAGGCCGAGCGTGAGGTGATCCTCGACGAGATCGCGATGCACGACGACGACCCCGATGACGTCGTCCACAACCTCTTCGCCGAACAGGCCTGGGGCGCCACCTCGCCCCTCGGCCGGTCCATCGCCGGCACGCACGACTCGATCTCGGCGCTCGACCGCACCCGGATCCGGCGGTTCTACCGGCGCCACTACCGCCCCGAGCGGATGGTCGTGGCGGTGGCGGGCAACCTCGACCACGCCGCCGTCGTCCGGCTCGTCACCAAGGCCTTCTCCCGCTCCGACTTCCTCGCCGGCAGCGCCGACCCCGCCCCGCCCCGTGCGCCCGGTCGCCGACTCAGGGTGCACCCCGGCCGGGTCGGGGCCGTCCGGCAGTTCGAGCAGGTCAACGTGGTGCTCGGCATGGAGGGGCTCCCGCGCGACCACGACCAGCGGTTCGCGCTCGGCGTGCTCAACACCGCCCTCGGCGGCGGGACGTCGAGCCGGCTGTTCCAGGAGATCCGCGAGCGCCGCGGACTCGCCTACTCGGTCTACTCCTTCGCCTCCCACCACGCCGGGTCCGGGCTGGTGGGCGTCGCGGTCGGGTGCCTGCCGGCCAAGCTCGACGACGTGCTCAGCACGGTGCGGCTCGAGCTGTCGCGGGTGGCGTCCCACGGCATCACCGCCGACGAGCTCGCCCGCGGCAAGGGGCAGCTCAAGGGTGGGCTCGTGCTGGGACTCGAGGACTCCGCCGCGCGGATGTCGCGAGTGGGTCGCGCCGAGCTCGTGCACGACCACCTGCTCGACGTCGACGAGGTGATCGAGCGCATCGACGCCGTCACCCTCGACGAGGTCACCGCGGTCGCCGCCGACGTCTTCGCACGCCCGGAGATCCTGGCCGTCGTCGGACCTGCCTGACCCGCTGCCCGTGGTGTGGTCGGCGGGAGGGTGAGCCCGCACTCAGGACACCAGCGGGGAGAGGAACTGTTCGCGCGTAGCTGCGGACGGCCTTCTCGTCGGTGACGTCGAGGCAGCCGCCGGGGTCGAGCAGGAAGGTCGAGGCGAGCCGCAGCAGCAGCTCCGGCGGCCAGGTGCAGCTCGACGTCGGGCCGGGTGGCGCCGGAGCGGCGCAGGGTGCGGGCCACCCGGTCGGCCTGCGCCACCAGCACCGACGAGCGGTCGGGGCGTGCCGGTGAGCACCTCGGGCTCGCTCGACGGAGAGCCGGCCGAGCACCGGGATGTCGCGCATGATCGCCAGGCCGCGCACGAAGCACTCCGCCACCGCCTCGCCCGGAGGCAGGTCGGCGGCCACCCGGTCGAGCTCGTCGAAGAAGGCCGCGGTCTCCCGGTCGACACGGCGGCCAGCAGCGCGGCCTTGCCGGGGTAGGCGCGGTAGAGCGTGGCCCGGCTGACCCCGGCGGCCTGCGCGCGACGTCGTCGACGTTGGCCCGGCGGGCGCCGTACTGCTCGAACACCGAGCGGGCGGCGTCGAGGATCGCCTCAGTCACCGGAGCCCGCCTCGCAGCCGCACGGGCAGGCCGTCGCGGGCGTAGGGGAGCGCGGTGAGGTCGACCGGCAGCTCGTAGCCGGGCGGCACCGACCACCGGAACCGGGTGAGCAGCTCGTGGAACACCGCGCGCACCTGCATGCCGGCGAAGTGCATGCCGATGCACTTGTGCACGCCGGCGCCGAACGGGGCGAACGCCAGCCGGTGCACCTTGTCCTCGCGGCGCTCCGGGGAGAACCGCTCGGGGTCGAAGCGCTGCGGGTCGGGCCACACCTCGTCGAGGTAGTGGTTGCCGTACGGCGTCGACGTGACGAACCCGCCCTGCGGGATCCGGTAGCCGTCGAGCTCGACGTCGCGGGTGGCGACGCGCGGGATCGACGGCACCGGCGCGCACATCCGCAGCGACTCCTTCATCACCAGGTCGAGGTCGGTGAGCGCGAGCAGGTCGTCGTACGCTCGGGTCCGGGCCGGTCCGCGCGGTCACGGCGGCCGCCTCGGCCGGCACCGGCGCCTCCCACCCGGAGTTCGACCGCCAGCCGGTAGGCCATCTGGGTCATCGTCGTGGTGGTCGTGTCGTGCGCGGCCATGAGCAGGAAGATCATGTGGTCGACGACGTCGTCGTCGGAGAACGCGTTGCCGTCGTCGTCCTCGGCCACGCAGAGCCGCGCGAACAGGTCGTCACCGCCCTCGCGCCGCTTGGCGGGCAGCGCGTCGCGGAAGAACCCCTCCAGCACCCGGCGGGCGGCGAGCCCGCGCGACCACGGCCCGACGCCGCGCGGCAGGTCCCGCCGGACGAGCGCGGTGCCGGCGCGCACAGCGTCGACGAACGCCCGGTTGATGCGCTCGCGCTCGGGGGCGTCCAGCTCGACGCCGACGAACACCTCGAGCGCCAGGTCGAGGGTGAGGTCCTTGAACAGCCGCTGCAGGCGGACGGGCTCGACCGGGCCGCCGCCGACTCCGCTCACCGGCCACGAGTCGAGGCGGCGGCGCAGGTGCGGGCTGCGAGCAGCTCGTGGTAGCGGCGCAGCTCGTCGGTGCCGAAGGCGTGCTGCATGATCCGCCGGTGGTGCAGGTGCTCGTCGAAGTCGAGCAGCATCAGGCCGCGGTGGAAGAACGGGCCGATGAAGTGCGACCACGCGGGCCCGCTCACGAACGCCCTGTCGCGGTTGACGAAGACCCGCTCGAAGGCTGTCGGGTCCGCTCGTCACGTACATGTCGACGCCGAAGACCCGCAGCCGGTAGACCCGGCCGTACTGCTCGCGCAGCCAGGTGGCGTGGCTGACCGGGTGCCGCCGCATCCGCAGCAGGTGCACGAGCCCGAGGCGCGGCCCGGTGGTCTCGCGAGCGGTGGTGTGGAGCATCGGCTCCTCCGGATGAGGCATTGAGACGAATCCATCACAATGTATCATCGTTGACATGGCGACGGCGGGGCTCGGTCCGGGATCGCTCACCTGGCGGTGGTTCGGCGACCGCCGGATGGTCCTGCTCGGTCCGCGGGCCGCGGTCCTGCAGAACCTGCTGCCCGCCCTCGGGCAGGGCGTCGACGACCACTCGGTCTGGTTCGCCGACACCATGGGGCGGCTCGTCCGCAGCATCCCGCCGATCTACGGCACGGTCTACGGACCCGACCCGGTCGCCACCGGCCACCGGGTGCGCGACTTCCACGTCTCCATCAAGGGGACCCTGCCGGCCGACCTCGGCGGTGGTCGGTACCACGCGCTCGACCCGGCCACCTTCTACTGGGCGCACGCCACCTTCGTCGAGCACCTCATCACCTGCACCGACATGTTCGTGCGGCGGCTCTCGGAGGCCGAGAAGGACCGCCTGGTCGCGGAGTCGGTCACCTGGTGGGAGCGCTACGGCGTCAGCGACCGGGTGGCACCCGGCGGGCTGCCGCGCACCTGGGCCGCGTTCACCGCCTACTGGGACGACGCCCTCGAGCGCCGGCTGGTGCGGCACCGCACCGCGGCCTACGGCGTCGGCTACGCCACGAAGGGCTGGCCCCGGCCGCCGCAGGTGCCGCGGCCGGTGTGGTGGCTGGTGCGGCGCCCGGTGGACGCGGTGAGCTCCTCGCTCACCATCGGGGGACTGCCGCCACGGGCGCGCGAGCTCCTGGGACTGCCCTGGAGCCCGGCCCAGCAGCGCCGCCACGACCGGTTCGCGGCCGTCGTCCGTGCCCTCGACCCGGTGCTGCGCCGGCTGCCCCTCCGTGGCGGATGCACCCGATCGCGGCTCGGGCCCTCGCGTCCCCGGGGACGGTCAGCGGCGCCCGATGATCCCGACCACGGCCGGCACCTTGTTGTCGACCACCGAGACCCGGAACCCGCCTTGCGACAGCGCCTCGGAGGCCTTCGTCACGATCTCGGGCACCTGCTCGGGGCGGGCGACCTCGTAGAAGAGGTGCACGGCGCCGCCGGGCAGCACCCGCTCGTGGAGCAGCGCCACCTCGTCGCCGCACTCACGCACCCAGAACAGGTTGACGTTGAAGGCGAAGACCTTGTGCAGCCGCTTCACCGGCACCCGCAGCGTGGCGAGGTCGATCTGCCGGACCGTGAGCCGGCCCGCCTCGATCGCCGCGGCGTTGCGTCGCTTGGTGCGGTCGACGCCGGACTCGGAGCGGTCGATGGCGAACAGCCGGCCGGTCTCGAGGCGGCCGACGATCAGCTCGGCCGCCGCACCCCCTCCGCACCCGATCTCGAGCACGTGGTCGGCGGGCTGGACGTCCATGAAGTCCACGGCCCACCGGATGCGGGCCGGGATCTGCGACGCGGACATGGGGATCACCTTGCCAGAACCCGGTCCGTGCGCGGCGAGGACCCACGGCGACCTCTAGGCTCGCGAGCATGAGCGGCATCCGGGTGGGCGTCCTCGGCGCCCGCGGCAAGGTCGGGTCGGAGATCTGCACGGCGGTCGACGCCGCCGGTGACCTCGAGCTGGTGGCCTCGATCGACGACGGCGACGACCTGCAGCTGCTCCTCGACGGTGGAGCGCAGGTCGTCGTCGACTTCACCCATCCCGACGTCGTCATGGACAACCTGGCGTTCTGCATCGGCCACGGCCTCCACGCGGTGGTCGGCACCACCGGGTTCGACGAGGACCGGCTCGAGCGGCTGCGCTCGCTGCTCGCCGACGCGGCGGCGGTCGGCGTGCTGATCGCCCCCAACTTCTCGATCGGGGCCGTGCTGATGATGCGGTTCGCCGCGCTCGCCGCCCCGCACTTCGAGTCGGTCGAGATCGTCGAGCTCCACCACCCCGACAAGGCCGACGCGCCGTCCGGCACCGCCCGCCGCACCGCCGAGCTGGTCGCGCGCAGGCCCGCCGTGACGCCGGCACGCCCGCAGCCCCCGACGCCACGTCCAGCGCGCTCGACGGCGCCCGCGGTGCCGACGTCGACGGCGTGCCCGTGCACGCCCTGCGGGTGCGCGGGCTGGTCGCCCACCAGGAGGTCGTGCTCGGCGGGCCGGGGGAGACCCTGACGATCCGGCACGACTCGCTGCACCGGTCGTCGTTCGCGCCCGGGCGTGCTCGCCGCCGTGCGGGCCGTCGGCGAGCGACCCGGGCTGACGGTCGGGCCTCGAGCGGCTCGTCGACCTCGGCTGAGGTTCACCGGTCTGCACGTCTGTGCGTTGCACAAAGGTGCCTCTCGTGCGCAGCCCGCCCGGTCGGCAGGCTCACTCCCGCGCAGCCGGCGCACCGCCGGGCGCACGAAAGGGAGCCCATGCGCCACCACTCGACCACCACCCGGGGCCTCGCCGTCGCCGCGGTCCTCGCGACCGCCGTGCTCGGCGTCCAGGCCGGCGTCACCACCGGCGCCGGCAGCGCGCCTGCCGACCCCGGCCCCAGCGCCGCCGAGCGCGCGGACGCCGCCGTCGAGGCCCTGCTCGACCGGCCCGGCGTCGCCCGTGCGGCGACCGGACAGGAGCTGGAGGTGGTGGGCACCCTCGTCGAGCGCGACGGCACCAGCCACGTCCGCATCGACCGCACCCTCGACGGCCTCCCGGTGCTCGGGGGCGATCTCGTCGTGCACCAGACGCCCCGGCGCCCGCTTCGACGGCGTCTCGCAGACCCTCGCCGCCCCGCTCGACGTCGACACCGTGCCGTCGCTCACCTCGGCGGCCGCGCGTGCCGCCGCACTGCGGCCGAGCGGCGCCACCCGCGACATCCGCAACCTGCGCGCGGCGGACGTCGCGCCGCGACTCGTCGTCGACGCCCTCGGCGCCACCCCCACCCTCGCGTGGGAGGTCACCACCCTCGGCCGGCACGCCGACGGCACCCCGAGCCGGCTCGCCACCTACGTCGACGCCCGCAACGGCTCGATCCTGCGCCGGGTGGAGGGCATCCACACCGCCGACGGCTCCGGGCAGTCGCTCTACAGCGGCACCGTTCCGCTGAGCGTCGCGCAGAGCAGCGGCCGCTACACGCTCACCGACGTCGCCCACGGCGACGGCGTCACCACCGACATGCAGAACAAGGAGGACTCGTTCTTCTGCACGATCTTCGGCTCCGGCTGCACCAACGGGGTGGCCTACACCAGCCCCGACGCGAGCTTCGGCGACCGGCACCAACGCCAACCGCGAGTCGGCCGCCGTCGACGCCCACTACGGCGGCGCGGTGACGTTCGACTACTTCAAGAACTGGTCCACGGCCGCAACGGCATCTTCGGCAACGGCACCGGCGTCCCGAGCCGCGTCCACTACGGCAACGCCTACGTCAACGCCTTCTGGGACGGCGCGAAGATGACCTACGGCGACGGCGACGGCGCCAGCTTCGGCCCGCTCGTCTCGCTCGACGTCGCCGGCCACGAGATGAGCCACGGTGTCACCGAGAACACCGCGACCTGACCTACTCCGGGGAGTCCGGCGGCCTCAACGAGGCCACCTCCGACATCTTCGGCACCATGGTCGAGTTCTACGCCGACAACGCCGCCGACCCGGGCGACTACTACATCGGCGAGAAGATCGACCTCGCCAACGGGCAGCCGGCTTCCGCCGCATGGACGACCCGATCGTCCGACGGCAGCTCCCACGACTGCTACGTCGCGGCATCGGCAACGCTCGACGTCCACTACTCCTCGGGCGTCGGCAACCACTTCTTCTACCTCCTCGCCGAGGGCTCGGGCGCCAAGACGATCGGTGGCAGGGCCCACAGCTCGCCCACCTGCGACGGCTCGACCGTCACCGGCATCGGCCGCGACGCCGCCGCCGCGATCTGGTTCCGGGCGCTGACCGCCTACTTCACCTCCGGCACCACCTACGCCCAGGCCCGGACGGCCACGCTCGACGCCGCCGCCGACCTCTACGGCCAGGGCAGCCCCCAGCACAACGCGGTCGCCGCCGCGTGGAGCGCGGTCGACGTGGGGTGACCGCAGGGAGTCCGTGCCGGACGGAACCGGCACGGGCTCCCGTCCCGTCCGGGGAGGAACCGGGGCCGGGCAGCCGGGCAGCCGGGCCGTCAGACCAGCGCGGTGTGCAGCCGCACCTGCTTGACGACGACGGCACCGGATCCGTCGAGGTCCAGCTCGCGGTGGGCCGCGTCGGTGTCCCAGCCGGCGCTGACGAGGAACGCCCGGCGCGCGTCGTCGGGCGCGAGCACCCAGGTCACGGCGCGGGTGAAGCGGTCGGCGACGAGGGTGTCGGCAGCGGCCTGGAGCAGCCGGGAGCCGTGACCGGCGCCGGTGTCGTCCGGCGCCACCACCAGCTCGACCACTTCGCCGTCGACCACCGGGTCGCAGTCGGGGTCGGCCGCAGGCGTCGTGACGGCGAACCCGCAGACCCGGTTGCGCTCCAGGGCCACGAGCACCCGGTTGCGGGCGTCGGCCGGCTTGGTGAGAGCGGCCCGCCACGACTCCGCCACGGTGGTGGCGTCCGGCAGTGCGGACTCCGGAACCAGGTCGGCGTACTGCACGCGCCAGGCCCGCACCTGCACGTCGGCCACGGCGTCGGCGTCGTCGGCCCACGCGACCCGTACGGAGACGTCCGCCGTGGGGCTACCGGAGTGCTCACCGGTCCGACACTAGGGTCGAGATCATGGAGTCCCGCAATCTCGGAGCGAGTGGCCTGAGGGTCACCGCCGTCAGCTACGGCAACTGGCTGACCCACGGCTCGCAGGTGGAGGAGGACGCGGCGCTCGCCTGCGTCCGCCGGGCCCTCGACGAGGGCATCACCACCTTCGACACTGCCGACGTCTACGCCGAGCACCCGGCCGAGACGGTGCTCGGCAAGGCGCTGACGGGCGAGCGGCGCGAGGGGCTCGAGATCTTCACCAAGGTCTTCTGGCCGATCGGCCCAAGGTCACAACGACCACGGCCTGTCACGCAAGCACATCCTCGAGTCGATCGACGGTTCGCTGCAGCGCCTCGGCACCGACTACGTCGACCTCTACCAGGCGCACCGCTACGACCACGAGACGCCGCTCGAGGAGACGATGCTGGCCTTCGCCGACGTCGTCCGCGCCGGCAAGGCGCTCTACATCGGCGTCTCGGAGTGGCGCGCCGAGGAGATCCGTGCTGCGCACGCGCTGGCCCAGGAGCTCAAGGTCCCGCTGGTCTCCAACCAGCCGCAGTACAACATCCTGTGGCGGGTCATCGAGTCCGAGGTGGTGCCCACGAGCGAGGAGCTCGGGATCGGGCAGATCGTCTGGTCGCCGATCGCGCAGGGCGTGCTCACCGGCAAGTACAAGCCCGGTCAGGACTACCCGGCCGGCTCCCGCGCCACCGACGACAAGGGCGGCGCCGACATGATCAGCCGCTGGCTCCAGGACGACGTGCTCGAGCGGGTCCAGAAGCTGCAGCCGGTCGCCGACGAGGCCGGCCTGTCGCTCTCCGCAGCTGGCCATCGCCTGGACGCTGCAGAACCCCAACGTCTCCAGCGCGATCATCGGGCGCCAGCCGGCCCGAGCAGGTCACCGAGAACGTCAAGGCCGCCGGGGTCAAGCTCGACGACGACGTGCTCAGCGCCATCGACGAGGCCGTCGGTGACGTGGTCGAGCGCGACGCCGCGAAGACCCAGTCGCCCCGCCGCAGCGAGGCGTTCGCGTAGGTCAGCGGTACCGGTCGGGCAGCTCCTGGCCGACCTTCACCTTGGGCTTCGGCAGCCGCATGAACTTCATCTGCATCGAGCGCGTGACGGCGTAGTAGGTCGTGCCCTTGAGCGGCTCGTCGGGGAACCGTTCGGTGAGGGCCCGACGCAGCCGGCGGCGCAGCATGAGCGCGTCGAGCACGGTCACCGCGAGGACGGCGATCATCATCGTCGAGCTCAGCGCCACCAGGTTGGGCACACCGGTGTAGCCGAGCACCAGGGTGACCAGCAGCAGCGGGATGAGCAGCTCGACGATCGAGAACCGGCTGTCGACGAAGTCGCGGATGAACCGGCGCACCGGCCCCTTGTCGCGTGCCAGCAGGTAGCGCTCGTCGCCGGCCTTCATGCCGGCCCGGATCGTGGCGCTGCTCTCGCTGCGGGGGCCGCGCGTGCTCTTCTGGCGCTGCGCCTGTTCCTTGCGGGTGCGCGGGGCCCGCGCCCGCTCCTTGCGGGCGGCCTCCGCCTCCTTGCGGGTCGGGGTGGGCCGCCCCTTGCCTCCGGGCTTGGCGGGGGCGTCGACGGGGTCGGCTTCGGTCTTGCTGCGGCGGAACACGGTGCGGCGTGGCCTCGGTCTCAGGTCGGGGGCGGCGGGCACGACGACGCGGCGCGCGCGTCGTCGGCCAGGGTACCCAGGCCCTAGGGTGCCCGCTGTGAGTCACCCGGGCACCGACGACGGCGACGACGTCGTCGCCGTCGGGGCCGACGCCCTCCGGGTCGCGAGCATCGACCGCTACGACGTGCTGGCCGCGCCGCGTCGGGTCGACCTGGAGGCGATCGCCGAGCTGGCGGCGCTGGTCTGCTCGACCTCGATGGCCACCGTCAACCTCATCACCGACGTCGCCCAGCACCAGGTGGCCACCCACGGCTTCGAGGCCTCGATCTGCTCGCGCGCGGACTCGATGTGCGCGCGCACGCTGGGGGAGACCGGGGCGGTCGTGGTGCCCGACGCCCGGCTCGACCGCCGGTTCCGCGACAACCCGTTCGTCACCGGGGTGATCGGGTCGGTGCGGTTCTACGCCTCCACCCAGCTGGCCACCCCGGAGGGCGTCGTCATCGGAACCCTCTGCGTCTTCGACGAGGTGCCCCGCGAGATCACCGAGCGGCAGGTCCACGCGTTGCGCACCCTGGCCGACCGCGTCGTCGACGTCCTCGAGCTCTCGCTGCGCAGCCGGGAGCTGGCCACCACCAACGAGCGACTCTCGGAGTTCGCGGGCCGGGTGAGCCACGACCTCAAGGCCCCGCTCACGACCGTCGTGCTCGCCCTCGAGACGGTGATCGACCTGCTTGACGACGGCATCGAGCCGGCGCGGGTGCGCGGGGTGCTGCAGCGCGCCGTGGGGGGCACGCACCGGATGGCCACGCTGATCGACGACGTGCTCGCCTTCTCCTCCGCCGGGCGCCTCACGACCTGGCAGCGCGTCGACCTCGCCGCGGTGCTCGACGACGTCGAGGAGGACCTCGCGGCCGCCTACGCGCACGAGGCCACCCTCGAGCGCGGCCTGCTCCCGGTCGTCTCCGGCGACCCGGTCCTGCTGCGCTCGGTGCTCCAGAACTTCCTCGACAACGCCGCCAAGTACCGCGCCGCCGACCGTCCGCTCCACGTCGTCGTGGGCGCCGAGCGCCGTGACGAGGCGTGGTGGCGGGTGAGCGTCGCCGACAACGGGCCGGGGGTGCCGGCGCAGGCGCGGGAGCGGGTCTTCGAGCGGGGCGTCAGGCTGGACCGCGACGACCGCGGCTCCGGCTTCGGGCTCGACACCTGCCGGCACGCGATCCAAGCCCACGGCGGGCGCGTCGGGGTCGACGAGACCCCGGCCGGGGGCGCGACGTTCTGGTTCGAGGTGCCCGCCGAGGAGACCCGGGTCTGACCGGCGCTCAGTCGCGGTGGGTCTTGCCCGGCAGGTCGAGCATCCGCTGCAGCGCCACGAGCGCGTCACGCTCGGTGTCGGGGTCGACCTCGATCTGGTTGACCACCACGCCGTCGACCAGCGACTCCATCGCCCACACGAAGTGCGGGAGGTCGATGCGGTTCATCGTGGAGCAGTAGCAGACGTTGCGGTCGAGGAAGGCGATCTGCTTGTCGGGGTGGGCGCGGGCGAGCCGCTGCACGAGGTTGAGCTCGGTGCCGATCGCCCAGCTCGAGCCGGCCGGTGCGGCCTCGATGGTCTGGATGATGAACTCGGTGGACCCGACGAGGTCGGAGCGCAGGACCACCTCGTGCTGGCACTCGGGGTGCACCAGGATCTGGATGCCGGGGTGGGTGGCGCGCAGCTCGTCGACGACGTCGACGGAGAACCGCCCGTGCACCGAGCAGTGGCCCTTCCACAAGATCACGGTGGCGTCGCGCAGCTGCTCGACGGTGAGGCCGCCGTTCGGCTTCAGCGGGTTCCACACCACGCACTTGTCGAGGGGGACGCCCATCTTGAGCACGGCGGTGTTGCGGCCGAGGTGCTGGTCGGGCAGGAACAGCACCTTGGCACCCGCCTCGACCCCGCCCTTCTGGTCGAACGCCCACTCCAGCGCCACCTCGGCGTTGGACGAGGTGCACACGACGCCGCCGTTGCGGCCGCAGAACGCCTTGATGTCGGCGCTGGAGTTCATGTAGGTGACCGGGACGACGGCGTCCTGGACGCCGGCGGCGGCCAGCGACTCCCACGCGGTCTCGACCTGGGCGATCCGGGCCATGTCGGCCATCGAGCAGCCGGCGGCGAGGTCGGGCAGCACGACCTTCTGGTGCGGGCCGGTGAGGATGTCGGCCGACTCGGCCATGAAGTGGACACCGCAGAAGACGACGAACTCCGCCTCCGGGCGGGCCGCCGCCTCGCGGGCGAGCTTGAACGAGTCGCCGGTGACATCGGCGAACTGGATCACCTCGTCGCGCTGGTAGTGGTGCCCGAGCACGAATACCCGCTCGCCGAGGGCGTCCTTGGCCGCCCGGGCCCGGGCCACGAGGTCGGGATCGGAGGCCGAGGGCAGGTCGCCGGGGCACTCCACGCCGCGCTCGGAGCCGCGGTCGGTGCCCCGGCCCAGGGGGAGCAGCGGCAGGTCGACGGTCGTCATGCCCCCATCGTAGGAGCGTGGCGGGCGGTCACAGCATCGTGCCGTGGTGCACGTAGGGGCTGGGCGGGTCCATGCCCCGCAGCGCGAGGTAGCCCTCCTGGTGGAGCGCGAGCCGGGCGGCGAGCCCGACGTCGACCGCCCAGGCGTTGGCGGCGGTGAGGTGGCCGACGGTCACCTCCTCCGGTCCGTCGGCCAGCACGGTCCAGAGCAGCCGCGCTGCGGTGCGCCGGTTGGTGGCGGCGAGCAGCGCCGGGAGCCCGTGGTGGTCGGTGTAGGCGTAGCCCGAGCCGGTGGTCGTGTCGGAGACGTAGAGCCGCTGCCGGCGCAGCAGGAACTCGTGGTCCGGGCCGTGGCCGGAGCCCCGCAGACGGCGGTCGACGGAGTCCATGAGCTCGAGGTCCGACGCGACCCCCTCCCGCACCTTCTCGCCGGTGCCGAGGGGGATCGCCGCTCGGTCCACGGCGCCCCGCAGGTACATCTGGGGGTGCATCGTGAAGCCGGCGAGCAGGTAGCGGCGCACCGCCCTCGGATCCGAGGAGGCGGCCAGCATGCCGCGCAGGCAGCCCCGGCTGTGGCCGAGCGCCGCGTCGAGCACCTGCCGGCCCACGCCTCGACCCTGCCGCTCCGGGTGCACCACGTAGGTGGCGAGCACCCACGTCGTCTCGCGGCGCAGGCTGGTGGCCAGGCCGACCAGCTCGCCGTCGTCCTCGGCCACCCAACAGCCGCCGGGGTCGGTGGTGAGGAAGTGCTCGGTGCGCTGGACCCAGTCCGCGGAGTTCTCGGCCGTGCGGCGCTGCGGGGCCGACCCGCCGCGCGGCAGGGCGACCAGGTCCAGGGCGTAGAAGGTCTCGTCCGAGAGCCGCTCGCCCGCCTCGACGTCGGCGGTGGTCATCGGCCGCACCAGCACCTCGCCCACGCCCTCACCGTAGGGGGCAGGATGGGTCGCATGCGGGTTCTCGTAGCGCCGGACAAGTTCGCCGGCACTCTCACCGCGGTCGAGGCGGCCGACGCGATCGCCACCGGCTGGCGCCGCCGCGCCCCGGACGACGTGCTCGACCTCGCCCCCATGGCCGACGGCGGACCCGGCTTCGTCGACGTCCTGCACGCCGCGCTCGGCGGCGAGCTGCACGTGGTGACCGTGGAGGCGGTGCACGGCGAGCAGGTGCCCGCCACGGTGCTGCGGGTCGGCGAGGTCGCCTACGTCGAGAGCGCGCAGTCCTGCGGCCTCCACCTGCTGCACGACGCCGGCGGCGGCGCCGAGCTGGCCTCGACCCAGGGCGTCGGGGAGCTGGTGCTGGCGGCCGTCGACGGTGGTGCGACCACGGTCGTGGTGGGCCTCGGCGGGTCCGGCACCAACGACGGCGGGGCGGGGCTGCTCGACGCGCTCGGTGCCACCTCCGACGGCGTCCTCGGGGCGGGTGGGCTGTGCCTGGACTCGGTGCACACCGTCGACCTCGCGCCGGCGCGCGAGCGGCTGGCCGGCGTCGACCTGGTGATGGCCAGCGACGTCGACAACCCGCTCACCGGCATGTTCGGCGCCACCAAGACCTACGGCCCGCAGAAGGGCCTGACCGAGCGGACCATCGCCCTCGTCGACGGGTTCCTCGAGCAGTACGCGGCTGCCGTCGACCGTCGCACCTCGCTGGAGCCGGGGGCCGGGGCCGCCGGCGGGCTCGGCTTCGCGCTCCTGGTGCTCGGCGCGCGCCGCGAGCCGGGGATCGACCTCGTCGCCGGTGCCGCCCGGCTCGCCGAGCGGGCCGCCGTCGCCGACCTGGTGGTCACCGGGGAGGGGTCCTTCGACTTCTCCAGCCGCTCCGGCAAGGTGCCGTACGGCGTGGCCGCCGTCGCCGAGCGCGCGCTGCGGCCGTGCGTCGCCCTCGCGGGGCAGGTGCTCGTGGGCTCGCGGGAGATGCGGGCGCTCGGCGTCGAGTCGGCGTACTCGATGGTCGACCTGGCGGGGGAGGAGCGCTCCTTCGCCGACCCGGCCGGCGTGCTGGCCGACCTCGCCGAGCGGGTGGCACGCACCTGGTCGCGCTGACGTCGAGCGCTCGCGCGCGCTCGGCGTCCGGCTCGGGGAATAGCCGCCGGTGTGCGACCATTGAGGCGTACGAGAAGCATCCGCAGCATCCTCAGTACGCCACGGGAGACCACACATGACCGAGCAGCTCGACACCACCACGACCGACCGCCGCACCGACCAGGTCAACCTGAGCGCGGTGGCCGCCGGCAAGGTGAAGAGCCTCCTCGAGCAGGAGGGTCGCGACGACCTCGCGTTGCGTATCTCCGTGCAGCCGGGCGGCTGCAGCGGGCTGCGCTACCAGCTCTTCTTCGACGAGCGCACCCTCGACGGCGACGTCGTCACCGACTTCGACGGCGTGTCCGTCGTGGTCGACCGGATGAGTGTCCCCTACCTCAACGGCGCCGAGATCGACTTCGTCGACACCATCGAGAAGCAGGGGTTCACCATCGACAACCCCAACGCCACCGGCTCCTGCGCCTGCGGCGACAGCTTCCACTGAGGGCGCAGGCACTCCGCGACGAAGGAGCGGAGTGCCGTGGCGCACGAAGGTTGAGCAAGCCCCGCGGGTGAGGAACGAACCCGCGACGGGCGCGTCGAAACCCATCGAGGTCAACGGCCACGAGACCGGCGACATGAGCCACGAGACCGGCGACACCAGCCACGGACAACGGCGACACCAACCACGGAAACGCCCCGACCGCGCAACGGTCGGGGCTCTTCGTCGTCCAGGTCAGTCCCGGTAGATGGCCGAGGCGAGCCGCGCGGCGGCGTCGCTGATCTCGATCCGTCCCTTCGGGGCCGGGGCCGGCTGCTCGTCGAAGTAGAGCGACGGCGCCGGTCGCGTGATGCGTCGGACCGCCTGCTCGAGCCGCCGGCTGGCGGCTCGGCAGTCCTCGCGGGTGTCTGCGGCGGCCGGGTCGGAGAGGTCGTCGTAGGACGAGGTGCCGTCGGTCATGCCTCGACGGTAGGGGTTACCGACAGGTACTCGGAGCTGTACCGATGGGTAGTGTTCGCCGACGTGCCACTCCTCATCGCGGGCTCGATCGCGACCGATCACCTGATGTCGTTCACCGGCAAGTTCGAGGACTCCTTGGTCGTCGAGCAGCTCGACAAGATCTCGCTGTCCTTCCTCGTCGAGGATCTCGAGATCCGCCGCGGCGGTGTCGCGGCCAACATCTGCTTCGGGCTCGGTCGCCTCGGGCTCGGCCCGGTCCTGGTCGGCGCGGCGGGCGAGGACTTCGCCGACTACCGCTCCTGGCTCCAGCGCCACGGCGTCGACTGCACCTCGGTGCGCATCTCCGAGTCGCACCACACCGCGCGCTTCGTGTGCACCACCGACCCCACCGGCGCCCAGATCGCCTCGTTCTACCCGGGCGCGATGAGCGAGGCGCGGCTGGTCGAGCTCCAGCCGATCGTCGACCGCGTCGGCGCGCCCGACTACGTGCTGATCGGCGCCGACGACCCCGAGGGCATGGTGCGCCACACCGAGGAGTGCCGGCAGCGCGGCTTCGCGTTCATCGCCGACCCCAGCCAGCAGCTCGCCTTCTCGCAGGGTCCGATGATCCGCGACCTCATCGACGGCGCCACGCTGCTGTTCTCCAACGAGTACGAGTCGCACATGATCGAGCAGAAGACGGGCTGGACCCCCGCGGAGGTGCTCGACCGGGTCGGCACCCAGGTCACCACGCTCGGCCGGCACGGGTCGAAGGTGCTCCGTCGCGGCGAGGAGCCGATCGTCGTCCCGGCGGCGGCCGGTGTCGAGGCGGTCGAGCCCACCGGCGTCGGCGACGCCTACCGCGCCGGCTTCCTGGCCGCGCTCACGTGGGGCCTCGGCCTCGAGCGTGGCGCCCAGGTCGGCAGCGTGCTCGCCGCCTACGCCGTCGAGACCGTCGGCCCCCAGGACTACACGTTCACGCCCGGCGAGTTCGTCGCGCGCGTCGAGGAGTCCTACGGCGTCCGGGCGGCCACCGACGTCGCCGCCCACCTGACGTAGCTCACGCCAGCCGGCGCACCAGGTAGCGCGCGACGCCGTCCGCGGCGGTGTCCTCGCCGACGTGCTCGTGACCCTTCATCCGGCACCACGCCGGCACGTCGTAGCGCGCGGCGGTGTCGGTGGCGGCGACCGCCACCACCGCGCCGACGTCGACCTCGACGATCCGGCGGGCCAGGTCGATGATGGGCTGCGGGCAGAGCTGGCCGCGGCAGTCGAGCTCGAGCGAGACCTCCGGCGCGGTCATGCTCGCAGCCCCGCCACCACGTCCGGGAGCACGGCGCAGAACCGCTCGACGTCGTCCTCGGTGGTGTCGCGGGTCAGCGAGACCCGCACGTTGCCGTGGGTCAGCGCGCCCATCGCGGCCAGCACGTGCGACGGCTCGAGGGTCGACGCCGTGCATGCCGACCCGCTCGCCACGCCGAAGCCGTGCCGGTCGAGCTCGGTGACGATCGCCTCGCCGTTGACGTAGAGGCAGGAGAACGTGACCAGGTGCGGCAGCCGGTCGACGGGGTCTCCCACCACCTCGACGTCGGGGACGGTGGCCGCGGCGGCGCGGATGCGGTCGACGAGCGCCCGCTGCCGGGCGCCGACCTGCTCGCCCTCGGACACCACCGCCTGGAGGGCGGCGGCCGCCGCCAGGGCGGCCGGTACGGCCTCGAACCCGCTGCCGCGCGGGTCGGCGCGGTCGTCGGCGGGGAACGGGGTGGCCCAGCGCGCGCCCTTGCGCACCAGGAGGACGCCGACGCCGGCCGGGCCGCCCCACTTGTGCGCGGAGCCGGCGGCGGCCGTCCAGCCGTCCGGTAGCGGGAGCCGGCCGAGGGCGGCGCAGGCGTCGACGAAGACCGGCACCCCCTCGCGGACGGCGGCCGCCACCGCCGCCACGGGCTGCACCGTGCCGACCTCGTGGTTGGCGTGCTGCACGGCCACGACGTCGGCGTCCGCGCCGGCGAGGGCGCCGACGTCGACCCGCCCGGCGGCGTCGACCGCCGTCACCGGGTGGTCGGCCCCGGTCCAGGCGAGCGCGTGCAGCACCGCGGAGTGCTCGACGGCGGCGTGGGCCACCCGTCCGCCCGACGAGCGGGGCGTCGAGCGGTCGAGGGGACCGAGGAGCCCGAGGAGACCCCGGTGGACCGCCTCGGTGCCCGACCCGGTGAAGGTCACCTCGTCGGCGCGCACGCCGAGCGCCTCGGCCACCACGGCCCGGGCGTTGTCGAGCAGCAGCCGGGCGTCGCGGCCGGGGCCGTGGAGCCGCCGGGGATCGGCGTAGCCGCGGGCGAGGGCCGCATCCAGCACCTCGCGCGCGGCGGGGTGCAACGGCTCCGAAGAAGCCGCGTCGAGGTAGACGCGGGGGGTACCGGAGCGGTCGCTCACACGGTCAACCTATCGACGGACCCCTGCGCCGATCCGGGGCCGATCCCGGAGTAGGGTTTGCACTCGAAAGATCTTGTTGGACAGGCCCGAGAGGAAGGCTCGCCCCCTTGAGTCGTCACGTGCGTCGCCACCTGCCTGCCCGGTGGGGCTCGATCGCCGTCGGGCTGGTCGGGATGCTGGCCCTGGCGGGCTGCTCCGACGAGACCGAGGCCGGCCGGCTGGCCATGCCGAAGCCCGTCACCGAGGAGGGTCAGCACACCCTCGACCTGTGGCAGGGCGCCTGGATCGCCGCCCTCATCACCGGTGTGGTGGTGTGGGGCCTGATCTTCTGGGCCGTCGTCCGCTTCCGCCGTCGCAGCGACGACGAGGTGCCGATCCAGACCCGCTACAACCTGCCGCTGGAGATCTTCTACACGGTCTTCCCGATCATCATGGTCGTGGTGTTCTTCGCCCATACGGTGGAGGTGCAGAACGTCGTCCTCAACGACGACGAGCCCGACAACACCTTCATCGTGGTCGGCCAGCAGTGGCAGTGGACGTTCAACTACCCCGACTCGGTCGACACGCCCGAGGGCACCAACGTGTGGGAGTCGGGCACCGGCAACAACATCCCGACGATCTACCTGCCCGTCGACGAGACCACCCGGTTCGAGCTCCGCAGCCCCGACGTCATCCACGACTTCGGCGTCCCCGGCTTCCTGATCAAGATGGACGTCATCCCGGGCCAGGAGAACCACTTCCAGGTCACGCCCACCACCGAGGGCAGCTACGTCGGCAAGTGCTACGAGCTGTGCGGCGTCTACCACTCGCGCATGCTGTTCAACGTCGAGGTCGTCTCCCGCGACGAGTTCGAGGCCTACCTCGACGACCAGGCGGCGGCAGGCTTCGTGTCCGAGGAGCCAGTGCTCGGCGGCAAGTACGCCGGCACCCAGGTCGGCGAGGAAGGCGAAGCGTCCTTCGAGGAGGAGTCCGAGTGACCACCACCGCGGCACGGACCGCCACCACCGCCCGCAGCGCCACCGCGCGGCCGCCGCTCGGCCAGCAGGTGGTGCGCGTGCTCACCACCACCGACCACAAGCTGATCGGCAAGCTCTACCTCGGCACGTCGTTCGCCTGGTTCCTCATCGCCGGTCTGATGGCGATGCTGATCCGCGCCGAGCTCGCCTTCCCGAGCAACCAGGTCGTCAACGACGAGCTGTACAACCAGCTCTTCACGATGCACGGCACGATCATGCTGCTGCTGTTCGCGACGCCGTTGTTCTTCGGGTTCGGCAACATGATCATGCCGCTGCAGATCGGCTCGCCCGACGTCGCGTTCCCGCGGCTCAACATGTTCAGCTACTGGCTGTTCCTGTTCGGCGGCCTCATCGCAGCCTCCGGCTTCCTGACCCCGCAGGGTGCGGCCGACTTCGGCTGGTTCGCCTACACACCACTCTCCGACGCCGTCCGCTCGCCAGGGGTCGGCGGTGACCTCTGGATCATGGGCCTCTGGATGGCCGGCCTCGGCACCATCCTCGGTGCGGTCAACTTCATCACCACGATCATCTGCATGCGCGCGCCGGGCATGACCATGTTCCGGATGCCGATCTTCGTGTGGAACACGCTCGTCACCAGCCTGCTGGTCCTCATCGCGTTCCCCGTCCTCGCCGGCGCGCTGCTCTCGCTCGAGGCCGACCGGCTCCTCGGCGCCCACGTCTTCGACACCTCGCACGGCGGCGCCATCCTGTGGCAGCACCTGTTCTGGTTCTTCGGGCATCCGGAGGTCTACATCATCGCGCTGCCGTTCTTCGGCATCGTCACCGAGATCCTCCCGGTGTTCAGCCGCAAGCCGATCTTCGGCTACGTCGGCCTGGTCGGCGCGACGCTCGGCATCGCGATCCTCTCGGTGGCGGTGTGGGCGCACCACATGTTCGTCACCGGGCAGGTGAACCTGCCCTTCTTCGCCGGCATGACGTTCCTGATCGCCGTCCCCACAGGAGTGAAGTTCTTCAACTGGATCGGCACGATGTGGGGGGGATCTCTGTCCTTCGACACCCCCATGCTGTGGTCGGTCGGCTTCCTCACCACATTCCTGTTCGGCGGCCTGACCGGCATCATCCTGGCCAGCCCGCCGCTGGACTTCCACGTCTCCGACTCCTACTTCGTGGTGGCGCACTTCCACTACGTGGTCTTCGGCACCGTGGTGTTCGCGATGTTCGCGGGCTTCTACTTCTGGTGGCCGAAGATGACCGGGCGGATGCTGGACGAGCGGCTCGGCAAGCTGCACTTCTGGCTGCTCTTCGTCGGGCTTCCACACCACCTTCCTCGTGCAGCACTGGCTCGGCGTCGAGGGCATGCCGCGCCGGTACGCCGACTACCTGCCGGGCGACGGCTTCACGACGCTCAACCAGGTCTCCACCATCGGGGCGTTCCTGCTCGGCGCATCCACGCTGCCGTTCCTCTACAACGTCTACGTCTCCCGCAAGGCGCCGCTCGTCGAGCTCGACGACCCGTGGGGCTGGGGCCGCTCCCTGGAGTGGGCCACCAGCTGCTCCGCCGCCGCGCCACAACTTCGTGCGCATCCCGCGGATCCGCTCGGAGTCGCCCGCCTTCGACCTGCACCACCCCGAGGTCGCTGCGATCGAGATGGAGCAGAACGAGGCGGCGAGCGAGGGCGGCTTCGCCGACGCGCCCGACATGGAGGGTCGCGGGAGCGTCGTGGGCGACCGGACGGGCGCCGGGCCCGACAGCACCGACACCACCGACCAGCCGAGGAGTGACTCGTGAAGGCCGAGGCCTGGATCTTCGCCGTCTGCACCATCTTCCTGGTGCTCGTCACACCGGCGTACTGGTTCATGACGGCTGCCGAACAGGGCAGCCGCGGTGGCGGGGGCGACTGGACCGGCACGTCGGCCCTGGTCATGACCGGGCTGCTGACGCTGATGGTCACCATCTACCTGGGCTTCCACGCCCGGAAGATGGACCCGCGGCCCGAGGACCGCTCGGACGCCGAGATCGCCGACGGCGCCGGCGAGCTCGGGTTCTTCCCGCCGTACTCGTGGTGGCCGCTGTGGTGCGCCCTCACCCTCGCCGTCATGGTGTTCGGCCTGGCCGCGGCGGCGTGGTGGATGTTCATCATCGGCACCGTGCTCGGCGCTGTCGCGCTCAGCGGACTGGTCTTCGAGTACTACCGCGGCGAACACGCGCACTGACCCCGCAGGCGGTGGATGCGGGATCTCGCCCAGCCGCCGGTTACCCTTTCCAGGTACTTCCCCCCTGCTTCCCCCTGCCTGCCGGCTGTCGTCCATCGCTTCGGGAGACCTGATGACCGTGCGTACGTCCGCGCGCCGCCGCCTCGCGGCTGCCGCCGTCGCGGCCCTCGTCGCCGTCCCGCTCGCCGGCTGCACCTCCGCTGACGAGCCCACCGGGTCCGGAGCGACCGGGGCCGGCGACAAGCCCAGCGCGGGTGCCGAGCAGGCGGCCGCCGACGAGCCCGCCGTCACCCTCACCAGCAACGTCGAGCAGCGCGCCCGCAGGGTGCCGGTCGACACGGTGGTCGAGGTCGGCGCCGAGAACGGCTCGCTCAGCAGGGTGGTGCTGTCCTCACCCGAGGGCCAGGTGCCGGGGGAGATCTCCGGTGACGGCGCCCGCTGGACGGCATCGGACAACCTCGAGCCCGGCACCACCTACCGGTTGGTCGCGGCCGCCGGTGAGACCACCGAGCGGCGCCGGTTCACCACCCAGGACCTCAGCCTCGCCGAGCAGACCTACCCGTCGGTGGCGCCGCTGGACGGCGAGACCGTCGGCGTCGGCATGCCCGTCGTCGTCAACTTCGACCTCCCGGTCGCCGACCAGGCGGCGTTCGAGCGCCGCATGAGCGTCACCTCGAAGCCGGCGCAGCCCGGCTCGTGGCACTGGGTGAGCTCCACCGTGGCGCACTGGCGGCCCCAGAGCTACTGGAAGCCCGGCACCACCGTCGACGTCGACGTCGACATCAACGGCGTGAGCGCCGGCAACGGCATCTACGGCCAGGAGGACCGTCAGATCTCCTTCGACATCGGTGACGCCCACATCTACAAGGTGAACGCCGCGACCCACCAGATGAAGGTCTTCTCCAACGGCACGCTGCTGCGCACCATCCCGATCACCACGGGCAAGTCGGGCTTCACGACCCGTTCCGGCACCAAGGTGATCATGGAGAAGTTCGACGTCAAGCGGATGAACTCCGAGACCGTCGGGATCCCGCAGGGCAGCGCCGAGGCCTACGACATCAACGACGTGCAGTGGGCGATGCGGGTCACCAACTCCGGTGAGTTCATCCACGCCGCGCCGTGGTCGGTGGGCAGCCAGGGCAACGCGAACGTCTCCCACGGCTGCACCGGCCTCTCCACCGACAACGCCAACTGGCTCTTCGGCATGAGCCGCCGGGGCGACGTCGTCGAGTACACCGGCACCGACCGCCCCATGGAGTTCGACAACGGCTACGGCGACTGGAACCGCTCCTTCCGCGAGTACCGACAGGGCTCCGCCCTCACCTGACCCGTCACAAATGCGCTGACCCGTCACTTGTACAAGTGACGGGTCAGCGCATTTCTGACGGGTCAGCGTTATCCACAGATTGGTGAACGGCTGGTTGGGGCGGCGCGACCGTGGGCAGGTCCGGCGGCATGACGATCGACACTGACGACCAGCTGGCCCTGACGCTCGTGAGGCGACTTCCGGGCGACCGCCCGTTCACCAGCCACGAGGCCGACGAGCGTGGGGTCACCAACCACGATCGCCGGCTGCTCGTGGCCGCCGGCCTGCTGCGGCGTCCGATGCGCGGTGTCTTCTGCGCAGCGGATCTCGAGGACACCCTCGAGCAGCGGGTCGCGGCCCTGCGGCTCGTCGTCCCGCCCGACTGCGTGGTCACCGACCGCAGCGCAGCGTGGCTGTGGGGCGCGCAGATGGTGCTCGCTCCGAACGACCACCTGAGCACTCCCGCGGTGTCGGTGTTCGCGCCGCCCGGACGCCGACTGCGCAACGGCCTGACAGCGAGCGGGGAGCGGATGCTGCGCGGCAGCGACGTCACCGAGGTCGCGGGCCTCCAGGTCACCACACCGCTGCGCACGACCTGCGACGTGGCACGGCTCCTGCACATGGACCAGGCCATCGGCGTCATGGATGCCATCGCGGCGCTGGAGACCTTCACCGTCCCGCAGCTCGTCCGCGAGATCGAGCGGTTCAAGGGATATCGCGGCGTGCGTCAGGCGCGCGTGCTCTGCCCGATCGTCGACGGGCGCGCGGACTCACCCGGCGTCAGTGTGCTGCGGCTCCGCTGGTACGCCGCCGGGCTGCCTCGCCCCGAGTGCCAGGTCGAGATCGAGGCGCCGCAGGGGTCGTACTTCCTCGACATCGGCAACCGGCGGCACCGGATGGCGGCCGAGTACGACGGGGAGGAGTTCCACGGCGAGGAGCAGCGGGCCCACGACGAGGCGCGGCGCGCCTGGGCGCGGGGCCACGGTGGATGGACGATCTACGTGGCGCGCAGGCACAACGTGCACGGTCGCCAGCAGGACGCCGAGCGTGAGCTGCGGCGGATCTTCCAGGAGCTGCCCCCGCCCGACGGCGACCCGTCAGAAATGCGCTGACCCGTCACTTGTACAAGTGACGGGTCAGCGCATTAGTGACGGGTCGGCGTATTAGTGACGGGTCAGTGGCCGCGGAGGGTCTCGCTGTCGACCGAGTGGTGGCCGTCGAACTGGTGGCCGTCGGCCGACACGCCGTCGAGCGCGGCCTGGAGCTCGTGCTCGTGCTCGGCGTGGTGGTGCGCCTCCTCGAGCTCCGCCGCGGTCGGCTTCTGCACGTTGTCGGCGTACATGAGGCGGCTCAGGCGGCCACGGACGGCGTTGAGGCGAGCACCGATCCGGCCCCCGGGAGCCTCGACGCCGTTCTCGTCGCTGTCTCCGTCGGGGGTGTAGACCTCCTCGCGGTCGCGCGCGGTGAGGACGTAGGCACGCGTGGCCGGCAGCGGGAGGTGCTTCTCGCTGTAGCCGCCCTCCGCGGAGCGCATGATGACGCCCGACTCGTAGCCGTGGAGCAGCTTCTCCTGGTCGTGCCGCTGCAGCGAGATGCACCAGCGCCGGGCGATGATGAATGCGATCAGGGGCCCGAGGAAGATCGCCACTCGCATGAAGTAGGTGATCTGGTTGATGCTCAGGTGGAGCTTGATCGCGATGATGTCGTTGCCGCCCGCGGCCCACGCGAGGCCGTAGAACGTCATCAGCGAGACCATGAACGCGGTGCGCGTCGGGGCGTTGCGCGGTCGCTGGAGCAGGTGGTGCTCGCGCTTGTCGCCGGTGATCCACGCCTCCAGGAACGGCAGCATGATCACCAGCACCAACAGCATCGGTGGCGCCAGCAGGATGGGGATGATGACGTTCCACGAGATCGTGTAGTCGCCGATCACCGACTCCCAGCCCGTGGGGATGATGCGCAGCAGACCGTCCGGCCAGCCCATGTACCAGTCGGGCTGCGAGCCCGCCGTCACCTTCGTCGGGTCGTAGGGCCCGAACTTCCACACCGGGTTGATCGTGAGCAATGCGCCCATCACGGCGGTGATGCCGAAGACGATGAAGAAGAAGCCTCCCGCCTTGGCCATGTAGACCGGCATCAGCGGGTAGCCGACGACGTTCTTCTCGGTGCGGCCCGGACCGGGGAACTGGGTGTGCTTGTGGAAGACCAGCAGCAGCATGTGCGCGGCGATCAGTCCGAGCAGCAGGCCCGGGATCAGCAGCACGTGGACGGTGTAGAGCCGGGGGATGATCGACTCACCCGGGAACTCGCCGCCGAACAGGAAGAACGACATGTAGGAGCCGACGACGGGGGTGGCCTTCAAGAACCCGTCCGCGGCGCGGATGCCGGTGCCGGAGAGCAGGTCGTCGGGCAGCGAGTAGCCGGTGAACCCCTCGAGCGTGCCCAGGAAGAGCAGCAGGGTGCCGATGACCCAGTTGAGCTCGCGCGGCTTGCGGAAGGCGCCGGTGAAGTACACGCGGAGCAGGTGCACCATCATCGAGGCGACGAAGATCGTGGCCGCCCAGTGGTGCATCTGGCGCAGCAGCAGGCCGCCGCGGACGTCGAAGGAGAGGTACACCGTGGACCGGTAGGCCTCCGACATGCCGACGCCGCGCAGCGGGTCGTAGGAGCCCTGGTACTCGACCTCGCCCATCGACGGCACGTACCACAACGTCAGGAAGACGCCGGTGAGCAGCAGGACGACGAAGCTCCACAGCGCGATCTCGCCGAGCATGAAGGACCAGTGGTCCGGGAAGACCTTCCGGATCTGCTTCTTCATGGCGGTGCCGAGGCCGAGCCGCTCGTCGGCCCAGTTGGCGACGACGCCGGCGCGGTTCGGCTTCTTCGCCGTGGCCGCGGTGTCGCGGTTGCTGTCGGCGACCTTGCTGGTGTCGATGCTCATCCGCTCTTCCGTTCCCAGAAGCTTGCGCCCACCGGCTCGTTGAAGTCTTCCTCAGCCACAAGATACCCCTCGTCGTCTTCACCCAGGTGAAGCTGCGGGAGCGGCCGAGCGGCCGGCCCGAACACGACCTTCGCGCCGTCGGCGAGGTCGAAGGTGGACTGGTGGCAGGGGCACAGCACGTGGTGGGTGGTGCGCTCGTAGAGCGAGATCGGGCACCCGACGTGGGTGCAGATCTTCGAGTAGCAGATCACGCCGTTGATGGTCCAGTTCTCGCGTCCGTCGACGTGCTGGATCTCCTCCGGCTCCATCTTGACCAGGATCACCGCGCCCTTGGACTTCGCGATCTGGAGCTCGACCCCCTCGAGGTCGAAGATGCCCTCGGGGACCGCGTTGACGAGGTCGCCGATCTCGAGATCGGCGGCGCGGATCGGCGTGCCGACGACGTCGCGGACGACGCGGCGCTTCGGGCCGTAGCCGTCGTCGGTGGCGCCGAACAGCGTGTGCTTGAGGCCCTTGCCGGCGGACGCGTCCTCGACCTGGCTCGGGGTGGGACCGAGGTCGCGCAGCCCGATCACGGCGGGGACGCCGAGCAGGCCCACCGCGCCGAGCAGCGAGCGGCGCACCATCGGGCGCTTGGCGATGCCGGACTCGTCGGCGCCCAGCTTGAGGCTGGCGAGCACCGCCTCGCGGTCGTCGTCGGAGGACCGCGCCGGGTGACGCATCTCGACGATCTCGTGGTCGGCCATGAGCTTGCGAGCCCACTGGATGATGCCGATGCCGATGAGCAGCATCCCGATGCCGAGGCTGAGGCCGAGGGCGACCGTGGACGCGCCGAGGCCGCCGAAGGTCTCCCAGTTGTCGCCGATGTCGATGGTGAAGTAGGCGACCGCGAAGCCGATGGTGCACAGCGAGGACAGCGCGAACAGCGTCGAGACCTGACGCTCGGCGCGCTTGTCGGCGGCCGGGTCGACGTCGGTGGGTCGCCAGGTGTGCTCGGGCAGGCCGGGGTTGGGCAGCGGCTCCTCGAGCGCGCCGTGGTGGCTGCCGTCGCCGGACGGGTCGCGCTCCAGGGAGGTGCCGACCTGCTCCGGCTGCCCGTCCTCGGGCCGCACGGGCGCGGTGTCGTCGCTCACGCGGTCGTCCCTTCGTCCGTGGTGGCCAGCGCCTTCTCGCCCGGCTTGGAGCGGGAGGTGCGGGTGGTGTGCGCGGCGATCCAGATCGCGAAGCCGACGGGCACCCCGATGCCGATCAGCCAGCCGAACAGGCCCTCGCTCACCGGGCCGAGGCTGCCGAGGCTGAAACCGCCGTAGCCCGGGGTCTCGTTGGTCTCCTGGAGGTAGGCGATGACGTCGCGCTTCTCGCCGGGCGAGAGGTTGCCGTTGGAGAAGGTCGGCATCGACTGCGGGCCGGTGAGCAGAGCCTCGTAGATGTGCTTCGGGCTGACGCCGCGCAGCGTGGGCGCCTGACCGCCGCGGGGCATCGCGCCGCCGCCGCCGTCGAAGTTGTGGCAGGCGGTGCAGTTGGTGAGGAAGATCTGGCCGCCGCGGGAGATCGCGGCCTCGCGCTGCTCGTCGGTCCAGTTGTCGGGGAGGGCGTAGTCGGCCTCGGTGGGGATCGCGGGACCGGTGCCCAGGGAGTCGACGTAGGCGGCCAGCTGGCGGATCTCGTCCTGGTCGAAGACCGGCGGCTTGCGCTCGGCCTGCGCACCGGGCTGTGCCAGCGGCATCCGGCCGGTGCCCACCTGGAAGTCGACCGAGGCGGCGCCGACGTCGGTGAGCGGCGGGCCGTACTGGGTGCCGTTCTTGGTGAGCACGCCCTCGCCGTTCTGGCCGTGGCAGAACGCGCAGCTGACGACGAACAGCTCACGCCCCGCGGCGACGTCGGCGGTCGTGGTGGTCTCGGACTCCTGGTCGGCCGAGGCGGGAGCGAGCACCGAGTACAGGCCGCCGGTGACGACCAGGCCGAGCATGAGGACGGCGAGGCCCGCGAGCGGGCGGCGGCGGTGACGCGAGAGGCGGCCGGCGGTTCGGTTCAGCAGGCGCACGGTGGTGGGTCCTCGCTGGTGTCGGGAGGCGGTCACTTGATGAGGTAGATCGTCGCGAACAGGCCGATCCAGACGACATCGACGAAGTGCCAGTAGTAGGACACGACGATGGCGCTGACAGCCTGCTCGTGGGTGAACCTGCGAGCGATGTAGGTGCGGCCGAGGACGAACAGGAAGGCGATGAGGCCGCCGGTGACGTGGAGCCCGTGGAAGCCGGTCGTGAGGTAGAACATGGTGCCGTAGGCCGAGTCGGGGATCGTGACGCCCTCGTGGATCAGCTCGGCGTACTCCAGCGCCTGGCCACCGATGAAGATGGCGCCCATGACGTAGGTGAGGATGAACCACTCGCGCAGGCCCCACTTGCCGACCTGGAGCATCGAGCCGCTGCGGCCGACCTGGCCGCGCTCGGCCGCGAAGACGCCGAGCTGGCAGGTGACCGACGACAGCACGAGGATCGTGGTGTTGACGGCGGCGAAGGGGACGTTGAGCAGCTCGGTGTTCTGCGCCCACAG
The DNA here is from genome assembly GCA_963845795.1 of uncultured Actinomycetota bacterium. Lineage (GTDB taxonomy): Bacteria > Actinomycetota > Actinomycetes > Propionibacteriales > Nocardioidaceae > Nocardioides. The sequence continues at coordinate 228,907 of CAWJTG010000011.1, read as the reverse complement.
GTCGGAGCTGACCGAGCGGATCGTGAAGTACGACGCGAAGAGCGCCGCGAAGAACATCAGCTCGCTGGAGAGCCAGATGATCGTGCCGACCGCGACCATGCTCGGCCGGTCGTGGTGCCCGTGGAGCCGGGAGGCCGGGATCGTCGCAGTACTGGTCGCCACGCGCTCATTATGGCCCGTCCGTCGAGCCCGGGTACCCCCGACCCCCCGGGTGTGACCTGCCTATCGTTCGCCTCATGGGAGCGGCGTGGACGACGGTGCTGCAGGCGGTGCCCGCGCGGGTGCTCGCGAGCGCGCCCGACACGCTCCCGGAGCCGGGGTGGGACACGTTCTGGAGCCAGTGGTCGCTGCCCCTGGTGCCGACGGTCGTCACGGTCTGGGCGGCCGGGTTGTACGTGCTCGGCCTGCTCGCGCTGCGGCGCCGCGGGGACCGGTGGCCGGCCGGCCGCACCCTCGCCTGGGCGACGGGACTGCTGGCCTTCCACCTGGCGACGTCGTCGGGCTTCGCCGCCTACGACACCACCTTGCTGAGCAGTCACATGGTGCAGCACATGGTGCTGTCGATGGTGGTGCCGCTGGCCCTGGCGCTCGGAGCCCCGGTGACGCTCGCGCTGCGGACCCTCCCGGCGCGGCCACGGCGGTGGCTGCTCGCCGTCCTGCACTCGCGGGTGGCGCGGGTGCTGTCGTTCCCGCCGTTGACGCTGGCGCTCTACGTCGCCTCGCCGTGGGCGCTGTACTTCTCCGGCTGGTACCGGGCGTCGCTGGAGTCGGTGTGGGTGCACGAGGCGATGCACGTGCACCTGGTGGCCGTGGGGGCGCTGTTCTTCTGGCCCCTCGTGGGCGTCGACCCGCTCCCGGGCCGGGTGGGCTACCCGGTGCGGATGCTGCTGAGCGTGCTGACGCTGCCGTTCCACGCCTTCCTCGGCATCACGATCATGGGTCAGGAGCGGCTCCTCGGTGGCGACTGGTACCCGTCGCTCCACGACGGCCCGATGGGCGCCTGGCTGCCCGACCCGGCCGACGACCAGCAGCTGGCCGGCGGGCTGCTGTGGTCGTCCGGTGACCTGGTCGGACTGGTGATCTTCGGTGTCCTGTTCGCCCAATGGGTGCGATCCTCCCTGCGCGAGGCCGCGCGCGAGGACCGGCGGCTCGACCTGCTGGAGGCGCGCGAGGCGCGGGAGAGGGCGGAGCCATGACGACGACGCCACCGGTCGTCGAGCTGCCGCGCGCGGTACGGGTGGGCTACGGCGCGGGGTCGGTCTCGACCGGCGCCTTCGCCACCGTGCCCGGCCTGCTGCTGCTGCCCTACCTCACCGACACCCTCGGCATCGGCGCGCTGGCCGCGGGCCTGCTGGTGCTGCTGCCGAAGGCGTGGGACGTCGTGCTGAACCCGATCGCCGGCCGGATCGGCGACCGCACGGTGGACCCGCGCGGTCCGCGCCGGCCATGGCCGCTGCGCGCCGGCCTGGCGCTCGCCGTCTGCTTCGCGCTGCTGTTCGCCGCGCCGCAGGCGGACTCCCGGCTGGTCGGCGCCGCCTGGGTGCTCGTGTTCTTCGTGGCCTGCGCCACCGCGTTCGCGTTCTTCCAGGTCTCCTTCGTGGCGATGCCGGCCGAGATGACCGGGTCCTACGACGAGCGCACCCGGCTGATGGGCTGGCGGATCATCTTCCTGGCGTTGACGATCCTCGTCACCGGCGCCGGCGCCCCGCTGGTGCGCGACGCCGTCGGCGGGCGCGCGGGCTACCGGGCGATGGGCGTCGTGGTGGCGTGCGTGATCGCGGCCGGGGTGGTCGCCGTCTACCGGGGCACCCGCTCCGCGCCGATCGGGGCGGTCCAGGCCGCCCACGGCGGGCTCCGCGACCAGCTGCGCGTGGTGGCCGGCGCACCCGACTTCCGGCTGCTGCTGACGACGTACGTCGTGCAGGCCCTGGCGGTCGGCTGCATGCTCGCCGGCGTCGACTACCTCGCCTCCGACGCGCTCGAGCGTGACGGCGCCTCCACGCTGCTCTTCGTGTGCTTCGTGGCGCCCGCGCTGCTGCTGACGCCGGTGTGGACGCGGGTGGGGGAGCGCGTGGGCAAGAAGTCCGGCTACACGGCGGCGACGGTGATCTTCGCGGTGGGCGCCTTCGGCGTGGTGCTGGTGCGCACCGGCTCGCTGGCCCTGGTGCTGGCCTCGGTCGTGGTGGTGGGCGTCGGGTACGCCGGCTGCCAGGTCTTCCCGCTCGCGATGCTGCCGGACGCCGCTGCGCTCGATGCCCGCCGCACCGGCGAGAACCGGGTCGGCGTCTACACCGGCGTGTGGACCGGCACCGAGACCCTGGGCCTGGCCATCGGGCCCGGCCTGTTCGCGCTGGGGCTCGCGGTCGGGGGCTACCGGTCGAGCACCGACGGCGGCGTCGACCAGGGCAGCGGCGCGATCCTCGCCATCACGCTGGGCTCGCCGGTGGTACCGGCCGCCCTCACCCTGCTGAGCCTGTGGCGGCTGGCGCCGCTACACGCTCGGCTCCGACCAGGTCGAGGAGACCGCATGACCGACCAGCCCACGGTGCTGGCCCGGCTCGCCGACCTGCAGCGCGGCGACCTGCCGGTCACCGGCGGTCGCAGCCTGGCCTACGTCTACGACGCCGGCCTGCCGGAGGCCGACGAGGTCGGCCGGACGGCGGTCGCGGCCTACGCCGGCTCCAACGGCCTCGACCCGACGGCGTTCCCCAGTCTGCTCCGGATGGAGAACGAGCTGGTCGGGTTCGCCGCCCGCCTGCTCGACGCCCCGGACACCGCGGTCGGCTCGATCACCTCCGGCGGCACCGAGTCGGTGCTGCTCGCCGTCCAGACCGCCCGCGACGCCCATGCGGGCCCCGCCCGGCCGCGGATGGTCATCCCCTCGACCGCGCACGCCGCGTTCCACAAGGCGGCTCACTACTTCGGCGTCGAGGCGGTGCAGGTGCCGGTCGGGCCGGACTTCCGACGCTGACGTCGCCGCCACCGCCGCCGAGCTCGACCGGCTCGGCGACGACGTCGTGCTCGTGGTCGGCAGTGCGCCCTCCTACGCCCACGGCGTCGTCGACGACATCGCCGGGCTGGCGGGCCTCGCGGCCGAGCGCGGGATCCGCTGCCACGTCGACGCCTGCATCGGCGGCTGGGTGCTGCCGTACGCACCGCGGCTCGGCCGCGAGCCGAACCCGTGGACCTTCGCCGTACCCGGCGTCACGTCGATCTCGGTCGACCTCCACAAGTACGCCTACGCACCCAAGGGCACCTCGATCCTGCTGCACCGCACGCCGGCACTGCGGCGCCCGCAGCTGTTCGCCTCCGCAGCGTGGCCCGGCTACACGATGCTCAACTCGACGATGCAGTCCACCAAGTCCGGCGGCCCGCTCGCCGGGGCGTGGGCGGTGGTGCAGACCATCGGCGACGCCGGGTACGAGCAGCTGGCCGCGGAGGTGTTCGACGCCGTCGACCGGGTGGTCGCGGGCGTCGCCGACCTGCCGGGGGTCTCGGTGGTCGTGCCGCCCGACTCCACATTGGTCGCGCTGGTCACCGACGGGTCCTGCGACCCGTTCACCGTCAGCGACGAGATGGCGGCGCGCGGCTGGTACGTGCAGCCGCAGCTCAGCCACGGCGGCCGGCCGGCCACGATCCACCTCTCCCTCAGCGCCGCTACCGCCCCGCACGTGCCCGACTTCCTGGCGGCCCTGGCCGAGGCCGTGGCGGCCGCCGTGAGCACCGGCCCGGTGGTCGTGGACGACGAGATCGCCGCCGTCATCGCCGCGCTCGACCCCGGCGCCCTCACCGACGCCGACTTCGACGGGTTGCTGGCCGCCTCGGGGCTGCTGACCGCGGGCGACGGCGGCGACGGCCTGGCGCTGCCCGACCGGATGGCCGAGGTGAACGCGATGCTCGACCTCGCCGCGCCCGCGCTGCGCGAGGCCCTGCTGATCGCCTTCCTGGACCGGCTGAGCCGACCACTACGATGACCGGCGTGGCTGAGCAGACCGAGCAGAAGGAGCGCCTCCGGGTGCTCGTCTACAGCAACGACGTCACCGTCCGGCAGCAGGTGATCCTGGCGCTGGGCCGTCGCCCGCACCCCGACCTCCCGGAGGTCACCTACGTCGAGGTCGCCACCGAGCCCGTCGTCATCCAGAACATGGACGCCGGCGCCGTCGACCTCGCGATCCTCGACGGCGAGGCGACCCCCGCCGGAGGCATGGGCATCGCCAAGCAGCTGAAGGACGAGATCTACCGGTGCCCGCCGGTGCTGGTGCTCACCGGACGGCCGCAGGACGCCTGGCTCGCCACGTGGTCGCGCGCCGACGGCGTCGTCCCGCACCCGCTCGACCCGATCCAGCTCGCCGAGGCCGTGGTCGACCTCCTGCGGTCCCGCGCTCCCGTCGAGGCGTGAGCACCGGAGCCCGGTGGCCCGAGGTCCTCGGGGCCCTGGTCGAGGGCCGTGACCTCACCGGCGAGCAGACCGCCTGGGCGATGGGCGAGGTCCTCGCCGGCGAAGCCTCGCCCGCGCAGATCGCCGGCTTCGCGGTCGCGCTGAAGGCCAAGGGCGAGACCGTCGAGGAGGTCAGCGGCCTCGCCGACGCGATGTACGCACGCCGCACGCCGATCTCCGTCGAGGGAAGGCTGCTCGACGTCGTCGGCACCGGCGCCGACCGCTCGATGTCGGTGAACATCTCGACGATGGCGGCGATCGTCGCGGCCGGCGCGGGGGCGCGCGTCGTCAAGCACGGCAACCGGTCGGCGTCGTCGCAGTGCGGCAGCGCCGACGTGCTGGAGGAGCTCGGAGTCCGGCTCGACCTGCCCCCGACCGGGTGGCCGCGGTGGCGGTCGAGGCCGGCATCACGTTCTGCTTCGCCGCCGCGTTCAACCCGGCGATGCGGCACACCGCCGCGCCGCGCCGCGAGCTCGGCATCGGCACGACGTTCAACATCCTCGGCCCGCTCGCCAACCCGGTGCGGCCCGCGGCGCAGGCCGTCGGCTGCGCCGACCCGCGGATGGCGCCGGTGATGGCGGGCGTGTTCGCCGAGCGAGGCTCGGACGCCTGGGTCTTCCGCGGCGACGACGGCCTCGACGAGCTCACCACCACCACGACCTCCCGGGTCTGGCTGGTGCACGACGGCGAGGTGGCCGAGACCACCGTCGACCCGCGGGCCCACGGGCTGGCGCCTGCCACGCTCGAGGACCTGCGCGGCGGCGACGCCGCCGACAACGCCGACGTCGTCCGCCGGCTTCTCGACGGCGAGACCGGCCCGGTGCGCGACGCCGTCGTGCTCAACGCCGGCGCCGCCCTCGCCGTCCACGAGCAGCCGACGGCGGACGCCGCCCGCGCCGACGAGGTGCTCGCGACGGGCATCGTGCGCGCTGCGGACGCCGTCGACAGTGGCGCCGCGCGGGACGCGCTCGACCGCTGGGTGGCCGCGGCCTCGCGGTAGCGCTCCACGGACGAGCGGGTCGGCGCGTGCCGCTCAGATCTCCAGCACGTAGGAGCTGCCCTCGGGCCGGAACCCGAGCCGGTCGTAGTAGGCCCCGACCATGCCGGGCGGGGTGACGACCCGGGTGACGCCGAGCGAGCGGAGGGTGTCGCTGCGCCGCCAGACGAACTCGCCGGGGGAGAAGTCCCGGAATCGCGGCGTGACGAAGTCGAGGCGCACCAGCGCGTCGGCGCCGACGACCTCCAGCAGGACGACGCCGACCGTCTCGTCACCGCGCACCACGACGAAGGCGCGGCTCCCGGCGGCGGCCGGGTCCCAGTCGAGGTCGGGCTGGAACCGCGCGATGTCGGAGGCGTGGGTGGCGAGCACGTGGCGCAGGTAGGCGTCGTCGGCGCCGACCTCGATGGCGTCGAAGACCGCCTCGTCGTGGCGCTCCCGCAGCAGCCTCGCGATGAACACGAGGTTGATCAGGCCCAGGACGGCGTTCATGGCGACCATCGGCCACACCTCGATGAGCGCGTTGAACGCCACCAGGACCACCGAGGCGACCGTGTTGAGCACGCGGAACCGCAGCACCCGGCTCTGGAGGAGCGAGAAGATCAGCAGCGCGCTGCCGCCCCAGCCCAGCGCGTCGAGCCAGCTCATCGGATCGTCCGGCTCAGTCGAGGCCGAGCGAGAACGCCGACTCCAGGTCGTGGCGGGAGTAGGCGCGGAAGGCGATGTGGGTCTCGGTCTCGCGGACGCCGGACACCTTGTTGAGCCGGTCGGCGACGACGGCGGCGACGTCCTCGTGGTGGCGCACCCGCACCATCGCGACGAGGTCGATCTGCCCGGTGACCGAGTAGACCTCGCTGACGCCGTCGAGCGCCGCGATCGCCTCGGCGACCTCGGGGATGCGGTCGACGTCGGCCTTCACGAACACGATGGCGGTGATCACGGGGGGCAGCCTAGGGCGAGAACGCAGCCGGTACCGAGAGCCGGGCCAGGCGGCGGGTGGCGCCACCGACCGGGCAGGTCCAGGCGCCGTCGACGTGCACCAGCCGGACGCCGGGCGACTCCAGCCAGCGCAGGACCTTCTCGGTCTCCTCAGCGGTGGCCGACGGCACCGGGCCGGGGGTGCCCGGGGGGTCGGGCACGGTCTCGGCAGCCGCGCGCAGCTGCTCGACGAAGCCGGCCGCGTGGGCGCCGGCCGGGATCACGCCGGCCGCGGCGAGCCGGCCCCAGCGGACGACGTGGACCGCCCACCGGCCGTCGTCCTCCTGCCGGGCGGCGACGACCTCGGCGCAGTGGGTGAGCGAGGTGAGCCGCTGGGTGCGCGCGGCGGCGCGGACGAAGGAGGCGAGCCGGTCGCGGTGGGCACCGGCCTCCTCGAACCGCTCGTCGGCGGCGAGGGCGGCCATCTTGGCGTTGACGACGTCGACGACGTCGTCGGGGTCGCGCAGCAGGGTGTCGCGCAGCTGGCGGACGACGGCGGCGTAGGTGTGGTCGTCGACGCTGCCGTCGCACGGCGAGAGGCAGCGGCCCATCTCGGCGAGCACGCACGCGCTGCGCGAGGGACGCTTGGCGAGCCGGCCCGAGCACTGCCGCACCGGGAAGGTGTCGTGCAGCGCGGCCAGGCACTGCTCGGCGACCCGCCGGGAGGAGAACGGGCCGAGGTAGTCGGCGTCGTCGTCGAGCACCTTGCTGACGAGCGAGAGCCGCGGCCACGCCTCCCGGGTGAGCTTGACGAAGGTGACCTTCTCGGGGAACCGGGAGCGGCGGTTGTAGGACGGCTTGTGCTGGGCGATGAGCCGCAGCTCGCGCACCTCCGCCTCCAGCGGCGTCGCGCACTCGATCGCGGTGACCTGCGAGGCCAGCCCCACCATCTCGCCCATCCGGGAGCGGGTCTCGGAGGCGGTGAAGTAGGAGCGCACCCGGGTGCGGACGTCCTTGGACGTGCCGACGTAGAGGATGCGCTCGCGGTCGTCCTTGAACAGGTAGACCCCGGGTGCGTGGGGGAGGCCGTCGGCCAGGTGACGCTTGCGCCGCTGGGCGACGACGACCTTGGAGGAGAAGGTCTGCAGCTCCTCGAGCGTGTGGACGCCGAGCCCGCCGACGCGCTCCATCAGGCCGTGCAGCACATCGACCGTGGCGCGAGCATCGGAGAGCGCGCGGTGGTTGGGGGTGGTGGCGGAGCGGAACGCCCGCGCGAGCGAGGAGAGCTTGCAGTTGGGGGCGTCGTCCTTGGTGATGACGCGGCGGGCCAGGACGGCGGTGTCGACCACCTCGAACCGGGGCCACGGCCGGCCCTGCTGCTCGGCGAAGTGGCGCAGGAAGCCGACGTCGAACGGGGCGTTGTGGGCCACCAGCACGCAGCCCGCCGCGAACTCGAGGAACGCCGGCAGCGCCGACTCGATCGGCGGTGCGTCGGAGACCATCGAGTTGCTGATGCCGGTGAGCACCGCGATGAACGGCGGGATGGCGGTGTGCGGGTTGACCAGCGTCTGGAACTCGCCCAGCACCTCGCCGCCGCGCACCTTGACCGCACCGATCTCGGTGATCATCGACCCGGCCGCCGCCGACCCGCCGGTGGTCTCGAGGTCGACCACGCAGAAGGTGAGGTCGCGCAGGGGGCGGCCCAGCTCGTCGAGGCTGCGCTGGGGCTCCCAGCGGGCCAGCTCACCCGTCGTCCCCGTGCCCATGTCGGCACCGTAGGACCGACCGCCGACAGTGGGCGGGAGCACGCGCCGAGGTGGGGGTGGGGTCCGTACCTGCGGTCGGTTTGTGCGCGGTTGGGGACCAAACGGCGGAGAGATCGGGCCGGGGGTCGTCGTTGGTGACCAAACGGCGCAACCGTGCGCCGCCTCAGACCTTGCGTGCCACCAGGTTGAACTCGTTGTAGAGGAACAGCTTGCCGAGTGAGCGCGGACCGGGGAAGGAGGTCCAGGGGCCGGGGGCGAGGTCGACGTCGCGGGCCAGGCGGGCGAGGTCGTCGCCGGTGGTCCAGGCGACGTGGGTGGGGTCGGAGGCGTAGCCGCGCTCCTGCGGGCAGATGAACAGCACCTTGCCGCCGGGCCGCAGCGCCCCGAGGTAGGAGCGCAGCAGTCCGACCGCGTCGTCGTAGGGCATGTGCTCGACGACGTGGGCGAGCAGGATCGAGTCGAAGGACTCCGAGTCGGCGAGGCCGCTGGCCTCCCACTCGGGCACGGTGAGCGCCGGGAGGCCGGCCGACCTGGCGACGGCCACCGAGGTCTCGTTGTGGTCGACGCCGAGCGAGCCCGCCGGCAGGGCGCGCAGGTTGCGGCCGAGCCCGCAGCCGACGTCGAGGGTGCGGCCGAGCTGGTGGCGGCGCAGGTTCCACCGGTACGGCGCCTGCACGTCGACCCACTGCTTCCACCGCGCCCCGGCCTTGGTCTGCAGCCGTTCGGTGTACTCGACGCCGGTGGTGTCGTCCATGGGCGGTCACGCTAGCGGGCGGCTGCCGCGCGGCGCCCGCCGCCGACCCGGTGGACGGCGCCGGGCCGCGGTCACCCGACCACGAGCACCGGAGGGGCGTCCGCGGGGCGCCGGAGGGGCGCCGGAGGGGGAGTGTCGGTGGTCCCTGTCAGCCTTCGGGCATGACGCGAATCGACTGCGACTCCTGCGTCGTGCGCGGGCTCGCCTGCCACGACTGCGTGGTGACGGTGCTCCTGGGCCCGCCTCCCGAGCTCACCCTCGACGACGAGGAACGCCACGCCCTCGACCTCCTCGCCGACGGCGGCCTGGTGCCACGACTCCGGCTGGTGGAGCCGGTCTCCGGGCCCGAGGTCGAGTCGGCCTGAGCCCTCAGGCGCCCCATCCGCACCAGGCGTGACCGACGCCACACCGACGCCTCCACAGCCCGGCGGACGGCGACTTGGCGCACCCGACGGCCGCCGACTACGGTGGCGCCTCAGGTGTCCGTGGAAGTGGGCCAGCAGGGTCCGCGCGGGCACCGCGCTGAGTCCGGGACCGCCCTCACGGGGTCCCGGAACCGGGGAACCAACCGCGATCCGGCCGAGCCGGACCGCACCTGGGGTGAATCTCCCGTCAGGCGGTCGTGCGCACGAGAGGGCGCGGCCGAGGAGCGGGGGTAGGGCAGTCCGTGGCCCGAATCCGTCAGCTCACCCGGTAAGCGTCACGAACAGCGAAGGGGACCGCCCACCGTGCACCACGGTCGGAAGCGACTTGTCACTGCCCTGTCCGGTCTCGCACTCGCTGCCACGATCGGTGTCGTGCCGAGCGCGAACGCCGACCCGGACGATCCGGGGAACGGCGGCGGTGGCAGCGACAAGCCCACCCTCTCCGAGGTGCGCGACCGCGTCGACGCCCTCTACCACGACGCCGAGCAGGCCTCCGAGCGCGTCAACGACGCCCGGATCGAGCTGCGCGACCTGCGCCGCGAGCTGCGGGCGCTGCGCGCCGACGAGCGCCGCCAGGACGTCTCCACCGACGCCGCGCGCGACGACCTCGCCGACACCATCGTCCAGCAGTCCGCCACCGGCTTCGACAGCGTCGATCGGCTGCTGAGCGCCGACGGCACCGACTCCCTGCTCTCCGACCTCTCCACGCTGTCCTCGGTCGAGCAGATCCAGGACGAGATGCTCGACGACTACTCGACGCAGCTCGAGGCGTTGACCCTGCGCCGCTCGGCCACCGAGCGCCGGCTCGAGCAGGTCGCCCGCATCAAGGAGCGGCTCGCCGCCGACAAGCGCACCATCGACGAGAAGGCCGCCGACGCCGAGGGCATGCTCGAGGACCTCGAGACCGAGCAGCGCGAGAAGCTGCTCGCGGGCGACACCGCTGCTCCCACCGACATCCCGGCCTCCGGCCGCGCCGCCGCGGCGATCAAGTACGCCATGGCCCAGGTGGGCGATGCCTACGTGTGGGGCGCCGCCGGCCCGGACGCGTTCGACTGCTCCGGCTTCACCATGATGGCCTGGGCCCAGGCCGGCGTGGGTCTGCCGCACTCCTCCGGCGCGCAGGCGGGCTCGGGCACCTCGGTGCCGGCGAGCGCGCTGCAGCCGGGCGACCTGGTCTTCTACTACAGCCCGATCAGCCACGTCGGCATCTACATCGGCAGCGGGATGATCGTCCACGCCGCCAACCCGGGTGCCGGCGTCCGCGTCTCCCCGATGAACTCGATGCCGTTCTCCGGCGCCGTCCGGCCCGGCTGACCCGGGGCACCTGCTGGACGGCGGCCGGAGGGGAGCAGCACGGCGGATCCCGGTGCTCGTCCTGGCTCTGCTGATCTCGGTCGGGGTCGTCACCTGGCTCGTCGCCGCCCCCGGCGACGACGAGCCCTACCGGGCGCAGCCGCCGACCGCGCCGACTTCGGCGCTCGACCCCGGCGGCGCCGACGAGGCGCTCCAGCGGCTGGCCGCCGCCGTCGGCGACGGCGACCGGGCCGCGGCCGCTGCTCTCGCCGCGCCCGACGACACCGCTGCCGCGGCCCTGCTCGAGGCCCTGGTCGACAACGCCCGGTCGGCCCGGATCAGCGAGGTCTCCTTCCGCTACGTCGACGAGATCGGCCCGCTCCGCGCCGACGGCACCTGGTGGGGCGCGGTCGAGACGAGCTGGCGGTTTCGAGGATTCGACCCGTCGGCGGCCCGCACCGAGGTGGCGGTCCGGTTCCGGTCGGGGGACGACGGCACCGCGGTCGTCGACGTCGGCGGTGCGGAGCTGCGCACCCCGGTGTGGCTGGACGGCCCGGTCCGGGTGCGCCGCACCGCGACGACGCTCGTGGTCGCCGCGGCCGGTGTGCCGGTGGACCGCTATGCCCGGCTCGTGGCGCGGGCGGTGCCCGTGGTGCGGCGGGTGCTCTCCGACTGGCGGCCGCGACTCGTGGTGGAGGTGCCCGCCGACGCGAGGGCGCTCGACCGGGCGCTGGACGCCGACCCGGGCGACTACGGCGGCATCGCCGCCGTCACCGTCTCCGGCGACGGCAGCGCCGCCCCGGGGTCTCCGGTCCACGTGTTCGTGAACCCCGAGGTCTACGGGCGGCTGCGGGGCGTCGGGGCACAGGTCGTGATGAGTCACGAGGCAGCACACGTCGCCTCGGAGGGGCCGAGCAGCCAGGCGCCGGTGTGGCTGGTCGAGGGGTTCGCCGACTACGTCGCGCTGCGCGACGTCGACCTCCCTCTGGCGGTGACGGCGCGGCAGGCGGCCGCCGAGGTCCGCCGCTCCGGCCTGCCGCGGGCGCTGCCGACCCGGGTCGACCTCGACCCCGGCCGCTCCCACCTCGGCGCGGTGTACGAGATGGCCTGGCTGGCGTGCCGGGTGCTCGCGGAGCGCTCCGGTGAGGCGGCGCTGCTCGGTCTCTACGACGACCTCGGCGCCGGCGACGACCTCGAGACCGTGCTCGAAGCCCGGTTCGGCTGGACCGAGCGCGACCTGGTCGCCGCCTGGCGGACCCGTTTGTCAGACTTGCCGGGTGCCGGCGGAGCGTCCTGAGCGGAAGGTCTCTCTCGGGACCCTCGCGGTCGGCGTCACCGTGCTGGCCGTGCTCGTCGTGGTGCTCGTGCCGTTCGACCCCGTCCCGGGTGGCCGGCTGACCCCGGCACCGGTGGCGACGGTGTTCACGCCGGAGCAGGTCGCGCGGGCCGAGGACTACGCCCGCTGGGCGCGGTTGTGGAGCTGGGCGTCGCTGCTGGTCTCGCTCGCCGTCGCGTGCTGGTTCGGGTTCACCGACCGGGGCCGCCGGCTGGTGGCGCGACTGCCGGGGCCGTGGTGGGTGCAGACGCCGCTGGTGGTGCTGGTGCTCGCGCTGCTGGGCCGGCTGGTGACCCTGCCGGCCGCGGTCGCGCTCCAGCAGCTGCGGCGCGACAACGGGCTGAGCCGGCAGCCCTGGGGCGGGTGGGGCGTCGACGTGCTCAAGGGCGAGCTCGTCGCCGCCGTCATGACCGCACTCGGTGTGCTCGTGCTGGTCGCGTGCGCGCGCCGGTTCGTGCGCGCCTGGCCGGCCGTGGTGGGCGGGCTGCTCGCCGCGCTCGTGGTGCTCGGGTCGTTCGTCTACCCGGTGCTCGTGGAGCCGGTCTTCAACGACTTCGAGCCACTCCCCGACGGGCGGCTGCGCACCGAGATCCTCGCCCTTGCCGACCGCGAGGGCGTCGCGGTCGACGACGTGCTGGTCGCCGACGCCTCGCGCCGCACCACCACCCTCAACGCCTACGTGAGCGGGTTCGGCACCACCCGCCGGATCGTCGTGTTCGACAACCTCGTCGATGCCGTGCCCGACAACCAGGTGCTCGCGGTGGTGGCTCACGAGCTCGCGCACGCCCGGCACGACGACGTCCTGGTCGGCACCGCGCTGGGCGCGGCCGGTTCGCTGCTCGGCGTCGGTCTGCTCGGTCTGGTGCTCGGTGCACTGCGACGCCGCGGCCACCCGGCCGCGGGAGAGGCTGCGGTGGTTCCGCTCGTGCTGGCGCTGGTGGCGATCGGCACGCTGGCCGCGGCCCCGGCGCAGAACGCGGTGAGCCGCCAGATCGAGATCCGCGCCGACGTCGACGCCCTGCGCTACACCGACGACCCGACGGCGTTCGTCTCGGTGCAGCGCCAGCTCGCCCTGCGCTCGCGGGCCGACCCGACGCCGCCGGCGCTCCTCCAGCTCTGGTTCGGCAGCCACCCGACCACGCTGACCCGCATCGCCCTGGTGCAGCGGATGAGCGAGACCCGCTGAGTCGGTCCGGCACGCTGATGGGACGACCCGCCGGGACCCGCTACTCCTCGTGCGGCTGGATGGACGACAGCAACCCGTTGCGCATCGCCGTCACCAGCGCTTGGGCCCGGTTCGACGCTCCGAGCTTGTGGTAGATCCGGGCGATGTGGGACTTCGCGGTGGACTCGCTGAGGTAGAGCCGCTCGCCGATCTGGGCGGCGCCGAGGCCCTCGGCGAGCAGCCTCAGCACCTCGTGCTCACGCTCGCTGAGGCTGGTGGCGTCGCCCGCCGCGCGCCGCATCATGGCGCCGACCAGTCCCGCCCCCACGAACGCCTGCGGCGACACCGCGGCGTGCCGGGCGGCGCGCACCACCTCGCTCGACGGCGCGTCCTTGCCGACGAAGCCGGACGCGCCCGCCTGCATGGCCGCGAAGATCTGGTCGTCGCCGGAGTGCATCGTCAGCACGATCAGCCCGACGTCGTCGCTGCGCTGGCGCAGTGCGCGCACGATGTCGAGCCCGGTGCCGTCGGGCAGCTGCAGATCGGTGACGACGACGTCGGGGGTCAGGTCGTCGTAGCGGACCACGGCCTCCTCGACGGTGGCGGCGGCGCCGATCACCTCCATGTCGTCCTCGAGCCCGAGCACGGAGGTGAGGCCGCTGCGGATCAGCTCGTGGTCGTCGACGAGCAGGATGCGGATCGGGCTGGGGACGGTCACCGCGACACCCGCCCGCGGGTCGTGTCGGTGGCAGACGGAGTGGCCAGCGCGCCGTCGATCACGGCGCTCACCACGAGCCCGCCCGAGGGGTTCTCGGCGATGGTGAGCCGGGCGCCGACCAGCCCGGCACGCTCGCGCATGATGTCGAGGCCGTAGGAGTCGGCGCGGGCTCCGCCGAGGCCGCGGCCGTCGTCGGTGACCGTGATGCGCGCGTCGGGCGCCCGCACCTCGCAGTGGACGGCGATGGTGGTGGCGTGGGCGTGCTTGAGGGCGTTGTTCATCGCCTCCTGCGCGATGCGCAGCAGCTCCGCCTCGACGTGCGGCCGCAGCCGGGCACCCTGCTCGTCGAGGGTCACCTCGATCGGCACGTGCGAGGTCTCGCTCAGGTGCCGTGCGAGGGCGCTGATCGCCGCACCGAGGCTCTCGGAGTCGCCGGAGGTCGTGCGGAGCACCAGCACCGACTGACGCACCTCGGCGACGATGCCGCTGATGCGGCGCCGCAGCACCGCCAGCTGCTCGGCCTGTTCCGGCGACGCCGGGTCGGCGGCGAGGGCGTCGACGACGTAGCCGAGGGCGGCGACGTCCTGCGCGACGCCGTCGTGCATCTCCCGCGAGAGCCGGCGGCGGACGTCGGCGGTGGCGGTGTCGCGCAGCCGCGCGAACATGAGGGCGGTGTCGAGCTGGACGGCCAGCGACCGCAGGTCGACGAGCACGTCGGTGAGCGCGGCCTCCACCTCGGCGCCGGTGAGGGCGTCCGGGGCCACCGTGCCGGCGAGCACGGCGATGTCGCCGAGCGGCGCCGCGAAGCAGCCTCGCCACGCGAGCGGCTCCCCGCGCGCCCACGCCTCGATGGCGAGCGACTCGACCTCACCGGTGTCGTCGGTGAGGCCGCCGGCGACGCTGCGGCTGAGGAGCGGCACGAGCAGCTCGTCGCGCGGTACGAACAGGGTCTGGCCGGTGACCGGCAGCCGCTCGGCCAGCGTGTCCATGACCCGCTCGGCGGACCGATCGACGTCGAGCCCCTTCCCGAGGCCGCCGGAGATGTCGATGAGGTTGCGCACCAGCTGCTGTGCCTCGAGGTAGGGCGCGAGGTCGTCGCGGGGCTGGAGCAGGGTGGTGCGGATGATCGCGGCCACCAGGCCCACGCCCACCCCGGCGATGCTCCAAGTGAACACGGCCTGGCTCTCGGCGGCCGAGAACGACTCGACCCGCGCGACGCCGGGCAGCACCACGCACACCAGCTGGGCGGCGGTCGTGAACGCCACCCCTGCCGTGCCGCGGCGGAGACCACCGACGAACGGGGCGAGCGCGAGCGCGGCGGTGACGGCGACGGTGGAGTGCAGGGAGAGCCCGCAGATCGCGCCGACCAGGGCCGCCTCGATCGTGGGGTCGGCGAGTCGGTGCAACCGCGGCAGCGTGGCCGCCGCCTGGGCGAGGAGCCAGACGACGGCGACCGCGCCCAGAGCGCCGATGGCGTCGTTCTCGCGGGTCCAGAGGATCGGGCCGCCGATGGCGAGCAGGGCGAGCAACCGCGCACCGGCGGTCAGGCGCAGGTGCGGGCGGTACTGCCACGACCCCATGAGCCAACGACCTCCTAGGCCGGTCCCTCAGCGAGGGTCACGTCCGGTGCCGCGCGCCGAACCATGACGGAGTGGTCCCCGGCCCACGTCACTCTAGGCCCACCGATCACGGGAGTGCAGCGACCGCGACCCGAAAGTTTTACGCAAGGATCCTCAGCATTCCCCTGGTGGCAGCCGGCTCCTCAGCGGTAGAGCGCGTCGACCTCGTCGCGGAACTCGCGCAGCACCAGGGCGCGTTTGAGCTTGAGCGAGGGAGTGAGGTGACCACCCTCCTCGGTCCACTCGCCGGGCAGGATGCGGAACCGACGGATCGCCTCCGCCTTCGACACCGCCGCGTTGGCGTGGTCGACGGCGGCCTGCACGGCGGCCACCAGGTCCGGGTCCTGGAGGAGGTCGGCGACGTCGCCGGACTTGCCGTGCTGCTCGGCCCACTGCGGGAAGGTCTCGGGGTCGATGGTGACGAGCGCGCCGATGAACGGAGCGCCGTCGCCCACCACCACCGCTTGGCTGATGAGGGCGTGCCCGCGCAGCCGGTCCTCGAGCGGCGCCGGTGCGACGTTCTTGCCACCCGCGGTCACCAGGATCTCCTTCTTGCGCCCGGTGACCTTCACGAAGCCCTCGTCGTCGATCTCGCCGACGTCGCCGGTGTGGAACCAGCCGTCACCCTCGAGCACCGCTGCCGTCGCCTCGGCGTCCTGCCAGTAGCCACGGAAGACCTGGCCGCCACGCACGAGCAGCTCGCCGTCGTCGGCGACCCGCACGGCGGCTCCGGGAAGCGGCCGGCCGACGGTGCCGATCTTGAGGGCGTCGGGGGTGTTCACGGTGATGGCGGCGGTGGTCTCGGTGAGGCCGTAGCCCTCGAGCACGGTGATGCCCACGCCGCGGTAGAAGTGGCCGAGCCGCTCCCCGAGCGGCGCCCCGCCGGAGACCGCGTAGAGGCAGCAACCGCCCAGGGCGTCGCGGATCCGGCCGTACACCAGCCGCGAGTAGGCGGCGTGGCGGGCCCGCACCGCGAGGCTGGGACGGCCGCGGTCGAGGCCGCGCGACCAGGCGATCGCGGTGTCTGCCGCGCGGTCGAAGAGCGGGCCGCGGCCGTCGGCGGTGGCGCGCTGCGAGGAGGTGGTGAACACCTTCTCGAAGACCCGTGGCACCGCCAGCACGAACGTCGGGCGGAACTGTCGCAACGTCGGTGCGAGCTGCTTCACGTCGGCGCTGTGGCCGAGCCGGACCCGAGCGCGCACCGCGCCGACCTGGATGACCCGCGCGAACACGTGGGCGAGCGGCAGGAACAGCAGCGTGGCGGCGTCCTGGCCGTCCTCGCCGGGGCGGAACAGCGCGTCGAGCTCGTGGACCGCCGTGCCGATCTCGACCATGAAGTTGCCGTGGGTGAGCACGCAGCCCTTGGGACGCCCGGTGGTGCCGGAGGTGTAGATCACCGTGGCGACGTCGTCCGGGCCGGCGGCGGTGCGCCGCCGCTCGAGCTCGTCGTCGGAGACGTCGGCGCCGAGCCGGGTGAGCACCCCGACCGCGTTGTCGTCGATCGTCCAGACGTGGTGCAGGTCGTCGAGGCCGGAGCGCACCGACGTGACCCGCGCCAGGTGCTCGCGCCCCTCGGCGATCACCGCGCAGGCGCCGGAGTCGCCCAGGATCCAGCCGATCTGGTCGGCCGCGGAGGTCTCGTAGACCGGCACCGTGACGGCGCCCGCGACCCAGATGGCGTAGTCGAGCAGCGTCCACTCGTAGCGGGTCCTCGAGATCAGCGCGACCCGGCCGCCGGGCTCGACCCCCACCGCCACCAGTCCCTTGGCGACCCCGCGGACCTGCTCCCAGAACTCCGCGGCGGTGACGTCGACCCACGGGTCCCCGGCACCGTCGCCGGGACGTGACATCACCACCGCGTCGGGGGCCTCGGCGGCGTTGCGGACGACGTCGTCGGTGAGGTTGCCCGACGCGGGCAGACCCGGTCCGACGAGGGCGGCGAGCGCGTCGCCGACGGGCGTGGAGAACTCGCGCACGTCCGCACGCTACCGGCGGTATCGGAGGTGGTGAGGTCCGGTAGCCTCCGAGCGTTCCGTCCCCGCTCCACCAGTGACGACCCCGAGGTGCTGCATGGCCGACCAGACGACGTCCTCGATCGTGGTCGACGCGCCCCCCGCGGCCGTCATGGACGTCATCGCCGACTTCGAGGCCTACCCCGACTGGGCCAAGGGCGTGAAGGTCGCCGAGGTCACCACGCCGGGCGCGGGGACCGACCGGGCCCGCGAGGTGTTCTTCAAGCTCGACGTGGCGCCGGTGAAGGACGAGTACACGCTGGCCTACGAGTGGGACGGCGACCGCCAGGTCACCTGGACCCTCGTGGAGGGCAAGATGCTGCGCTCGCTCGACGGCGCCTACGTGCTGCGCGACAAGGGCGATGGCACCACCGAGGTCACCTACCGGCTCGCGCTCGACGTCTCGATCCCGATGATCGGCATGATCAAGCGCAAGGGCGAGAAGATCCTCATCGACACCGCGCTCAAGGGACTCAAGCAGCGCGTCGAGTCGCTCACCTGACCGGTTCGGCTCTCGTGCGCATCATCCTGTTCACCGGCAAGGGTGGCGTCGGCAAGTCCACCGTGGCCGCCGGCACCGCCGCGCTGGCGGCTGCCCGCGGCGAGCGCACCCTGGTGCTCTCCACCGACGCGGCGCACTCGCTGGCCGACGCGTTCGGGGCGGCCGTCGGGGCCGAGCCCACCGAGGTCGCGCCACGGCTGTTCGTGCAGCAGGTCGACACCCAGCTGCGGTTCGAGCAGTCCTGGGCGGAGATCCAGGGCTATCTGCTGAGCGTGCTCGACGTCGCCGGCGTCGACCCGGTGGCGGCCGAGGAGCTCACCGTCATCCCCGGTGCCGAGGAGGTGCTGGCGTTGCTCGAGCTGCGGCTGCACGTCCTCTCCGAGGAGTGGGACGTCGTCGTCGTCGACTGCGCGCCGACCGCCGAGACGCTGCGGCTGCTCGCGCTGCCCGAGGCACTCGGCTGGTACATGCAGCGGGTCTTCCCCGCGCAGGCCAAGGTGATGAAGGCGCTGCGCCCGGTGCTGTCGCGCGCGGCCGGCGTCCCGATGCCCGGGGGCACCGTGTTCGACGCCCTCGAGCGGCTGCACGCCGAGCTCGACGAGGTGCAGGCGCTGCTGTCGGGGCCGCGGTCCAGCGTGCGGATCGTGCTGACCCCCGAGACCGTGGTCCTCGCCGAGGCACGCCGCTCCTACACGTCCCTCTCGCTGTTCGGGTACCGCGTCGACGGGGTCGTGGCCAACCGCGTCTTCCCCGCCGCCGGCGGCGACGACTGGCGCGCCGGCTGGGTGATGGCGCAGGACGCCGTGCTCGCCGACGTCGACCACTCCTTCACCGGCCTGCCGGTCTGGCGCTCGGAGTACCGCTCGGCCGAGCCGGTGGGCGTCGACGCACTGCGCCGGCTGGCCGAGGAGGTCTACGACGGCACCGACCCGCTCGCCCCACCCCCCGGCGACGGGCCGTTCCGCGTCACCCGCCACAGCGACGGCGCCGTGCTGCACCTGGCGCTGCCGCACGTCTCCCGCACCGATGTCGGCCTGGCCCGCAACGGCGACGAGCTGGTCGTCAGCGTCGGCTCGCACCGGCGCTTGCTCACCCTTCCGGCCGGGCTGTCGCGGCTGCGGGTGGCCGGCGCGCGGGTCGAGGACGGCGAGCTCCGGGTGCGCTTCGGTGAGCCGGAGCCGGCTGCGGCGACCGCGGCCGGGCAGGATGGGGCCTCGTGAGCACCCCCACCGACCCGACCGAGCCGACCGGGCCGACCGGGCCGACCGGGCCGACCGGGCCGGACGACGTCGGCACCGTCGGCGAGGAGGCCGCCAAGCTGCTGGGCGTCCTCGGCGACTGGGCACGCGACCAGGGTGCGCGCGGGCGTGGCCGGCATGGCGGGTCAGGCCGCCGAGGCCGTCCGCGACGTCGACCGGCACCTCGCCACCGGTGCCGAGGAGTGCACCTACTGCCCGGTCTGCCGCACGGTGCACCTGGTGCGCCAGGCCGGCCCCGAGGTGCGCGAGCACCTCACGACGGCGGCGTCGTCGTTCCTGCAGGCGGCCGCCGCGATGCTCGCCTCCGGTGGTCCGCCCGGCGGGGCCGCCGGACCGTCCGGACTGGAGCGGATCGACCTCGAGGACGACGAGTCGTGACCGGCGTGACCGGCCTGACCTGCGGCATCGACATCGGCGGCACCAAGATCGCCGGCGCGGTCGTCGACGAGGCCGGCGAGGTGCTCGCCGAGCACCGCATCGACTCACCCGCCACCGACCCCGAGGTGATGGAGGAGACCGTCGCCGAGCTGGTGCAGCGGCTCCGCGCCGAGCACGAGGTGGTGGCGGTCGGCGTCGGCGCGGCGGGCTACGTCGACGCCGCCCGGGCGACGGTGATGTTCGCCCCCAACGTGGCCTGGCGCGAGGAGCCGCTCCGCGCCGAGCTCGAGAAGCGGCTGGACCTGCCGGTGGTCGTGGAGAACGACGCCAACGCCGCGGCCTGGGGCGAGTTCGCGTTCGGCGCCGCGCACGACGTCGACGACATGCTCATGGTCACCGTCGGCACCGGCGTCGGCGGCGGGATCGTGGCCGGCGGCGAGCTGTTCCGCGGCGGGTTCGGTGCCGCTGCCGAGATCGGTCACCTGCGAGTGGTGCCGCAGGGGCGGGTCTGCGGCTGCGGCAACCGCGGCTGCCTCGAGCAGTACGGCAGTGGGACGGCGCTGGTCCGCGACACCCGCGCCCTGCTCGACCGGCCCGAGGCGGCCGACCTGTTGCGGCGCGCGGGCGGTGACCCCGCCGACGTCAGCGGGCGGATCATCACCGAGGCGGCGCAGGAGGGCGACGACTTCGCGCGCGATCGGCTCGCCGAGGTCGGCCGCTGGCTGGGGGAGGGGGTCGCCTCTCTGGTCGCCGTCCTCGACCCCCAGGCCGTGGTCATCGGCGGCGGCGTCGTCAACGCGGGCGAGCTGCTGCTCGAGCCGTTGCGCGACGCCTTCGTCCAGGAGCTCACCGGACGCGGGCACCGGCCGCTCGCCGAGGTGCGGCCGGCCCGGTTCGGCAACCGCGCCGGCGTCATCGGCGCCGCGGACCTCGCGCGTCGCTGAGATCCTGATGGGCGAGGAGCGCACGCCGGCGAGCCACGAGATCTTCATCGGCGTCGACGTCGGCGGCACCAAGGTGCTGGCGGGCGAGGTCGACGAGCCGGGGCGGGTGCTTGCCACCTCGCTGCACCGCACCCCTGGTCGACGGGTGGCCGTGCGCGCCGTCGAGGACGCCCTCACCGCAGCGGTCGAGGACGTCGCCGGTGGCCGTCGGATCGCCGGTGTCGGCCTGGCCGCCGCGGGCTTCGTGGACGCCGCGGGGGAGCGGGTGGCCTTCGCGCCGCACCTGCCGTGGGTCGACGACCCGGTGCGCGCGCGGCTGGCCTCACGCTGGGGCGTGCCGGTGGTGCTCGAGAACGACGCCACCTGCGCGGCGTTCGCCGAGGCCACCCTCGGCGCCGCGCGCGGGGCGTCCTCGGCCGTGGTGGTGACGATGGGCACCGGCATCGGCGGCGGCCTGCTGCTCGGCGGCGAGGTGGTGCGCGGCGCCCACGGCATGGCCGGCGAGTTCGGCCACCAGCAGGTGGTGCCCGACGGCCTGCGCGTGCGAGTGCGGGCGCGCCGGCTGCTGGGAGCAGTACGCCAGCGGGAACGCCCTGGTGCGGGTGGCGCGGGAGCGGCTCGGTGACCGGTCGGCGGGGCCGACCGTGCTCCTGGACCTCTGCGGCGGCGACCCCC
This sequence comes from uncultured Actinomycetota bacterium, assembly GCA_963845795.1. Lineage (GTDB taxonomy): Bacteria > Actinomycetota > Actinomycetes > Propionibacteriales > Nocardioidaceae > Nocardioides. The sequence continues at coordinate 207,708 of CAWJTG010000011.1, read as the reverse complement.
TGCAGCTCACCGGTCCGATGGTCACCGCCGCCGCCGAGGACGGAGACCTCGTCGCCCGGCAGGCGTTCGCCTCCATCGGCGACTGGCTCGGCGTCGGCCTCGCCGGCCTCGTCGCGGCGTTCGACCCCGAGGTCGTCGTCGTCGGCGGCGGTGTCTCCGCGGCCGGCGACCGCCTCCTCGACCCCGCCCGCGACCGGCTCGCCCGCTCGCTCGTCGGAGTCCCGCACCGTCCGGTGCCCCCCGTCGTCGTCGCAGCCCTCGGGGCCAGGGCCGGGCTGGTCGGTGGGGCGCTGCTCGCGCGGGTTGCTGCGGCTCGGTGGTCGGCAATCTTCGTGCGGACTCAGAGCACCGCGCCGTCGTCACCAGGGTCTCGGGGCTCGCGGGGCATCTTGACGACGAGGTAGACGAACCCGCCGACGAAGCCGGCGACGAGGACGTAGGCGATGAGCTGGGGGATCACGATGCCGAGGACGAGGCACACCAGGAGGATCGCCGGGGAGCCGAAGATGCCGAGCCAGGCGACGAGCCGGTCCCGGGGCGGGGTGGGGATGGGCGGGGGTGGGGGTGGCACGAACCGGTCGGTGGTCCAGTCGCTGTCGACCGACTCCTCGGTCCACGAGCGCAGCTCGGGTGGGACGTCGAGGGCGCGCGGCTCGCTGCGCGCCGGCGGTCCGTCGTCGGGCTCCTCGCCCAGGTCGAGCGCGGAGTTGGGCTCCGGGTCGAGATCGGGGTCGAGCGCCGGGCGCTCGCCGTAGTTGTCGACGATCGCGCGCCAGGTCGTCGTCGTCCCGCTCCGACACGGTTACGAGGGTACGTCGGTGACCCGGGCCACGAACGCGGCGGAGGTGCTCGTAGATCAGCGGGGCGTCGTTGTCGAGGGTGGCGACGTGGTAGCTGTGCTCCAGGCGCACCACCGTCACGTCGGTCGAGGAGACGCCGCTCGAGGATCACCGGCTCGGAGGAGTCGTCGACGACGTGGTCCTGGTGCGAGCGGAAGTAGAGCAGCGGTGCGGTGACCCGCGGCAGGTCCGTCGATCAGCGGCCGCCAAGCCTGCATCAGCGAGTGGATCGCCTTGAGCGGCGTGCGGTCGTAGGCCGGCTCGGCGACGTCGGGCTTCTTGATGTCGCCGGCGATCGCCGGGAACGACGGCACGACGTGCTTGAGCACCGGCAGCAGCTTCACGTCGAGCCGCTTGGTCCGCACGGCGGGGTTGACGATCATCACGCCCGCGACCCGGTCGGGGTGGTCGGCGGCCAGGCGCAGCGCCAGCGTGCCGCCCATCGACAGCCCGCCGACGACGACGGCGTCGTGGTCGAGGCACAGCCCGTCGAAGACGCGCTCGATCTCGCCGTACCAGTCGTCGAAGCGGAGCGTGTTGAGGTCCTGCCACGTGGTGCCGTGCCCGGGCAGCCGCGGCACGGCGACGCCGTACCCGAGCGACCCGAGGTGCTCGCCCCACGGCCGCATCGAGGCCGGGGACCCGGTGAACCCGTGGCTCAGCAGCACGCCGACCCGCCGGCCGCCGGTCAGCTCGGGGCGGGCCGCGACGGTGAGCGGGGCATGGATCGGGTCGATGGTCACGGGCGCGATCATGCCCCAGTGGCGCCGCGGTCGTGCCCTAGGCTGCGCGTGGCGTCTGGGAGAGCTCGGGAGAGGGGGCGGACCGGTGTTCTACTGGTTCCTGAAGTGGATCGCGCTCGGTCCGGTGTTGCGCGTCGTGTTCCGCCCGCACCCCGAGGGCACCGAGAACGTGCCCACCGACGGCCCGGCCATCCTCGCGTGCAACCACCTCTCCTACACCGACTGGCTGTTCATGCCGCTCACCCTGCCGCGGCGGGTCACCTTCGTGGCCAAGGCGGAGTACTTCACCTCGCCCGGCATCAAGGGCTGGCTGCAGAAGCAGTTCTTCTCCGGGTCGGGCCAGGTGCCCATCGACCGCTCCGGCGCCGACGCGGCCGCCGGAGCGCTGATGTCGGCGAAGAAGGTGCTCGACGACGGCGGGCTCTTCGGCATCTTCGTCGAGGGCACCCGCTCCCACGACGGCCGCCTGTACCGCGGCAAGACCGGCGTCGCCCGGCTCGCGCTCGAGACCGGCGTCCCGGTCATCCCGACGGCGGTCATCGGCACCGACGTCGTGGCGCCGCCGGGCAAGAAGTTCGGCTCGGTCACCCGGCCCGTCGTCCGCTTCGGCCGGCCGCTGGACTTCTCGCGCTACGAGGGCATGGAGAACGACCGCTACATCCTGCGCTCGATCACCGACGAGATCATGTACGAGATCATGCGGCTCTCCGGCCAGGAGTACGTCGACATGTACGCCTCCAAGGCCAAGACCAAGGACTCGGCCAGGGACTCGGGCAAGGACTCGGCCAGGGACCGGGCAAGGACTCGGCAGGGAGACCGGCCGCGAGAAGGGTTCCGGGCCCGAGAAGAAGGCGTCCTGACCGAGCCGGCTCCGCAGGCGGGCGCCGTCCGGGCCGCCCTCGCCGTCGAGGACAACCTGTTCCGGGCGTTGGCCGTGCTCCGCGTCGTGGTGCTCGCGAACGCGGTGGCGCTCAACCTCTACCGCGCCGACAACTTCGGGCAGCCCGCCCTCGGCGTGGTCGCGGTCGCGGTGATGATCGGCTGGACGGCGTTCGCCACGTGGGCCTACGCCGACGCCGGCCGCCGGGGGCCGCTGCTGCTCGGCGCCGACCTCGCGGTCGCGGTGCTGACCCTGCTGTCGTGCCCCGATCGCCAAGGGCGACTGGTTCAACGCCTCGGTGCCCGGCTTCTGGGTGATGGCGGCCCTGCTGGCGTGGGCGGTGCGGTTCCGGTGGGTCGGCGGTCTGGTGGCCGGGGTGGTGCTCGGCGGCGTCGACCTGGCGCGTGCGCGACAGCGTCACCCAGAGCAACTACGGCAACGCGCTTCCTGCTGCTCATCGGCGGCCCGATCGTCGGCTACATGTGCGGCTCGCTGCAGCAGATGGCCGCCGAGCGCGACCGCGCGCAGAGCGCCGCCGCGGCCGCCTGCCGAGCGCGCCCGGCTGGCGCGGGCGGTGCACGACGGCGTGCTGCAGGTGCTCGCCCTGGTGCAGCGGCGCGGTGCCGAGCTGGGCGGCGAGGCCGGCGAGCTCGGCCGGTCTGGCCGGCGAGCAGGAGGTCGCGCTGCGCACCCTGATCCGGTCCCAGGACGCCGTCCGCGCCGACGCGCCGGGCGGCACCACCGACCTCGCGGGTGCGCTCGCAGCCCTGGGCGCCCGACCCGGCGTCCACGTGGCGGTGCCGCCCGGCACGGTGCCCCTGCCGGCCGCGCGGGCAGCCGAGGTGGTGGCCGTCGTCGAGGCGGCGCTCGACAACGTCAGCCGCCACGTCGGCGACGACGCCCGGGCGTGGGTGCTGCTCGAGGCCACCGACCGCGAGGTGGAGATCTCGGTCCGCGACGAGGGGCCCGGCATCCCCGAGGGACGGCTCGAGGAGGCCGAGGCCGACGGCCGGCTCGGCGTCAGCCAGTCGATCCGGGGGCGGGTCGCCGACCTCGGCGGCACCGCCACCCTCACCACGGGGCCCTCCGGCACCGACTGGGAGCTGCTCGTGCCGCGGGGGCCGGTGTGACGATCCACGACTCGCACCCGTTCCCCACCGCCGACGACCCCGCGCGCCGGCTGCGAGGCCGCCTCGGGGGCGCCGTCACGCTCTGGACCTCGGGCTCCGGTGCGGACCGGGCCGGCCTGACCGTCTCCTCGGTGATGCTGGCCGGCGGCGAACCGGCCCGGCTGCTCGCGCTCGTCGACCCCGACTCCGACCTCGCCGACGCCACGGGCGACGGCGAGCGGGTCGTCGTGCACCTGCTCTCGTGGCGCCACCGCGACCTCGCCGACGCCTTCGCCGGTGTCGCCCCCGCCCCGGGCGGCCCGTTCCGCGTCGCCGAGTTCACCGACACCGACCACGGCCCGCTGCTGGCCGACGCCGCCTCCTGGGCACTCGCCACCGTCGAGTCCGGTGCCGACGTCGGCTGGTCCCGGTTGCTCACTGCGAGGGTCGACGAGATCCGGCTCGGCGACGACGAGCGCCCGCTGCTCCACCGGCGTGGCCGCTACGCGACCCTCGAACCCCCGACCCCGTGACCGGTCGGTGACTCGGCCACGGGTGCTGCTGCACGGCCCCTTCGACACGGTCGACGTGCGCACCGGCGAGTCCTCGCGCCGCCGGGACCCGGAGGTCGAGGCGCTGCTCGACGCCGAGTGGGCAGCCCAGCTCGCCCGGGCCCGGGCGCACCGGACCCCCTACGCCGACAACCCGGCATACCGGCTCGAGGACGCGGTCGGCGACGGCCCGCGCGCGGTCCTGACCCTCGCGACCGAGCGCTACCGGGTGCACGCCGCGATGAAGGTGCTGCACGCCCATCCCGCGGTGAGCGAGGAGCACCACGACCGGCTGCTCGTCGCCGACGGGCTGGTGCGCACGAGCGACGGCCTGGTGGTGCTCCAGCGGCTCCCGAAGCTGACCGGGACGACCACCGAGCTCGTCGGCAGCACCTGCGCCCCGCACCTCCGCGCGATCGACTCGGGCGCCGACCTCACCGGCTACCTCACCCGACGGGTCGCGGGCGCCCTCGCGGTCGACGCCGACGTGGTGCGGGTGGGTCGGCTGCTCGGCCTCGTGCTGCACGAGGTCGGCTGCGTGTGCGCCGTCCACGGCGTGAACCTGACCATGACCTTCCACGAGGTGGCCGCCGGACACCCGACGCCGGACGTGCTGGTGGCGGTACCGGAAGCCGGTCTCCGCGCCTGGTTGACCGCCGAGGGTGGGTACCTGCCGGCCGTTGCGGAACTGCTGCCGCCAGGGGATCAGCCGGCGATCGGGTAGGTGCTGACGGTCAGCACCTTCGTCTCCTCGTCGAAGCGGAACGCCACTCCCTCCCCGTCGGCGACCGTGAAGGGGATGCCGGCGCCGTCGGGTGTGCCGCCCGCACCCCAGTTGACGTCCCAGGCCTGGTCCTGGGTCACCTTGGTCTCGTAGCTGCCGGGAGGCACCCGCTCGGTGCGGAAGGACCAGATGCCGTCGCCGTTGGGGTCCTGGAGCCACGAGCGCAAGCAGTCGGGTGCCCAGTCGCCGGGGCAGCCCATCTCGCTCTGGAAGGAGCCGGCCGCCGTGAACAGGTGCGGTGTCTCGGCGCTCGAGGTGGCCCAGTGCGAGCGGTGGCTGTAATAGAAGGTGACGGGCCCGCCGGTGGTGTCGAGCTCGATGTTCGGCCCGTTCGGCACCGCCTTCGCGCCGTAGTTCTCGTCCCAGGCGTCGTCGATCGCGGCCTTGTAGGCCCAGCTGCCGGCCGGGATCGCCGACGCGCCGTCGAAGGTGGCCGACCAGACCTCGTCGGTGGCGTCGTAGGCGAGGTCGACCTGCGGGCAGTCGGGCGCCCAGTCGGCGGTGCAGCCGACCTCGCTGTTGAAGCTGCCCGGCACCGACACGGCACCCGGCTCGGTGACCGGTCCGCCGTTGTCGGGCGGGGTGTCGTCGGGCGGCTCCGCGACGCTCGCCCAGGTCTGCGTGGCGCCGATCCGACCGGCGGCGTCCTTCGCCACCGCGCGGTACTCGACCATCGTGCCGATCGGCAGGTCGCGCACGTCGTGGAAGACCCGGAACGGCGCATTGTCGTCGGTGCCGAGCACCGCCCACTGGGAGGACCCGACCGGCCGCCAGGCGACCGTGACCTGGGTGAAGTCGTCGCCCGGCACCCGGACGCCGATCTCGGCGCGGCCGCCGACGGTGCCACCGGCAGTCGGGGTGCGGAACGCTGGCGCCGGGCGGGCGCGGTCGCCGCGCACAGGCGTGACCGCCCGGTAGACCCGCGCCGAGAGGCCGGGCACGGTGACCCGGACCCGACCGCCGGTGCCGCTGCGCAGGGCGCCCGCGGCCGGCCGGGCCGGCCGCGGCCAGATCTGGCGGTAGGTGGTGCGGGGGGAGAACGTGTCGAAGCGGGCCCGGCGCGGCGACGTCGCGTTGTTGAGGGCCACGACGTACTCGTGCCGGCGCCGGGCGTCGACCCGGCTGAACGCGTAGATGCCCGGGCCGCTGCTGGCGTAGCGGTGCACCTGCGCGCCGTCGGCCAGGGCGGGGTGCTGCCGCCGCAGCGCCGAGAGCGCCGCGATGGTGCGGTACAGCGGCCGATCGGTGCGGAAGTTGCTCTGCCGGGTGGAGTCGTTCGAGCCGATGAGGTCGTAGCCGTTGAAGAGCGGGACCCGGCTCGGGAACATGTCCTCCCGCGCCCGCTGGTCACCCGGACCGTCGGGCACGCCCCTCGGGGCGGAGAAGCCCTGCTCGTCGCCGTAGTAGACGACGGGCTGACCGCGGGTGAGGTACATCAGCGAGTGCGCGAACCGGTCGCGGCGCAGCAGCTGCGCCTCGCTCCAGCCGCGGTCGTCGGCGCGGAGGAAGCTGCCGATGCGGCCCATGTCGTGGTTGCCCAGGAACGTGGGCAGCTGGTAGGCGTTGGAGTCGGCGTCGGTGTACCAGTCGTCGGAGGCGAAGAAGTCGCGCAGCCCGGTGGCCGCGCCGCCCTTGGCGAACCCGGTGGCGCTGGCCTGGAACCCGAAGTCGACGGCCGCCTGGAGCCGGCCCTCGGTCGTGTACTGGGAGACGAACCGCGGGTCGGTGTCGTAGACCTCCCCGAACATGAAGAACTTCCGGTTGCCCTGCTGGGCCGCGTAGCGGGTGAGGCCGGGGGAGAACTGCTGCCAGAACTCGGTGTTGACGTGCTTGACGGTGTCGATGCGGAACCCGTCGATGCCGACGTCGTCGACCCAGGTGCGGTAGATGTCGATCATGCCGTCGACGACCTTCGGGTTCTCGGTCCAGAGGTCGTCGAGCGCCGAGTACGGGCCGGAGGGGAAGTCGCCGTAGGTGTTGCTCTCGCCGGCGAAGCTGGACGTGCCGCGGTTGTGGTAGAGCGTGGGGTCGTTGAGCCAGTCCGGCTTCTTCAGGTCGGCCTCGTCGGCGGGGACGACCGGCTCGTAGGGGAACGAGGTGGCGGCGTCGACCTCGGGGAACGGCCTGGAGCCGTCGGCGAAGTCGCGGTCGTCGAACGGCTCCCCGTCGCTGTCGCGGTACGGCTCGGCCGTCGTGCTCACGTAGGGCAGCGTGCCGTCGGCGGCGTACTCGTCGCGGTCGTAGTCGATGACGTCGGCGGTGTGGTTGGTGATGACGTCGAAGAACACCTTGATGCCCCGACGGTGGGCCAGGTTCACCAGGCGCCGCATGTCGGCGTTGGTGCCGAGGTGGGGGTCGATGCGCGTGAAGTCGGTGATCCAGTAGCCGTGGTAGCCGGCCGACTCCGAGCCCGGCGCCCCCTGCACCGGCTTGTTCTCGAAGGAGGGCGTCAGCCAGATGGCGGAGGTGCCGAGACCCTCGATGTAGTCGAGGCGCTTGATGACGCCGGCCAGGTCGCCGCCGTGGAAGAACGCCTTGTCGGTGGGGTCGTAGCCGGACCGGAGCCGGTCGGAGCCCAGCCCGGCACGGTCGTTGCGGCGGTCGCCGTTCTCGAAGCGGTCGGCCATCACGAAGTAGAACTGCTCGCGGGTGAGGCTGCGGCGCAGGCTGTCGCGGGCCAGGGCGCGGTCGGCGGGGCCGACCGGGTCGCCAAGGTCGGCGGGTGCCACGGCCACCGCGTGGGTGGTGTCGTCGTAGGTGAAGCGCAGGATCGCGCCCTCCAGCAGCTCGAAGGTGAGGTTGCCGCCGCCCGGAGCGCCGTACGCCTCGTCCCAGCTGCCGTCGAGCCTGACCTTCCACTCGTGCGCCCCCTCCGGGACGGCGACCAGCAGCTCCCACAGCCCGGGCGTGCCGGTGGGGGTCATGTCGGTGGCCTCGCAGGTCTCGTCCCAGTCGGTGTCGCACCCGACCTCCTGCATGAAGGTGCCCATGACCGTGACGCGCGCCGGTGCGTCCTCGGCCACCGCCGGGGCGAGCAGCCCCGACAGCGGCAGGACGACGGCGGCGAGGGCGAGGCAGAGCAGGAGGCGGAGCGGTCGCAGCATGAGGTGCTCCCAGCGGGGGGGTCGAGACGGGTGGTGACGCGGGTGTGAGGCGGGCCACATCGTAAGCGCGACCACCGACGCCGCCTAGGGTGACGCCGTGGCGGACGCGGCGGTGCGGGTGATGGTGGTCGACGACCACCCGATGTGGCGCGACGCCGTGGAGCGCGACCTCGCCGCGGCCGGGTTCGACGTCGTCGGGGTGGCCGCGGACGGCGACCAGGCGCTGGCCCGGTTCCCGGCCGTGCGCCCGCAGGTCGTCGTCCTCGACCTCCAGCTCCCGGGCCCGGGCGGTGTCGAGGTGACCCGTGAGGTGATCCGGCGGGACCCGGCGGCGCGGGTGCTGATCCTCTCGGCCTCCGGCGAGCAGGACGACGTCCTCGAGGCCGTGAAGGCCGGCGCCACCGGCTACCTGGTGAAGTCGGCGTCGCGCGAGGAGCTGGTGGCCGCCGTGCACGCCGTGGCGAGCGGCGACACGGTGTTCACCCCCGGGCTGGCCGGGCTCGTGCTCGGGGAGTTCCGGCGGATGAGCGCGCCCGGCTCGACGTCCCCGCCGTCGCCCACCGACGAGCTCACCCCGCGCGAGACCGAGATCCTCAAGATGGTCGCGAAGGGCCTGTCCTACAAGCAGATCGCCGACCGGCTCGTGCTCTCCCACCGCACGGTGCAGAACCACGTGCAGAACACGCTGCGCAAGCTGCAGATGCACAACCGGGTCGAGCTGACCCGGTTCGCGATCGAGCACGGGCTGGACGAGGACGAGGACGAGTCCGGCGAGTGAGCGAGGACCTGCTGGCGATCGCCGACGAGCTCTACGCGCTGCCGCTCGGCGAGTTCACCCCGGCCCGCGACGCCCGGGCCAAGGCGCTCAAGGGCACCGACCTCGCGGCACCGGTGAAGGCGCTGCGCAAGCCGTCGCTGGCGGCCTGGGTGGTGAACCTGCTGGTGCGCCGCGAGACGGGCCAGGTCGACCAGGTGCTCGAGGTCGGCGCGGCCCTGCGCGAGGCGCAGGCCGAGATGTCGGGGGAGGAGCTGCGGGCGCTGACCCGGCAGCGGCGGCAGCTGACCGCCGCCGTCACCCAGCAGGCGCGCTCGCTGGCTCGTGACGAGGGCGTGAAGGTCACCTCCGCGGTCTCCGACCAGGTCGAGGCGACGCTCACCGCCGCGATCCTGGAGGAGGCCTGCGGGATGGCGGTGCGCAGCGGGCTCCTCGTCACCGCGCTCGCCGCCACCGGCGTCGACGAGACCGACGTCGCGGCCGCCGTCGCCGTCCCGGAGGCGCTGGGGTTCGAGGCACCGGCGCGAGGTGCGGCCGAGCCGTCGCCGCCCGACCTGTCGGTGGTGCCGGACCCCGACAAGGACGAGAAGGCCCGCGCCGCCGCCCAGGAGGCGCTGGAGGAGGCCGACGCGACCGTCACCGAGGCGCAGGCCGAGGTGGACGCCGCGGCGGGGGAGGTCGAGCAGCTCCGTGCTCGGCAGCTGGAGATCGAGGCCCGGGTCGACGAGCTCAAGCGGCAGATCGCCGAGCTCGAGTCCACCTACGACGACGTCGACGACGAGCTCGGCGAGGCCGAGGACGCCCGTACCGAGGCCCAGGACGCCCTCACCGAGGCGACGTCCGCCCGTGACGCCGCGAAGAAGGCGCTCGCCAGGTTGGGGGATAGTCCCTGACGTAGATCAACATCTCGAGCGCGGAAATGTTGATTTACGTCAGGGACTATCCGGCACCGCGCCTACTTCGCCCAGCCCTTGGAGCGCTCGACGGCGTCGCGCCAGCGCAGGTGGGCGGCGTCGGCGTCGTCGCGGGTGCCGGGGGTGGGGTCGAAGGAGCGGTCGAGCTGCCAGGTGGCGCGCAGGTCGTCGGTGGAGTCCCAGACGCCGGTGCCGAGGCCGGCGAGGAAGGCGGCGCCGAGAGCGGTGGTCTCCACCAGCTTCGGACGCTCGACCGGGATGCCGACCTGGTCGGCCTGGATCTGGCAGAGCAGGTCGTTGGCCGACGCGCCGCCGTCGACCCGAAGGCTCCGGGTCTCGGGGACGGCGCCGGCCCCCCAGCCGGGCAAGGTCTCGACAACATCTCGGACCTCGAAGGCGATCGCCTCCAGCGTCGCCCGCACCAGGTGGGCGCGGGTGGTGCCGCGGGTGATGCCGAGGATCGTGCCGCGGGCGTGCGGGTCCCAGTGCGGGGCGCCGAGGCCGGTGAGTGCCGGCACGAACACGACGCCGTCGCTCGACGAGACGCTGGCGGCCACGGCCTCCGACTCCGCCGCCGAGCCCACGATCTGCAGACCGTCGCGCAGCCACTGGATCGCCGCGCCGGTGACGAAGATGGCACCCTCGAGGGCGTAGGTGAGCTCACCGGACGGCGCGCGCCACGCCGCGGTCGAGAGCAGACCGGCGTCGGAGCGCTCCAGCGAGGAGCCGGTGTTGGTGAGGATGAACGAGCCCGTGCCGTAGGTGCACTTGGAGTCGCCCTCGTCGAAGCAGGTCTGTCCGAACAGCGCCGACTGCTGGTCGCCGGCCACGCCCGCGATCGGCAGCTCGAGGTCGAGGAACGTCCGCGGGTCGGTGACGGCGATCTCGCCCCAGTTGGGCACCAGCTCGGGCAGCGAGTCGCGCGGGACGCCGAACAGCGAGCACAGCTCGTCGGACCAGTCGCCCTCGGCGAGGTCGAAGAGCAGCGTGCGGCAGGCGTTGGAGACGTCGGTGACGTGGTGGACGCCGCGGGTCATCCGCGCGATCAGGTAGGAGTCGACGGTGCCGACCGCGTACCGACCCTCCTCCACCAGGCCCCAGGTGCGCGGCTCGTTCTCGGCCAACCACACCAGCTTGGTGCCCGAGAAGTACGGGTCGAGCCGCAGTCCGGTGAGCTCGGTGACCCGGTCCTCGTGGCCCTCCTCGCGCATCCGCGTGCAGATGTCGGCGGTGCGCCGGTCCTGCCACACGATGGCGCGGCGCGGCGAGCCGAGGGTCTCGCGGTCCCACAGCAGCACGGTCTCGCGCTGGTTGGTGATGCCGATCGCCACCAGCTCGGAGACGTCGACCTGCGCGACCGCCTCGCGGACCGCCTCGAGCGTCGCCTGCCAGATCTCCTCCGGCGCGTGCTCGACCCAGCCGGGCTTCGGGAAGTGCTGGGCGAACTCCTGGTAGCCCTTGGCGACGATGCCGCCGTCCGACGAGACGACGACCGCCGTGACCCCGGTGGTGCCGGCGTCGATGGAGAGGACGCTCACCGGGTCTCCCGGACGACGTCGAGCACCTTCTGGTCGATCCAGGCGAGGTCGTCGTCGACCCGCATCTCGTAGTTCTCGCTGCCCACCCAGGTGGCGAAGTCGGGTTGTCCCTGCGCGTGGGCGAACTCCTCCAGCTCGGCGCGCAGCGCGTCGTCGACGTCGACCTTCTCGTGCTCCTCGGAGGCGGTGAGGTAGAGATCGCTGAGGTCGAGGAGCCGGGCCAGCTCGTCGACCGGCCGCTCGTGGTCGTCGACACGCAGGTCGACGGCGATGTCGTCGCCGCCGTCGTAGCCTGCGCCGTCCCGGACGACGAGCAGCGCCGCCGACTGCCGGCCGCGCTTGTCGCCCCCGGCGGCGTCGCCCGCGGCGAGCGACTCCAGCAGCCGCTGCGCGAAGGGCAGCTCGGCGCCCGCCGTCCACGCCGCCTCCATCGCGGCCACGACGTCCTCGCTCGCGAGGCAGTTGCCCTGGATGGCGTAGCCGTCGCCGGTGAGGCCCCCGGCCCAGTCGATGCAGGCCACCCCCGTGTGGGAGGCCGCGCCGCCCTCGGAGTCGACGAGCCCGACCTGCCGGCTGTCGCGGCCCTCGTCCTCCTCCAGTAGCCGCTGCAGCGCCACCGAGGCGGTCGCGCCGGCGTCCATGTGCGCCAGTGCCAGGCCCTTGTAGGCCACGTTGGCGGAGGCCTGGGTCGCCAGGGCGCCCACCTGCGCGACGGCGGCCGGCACCGCTGCACCGACCGCCAGGAACTTCGAGGCGACGGCGACCCCCCAGGACTCGCCGTCTTCGGACCGGGCCACGATCGAGAACGTCATGACGGGAATCTAGCCAGGACGGTGACCGGCTCGGCCCCGACCACGCGTGAGCCAGGTGGTGTCCGGGTCCAGCCGGCTACTACGCCGGGACGAGGACCTGCTCGAGGTCGTCGAAGAGGTGACGCGCCATCACGTGCCAGGACCGCTCGACGACCGGCAGCAGGGGCGCGGTGAGCCGCGAGGCCGGGTGGATGGTCCAGGCCCAGGTGAGGCGGACGCCGGTGCCGGCCTTCGCGAAGCCGAACCGCCCCTCGACGCCGCCGATCACGGCCCTCATCGGGCCGGTGGGGTCGGCGAGCCGGTAGGTGAACTCCTCCGGGCGACGCACCGACAGCAGGGTCTCGCGCACGGTGCTGCGGTCGGCGAGCACGATGACGCGGGTGTCACCGGCGGCGTCCCAGGCGCCGGTCTGGTCGCGGGTCGCGGTGACGGCGGGCAGCACACCGGCCCGGCGTCCGAACAACCGCGGCAGTGCCATCGGGAGCACGGTGTCGAAGGCGCGGGCGACCCCGCAGGGATAGGCGCGGGACCGCTCGACGTGGAGGACCATGCCCGCACGATAGGGCTCACCCGAGGACGGGGACCCGTCCCGCGGGCTGCGGGACCTCGCCACGGGCGAGCGGGCTGACTAGGGTGAGCGACGGAATATGAACGATCCAATTCCTGCGAGGAGAACCTGATGCGCGTCGGAGTCCTGACCGGCGGTGGCGACTGCCCCGGCCTCAACGCGGTGATCCGCGCCGTCGTCCGCAAGGGCGTGAAGACCCACGGCTTCGAGTTCGTCGGCTACCGCGACGGCTGGAAGGGCCCGCTCGAGGGGCTCACGATGGAGCTCGGCGTCGAGCAGTGCCGCGGCATCCTGCCGCGCGGCGGCACCATCCTCGGGTCCTCGCGCACCAACCCGTTCAAGGTCGACGGAGGCGTCGAGCGCATCAAGGACAACCTGGCCTCCCAGGGCGTCGACGCACTGGTGGCGATCGGCGGCGAGGACACCCTCGGCGTCGCCACCCAGCTCTCCGAGCTCGGCGTCCACGTGGTCGGCGTGCCGAAGACGATCGACAACGACCTCTCCGGCACCGACTTCACCTTCGGCTTCGACACCGCCGTGAACGTCGCCACCGACGCCATCGACCGGCTGCACACCACCGCCGAGTCCCACCACCGCGTCCTCGTGGTGGAGGTGATGGGGCGTCACGCCGGCTGGATCGCGCTGCACGCCGGAATGGCCGGCGGGGCGAGCGCGGTGCTGATCCCGGAGCAGCCGTTCGACATCGAGAAGCTCTGCGCCCACGTCGAGGCCCGCTTCGAGACCAAGTACGCCCCGATCATCGTGGTCTCGGAGGGCGCGGTGCCGATCGAGGGCGGCGAGATGACGATGCTCACCGGCGAGAAGGACGCCTTCGGCCACGTGCGGCTCGGCGGCATCGGCGACCGGCTCGCCGGCGAGATCGAGGCCCGCACCGGCAAGGAGGCGCGCGCCGTCGTCCTCGGCCACATCCAGCGCGGCGGCACCCCCACCGCGTTCGACCGCTGGCTCGCCACCCGCTTCGGTCTGCACGCGATCGACGCCGTCGCCGACGGCGACTTCGGCACCATGGTCGCGCTCCGCGGCACCTCCATCGACCGCGTCCCGCTCGCCGAGGGCACCGCCGAGCTCAAGCTCGTCAGCCCGGCGGAGTACGCCGAGGCTGAGGTCTTCTTCGGCTGAGCCGCCCGGAATTCACCGGCCGGCCGGTGAATTCCGCGGTTGGCGGGCCGATTTCGGCTCCAGGAGCCGGAATTCTCCGGTCGACCGGTGAACTCCGCGGTTGGCAGGCCGATTTCGGCTCCAGGAGCCGGAATTCTCCGGCCGGCCGGTGAATTCCGCGGTCCTCGCGGCGCCTAGTGGCCGAGGTCGGCCAGGTCGAGGTCGGCGGGGAGCAGCCGCCACACGACGACGGCCGCCACAGCGGCGACCACCGCGCCGGTCAGCCCGACGAGGGCGAAGGCGTCGGTGAACGCCGCTCCGGCGTCGGCGGCGAGCGAGGTGCCGATGGTTCCGGCCACCGACTCCAGGGCGGCGTCGGGGGCGCCGGCGGGGAGCCCGGCACGGTAGACGGCGCCCGCGAGGCTGCCGAACGCGGCGACGCCGAGCACTGCGCCGATCTCGTAGGACGCCTCCTCGATCGCGGCGGCCGAGCCGGCGTCCTCGGCCGGGGCGCGGCCCATGATGAGCGCGGAGCCGACGCCGAGCGCGGCGGTGCCGAGCCCGACCACGAGGAAGGCGGCCGCGACGCCGGCGTAGGGCATCGGACGGGGGAGCAGTGCGAGCGTTGCCAGCCCGGCGGCGGTGAGCGCGAGTCCGCCGGCCACCACCCGCCGTACTCCCACCAGCGCCGCCGCCGACGGCGCGAGCGGTGAGCCCACCAGTCCGCCGACCGCGAGCGGCACGAGGGCGACGCCGGCCGTGAGCGGCGACCAGCCGCGCACGAGCTGCAGCCACTGGGAGCCGACGAGCAGCAGCGCCATCATCACGGCGCTGCTCGCCAGCGCGGTGAGCGCGCCGGCGGTGAACACCCGGTCGCCGAAGAGCCGGACGGCGAGCATCGGCCGGTCCTGGCGCAGGCACCGGCGCACGAACGCCGTCGCCAGCCCCGCTCCCAGCGCCAGGGCGGCCAGCGCGACCGGCTCCGGGCCGTGCTTGCCGAGGTCCTTGACGCCGTAGACGAGCGAGGTCATGCCGCCGAGCGACAGCAGGACGCCGGCGGCGTCGAGCCGGCCCGGCCGCTCCGAGCGGCTCTCGGGCAGCAGCCACCAGCCGGCTGCGACGGCGACCACCATGAGCGGCACGTTCACGAGGAACGCCGCGTGCCAGCTGAACACCTCCAGGAGGGCACCACCCACCACCGGACCTGCTGCGGCGCCGACGGCGGCCGTCGCGGCCCAGAGGCTGAGGGCGAGCGCGCGCTCGCGCGGGTCGGGGAACAGCGCGCGGATCAGCGACAGCGTGGCCGGCATGATCATCGCGCCGCCGACCCCGAGCAGCGCCCGCAGCGCGATCACGGCGCCGGCGCCCGGGGCCACCAGCACGAGCAGCGAGCCGAGCCCGAACACCGCGAAGCCGGCGAGCAGCATCCGACGACGGCCCCACCGGTCGCCGAGAGCCGCGACGGGGACGATGAGCCCGGCCAGCACCAGCGCGTAGACGTCGACGATCCAGAGCTGGGCGACGGCGCCGGGCCGCAGGTCCTCGACGATGTCGGGGAGCGCGACGTTGAGGATCGTCATGTCCATCACGACGACGAGCAGGCTCGCCGTCAGCACGGCGAGGCCGGCCCACCGCCGTCGCGGGCCGACGGGGGCCCGCGCGACGATCCGGTCGGGGGTCAGCGTCATGACGCAGCGCTCCCGGCGAGCAGGGTGGTGAGCACCAGGTCCTCGAGGCCGCGGCGGGGCAGGTCTCCGAGCCGCAGCGCCTCGCGGGCGGCGACCAGCAGCCCGTAGACGGCGTGACCCAGCCATACCGCCGGCACGTCCTCGCGCAGGACGCCGGCCCGCTGAGCGGCGAGGTAGAACTCGACCTCCTGCTCGAACAGCTCCTGCGAGCGCGTCATGTGGGCCTCGGAGGAGAGCAGGAAGGTGTCGGTGAGGGCGAAGCCGAAGTCGTCGGAGTCGGCCACGTAGCGCGACAGCAGGTCGGTCAGGCAGGCACGGATCGTCCTCGCGTCGCCGCCGGTGGCCGCAGTGGCGACGCCGGCCTCGGTGAGGCTCAGCTCCCAGCGGTCGAGCGAGCGGGCGCCCAGCTCCTCCAGCAGGTCGTCGCGCCCGGCGAAGCAGCGGTGCAGTGTCGCGCGGCCCACCTCCGCCGCCGCGGCCAGCTCGGCCAGCGACGCCGTCGGGTGCCGGTTCAGGTGACGCTGCGCCGCCACCAGGATTCGCTCTCGGGTCTCCACTCTCCACCTCCTGAGACATCAATGTCTCACATGAGACATATAAGTCTCAACCCGGCGTGGCGACGGCTCACCTCTGGTCGTGGAGCCGCCACCAGGTGTTGGGTGGGCGCACACGTTGCGATCCCGGGAGGAACAGCGATGACGCAATCCACGGTGTCCGGCACGGAGGACGTCAACGGTCCCGAGCCCGACCTCAAGCGGGTGCTCGGCCCCCGGCTGCTGCTTCTCTTCATCGTCGGCGACATCCTCGGTGCCGGCATCTACGCCGTCACCGGCCAGATGGCGCTCGAGGTCGGCGGCGTGGTGTGGCTGCCGTTCCTGGTCGCCTTCTCGGTGGCGACGCTGACGGCGCTCGCCTACCTCGAGCTCGTCACCAGCTACCCGCGGGCCGCCGGTGCCGCGCTGTACACGCACAAGGCGTTCGGTATCCACTTCGTCACCTTCATCGTCGCCTTCGCGGTCGTGTGCTCGGGCATCACCAGCGCCTCGACGTCGTCGAACCTGCTCGGCACCAACTTCCTGGCCGGCCTGGACATCAACGGCGTCGGTGTCTCCCAGGGCAAGACCGCCGTCACCGTGGTCTCGCTCGCGTTCATGCTGCTGCTCGCCCTCATCAACCTGCGCGGCGTCGGCGAGAGCGTGAAGTTCAATGTCGTCCTCACCCTGATCGAGGTCGTCGCGCTGGTCATCGTGATCGCCATCGGGTTCTGGGTCGTCGGGCGCGGCGACGGCGACCTCGGCCGCATCGCGACGTTCGAGTCCGGCAGCGACCGCGGGCTCTTCCTCGCCGTCACCGTGGCGACGTCGATCGCCTTCTTCGCGATGGTCGGCTTCGAGGACTCGGTCAACATGGTCGAGGAGACCCAGGAGCCGGAGCGGATCTTCCCGCGGGTCATGCTCACCGGCCTCGGCATCGCCGTGATCGTCTACATGCTCGTGGCGGTCACGGTGATCGCGGTGATCCCGCAGGGCGACATCGAGAGCGTGGTGGCCGAGGACGGCAAGGTGCTGCTGAGCGTCGTCCAGATCGGCGCGCCCGACCTGCCGATCGACCGGCTCTTCCCCTTCCTCACCTGCATCGCGGTCGCCAACACCGCCCTGATCAACATGCTGATGGCCAGCCGACTCCTCTACGGCATGGCCCACCAGGACGTGCTGCCCCGCACCCTCGGCAAGGTGCTGCCGGGACGGCGGACGCCCTACGTGGGCATCGCCTTCAGCACCCTGCTCGCCCTGGGGCTGCTCGTGGTGGCGGCGCAGCTGGAGTCGTCCACCGTCGCCACGCTCTCCGGCACCACCGCACTCCTGCTGCTCTGCGTGTTCGCCGTGGTGAACGTCGCCTGCCTCGTGCTGCGCCGCGACCCCCGGCACCGCGAAGGGTTCCGCGCCCCGACGGTGGTGCCCTACGTCGGCGCCGTGACCTGCCTGTACCTGGCGGGACCCTGGGCGCGCGACGAGGACGACTGGGTGCAGTACCAGGTGGCGGGCGGGATGCTCGCCGTCGGCGTCGTGCTCTGGGCTCTCACGTGGTTCGCCAACCGGGGGCTGCGCGGCCAGAAGACCGGCTTCCGCAACATCGAGAACCTCGAGTAGTGGGTGATCGGTCGCTCGATCGGCATAACCCGCCGGGGCTCCGAGGCGTTCTACCGGTGTGACCCGTCCCCGACCGCACCTGCTCGCTCTGCTGCTGGCGGCGGCGGTCCTGCTGACGGCCGGGTGGTTCTCGGTGCCGGCGACGGCCGACGACGCGCCTCTGCCCGGCCCGTACTTCGTGAGCCCGACGGGCAGCGACGCGGGCGACGGCAGTGCGCTGCACCCGTGGCGCTCGATCGCCAAGGCGACGCGCACCGCGCCGGCAGGGGCGACGATCCTCGTGGCCGCCGGCACCTACGGGCGGTTCGAGATCTGGGAGCCCGGCCAGACCGTCACCGCCGTGCCGGGCGACCGGGTGGTCGTGAAGGGCCGTGCCGGGGTGCGCGACGTCGTCCTCATCGGGGCGCCCGGCGCCACGGTGGCCGGACTCACCGTGACCGGCTGCGTTCCCAACCCCGAGCCGGCCGGCGACTTCAACGACGAGGCGAGCAGCCACGTGCGCATCGACGACGGTGCCACCGGCGTGGTGGTGCGCGACCTCACGGTGCGCGGGCGCCGCTATCGCAACCAGTACGGCCTGATCTTCGGCTGCTACGGCATCTTCGCCCACAACGCCGACGCCTCGCGGATCGTGCGCAACGACGTCGCCGGCACCGGTGCCGGTGTCTACGTCAACGGCGGGGCACAGAACACGGTCGTGGCCGACAACACGATCCACGACAACAACGCCATCATCCGCAACACCCCGGGCCGTGACGACGACTACGGCGGCACCGGCATCAGCTTCTCCAACGTCGACGCCGTGCCCGGCCCGGTCGCGACCCGCAACGTGATCACCGGCAACGCGGGGCCGTCATCCGACTACGGCTTCGACGGCGGGGGCTTCGAGATCTACAACTCCTCGAACACCACGATCATCGGCAACACGATCCGCAACAACGAGAACGTGCTCGAGACCGGGGCCAGCCCCAACGGCGGCGCCTGCGTCGGCAACCTGTTCGCCGGCAACGACGCCACCGGCCGGACGCCCGGAAGCCGGCTCCAGCGCTCGATCGGGATGATCCTGCGCTGCGCGACGCTCATGGTCGTCGACCACAACACCTTCACCGGGCTCGACTGGTGGGTCTACGAGCTCTCGACCGCCGACCGGTTCTCCACCGACGTCAACGGCCTCGCCCTCACCGGCAACACCCACCGTCAGACCGCGCGGGTCTACCGGCTCGCCGTCGACCCGGTGCAGGCCAAGCTGGTCGTCGAGGCCAACCGGTTCCCGCGGACCGGTAAGTACTTCGCCAGCTACGGCGACGGCACCAGCAGCCGGACGCTGACCCAGTGGCAGCAGCGGACCGGCCTCGACCGGGTCAGCCCGGAGGCCTGAGCGCATCCTGCGTAGGCTTGGCGGGTGAGCATCCCCGACCTTGCGGCACTGCGCGCGCTGGGTCCGGCCCAGCAGCCGACGTACCCCGACCGCGCCGCCGTCGACGCCGTCTCCGGCCGGCTGGGGTCGCTGCCACCCCTGGTGTTCGCGGGGGAGTGCGACGAGCTGCGCGAGAAGCTCGCCGCCGTCGCCCGCGGTGAGGCGTTCCTCCTCCAGGGCGGCGACTGCGCCGAGACCTTCGCCGGCGTCACCGCCGACAACACCCGCAACAAGCTGCGGGTGCTGCTGCAGATGGCCGTCGTGCTCACCTACGCCGCCTCGGTGCCGGTGGTGAAACTCGGCAGGCTGGCCGGGCAGTACGCCAAGCCACGCTCGTCCGACGACGAGACCCGGGAGGGCGTCACCCTGCCGGCCTACCGCGGCGACGCCGTCAACGGCTTCGACTTCACCCCCCAGGCCCGCATCCCGGACCCTGCCCGGCTGCTCGACGTGCACCGCTCCTCCGCGGCCACCCTCAGCATGGTGCGGGCGTTCATCGCGGGCGGCTACGCCGACCTGCGCCAGGTGCACACCTGGAACACCGACTTCGTGCGTGACTCCTCGGCCGGTCTGCGCTACGAGGCGATGGCGCACGAGATCGACCGGGCGATGGCGTTCATGGAGGCGATCGGCGCCGATCCCGACGAGTTCCACCGCGTCGACTTCCACTTCTCCCACGAGGCGCTCGTGCTCGAGTACGAGCACGCGATGACCCGGCTCGACACCCGCACCGGCCGCCACTACGACACCTCCGGCCACTTCGTGTGGATCGGCGAGCGCACCCGTCGGCTCGACGGCGCCCACGTCGAGCTGCTGCGCCACGTCGGCAACCCGATCGGCGTGAAGCTCGGCCCCACCACGACCCCCGACGACGCGCTCGCGCTGGCCGAGCGGCTCAACCCCGACAACGACCCCGGTCGGCTCACCTTCATCACCCGGTTCGGGGCCTCCCGCATCCGCGACGGGCTGCCCGACCTGGTCTCGAAGGTCACCGCCGCCGGCATCGAGGTGGCCTGGGTCTGCGACCCGATGCACGGCAACACCTTCGAGGCCAGCTCCGGCTACAAGACCCGCCGCTTCGACGACGTGATCGAGGAGGTGCAGGGCTTCTTCGACGTCCACCACCAGCTCGGCACCTGGCCCGGCGGCGTCCACGTCGAGCTCACCGGCGACGACGTCACCGAGTGCGTCGGCGGCGGCGAGGAGCTGCTCGAGATCGATCTCGGCAACCGCTACGAGTCGGTCTGCGACCCCCGCCTCAACCGGGTCCAGTCCCTCGAGCTGGCCTTCCTCGTCGCCGAGATGCTCCGCCGCTCCCGCTGACCCGTCACTCATGCGCTGACCCGTCACTCGTACAACTGACGGGTCAGCGCATGACTGACGGGTCAGCGCATAACTGACGGGTCGGCGCATTACTGACGGGTCGGCATGATGGGCCGGTGATCGACCTGCGTTCCGACACCGTCACCCGACCCACCGAGGCGATGCGGACGGCGATGGCCGCGGCCGAGGTGGGGGACGACGTGTACGGCGAGGACCCGACCACCCGCCGGCTCGAGGAGCGGGTGGCCGCGATGTTCGGTCACGAGGCCGCGCTGTTCGTGCCCACCGGGTCGATGGGCAACGTGCTCGCCGTCCGGTCGCTCGTGCAGGCCGGGCAGGAGGTGCTGTGCGAGAGCTCGGCCCACATCGCGCGGGCCGAGCTGGGCGCCCACGGCGCCTACTCCGGGCTGACGATGCGCACCTGGACCCATCCGCGCGGCGCGGTCGACCTCGCCGCCCTGCGGGCGCTCGTGGCGCCGGACCTCGGACCGTTCTTCGTGCGCACCGCCGCGATCTCGGTGGAGAACACTCACAACTTCGCGGGCGGGGCGGTGCTCCCGATCGAGCTGCTGCGCGACGTCCGCGAGCTCGCCGAGGGGATCGGTGCCGGCGTGCACCTCGACGGCGCCCGCATCTGGAACGCCCACGTGGCCACCGGCGTGCCGCTGGCCGAGTACGGCGCGGTGGCCGACGTGATGTCGGTCTGCCTGTCCAAGGGGCTCGGGGCACCCGTCGGCTCGGTGATGCTCGGCGGCGCGGACGTCGTGGCCGAGGCTCGGGTGTGGCGCAAGCGGATGGGCGGCGGGATGCGCCAGACCGGTGTGCTCGCCGCTGCCGGGTTGCACGCGCTCGACCACCACCTCGAGCGGCTCGCCGACGACCACGCCCACGCCCGGCTGCTGGCGCAGGCGTGCGGCGTCGACCCGGCCGGCGTCGACACCAACATCGTGGTCGTGGAGCGCCCCGACGCCGCGGCCTTCGTCGAGAAGGCGGCCGCGGCGGGGGTGCGGGTCGCCACCGTGGGCGCCGCCACCGTGCGGCTGGTCACCCACCTCGACGTCTCGCGCGCCGACGCCGAGCGCGCGGCCGCGGCGCTCGCGGGCCTCTGAGTCAGGTCAGGCCGGTCGGCCCGACAGCCGGAGGTCGCTGATCGCGGTGTAGTCGCGGCCGCGACCCCCGGGTCCGGGCGGAGTGACGGTGACGATGCGCAGCGTCACCGTCGAGGTCGTCACGGGACCGACGTCGAGCAGCTGCATCCGGCGCACCTCGTCGAGCAGCTGGGCCTGCACCGAGCCGTCGTCGAAGGCCCAGGTCACCCGGGTGATGCGGCGGTTGGCGGTGTAGCCGTCGTAGCCGGGGTCGCGCTTGGCGTAGCCGTTGACGATCCCGACCTCCTCGAGCGCCACCGCCCGGCCGAAGTCGATGCGGATCTCGCGCCCGGCGCCGTCCCCCGGCATCCGCCACGCCGTCGCGGGCACGCCGTCGAGCATGTTGTCGGCGTTGTAGGTGACGCGGTCGCCGTCGACGGCGGTGCCGGGCTGTGCGGTGACCGGCGCGCTGATCGAGGCGGACCGGGTGAGGTCCTTGACGGGGCCGGCCGCCGGAGGGCTCGGCTGGTTCGGGGTGCTCGGCTCCGGGGTGGCGGGCGGCGCGGTGGACGTCGGCACGGTCGAGCCCGGCTCAACGGAGGGACGGGGGTCGGTGGCGGTCGCGGCGTCGTCGTCACCGCCGAACAGCAGCAGCGCCCCGACCACCGCCAGCAGCACGACCGCGGTCGTGGCCACGACCCAGGGCAGGATCCCGCGACGGCCGCGGTGCGAGGTGACCGGCGGTGGGGCCCACGCCGGCGGCGGCGGGAGGGGGGACGGCGGCGGTGGGTGGCTGGGCACCGCGACCGTGACCGGGGCGTCGGCGCGAGCGGCCTCGTCGGCGAAGAGCGGGTACCGCGGCCGCGGCGGCGGCCCCACCGCCGCCGGCGCCACGCCGGACGCCACGACCGTGGGCGGCAGCACCGGGGGGCGCTCGGCCGTGTCGGTGCGCCACGACGTGTCGCCCACGGCGAGCCCGCAGTCGACGCACCGCTGGTCGGCGCCGACCTGGTGCCCGCACCGGGCGCAGCGGGGAGACTCGGTCATGGCCGGACTCCCTTCACAGCGTCACGTGGGCCGACGGCGGATCGGCCCCGACGATAGGCGAATCCGCAGGTCAGTGCGCGTCCACCAGTGCGCCGGTGCGGCCCGAGCGCCGCGTCACTGGCGCCCGACCCGGTCCTGGGCGGGCACCCGGCCCACCAGCTCCGGCAGCCGCCGGACCGCCTGCGCGAGCTCGCGCAGGTCGCCGTCCACCAGCGCCTGCGGGCCGTCGCACAGGGCGGTCTCGGGGTCGGGGTGCACGTCGACGATGACGCCGTCCGCGCCCACGGCGATCGCCGGCTCGGGACAGCGGGACCACCAGGTCCTTGCGGCCGGCGGCGTGGGAGGGGTCGATGATGATCGGCAGGTGGCTGGTGGCCTGCACCACCGGCACCGCCGAGATGTCGAGGGTGTTGCGGGTGGCCGGCTCGAAGGTGCGGATGCCGCGCTCGCACAGGACGACGTCGAGGTTGCCGCGCTGCGCGATGTACTCGGCCGCCATCAGCCACTCCTCGATGGTGGCGGTCATCCCGCGCTTGAGGAGCACCGGCAGCCCGGACTCGCCGACCGCCTGCAGCAGACCGAAGTTCGCCATGTTGCGCGTGCCGACCTGGAGCATGTCGGCGTGCTGGCTCACGACGTCGACGTCGCGGGCGTCGACGACCTCGGTGACGACGGGGAGGCCGGTGGCGATGCTGACGTCGGCGAGGATCTCCAGGCCGCGCACGCCGAGGCCCTGGAACGCGTAGGGCGAGGTGCGCGGCTTGAAGGCGCCGCCGCGCAGGATGGTGGCGCCGGCGGCCTTGGCCATCTGCGCCGCCTCGAGCGTCTGCTGCGGCGACTCGACGGCGCACGGACCGGCCATCAGCGTGAAGGTGTCGGGACCGACCGGCACGGCGCGCTCGCCGCGACCGACCCAGACGGTGGAGCGCACCGGGTGGTGCTGGCGGCTGACCAGCTTGTAGGGGTCGGAGATCCGGTGGACGTCGGCGACACCCCGCAGGGTGCGGAGGTTCAGGCCGTGGAAGGCCTCGATGTCGCCGACCAGGCCGATGATCGTGCGGACGACGCCCTTGCTGACGAAGGCCTCACCCCCGACGCTCTCGACCTTGGCGACGACGTGCGCGACGTCCTCGTCGGTGGCGCCTGGTGACATGACGACGACCATGGGTTCCTCTTCTCGTGCGTGGCCCGGTGCGTCCCGGGGCTGCTCAGAGCTGCTAGGCGCACGAACGCCCCGGGCTGTGGCCGGGGCGTTGGATGGGTGCGGGCGCGGTGCTGGCTGGTGAGCGGTCAGCGACGGGCCTGCACGGGTGCTCCCGGCAGGTGTCGAAATCGATAGGTCTGCTGCGCCACGGGGGAGACTGTAACCACGCACCGGAGGCGACGGCGATTCCGCCCGGGATGCGGTCAGGCGACGAAGATGGTGATCGTGCTGCCCTTGGGCGCGAGCGCGCCGGCCTCGGGGTCGCTGCGGACGACGAAGCCGAGCCCGTAGTAGGTCTCGGCCTCCTCGACCTCGACCTGGAACCCGGCGGCCTCGAGGGTCTCGGTGGCGGCGTCGACGCCCGAGAGGTTCACCCGCGGCACCTCGATCAGCTCGGGGCCGAGCGAGACGACGAACGAGACCTCGTCGCCGCGGAACAGGGTGCCGCCGTCGGGGTCGTGGGAGATCACGATGCCCTTCGGCACCTCGTCGTCGTAGACCTGGTCGGCCACCACCGGGTCGAGCCCGCGCTTGGCCAGCGCCGCCCGCGCGTCCCCGTAGGGGCGGCCCGCCCAGCTGCCGACGTCGAGTGGACGGCGACCTCGGCTGACCACCAGGTCGACCGTGTCACCGCTGTCGAGCTCGGTGCCTGCGGCGGGGCGGCTGCCGAGCACGGTGCCGGCCTCGACGGTCTCGGAGTAGCGGGGGACGCTGGTGCCGAACTCGAGCTGGCGGCCGCGCAACGCGTCCTGGGCGGCGTCCTCGGTGAGGCCGCGCAGCTTCGGCACGAGGAGCCTGCCGAGCGAGAGCGTCAGCGTCACGGTCTCGCCGGGAAGGATGCGCGAGCCGGCGCCGGGGTCGGCGGTGACCACCTGCCCCTTCGGCACGTCGGAGGCGTAGACCGGGTCGGCGTACCCGACCTCCAGGTCGGCGTCGGCCAGCGCCTCCTCGGCCGCGGCCTGCGTCGCGCCGACGACGGTGGGGGTGGTGGTGTAGCGCGCGTAGCCCAGGTAGAAGGCACCGCCGCCGACGGCGAGGGCCACCACCAGGGCGAGCACCAGCAGCACGGCACCGCGCCGCCGCCGCCGCGGGCGCCGCGGACGACGGGCGGGGGCGGCCACGGGGACCGGGGGAGGGGTGGGCGGCAGCTGCCGCGCGGGCGGTGCGGGCGGGGGGGCCGCGGTGACGCCGAGCGGATAGGTGGTGGTGTGCTCGCGGATCGGCTCGAGGTCGGGGTTCCAGCGCTCCCGACCCTCGACCGCGTCGCGGGGCTCGACCACCTCGCGGAGGTCGTCGAGCTCGGAGGTGTCGAGGTCGACGACGGCGGTGCGCGTCGGCGCGAGGTCGACGGTGAGCTCGGGGTCGTCGCGGACGCCGTCGGCGAGTGCCTGCGAGACCCGGTGCAGCTGGTGGAGCAGGACGCCGGCGTCGGCGGGCCGGGAGGCGCGGTCGCGGGCGGTGGCGCGGGCGACGAGGGCGTCGACGTACGGCGGCAGCCCGGGGGCTCGCTCCGAGGGGGGCGGGACGTCGTGGTGCACGTGCCGGTAGGCCACCTGGATCGGCGTCTCGCCCTCGTGCGGCTTCCCGCCGGTGAGCAGCTCGTAGAGCACGACCCCGGCCGCGTAGACGTCGGCCCGGGCGTCGGAGCGCCCGTCGACCACGAGCTCGGGGGCCAGGTAGGAGACGGTGCCGATGAGCACGCCGCGGGTGGCGGTGTGCTGGGTGTCGGCGCTGACCGCCTTGGCCAGCCCGAAGTCGGCGACCTTGACCCGGCCGTCGTCGGCGATCAGCACGTTCTCCGGCTTGACGTCGCGGTGCACGAGGCCGGCGCGGTGGGCCGCCGCCAGCGCCGAGAGCACCGGCTCCAGCACGGCCAGCGCCCGCGCCGGCGTCATCGGGGCCTCCTTGAGGATGGTGTCGCGCAGCGTGTGGCCGGAGACCAGCTCCATCACCAGGAAGACCGTGCCGTCGTCGTCGCCCTGGTCGAACACCGAGACGACGTTCGGGTGGGAGAGCCGCGCCGCGGCGCGGGCCTCGCGCACGAACCGCTCGGCGAAGTCGCGGTCGTCGTCGCTGTCGCCGAGCCCGGCGTGCATCACCTTGACCGCGACGGTGCGGTCGAGCCGGACGTCGAGGGCCTCGTAGACGCTGGCCATGCCTCCGCGGGCGATGCGCGGACCGATCCGGTAGCGGCGGTCGAGCAGGCGACCGGTCATCCCGGACCCGGGAGAGCGCGCTGCTCCGGCACGATTCGACCCCTCTCGCCGCGGACGGGGAAGGGTCCGAGGCGGCTCCATCGTACGGTCGGTCCTGCCCGGCGGCGGGGCTCGACCGCCTCGGGCGTGGCGTGCCTAGCATGGACGCCATGACCCAGCCGCTCGCCGACGTCGACCTCGCCACCCACGTCTCGGACTGGCTCGACTGGGACGCGGCCGCCGCGCAGCTCGGCGTCACGCCCAGCCGGGTGCGGGTGCTCGTCAAGGAGCACCGGCTCGCCGCCGCGGTGCCGCGGCCGGGCGGCAGGCCGTCGGTGCCGGCCGACTTCGTGCAGGACGGCGAGATCGTGAAGGGGCTCCCCGGCCTGCTCACGCTGATGCACGACAACGGCTACGACGACCGCGAGTGCATCGCGTGGCTGTTCCTCGACCAGGAGCTCCCCGGCCGCCCGATCGACGCGCTGCGCGAGAATCGCGGCGCCGAGGTCAAGCGCCGCGCCCAGGCGCTCGGGTTCTAGGTGGTCATCCGGGTCCCACCGCCCGAGGACGGCTCACGTCCGAAAGCCACCAACGCGCTGGCGATCCTGCTCGTCGTGGCGGTCGTGCTCGGCGTCTGGCTCATCAACGGCCGCGACCCCGGCACGCCCACCGGCGGCGACCCCGCCCCACCGCCCAGCGGGGTGTCCGGGCTGCCGCTGGTCGACCTCGACGAGCTGCCGGTCGAGGCCGTCGAGACCGTGGAGCTGATCGACCGGGGCGGGCCGTTCCCCTACGACCGCGACGGCGTCACCTTCGAGAACCGTGAACGCCTGCTGCCCGACCGCGACCGGGGCTACTACGCCGAGTACACCGTGCCGACGCCCGGCTCCGACGACCGCGGAGCGCGGCGCCTCGTGACCGGCGACGCCGGCGAGCTCTACTGGACCGCCGACCACTACCGCAGCTTCGAGGAGGTGGTCAGGTGAGCGGGCTCGCCGAGGTGCTGGCCGGCCGGATGCCGGTGGGTGCCTACCGCTGGGAGTCGAACCGGCCGGTCGCCGAGGTCCGGCACACCGTCGAGCACGCCGGCTGGCGGTTCGGGCACCTCGAGGGCGCCCGCATCGCGACCCGAGCCGAGCTGCACGAGGCCCTGGCCGAGACACTGGCGCTGCCCGACTGGTACGGACGCAACCTCGACGCGCTGGCCGACGTCCTCCACGACGTCGACGGCCGCCAGCTGCTGCTGTGGGACACCTGGTCGGTGCTCGCCGGCGCCGAGCCGGGCTACTTCGCCGAGGTGGTCGACCTGCTCGGCGGCCACGTCTCGGTGCTGCTGCGGGGCGACGGCCCCGACGTCGACGTCCCGCTGGTCGACTGAGCCGAACTGCCGGGGCGCAACTCGTTCGATCGAACGGGAACGTCAACCGGTCAGGGCGAAACCCGCGCACCATTCGTTCGATCGAACGGTTGGCGCGGCGGGGGGCACTGCCTCAAGAGACTCGCTGGGTGGCGGATTCGGCGAGCGAGTGCAGGACGGCGGCCGCGCGGGGGTCGATGTGGCCGGCTCCGACCGCGGTGTCGAGGGCCGCGACGGCGATGCCGGTGAGCTCGACGATCACGGTCTCCACCTGGGCGTGGGCGCCGGAGGCGTCGATCACCGACCGCAGCCGCTCCACCTCGTCGACCGAGAGCGGGGAGCCGAGCGAGCGGTCGAGGAGGGCGGCGTCGTCGGCGGGTGCCGCGTCGAGGGCCAGGGCGACGAGGACGGTGCGCTTCCCCTCGACGAGGTCGTCGCCCGCGGGCTTGCCGGTGGTGGTGGGGTCGCCGAAGACGCCGAGCAGGTCGTCGCGCAGCTGGAACGCCTCGCCGAGCGGCAGCCCGAACGCCGACAGCGCGGCCAGGGTGGCCGGGTCGGCGCCGGCGAGCGCGGCACCCACGTGGAGCGGCCGCTCGATCGAGTACTTGGCCGACTTGTAGCGGAGCACGGTCATCGCGGTCTCGACGTCGGCGCGGCCGCGCGCCTGCACGGAGACGTCGAGGAACTGCCCGGCGATCACCTCCGAGCGGCACCGGTCGAACAGGTCGAGCGCGGGGTCGACCCGGTCCCACGGCAACCCGCAGCGGCGCACCAGCTCGTCGGCCCAGCCGAGCAGCAGGTCGCCGAGCAGGATCGCGCCGGCGGCGCCGTACTGCTCGGGGTCGCCGCGCCACCCGGCGTCGCGGTGCTCGGAGGCGAACCCGCGATGGGTCGCGGGCCGGCCGCGTCGGGTGTCGGAGGCGTCCATGAGGTCGTCGTGCGCGAGCGCGCTGGCGTGCAGCAGCTCGAACGCGGCACAGGCGCGCAGCAGGGCGGCCGGGTCGACGGGGTCGGGCTCGACGGCGCGGTAGCCCCAATGGCAGAACGCGGCGCGGAACCGCTTGCCGCCCGCCACGACGGCCCGGGCCTCGCCGACCAGCCGGTCGACGTCGGGTCCGAGCGGCGCCAGTGTGGCCGCCTGCTCGGTGAGGAAGGAGTCGAGCGCGGCCTGCAGGTCGGCGTGGAACCGGTCACGTCGCGCGCCGTCCCACCCGCCGTCCGTCGTCACGCGATCGACCCTAGGGCCCGTAAGGTCGAGGCCGTGGTGACGGGTCCCGGGCGCACTGTGGTCGAGGCCGTCCGCGGTGGTGAGCGGTCGATCTCCTTCGAGTTCTTCCCACCGAAGGACGCCGACGGAGCCGACCAGCTGTGGCGGGCGATCAGCGACCTCGAGCCCTACGAGCCGACCTTCGTGTCGGTCACCTACGGCGCCGGCGGGTCGACCCGCGACACCACCGTCGACATCACCCGCCGGATCGCGCGGGACACCTCGATGACCCCGATGGCCCACCTCACCTGCGTCGGCCACACCCGCGCGGAGCTCGAGGCGATCCTCGACGCCTACGTCGAGGGCGGCGTGCACCACCTGATGGCCCTGCGCGGCGACCCCGAGGACGGCCCGAGCGCCCCGTGGACGGCGACCAACGGCGGGCTGAACTACGCCACCGAGCTCGTCGAGCTCGCCCGCTCCCGTGGCGACTTCCGGATCGGCGTGGCCGCCTTCCCGGAGGGCCACCCGAGCGCGGAGTCGCTCGAGCAGGACGCCGACGTGCTCGTGGCGAAGGCCCGGGCCGGCGCCGACTTCGCGGTCACCCAGATGTTCTTCCGCGCCGACGACTACTTCCGCCTGGTCGAGCGGGTGCGCCAGCGCGGCGTCGACATCCCGATCCTGCCGGGGATCATGCCGATCCTGAACGTGAAGGCGCTGCTGCGGCAGGGTGAGCTCATCGGCGCCGACGTTCCCGACGACCTCGTCGCCCGCATCACCGCCCACGACGACCCGGCCGCGGTGCGCGCCGAGGGCATCGCCGCCTCGTCCGAGCTGTGCGAGCAGCTGCTCGCGGGCGGTGCGCCGGGGCTGCACTTCTACACGTTGAACCGCTCGCGGGCGACCCTGGAGATCTTCGACAGGCTGCGAATCTCGGTACCGTAGGGGCATGGCCGAGCGGACCGTCACGACCACCGGACACGGCGCGGCGCGGGTCGCACGGGACGCGGCCTCGGTGCGGCTCACCGCGCGGCACGCTGCCTCCGCGCTCACCGCCGCCCTGGCCGGCGCGGAGTCGGCACGCGCGTTCGCCGTCGAGGTCTGCCACCGTCACGTGGCCGCGACCGCCGTCGGCACCACGGGGGTGGAGGTGTGGCCCCAGAACGACGTGCGCGGCCGGCCCTCCGGCTTCGAGGCCAGGCACAGCCTGGTGGTGCGCTGCGAGGACCTCGAGGTCGCGGCAGCACTGGTCGGCGACCTCGCCGCCGCGGTCGGCGACCGGCTCGTGCTCGACGGTGTCACCCTCACTGCCAGCGACACCACTGACGCGCAGCGCACCGCCCGCGAGCACGCCTTCTCCGACGCCCGTGCCCGCGCCGAGCACCTCGCCGTCCTCGGTGGCGTCGAGCTCGGCGACCTGGTCTCGCTCAGCGAGGGGAGCGTCGCACCCGGCGGCCCCGGCGTCGAGGCCCTCGCCACCCGCGCCGCCGGCCCCGAGGTCGACCTGCAGCCCGGCGAGGCCGACATCGTCGCCGCCGTCACGGGCACGTGGACCCTGCGCGACCAGCCCAGCCACCGCCGCTAGCTCGGCGAACGACCCCTCAGGCCGGTCCCACCACCGAGGCGACGAGGGCGGCGGAGAGACCGACGTGGTGGAGCCCGGCGCCGGGGGTGGCGTGGGCGCCCGCGGCGTAGACCCCGGGAACCGGGGTGTCCGGGCCGAGCCGGGCACGCACCGTGCCGCGGCCGGACCAGGCGACGCCGTGCGGTGAGCCGCCCCACTCCTGCACCAGATCGCGCGGCGAGCGGTCGACGCGGACGGCGACCCGGTCGCGGACGTCGAGGTGGTGGCGGGCGAGCACCCGCAGCATGTCCTCGGCGAGCCGGCCCCGGCCGTGCAGCGTCCAGGCCGCGCAGCCCGGGGGCGCGGTGCCGCCGGTGTGCACCACCAGCGAGGGATCGCCGTGCAGCACCAGCTCGCGCGGCAGCTCGGGCAGGGCGTGCGCGCCGTCCAGTCCGAGGTGGGAGACGACGGGTGGGAGCGCCGGCGTGGTGCGCTCGACGGACCGCGCCAGGGCGGGGAGCCGCCGTGGGTCGACGGCGCACACCACGACGTCGGCCGCCACCTCGCCGTCCTCGGTGAGGACCGCGGCGACGCGTCCCTGCCGCACCACGAGGTCGCGCACCTCGGTGTCGACCTGCACGGTCACCCCCCGCAGGGCCAGCCGGTCGGCGAGCGCGCCGGTGAGCCGGTGCATGCCGCCCGGCACGGTCCAGGTGCCGAACAGCTGCTCCAGGTAGGACGTCACACCGGCCCAGGCCGGGACGTTGCGCAGGTCGTGCCCGTCGGCCAGGTGCGGGTAGCCCGCCACCAGCGCGGGTCGGTCGTCGCGGAAGGCCTTGCGGAGCCGCCGGTGCAGGGTCTCGCGGCTGCCGAGCACCGCCGCCAGCTCGGGCGGGAGGGCGTCGCGGTCCCACGGCTCCTCCAGGTAGCCGCGTCGCAGCACCTCCCAGACCTCGGCGTAGCCGCCGGTGAACTCCTCCCACGCCGCGCCCAACCCGGGCTCCAGCTCGTCGAAGGCGGCCACCTGCCCGGTGCGCGAGCCGCCCGGCAGCCGCAGCGTGCTGCCGTCCTCGAACCGGTGCTCGCGCACCAGCTCCAGCGGCTCCAGGCCGGGCACCAGCTCGTCCTCGACCGGCCGCCCGCTCTTGCGGAACAGGTCACGCACCACTGCCGGCAGCAGCATCGCGGTGGGCCCGGCGTCCCAGGTGTAGCCGTCCTCGCTCACCGCGGTCATCGCACCGCCGAGCCGTCCGGAGCGCTCCAGCACGGTGACGTCGTGGCCGAGCTTGGCGAGCCGGGCGGCGGACGCCATGCCGCCGAACCCGCCGCCCACCACCACCACCCGCACCCCGTGAACCTACTGTGGCGAGATGGCGGACCGGGGGACGTTGGTGCTGGTCTGCGGCATGCCCGGCGCCGGCAAGACCACGCTGGCGCGCCGCCTGGAGACCGAACGGGGCGCGGTCCGGCTCACGCCCGACGAGTGGATGCTCGCCGTCGGCCTCGATCCCCACGACGTCCGTCGCAAGCGCAGGTTCGAGCGCGTCATGTGGCGCCACGCGCTGCGGCTCGCCGATCTCGGGCTGACCGTCGTCGTGGACTACGGGCTCTGGACCCGGCCCGAGCGCAACCGTCACCGCGACGACGCCCGTGCCGCGGGCCACGCCGTCGAGCTGCACGCTCTCGACGTGCCGTTCGAGGTCCGGTGGCAGCGTGTCGAGCGCCGCAACGCCGATCCCGACGCCGTGGCGATCAGCAGGGACGAGCTCGAGGAGTACGAGCGCTGGTGGCAGCGGCCGGACGACGCCGAGCTGGCCGGCTACGTCCCCGCTACCGCAGCTCCGGGGGAACCGTGAGGTCGCCGAACGACGTGCCGTGCTCGCGGTCGAGGTGTGCGAGGAGCGCGGCATTGAGTGGAGCGAGCCGGTCGCCGGGCGCGAGCAGCTCGCACGGGTCGATCTTGGCGAAGAACCCGCTCGGGTTGTCGGCGCACACCAGGGTGCTGCCGGTCTCGGCGTCGGCGCGCTCCACCCGGCCCTCGACGTAGCGGACGGGGTGGGCGAGGTCGGTCCCGAGCGACTCGCCCGGGCCCACCGCCACCGGCTTGCCGACGCGGCGGGCGTCGAGGAGACCGGTGAACGTCTCGAGCTCCTCGGAGGTGAGGCCCGGGTCGTGGCCGGCCAGCAACGCCATCTGGAGCACCGTCATCAGGTCGGGGTCGGCACGGCCGATGGCGGCGACGCCGCCGGAGTAGCGCGGGTTGATCTCGGTGGGCAGGAAGCCGTCGGCGGTGAGGACGCCGTCGATGCCGAACGCGCCGCGGTAGCCGTGCTCGGCGGCCAGCACGGCGCCGAGGCGGCGGACGGCGTCGCGCATCGCCTCACGGTCTGCCGCCGGTGGGTCCCACCAGGTGCTCAGGCCGCCGTAGACGAAGCGGCGGTCGGCGGTGTCGCGCAGCGTCGCCATCTCGACGGGCCGGAACGCGGCGGTGCCGGAGGGCAGCACGACGCCGTGCACCGAGCACGGCACGCCGTCGAGGAAGGGCATCACGCGGACCCGGTCGCACCGCGGCGCGAAGAACGCGAACGCCTCGTTGGCGTCGGCGTCGTCGACCACCCAGCGCACGAAGTTGCCGCCGCCGTTGACGCCGTCGCGGGCGTCGCCGCTCCAGACCGTGCCGAGGCGCGGGTCCACGACGAGGTCGGCCGCGGCGGCCCGCAGCAACGCGCCGTCGGTGGGCACCACGTGCGACGGGGCGGTGGGAACGCCGGCGGCTCCGCAGAGCGCGGCGACGAGCATCTTGTCCTCGAGCGCGACCCAGCGGGCGGGCCGCCCGCCCAGCACCGGGCGACCCAGCAGCGGCTCGTCGGAGAGGACGAACGGCGGCGTCACCCACACCCCCTCCCGGCCGGGGTCGAAGTCCTCGATCGCGGCGACGACGTCGGCGGGCATGGTGCGGGCGACCCTGTCGAGGACGCGGACCTCGTCGGTCATCGACGCCGTGGGTGGGGTCTCGAGCTCGATCACCGTGACGGAGCCGGCGTCGGGCACCGGGCCGGCGCCGCGCGCGGTCGAGACCACCAGCACCGGGCAGCCCAGGGTCCGCAGCAGCGGCACCGTGCCCGTGTAGGCCGCGAGGACCGAGGGGCCGAGCAGCACGGGACGACCGGCGAGGTGCTCGCCCAGCCGCGCGGTGAGCGCGGCGCGGGTCGCGTCGTCGGTGAGGTCGAGCCCGGTCATGACTGGACGCTAGTGCGGCGGTCCGGTGGCGGCGACTCGTTTGCGGACGTCGGGGAACCGGCTGACCTACGCCGCGTGAGCGCGGGCCGGCGCGACCTGTCGGCCTAGCCGACGTCGACCGGGGTGGCCCCGGTGAGCCGCAGGAGCTCGTCGTGGGAGGTCGAGAACACCGCCGCGGGGTGCCCGGCAGCGGCCCACACGACGTCGTGGCGCTGCAGCCAGCCGTCGAGGAAGGTGGGCACCGGCCGGGGGTGGCCGATGGGGGAGACCCCGCCGATCACCTGGCCGGTGTGCTCGCGCACGAACTCCGGGGTGGCCCGGCGCAGCCGGCTGACGCCGACCTCGGTGGCCACCTTGGCGGTGTCGACCCGGTGGGCGCCCGAGGTGAGCACCAGCACCGGGCTGCCGTCGCCGTCGAAGAGGAGGCTGTTGGCGATCGCGCCCACCTCGCAGCCGAGGGCCTGCGCGGCGAGTGCCGCGGTGTGCACCGAGTCGGGCAGGATGACGACCTCACCGGTGCCGCCGAGGCGCGCGAGCTCCTCTCGGAACCGGGAGATGCTGGGGTGCTCGGCAGTCACGGATGCGAGAGTAGTGGCCGGCGGGCACCCCAGGAACCGCCCGGCAACCGCCCGGCACCATCCCGTAGTGGCCCGGTGGTGGCCGAGCCGGGCGCTGGGGACGACGAGAGCGAGGACCAGATGGAACGACCGTCCGCGGTCTCGCGGGCGCTCGCGCTCATCGGGGCCCTGGTGGCGGTCATCCTCGTGATGGCCGTGTTCGCCGTCGTGTTCTCCGACGACCTCGTCGCCGCCACCGGCATGGGGGGCGCGCGCAACGCCGACGACACCCGGGTCTCGCCGTCCTTCGAGCCGGTCGTGATCACGATGGTCGTCTGCTTCGTCGTCACCGTGCTCGTGCTGACGGCGTTCTTCCGGGGCGGGCACAACTGGGCCCGGCACTGCCTGGCCGCCATCATGGCCGGGGCCGCCCTCTCGACCCTCGCGGCGCTCCGCACCGGCCCCCCGGCGCTCTTCGTGGCCGGAGCCGTAGTGATGCTGCTGCTCGAGGCGGCCCTCGTCGCGCACCTCTACCACCCCCACACCGGGCGGTACGTGGCCGTCAGTCGCAACGACCCCCACTCGGAGTCGACCCCGTCCTGAGCGCGTCGCGTTGCCCGGTCCGCCCTTGACGGGCTGTCCGGGGGCAGGTGTACGTTGGCCGGGTGTTCGAACATGTGTTCGAACACAGTCGGCGGGGCCGACCTCGACCCCCGGCCCCGCCGGCTCGGTGCAGCAGCGGGTGGGAGCAGGAGGCGACGGTGCGCAGGTACGACGAACGGGTGGAGGTGCGCCGGCGCGACGACGACCCGGAGCAGCTTCCGGAGCAGTTCCTCTGGCGAGGGCGGTTGTGGCAGGTGCGCGCGGTGCTGGCGCACTGGGTCGAGACCGGTGAGTGGTGGCGCACCCCGCAGGTCGCGACGGTGGCCGGGCCCGTCGACCGGTCGGCGCCGCAGCCCCCGCTCGACCCGCTCGCCCAGCGTGAGCTGTGGCGGGTCGAGGCCGGGCGCGGTCTGCTCGGCGGCACCGAGGTCGTCGAGCTCGCCCTCGACCGGGTCGACGGGCACTGGCAGCTCGTCGGCTGCCACGACTGAGACCGCCTGAACACCGAGAACACCGTGAGCACCGTGAGCACCCGCACCGGAAAGGACGACGAGATGACCGACCTGATGACCGACCTGACGACCGGCGTGAACCCCTACGCCCTCCCCGCCACCACCCATTCCTACCTCCAGCGCGCCGCGGAGTCGCTGAGCGAGGCGGTGGCCTCCGGCGACGTCGCCGCCAGGTACGCGTGCGCCCACGTCGCCGCGCTCCGCTCGGCGGCCGCGCTGCTCGCGGCTCGGGCCCGGCCCGTCCCCGCCACCCGGCGACGGCCACAGAAGAACGCCTGGGTGCTGCTCGCCGAGGTCGCTCCCGAGCTGGGGGAGTGGGCCACCTTCTTCGCCGCCGGCGCGGGCAAGCGAGCGGCGGCGGAGGCCGGGTCCACCCGGGCGGTCAGCGAGCGCGAGGCCGACGACCTGGTGCGCGACGCCGACCGGTTCCTCGGCATCGTCGAGCAGGCGCTCGGGCTGGTGCCCCACACCCCGCTGGAGGCGCGGCTGGTCCGCCAGGTCTCCTGACGGCCCCGACCGCTCCGGCCTCGATCGACGCGAACCCGCCGACGGCGACACCAGTGGCCTCCAGCTCCCGTCCGGTCGTGAGCTGCGTGCTGGGGTGCGCGCTGGGGTGCGCGCTGGGGTGCACCGGGCACCGCGGGGTCGTGAGCCACGCCCTAGGGTTCGACGCATGGACCGGAGCGCCCCTCGCACCGCGGTGGTCTGGGACGTCCTCGATCCCGTGCTCGCCGACGGCGGAGCCCCGCGCGACGTGCTCGACATCGGCGGCGGCACCGGCGGCTCCGCGGTCCGGATCGCCGAGCTCGGCCACCGGGTCACCGTGGTCGACCCCAGCCCCGACGCACTCGCCGCGCTCGGACGGCGGGCCCGCGAGCGGGGGGTCAGCGTCGACGGCCGACAGGGCGACGTCTCCGACCTCGCCGACCTCACCGGGCCGGTCGACGTCGTGCTCTGCCACGGCGTGCTCGAGGTCGTCGACGATCCCCTCGCCGCGCTCGCCGAGATCCGGCGCGTGCTCCGGCCCGGCGGCCACCTCTCGCTGCTGGTCGGTCAGCGACCGGCTGCCGTCGTCGCCCGGGCGATGGCGGGTCACTTCGGTCAGGCCCTCGCCATGCTGGACCAGACCGAGGCACTCGGCCGCTCCGGGCGCCGCTTCACCGCCGCCGAGGCCACCGAGCTGCTCGCCGGCGCCGGCTTCGAGGTGCGCCGCACCCACGGCGTCCGGGTCTTCGCCGACCTCGTGCCCGGCTCGCTGCTCGACCTCGAGCCCGGCTCCACCGCGGCCCTGGTCGACCTCGAGCGAGCCGTCGCCGAGCGCCCGGAGTACCTCCCGCTCGCGACCCAGGTGCACCTGCTCGCCCACTAGGTCGCGCCGTTCGGTGCCGTCGGAGTCAACGGGCCGGTCGACGTCGGGTGTCGCCGACACCTCGGGAGCTGGTCCCCCGTATCGCTCCTCCGTCGGTGCCGACGGGCCGACGAGCGCCCAGGTCCTACGGCAGGGGACGAGGTCGTGGTGACCCCCTCCGCCGGCGCTCCGGGCACCACCACGACCCCGCTCCTGCACGTCGACATGGACGCCTTCTACGCCTCGGTGCTGCTGAGGGACAGGCCGGAGCTGCGCGACCAGCCGTGCATCGTCGGGGGTGGCCACCGCGGGGTGGTGCTGGCGGCGAACTACCCGGCCCGGGCCTACGGGGTGCGGTCCGCGATGACGGGCACCCAGGCCCGTCGGCTGTGCCCGCAGGTGATCTCGCTCGAGCCCGACTACGACGCGTTCAGCACGGTGTCCCGCTCGGTGATGGCGATCTTCCGACGGGTCACGCCGGTGGTGGAGGCGATGTCCTTCGACGAGGCGTTCCTCGACGTGCAGGGCTCCCTCCGCCGGCTCGGCGACCCGGTGCGGATCGCCGAACAGCTGCGAGCCGCCGTCCACGACGAGCAGGGGATCACCTGCTCGGTCGGGGTCGCCGGCTCGGTGTCGGTGGCGAAGCTGGCCAGTCGCCGCGCCAAGCCGGACGGCGTCGTCGTGGTGCCACCGGAGCAGGTCACCGCCTTCCTGCACCCGCTCGACGTCGGCGAGCTGTACGGCGTCGGGCGGAAGACGCAGACGATGCTCCACCGGCTCGGTCTGATCACCGCGGGCGACCTCGCGCACACGCCGTTGCCCACGCTGCAGCGAGCCGTCGGACGGCACCTCGGTGCGCAGCTGCACCACCTCGCCTGGGGCACCGACCGTCGCGAGCTCGCCCCCGCCAACCCCGGGGTCTTCGGGTACGGCGCCAAGTCCGGCAGCAGCCCCCCGGACCGGTCGATGGGGGCGCAGGAGACCTTCGGCCGCGACTCCGACGACCGCGAGACCGTGCTCCGCGAGGTGCTGCGGCTCACCGACCGGGTCGCAGCCCGGCTGCGCAGCGCCGAGGTGGCCGGGCGCACCGTCACGCTCACCGTGAGGTTCGCCGACTTCACCACGCTGACCCGCTCCCGCACCCTGCCCGAGGCCACCGACGTCACCCAGGAGATCTACGCCGTCGCGGTCCGGCTCTACGACGCACTCGAGCTGGAGCGGGTGCGGGTGCGGCTGGTCGGCGTGCGGGTCGAGCACCTGCTGCCACGCGCGCGGGTGCACCGGCAGGGCGTGCTGGGCGAGCCCGAGCGCGGCTGGTCCGAGGCCGACCGGGCCGTCGACCGCGCGGTCCTGCGCTTCGGCTCGGCCGCCGTCCGTCCGGCCACCCTGTTGGGGTGAACCCGTCCGGTCCCGGTACAAATCTGCGGCGCCCGCCTACCGTCGCTCCGGTCGCCTGCCTAGACTTGTCGCACGCCACACGCATGGGAGGTTTCGGTGCCGCTCTCGGAAGAGGAGCTTCGCCTGCTCGAGCAGATGGAGCGCGCCCTCGTCGAGGAGGACCCGAAGTTCGCCTCCACCCTGCGGGGCACCACGTTGCGGCACCGCGCCCGTCGTCGGGCGTTGGTCGCCGGCCTCGCGTTCGCCGTCGGCATCGCGGTCCTCATGGCCGGCGCGGTGACCCAGCTCTGGTACGTCGGCATCGTCGGCTTCGTGCTGATGCTCGTCTCGGCCACTGTCGCCCTCGGCGCCGTGCGTGGCCGGCAGGCCGCCTCCGCACCCGGCGCCGCCGCCGAGGCCACCGCCCACCCGTCGGGCTTCTCGGTCGTCGACGGCGGCAAGCGCCCCCGTCGGGCCCGCTCCACCCGCTCCTCCGGCTCCGCCACCTCCGGCTCCTTCATGGAGCGCATGGAGGAGCGGTGGCGCCGCCGCCGCGACAACGGCGGGTTCTGAGTCCGCTTCCTGCGCACCCACCGCACGCCGCCGGTGGTCGAGCCGCCGCGAGCGCAGCGAGCGGTGCGTCGAGACCCCCGGCGCCGGTCTCGGCAACGTCCGGGGGTCTCGACACGGGCTCGCTGGCGCTCGCCCGGCTCGACCACCGGGGGGTTGCTCCGCTTGCCCGGCTCGACCACCGGGGGGTTGCTCCGCTTGCCCGGCTCGACCACCGGGGGGTTGCTCCGCTTGCCCGGCTCGACCACCGGGGGGTTGCTCCGCTCGCCCGGCTCGACCACCGGGGGGTCGCTCCGCTCGCTACACGTGCTCGATGATGCGGCCGGCGACGCTGGCGTCGTCGGGGGCGTGCAGCTGCGGGCCGTGGCCGCGCTGGAGAGCCGAGCGGGGCCACCACTCGGCGCGGCGCCGGACCCGGGGCTGGACGCCTGCCTCGAGGGCGAGTGAGACCAGGCGGACGTCGTCGGCGTGACGCCCGCCGTCGGCGGCGTGGCCGCGGGCGTAGCGCATCCGCTCGAGGGCGTCGGTGATCCGGCCGAGCGCGTCCACCGCCTCCGGGCACTGCGCCGGACCCCGCTTCGGGCGGAACTCGGGGGAGGGGTCGTCCGGGCGCCCGAACAGTCGCTCGAGGTGCGCCCGCACCTCACGCGGCGAGCGACCCTCCGGCCAGGTGTGCCCGAGATCGACCGTGGTGGCGCGCAGCTCGGCCCACGCCGCCTCGGGTCCGCCGCGGAGCCGAGCGGTGCGCCGGCGGTCGCGCAGCAGGCGCGGCACGAGCGCGAGCCCGCCGAGCAGCACCATCACGAGCATCCAGACGAGCACGGTCAGCCAGGGGAACCCGCCGTCGGCAGCGGTGGCGTCGTCGGCCGCGGCGTCGTCCTGCGCCGCCTCGGTGGGGGCGGAGCGCGGATCCCGGCTCGCGCCGGTCGAGGGGGCCGCGCTGGCCGACGGTGACGCGGTCGGGGTGTTCGGGTCGTTGACGCCGACGCCCCCGCGCGTGTACTCGGGCACGTTCTGCGCCCGGCCGCCCGGGCCGCCCGGGGTGGGCTCGAACATCACCCAGCCGGCACCCGGGAAGAAGAGCTCGGGCCAGGCGTGGAGGTCGTGCGCGCTGTAGACGAAGGTGCCCTCGTCGCCCGGCACGGCGTCCGGCTCGAGGAAGCCGACCGCCACCCGTGACGGGATGCCGAGGGTGCGCGCCATCACGGCCATCGACGCGGCGAACTGCTCGCAGTAGCCGACCCGTCCGATGTCGGGGTCGAGGAAGGCGGCGAGGTCGTCGCTGCCGTTGCCCTCGGGGGAGTCGTCGAGGTCGTAGGTGAAGCCGCCGTCCACACGGAACCACTGCTGGAGCGCGACCGCCTTCGCGAAGTCGGAGTCGAGGTTGCCCGTGACGTCCTCGGCCAGCTCGCTCACCGACTCGGGCAGCCGGTCGGGCACGGCGAGCAGCTCGTCGTCGACCTGCGTCGGCGAGCCCCGGAAGCCGGCCAGCTGCTGCGCCTGGAGGTCGAGATCGACCGCGGTCATCGTCCACTCGAGCCCGGCGGCATTGGTGTCGCCACTGGCGATGAAGTCCATGGTCGAGGCGTCGAAGCGCCAGTCGCCGGTCGCCTCGATGGCGGAGATCGGGGACTGGGTGGGCAGCCAGGTGGAGTCGAAGTCGTCGGTGGCCGTGACGTCGTAGTCGTAGGTGGTGCGCGGGATCGAGGTGAGGACGCCGACGAGCGGCGGCATCCGGCCGCTGGGCCCCTGGTTGGACGGGACGTCGCGGTCGCCGGAGCTCCACTCGTTGTCGCTGAACCGGTTGAGCACCGAGATCCGCAGGTAGTCGGGGTCGGGGTCGTCGGTGGTGACGCGGATCAGGTCGTCGTCCGCGCCGCGCTTCAGGTCACGTCGCAGATCGACCATGGGGTTGCGGATCCGGATGTCCCCGTCACCGTTGCCGGCGCCGAGGTGGAAGGCGTCCAGCTCGAGCGTCGGGATGCCGGGCGGCACCACCACCGCCGCTGCGACGGCGAGCAGCGCGGTGCCGACGGCGCTGACGCGAACCCAGCCACGACGCTCCTCGCCGGCGGTGAGCTCGGCGCCGTCGTCGTCGAGCGCCCTGCCCCAGCCCGAGGCCCGGTGCTGCTCCTGGAGGTAGAGCATGAGCAGGAAGCCGAGGGCGGTGGCGGCGAAGACCCGCCAGTCCAGTCCGCCGGCGAGCAGGCTGATCGGCACGCTGTAGACCGCCAGCAGCGGTAGGCCGGCCAGGGGGACCCGCCGCAGCGTGCCCGCGAGCGCGTCGACCAACGTGAACACCAGGAAGCCGCTGCCGAGGAGCAGCGGGTGCACCGAGACCGCGGACCGCTCCGGCACCGGCGCCGGGTAGCGCTGCGCCGCGTCGGAGCCGGCGGCCAGCGCGTCGCGCAGCTCCTGGCCGGGCACCGGTGAGCCGGTGACGACGGTCGCGAGCACGACCAGGCCGGTGAGCACCTGCAGGCCGATCACCAACACCGCCGGCACCCGCGCCCAGCGGGCGAGGGCGCCCAGGACGGCGATGGCGCCGCCGACCAGCGCAAGCCCGACGAGGTAGTCGTCGGAGGCGGTGAACCCGCGCCACGACAGCGTGGCGAGCCAGACCGTGGCGGCGCTCGTCAGGCCGAGGGTGAGCGCGTGGCCGAGGTGGGTGCGGCGGCGGGCGGCCATCGCACTCACGCCCGCGTCCGGGAGGCGAGAGAGACGGGGGCGGCGACGCCTCCGCGCGCGGCCGCGGCCGAGCCGGTGCGGCCGAGCTCCTGCCAGGCGGCGTCGATGCGGTCGCGGGGGCCGAGCGAGACCGCGCGCCAGCCGTGCTGGCTGAGCAGCGGGACGCCGGGCGCCGAGCCGGGGGCGGAGCCACGGGAGACCCAGGCCTCGACGTCGAGCACCACGGCGAGCGCAGAGGTGGTGTGGTGCTGGATCCGTCGCAGCACCGGCAGGTCGGTGGCGTCGACCGCGCCGAGAACCGCGATGGTGATCCCGCCCTGCACCTGCTCGCCGAGCCAGCGGGCGTCCATCCGCACCCGCGCCACCGGCTGCACCACGGCCAGCGCCTCGAGCAGCGCGCCGGCGTTGAGCTCGGCATCGCGGTCGTGCCACGGGGTGGCGTCCACACCGCTCGCGTCGCCGGCGGTGCTGACCAGGCGCACCTGGTAGCCGCGCTGGGAGAGGTGCAGGCCGATCGAGGCCGCAGTGACGACGGCGGTCTCCAGCGAGCTGGCGATGCCCTGGCCTCGGTGCACATGGGTGCGGTTGTCGAGCACGATCGTGGCGCGGGACTGCCAGGGCTGCTCCTCACGGCGGACCATGAGCTCGCCGACCCGGGCCGAGCTGCGCCAGTGCACCCGGCGCAGGTCGTCGCCCTGCCGGTACTCGCGGACCGTGACGTCCTCGGCCGAGCCCATGGCGAACGCTCGGGGACGGTTGTCTCCCGACCCGGTCCAGCCGCCGCCGAGCATGATCGTCGGCAGATCCACGGTGCGGGGCGTGACGGTGAGCGGCACCGTCGTCCGAAATGCCCGGCCGAGCTCCACCAGACCGAACGGGTCGGAGACCCGCACCGTCATGGGCCCGATGTCGAAGCGGCCGCGCACGTCGCTGCGCACCTGGTAGCCGACGTCGCGCCGCCAGCCGCGGCCGACACCCCGGAGCACGAAGCGCGGCCGGGTGCCGAGCACGTAGGGCACCTGGTCCTCGAGCAGGAGCACCCCGCTCGGGGTGCGCCCCTCGTTGGTGAGGGTGAGGTTGACC
The DNA here is from genome assembly GCA_963845795.1 of uncultured Actinomycetota bacterium. GTDB lineage: Bacteria > Actinomycetota > Actinomycetes > Propionibacteriales > Nocardioidaceae > Nocardioides. The sequence continues at coordinate 165,754 of CAWJTG010000011.1, read as the reverse complement.
CGGGCGGGCTGCCCCGCCGCCACCATCTGCGGTCCGACGGTGCGTACCAGCGCAAGGCGGTAGCGGCTGCGGGCGAGCACGAGGACGGCCGCCAGGGGCAGCACCACGGCCAGCACGCCGACCCGGGTGAGCGCCGGCTGTCCGAGCACGACGGCGCACAGGATCGCGGTGATGCCCGCGGCCAGGAAGGCCCGGCCCCGCACCGTCAGCCCTCCGAGTGCCTCGCGCACCAGAACCCCGCTCAGCGCGCGGGCACGGGCACCGAGGCCACGATGCCCTGGAGGATCGTGGCCGGCGGGCGGTTGCTCATCGCCGCCTCGACGCTGGGCAGGAGCCGGTGTGCGAGCACGGGCCCGGCGAGCCGCTGGACGTCGTCGGGGACGACGAAGTCGCGGCCCTGCAACGCCGCGAACGCTTTGGCGGCGCGCGCCAGGTGCAGCGAGGCGCGGGGGGACGCGCCCAGCATGAGCTCCTCGCTCAGGCGGGTGGCGCCGGTGAGCGCGATGACGTACTGCTGCATCGCCGGCGACACGTAGACCTGGGAGACGATGCCGGACAGCTTGCGGATCTCGGTGGCGTCGGTGACCGGCTCGAGGTCCTCGAGCGGGTTGCTGTCGGTGTGGGAGCCGAGCATGGCGATCTCGGAGGCCGCGACCGGGTAGCCGACCGACACCCGGGCCATGAAGCGATCGCGCTGGGCCTCGGGGAGGGCGTAGGTGCCCTCCATCTCGATGGGGTTCTGGGTCGCGATCACCATGAACGGCGAGTCGAGCTGGTAGGTGGTGCCGTCGACGGTGACCTGCTTCTCCTCCATGCACTCCAGCAGCGCGGACTGGGTCTTGGGGGAGGCGCGGTTGATCTCGTCGCCGACCACGATGTTGGCGAAGACGCCGCCGGGCCGGAACTCGAACTCGCGGGTGTTCTGGTTGAACACCGACACGCCGGTGACGTCGGACGGCAGCAGGTCGGGGGTGAACTGGATGCGGCGCACCGAGCAGTCGATGCTCCGGGCGAGCGCCTTGCTGAGCATGGTCTTGCCGACGCCGGGCACGTCCTCGATGAGCAGGTGGCCCTCCGCGAGCAGCACGACCAGCGTGGAGGTGACGACGTCCGGCTTGCCCTCGATGACCCGTTCGATGTTCGTCCGGATCCGGTCGACCACCTGGGAGAGGTGCTGGAGGTCGGCGGCCCCACCTCTCGGAGCGGCGGGGCTCTCCATCGGTGTCTCCACACTCGGTCCTCTCAGCAGCGCGCACCGGGCCCGGGAGTGGGGGTCCGGCCTTCCACCGTAGGGCGTGCCCGAAACCTACGTGGCGCCACAACGGGACGCCATCGCCGCTCGGTCGGCGCGACCTCGTCGTGACCTGCTCGTGACGGACCCGTGATGCCCTTCCCGGCCGGCGGTCGCTCCGGGTCGGTCGCCGAGAGATTCATCGCCCCTGGGCGGGCGGTGAGCCAGTGAGGTTCTCGGCCGGGCGGAACCTCAGCAGCTCACCGCCCACCCGGGGCGCCCGCACGACGACGACGCGCCGCACCGGAGTCCGAGCCGCGAGGGGAGCGGGGTGGGGCGCGCGGGGTGCTGGGTGGTTGACGGTGGGGGAAAGTGGCGTAGAGTGGGGGAAAGTGGAGGACCTAGGGGTCCAGGGGGAGCAGTGGGGGGCCGCGGCCCACCGGAACCCACCCGGGGGGCTCCACGAGGGGAAACGACGAGGGGGTGCCCGATGCGCTTCATGGGCACCTACCGGCCGAAGCTCGACGAGAAGGGCCGGCTCTTCCTCCCCGCCAAGTTCAGGGCAGTGCTGGCCGAGGGGGTCGTGGTGACGCAGGGACAGGAGAACTGCCTCTACGTCTGGCCCCCTGCCGTCTTCGACCGCGAGATCGAGACGCTCGACCGGCCGCTGTCGAGCCGCGCGGGCCGGAGCCTCGCGCGGATGTTCTTCAGCTCGGGTGAGGACCTCACCCCCGACAAGCAGGGCCGCATCGCCGTCCCGGCGCCGCTGCGCGAGTACGCCGGCCTCGACAAGGACGTCGTGGTGATCGGGGTCCGCGACCGGCTCGAGATCTGGGACCCCGCCAGGTGGCAGGAGTACCAGGCGGCCGAGTCGATGCGGTTCGCCGCCCTGGACGACGACGACGAGCAGTAGCCACCCGCACCACCCGCACCACCGGCACCACCGCCCCAGCACCAGCCAGCACCACAACTCCACAACGGATCCGCCGGGCGAGGTCTCTGACCCGCTCCCGCCGACTGCCGCACGGCTCTGTAGCACCTTCCCCGGTTCCAGAGCCAGCCTTCCCCTGACGCAGGAGGGCGCGGGCAGGGACCTGGCCCGGCGGATCCCCAGCAGCACTCCAGCAGCACCCCCCGCACCACTACTTCCCAGCACCATCCAGGCACCACCCGAGCCAGGGGTCGAACCGTGAGCACCACGCCCGTCGAGGACGCGCAGCCGGCCGGTCAGCGCCGCGTCCGGCACCAGGCCCGCGACGCCGCGAGCCTCATGGCCTTCTCGCTGGCGATGAGCGCGGCCGCCGCCGTCGGGCTGCTGCTGCTCAGCTCCCTGGGGCGTTGACGCGGTGACCGGGGACGCCGCGGCCGGGCGTCACGACCCGGTCCTTCTCGACAGGGTCGTGGCACTGCTCGCGCCGGCCCTCGACCACGAGGGCGCCGTCCTCGTCGACGCCACCCTCGGCCTGGGCGGCCACAGCCAGGCCGTGCTCGCCACCTGCACCCTCGCCCGCGTCGTCGGCGTCGACCGCGACCTCGAGGCGCTGGCGCTGGCCCGCGAGCGGCTCGCCCCGTTCGGCGACCGCTTCACCGCGGTCCACGCCGTCTACGACGAGATCCCCGACGTGCTCGACGACCTCGGGCTCGACGCCGCCGACGGCGTCCTGTTCGACCTCGGGGTCTCCTCGCTCCAGCTCGACGTCCCCGAGCGCGGCTTCGCCTACGCCGTCGACGCGCCGCTCGACATGCGGATGGACGGATCGGCCGGGCCCACCGCGGCCGACGTGCTCAACACCTACAGCGCCGCCGAGCTGACCCGGGTGCTGCGCGACTTCGGCGAGGAGCGGTTCGCTCGCAAGATCGCGGCGGCCGTGGTGCGACGCCGCGCCACCCGTCCGTTCACCACCTCGGCCGCGCTCGTCGAGCTGCTCTACGCCGAGATCCCGGCCCCCGCCCGCCGCACCGGCGGCCACCCCGCCAAGCGGACCTTCCAGGCGCTGCGGATGGAGGTCAACGACGAGCTCGCCGTGCTGCGACGTGCGCTGCCGGCCGCCGTCGACGCCCTCGCCGTCGGTGGCCGGGTGGTCGTGGAGTCCTACCACTCGCTGGAGGACCGGCTGGTCAAGCGGGTCTTCGCCGCCGGCACCCGCAGCATGGTGCCGGAGGACCTGCCCGTCGTGCCCGCGGGGATGGAGCCGCCCCTGCGCCAGGTCACCCGCGGCGCGGAGCGGGCCGACGACGCCGAGGTGGCCCGCAACCCGCGCGCCGCCTCGGTGCGGCTGCGCGCCGTCGAACGTGTCCGACCCGGTCCCCTTCCCCACACCGGAGCCGCCTGATGAACCCTGCATCCGTTCGCGTCGGGCCGAGCCGTGGTCCCCGCCGGCTCCAGGCCGAGGTCCCCCGACGGTCGCTGCGGGCGGTCCCGCGCCGCCGCCCCCGCCGCCCCCGGGTGCCGTTCGTGAGCCTGGTGAGCGTGCTCCTGGTCGCCGGCGTCGTCGGCCTCCTCCTCTTCAACACCTCGATGCAGCAGGCCTCCTTCGACTCCACCCGGCTCGAGGAGCAGGCCGCCGCCCTCTCGGCACGCGAGGAGGGGCTCCAGATGGAGCTCGAGCGGCTGCGCGACCCGCAGCGGCTCGCATCGCAGGCGCGTCGTCACGGGATGGTGCCGGCGCAGACCGCGGCCTTCATCGACCTCGAGACCGGCGAGGTGTCCGGCCCCCGGCCCACCCCGGCGAGCCGGGCGCAGCAGCTGGGACTCCGGCCGCCCAAGACCCGCAAGCCGAAGGTGCTGGACCCCTCGCCGATCGTGGTCGCGGGTCAGCCGCCGGCCACCATCGGGGAGGCCGTGGTGCAGGGTCCCCCCTCCGCCACCACGCGAGGCGACGGCGCCACCGGCGCGGCGCGCGGCAACGACGTCCCGGCCGCCGATAGTGGGGGCACCGGCCGGTGACCTCCCGTTCCCGGCCGACCCGGACCCGCTCGACCTCGAGCCGCAAGGGGGAGCCCATGGCGCTGCGACGGCGTCCCACCGAGCGGTCCACCGCGCGGTCGACCGAGCGCCGCCGTCCGCCGCGCCGCCCCCGACGGCCCCGACGACCCAGCCGCGGGCCCGTCCGAGCGCCGGCTGTGGTGGGCGTTCATCCTGATCGCGGTCGTGCTCTCGATCTTCGCCGCCCGGCTCGTGCAGCTCCAGGGCCTCGACCCCGAGCAGTACGCGACCATGGCGGCGGAGGAGGGCTCGGAGACCATCGTGCTGCCCGCCCGGCGCGGCGACATCCTCGACCGCAAGGGCGAGCCGCTGGCCGCCTCGGCCAGCGGCCTGATGGTGGTGGCCGACCCCGCACTCACCGTGGAGCGCGCCCCGAGCCTGGCCCGGTTCCTCGCCGCCCGGCTCGGCGTCGACTACTTCACCACCCTGCAACGGCTGCGCGCCCCGGACAGCCGGTTCCAGTACATCGCCCGGCAGGTGCCGGCGAGCATCGCCACCGAGGTGGTGCAGGAGGCGGAGCGGCGCGACTACGACGGCCTCGCCACCCACCAGGACCCGCTGCGCACCTACCCCGGCCGCGACATCGCGGCCAACGTCCTCGGGTTCCTCGGGGCCCCGCGACCCGACGGCTCGGCCCGCCCCTCGGCCGGGCTCGAGGCGGCCTTCAACGACTACCTCTCCGGCACCGACGGCGTCGCCCGCTACCAGATCGGGGCCGGCAGCCGGATCCCGCTCGGCAGCCACACCGTCACCGCTCCGCGCGACGGGGGCGACCTGCAGACCACCATCGACCAGGAGCTGCAGTGGTACGCCCAGCGGGTGCTGCGCGAGACCGTGCGGAACGCCCGCGGCGACTCCGGCTACGCCGTGGTGATGGACAGCCGCACCGGAGAGCTGCTCGCCGTCGCCGACGACCCCACCTACAACGCCTCGTCCCCGCAGCAGTACCCCAAGGCGCTCTACAACTCCCGCGCCCTCACCGACGTCTACGAGCCCGGCTCGGTCGAGAAGGTGCTCACGATGGCGGGCCTGCTCGACGCCGGGCTGGTCACGCCCACGACCCGGTTCACGGTGCCCCCCGTGCTGAACCGGCAGGACCGGCCCATCAACGACTACTTCGAGCACGGCACGATCCGGCTGACCCTGGCCGGCATCCTCGCCAAGTCCTCCAACATCGGCACGGTCCGCGCCGCCGACCACTTCCGCCCCGGACAGCTGCGCCGCTACCTCACCGCCTTCGGCCTCGGCCAGCGCACCGGCATCGGCCTCGACGGCGAGACCCGCGGTCTGCTGCCCGACCCGGCCATGTGGACCTCCCAGACCGGTGACCGCATCGCCTTCGGCCAGTCGCTGTCGGTGAACGCGATCCAGATGGCCGCCGCCGTCAACACCATCGCCAACGGCGGGGTGCGCGTCGACCCGAGCCTGCTGCAGGGCTCCGCGACCACCGACGACGGCGTCGCGGTCGGCACCGACACCGTCGGCAGGCACCGGGTGGTCAGCGAGGAGGCCGCGAGCGGGGTCGCGCAGATGATGGAGCGGGTGTCGACCCCGAGGCCGGCGTCGCCCCCGGTGCGGCGGTGCCCGGGTACCGGGTGGCCGGCAAGACCGGCACCGCACAGCGGGTGGGCAGCGAGTGCCGCTGCTACGACGGCACCTTCACGGTGTCCTTCGCGGGCTTCGCGCCCGCCGACGACCCCCGGTTCACGATCTACGTGGTGGTGCAGAACCCGCGCAACGGCGGCGGCGGCGGTTCGGTCGGCGGCCCGGCGTTCGCGAAGCTCATGGGCTACACGCTGCGCCGCTACGGCGTCCCGCCGACGGGCACGCCGCCCTCCCGACTCCCCGTCGAGTGGTGATCGGCGAGACTTCTGCGGTGATCGACACCCGCCCGGCCCGGCCCCCGGCGACGCCGCTGGCCGACGTCGCCCGCTGGGCGGACGTCGCCGCCCTGCCGGCGGACGCCGCGGCGGTCGCGGTCACCGGCGTCACCCTCGACTCGCGCCGGGTCCGGCCCGGTGACCTCTACGTGGCGCTGCCGGGGGCGCGGGCGCACGGCGCTGCGTTCGCCGGGCAGGCCATCGGGTCGGGCGCCGCGGCGGTGCTCACCGACGCGGCCGGACCCGTGACGGCCGACGTGCCCGTACTCGTCGGCCACGACCTGCGGCGCCGCCTGGGCGACCTCTCGGCCCGGCTGTACGGCCGCCCTGCGGAGGCGCTCCTCACCCTGGGCGTCACCGGCACGCAGGGCAAGACCACCACCACCCGGCTCGCGGAGGCAGCGCTCCAGGCGTCCGGCACCAGGGCCGCCTGCGTGGGCACGATCGGCACGCGGGTCGCGGGGAGGACGTGAGGACCAGTCCTCACCACGCCCGAGGCGCCCGACCTGCACGCGCTGTTCGCGGTGATGCACGAGCACGACGTCGCGGTCTGCGCGATGGAGGTGTCGAGCCACGCGCTGGTGATGGGACGGGTCGACGGCGTCGTGTTCGACGTCGCGGTCTTCCTCAACCTGGGGCACGACCACCTCGACTTCCACGCCGACGTCGAGGACTACTACCGCGCCAAGGCGTCGCTGTTCACCGCCGGACGGACCCGCCGCGCGCTCGTGTGCGTCGACGACGAGCACGGTCGCCGGCTCGCCCGTGAGACCGGGTCGGCCGGGCTGCCCCGGCTGACCTTCGGCCTCGCCGGGGACGCCGACTGGCGCGCTCTCGACGTCGACCTGCTGCGCGACGGGTCCCGGTTCACCGTCGCCGCGCCGGACGGCCGCCGGTTCCCTGCCGGGGTGTCCCTGCCCGGCGGCTTCAACGTCGTCAACGCGCTGGCCGCCCTCGCCGCCGTCGACGCCGCCGGCCTCGATCCCGAGCCGGTGGCGGCCGCGATGGCCGGCGCGGGCGGGGTGCCCGGGCGGCTGGAGCGGGTCGAGGAGGGCCAGGACTTCCTGGTCGTCGTCGACTACGCCCACAAGCCCGACGCCGTCGCCGCGGCGATCGACACGCTGCGGCCGCTCGCCGACGCCGGCGGCGGCCGGGTGCTCGTCGTGCTCGGCGCCGGCGGCGACCGCGACCGCGGCAAACGGCCGGTGATGGGGGAGATCGCGGCCCGGCTGGCCGACGTGCTCGTGGTCACCGACGACAACCCGCGCACCGAGGACCCGGCGGCGATCCGCGCGGAGGTGCTGGCCGGCACCCGGGACGGCGGGGCCGAGGTGGTCGAGGTCGGCGACCGTCGCGCCGCCATCGCCGAGGCGCTGGGTCGCGCGCGCGCCGGCGACGTCGTGCTCGTGGCGGGCAAGGGGCACGAGACCGGCCAGGAGGTCGAGGGCGTCGTGCATCCCTTCGACGACCGCGACGTCGTCCGCGACGTGCTGCGAGGGCTCCGGTGATCCCGCTGCGACTGGCCGAGATCGGCGCGATCGTCGGCGGCGAGGTGCACGGCGACCCGAGCCGGGTGGTCGACGGCGCCGCCTACCTCGACACGCGCGAGCCCGTGCCCGGCGGCCTGTTCGTGGCGTTGGCGGGGGAGCGGGTCGACGGCCACGACTACGCGGCCGGCGCCCACGCCGTGCTCGGCAGCCGGCCGACCGAGGCGCCCACGGTGGTGACGTCCGACCCGGTGGCCGCGCTCGGACTGCTGGGCCGGCACGTCGCCGACGCGCTCGCGGTGCCCGTGCTGGCGCTCACCGGGTCGCAGGGCAAGACCAGCACCAAGGACCTGCTGGCCCACGTGCTCGCCGGGGACGGCCCGACCGTCGCCACCGCAGGCAACCTGAACAACGAGCTGGGCGTCCCTCTCACCGTGACCCGCGCCGACCCGACCACCCGTCACCTCGTCGTCGAGATGGGCGCGCGCGGGGTCGGTCACATCACGCAGCTCTGCGCCGTGGCGCCGCCGCGCGTCGCGGCGGTGCTGAACGTCGGTCTCGCGCACGTCGGCGAGTTCGGCGGCGTCGAGGCCATCGCCCGGGCGAAGGGCGAGATCGTCGAGGCCCTGCCCCCGGCCGACCGGGGCGGCACCGCCGTGCTGAACGCCGACGACGCCCGCGTGGCTGCCATGGCGGAGCGCACCACCGCCCGGGTGCTCACCTTCGGGGCGGACGCCGACGTCGCCGACGTGACCTGGCGCGACGTGCGGCTCGACGAGCTCGGCCGGCCCGCCTTCGACCTCGGCCACGACGGCGTCTGGGCGCCGGTGTGGCTCACCCAGACCGGCGCGCACCACGTCGCCAACGCCGCCGCGGCGGCCGCGATGGCGATCGCCGCCGGGCTCGCGCTCGAGGACGTCGCCGCCGCGCTCTGCACCGCGCAGGCGGCGTCGCGGTGGCGGATGGAGCTCACCGAGCGGTCCGACGGGCTGCTCGTGCTCAACGACGCCTACAACGCCAACCCGGGCTCGATGCGCGCCGCGCTCGAGGCCCTCGTGCTGCTCGGTGAGCGGCGCGGCGGCCGCACCGTGGCGGTGCTGGGGGAGATGAAGGAGCTGGGGGACGCCGCCCCCGCCGAGCACGCCGAGCTGGGCCGGGTGGCCTCCGGGCTGGGCGTCGACCTCGTCGTCACCGTCGGCGACGTGGCCGCCGCGGCGGCCGCAACGGTGCGAGAGTCGGGGGGCGATGCGGTCGCCACGGCGAGCCGGTCGGAGGCGCTGGCCGCAGTGCGCGAGAATGCCGGGCGCGGCGACGTCGTCCTGGTGAAGGCCTCGCGGGGCGCCGCGCTGGAGTGGGTCGCCGAGCAGCTGCTGGACACCGAGGGAGGGAGCGTCGGATGAGAGCGATCCTCCTCGGCGGCGGCCTGTCGCTCCTGATCTCGCTCATCGCGACCCGGTCGGCCATCAAGCGGTTCACGCAGTGGGGCTACGGCCAGGAGATCCGCGACGACGGCCCGACCAGTCACCACACCAAGCGCGGCACGCCCACGATGGGCGGCCTCGTGATCATCGCGGCCACCGTCTCCGGGTACGCGGTGGCGAAGATCGTGACGATGGACATGCCGTCCGCGTCGGCCTGGCTCCTGCTGTTCCTGTTCCTGGGGCTCGGCCTGGTCGGCTTCCTCGACGACTACATCAAGATCTCGCAGGGCCGCAGCCTCGGTCTCGACGCGCGCGCCAAGATGACCGGCCAGACGATCATCGCCGTCGTGTTCGGCGCGCTCGCGCTCTCGCCGTGGCTGGAGGACAAGAACGACCGCACCCCGGCCTCCCACAAGATCTCGTTCCTGCGCGAGATCGACTGGCTGGTGCTGCCGACGATCGTGGCGATCGTGCTGGTGTGGCTGATCGTCACCGCCACCAGCAACGCGGTGAACCTCACCGACGGTCTCGACGGGCTGGCCGCCGGCGCCTGCACGATGGTCTTCGGCGCCTACACGCTGGTGAACATCTGGCAGAACAACCAGTTCTGCCAGGACGACCCGAGCGCCACCTGCTACAACGTCCGCGACCCGCTCGACCTGGCGGTGATCGCCGCCGCCATCACCGGCGCCTGCTTCGGGTTCCTGTGGTGGAACGCCTCACCGGCCCAGATCTTCATGGGCGACACCGGCTCGCTCGCGCTCGGCGGCGCGCTGGGCGGGTTCGCGATCCTCACCCGCACCGAGCTGCTGCTGCTCATGCTCGGCGGCCTGTTCGTGCTCATCACGCTCTCGGTGATGATCCAGGTCAGCGTGTTCAAGGTCAGCCGCGCCAGCGGTCTGTTCCGCACGGTGTTCCGGGTGCGGGCGGGCCACCGCGTGTTCCGCATGGCGCCGTTGCAGCACCACTTCGAGCTGCTCGGCTGGGAGCAGGTCACCGTGGTGATCCGGTTCTGGATCATCACCGGCCTGTTCGTCGCGGGCGGCCTCGGCGTGTTCTACGCCGAGTGGGTCGCCCGGTTGTAGGCGGGATCTGCCCACGATGACCCCCCACCTCGACCTCCTCGGCCGCGAGGACTCCTGGGACGGCGTACGCGCCGTCGTGGCCGGCTTCGGCGTCTCCGGGTTCGCCGCCGCCGACAACCTCACCCACCTCGGGGCGCAGGTGCGAGCGCTCTCGGAGACCGCCACCCCGGCCCAGCTCGAGAAGGCCGAGCTGCTGGAGATCCTCGGCGCGCGCGTCGACATCCACGCCGGAGCCACCCTGACCCTGCCGGACGACGTCGACCTCGTCGTCACCTCGCCCGGGTTCCGCCCCGACGCCCCGCTGCTGCAGCAGGCCGCCGCGCGCGGCGTGCCGGTGTGGGGCGAGGTCGAGCTGGCGTGGCGGCTGCGGCCGCTCGGTCCCACCGGGGAGCCGGCGCCGTGGCTGTGCGTCACCGGCACCAACGGCAAGACCACCACCGTGCAGATGCTCGACTCGATCCTCCGCGCGGCCGGGCTGCGCAGCGTGGCCGCCGGCAACGTCGGCCTGCCGATCGTCGAGGCCGTCATGGATCCGGCGCCCTACGACGTCTTCGCCGTCGAGCTCTCCAGCTTCCAGCTGCACTACACGTCGTCGTTGTCGGCGCGGGCGGCCGCCGTGCTCAACCTCGCCGAGGACCACCTCGACTGGTACGGGCCGGGGGAGGCGGGCATGGCCGCCTACGCCGCCGACAAGGGCCGCATCTTCCAGCAGGCGCAGCAGGCCTGCATCTACAACGTGGCCGACCCGGTCACCGAGCGGCTGGTGCGCGAGGCCGAGGTGGTCGACGGAGCCCGCGCGATCGGCTTCACGCTGGGCATGCCCTCGGTGGGGATGCTCGGCGTCGTCGAGGACCTCCTCGTCGACCGGGCCTTCATCGAGGAGCGCGCCACCAGCGCCGCCGAGCTCTGCAGCCTCGACGACCTGCCGGGTGCCCAGGACGGCGTCCCGCCCGCCCCGCACGTGGTGGCCAACGCGCTCGCAGCGGCAGCGCTCGCCCGCGCCAACGGCGTCAGCCAGGCCGCGGTGCGCGACGGGCTGCGCGGCTTCCACCTCGACGGGCACCGGATCGCCGTCGTCGCCGAGCGCGACGGCGTCGTCTGGGTCGACGACTCGAAGGCCACCAACCCGCACGCCGCGTTGTCGTCGCTGCAGGCCTACGAGCCGGTGGTGTGGGTCGCCGGCGGGCTGGCGAAGGGCGCCCGGTTCGACGACCTCGTCCAGCAGGTGCGCACGAGGCTGCGCGGGGTCGTGCTGATCGGTCGGGACCGTGACGTGGTGGCCGAGGCGCTTTCGCGACACGCGCCCGATGTGCCGACCATCGTCGTGACCGCGCCAGAAGATGAGTCCGTAGACGACGGACGGGCCCTGATGGCGCGCGTGGTCGACGCGGCCGCCACCCTGGCCGTCGCCGGCGACACCGTGCTCCTGGCCCCGGGATGCGCCTCCCAGGACCAGTTCAGCGACTACGCCGCCCGGGGCGACGCCTTCGCCGCGGCGGTGCGGGACCGGACCACGGAGTAGAGCCCACGGGCAGCGGAGGGAGGCGACGTGACCACCGCCGACCCCGAGCGCACCGGCCGGTGGGGCTTCCTGCCCACGAGGCCGCTGGTCCGTCGTCCGACGTCCGGCTGGGTCCGGGCCGCCCGCGAGTCGCTCGACCGGCCGCTCACCACCTACTACCTGCTGCTGGGCGCCACCGCGCTGCTGCTCACCATCGGTCTGATCATGGTGCTGAGCTCCTCCAGCGTCCGGTCCTTCCAGCAGACCGGCGACTCCTACACGATCGTGCGCCGGCAGCTGCTCTGGGTCGCGATCGGCGTGCCGCTGGGGTTCGTGGCGAGTCGTGTCGGCCACCGCTGGGTGCGCCGGCTCGCCTACCCGGCGTTCTCGGTCTCCCTGATCCTGCTGGTGCTCACCGCCCGGTTCGGGGTCGAGGTCAACGGCAACACCAACTGGCTGCCCGTCGGGCCCGTGCTCGTCCAGCCCTCCGAGATCGCCAAGCTGTCGCTGGTGGTGTGGGCAGCCCACATCTACGCCAACAAGGAGCGCCGGCTCGACGACCTGCACCAGATCGTGGTGCCGGTGGTGCCCGGCATGCTGCTCGCCACCTCGCTGGTGATCCTCGGCAAGGACCTCGGCACCGCGCTCGTGCTGTTCGCGATCCTCGTCGGCATGCTGTGGGTGGTCGGCGCCCCGGCCCGCTTCTTCGTCATGGTGATCACGCTCGTCGGCACCGTCGCGCTCGCCATCGCGGCCACCGAGCCCGAGCGGCTCGAGCGCATCACCACGTTCGTCAACCCGTTCCAGGACTTCCACGGCACCGGCTGGCAGCCCGCCCACGGCCTCTACGCGCTCTCCAGCGGCGGCGTGTTCGGCGAGGGCATCGGCGCCAGCCAGCAGAAGTGGGGGCGGCTCCCGGAGGCACACACCGACTTCCTGTTCGCCGTCCTCGGCGAGGAGCTCGGCCTGGTCGGCACCCTGCTCGTCGTCGGGTTGTTCCTCACCCTCGCCTACGCGGCGATCCGGATCGCCCGCGAGACCAAGGACCCGTTCGTGCGCTACTGCACCTTCGGCGTCGTGGTCTGGCTCGTCGGGCAGATGATGATCAACATCGGCATGGTGCTCGCGCTGCTCCCCGTCATCGGCATCCCGCTGCCGCTGCTGTCCTACGGCGGGTCCAGCCTGCTGCCCACCCTCGTCGCGCTCGGCCTGCTGGTCGGCTTCGCCCGCCGCGAGCCGGCCGCCGCCCGGGCCATCGCCCGCAACCGCCAGCAGCGACGCCGGCCGGTCCGGTGATCGTGAGCGGCGAGACCCTCGTCCGGCGCCCGGGCTGCCGGCGCGCCGGCGCCGAGCCGTCGCCCCACCTCGACGACGCCGGCATCCACCCCGAGTCGGGGGGCACCCCTCCGTGAGGGTCCTCCTCGCCGGGGGCGGCACCGCCGGCCACACCAGCCCGCTGCTCGCGACCGCCGACGCGCTGCGCCGGCTCGACCCCGACGCCGTCATCACCTGCCTCGGCACCGCGCGTGGGATCGAGACCCGGGTGGTGCCCGAGGCCGGCTACCCGCTCGAGCTGGTGCCGCCCGTGCCGCTGCCGCGCAAGCCCGGCGCCGACCTCCTGAAGGTGCCGGCCCGGCTGCGCGGGGCGGTGAAGGAGACGCTGGCGGTGCTCGACCGGGTCGAGCCCGACGTCGTCGTCGGCTACGGCGGCTACGTCTCGATGCCCGCCTACCTCGCCGCCCGGCGCCGCAAGCTGCCGGTGGTGGTGCACGAGCAGAACACCGTGCCCGGGCTCGCCAACAAGGCCGGCGCCCGCATCGCGCGCCGGGTCGCCGTCAGCTTCCCCGGCACGCCGCTGCCGCACGCCGAGTACGTCGGGCTGCCGATCCGCCGGATGATCTCGACCCTCGACCGGCCCGCAAGACGCGCCGAGGCCCGCGCCTTCTTCGGTCTCGACCCCGACCGCCCCACCCTCGTGCTCACCGGCGGCTCGCAGGGCGCGCGCCGGCTCAACCGCGCGGTGTCCGGCGCTGCTCGCGCGCTCGGCGAGGCCGGAGTCCAGGTGCTCCACGTGGCCGGGCCGAAGGGCGAGGCCGACACCGACCCCTCCGGCGCCGTCGACGGCGTGCCCTACGTCGTGCTGCCGTTCGTCGACCGGATGGACCTCGCCCTCGCCGCCGCCGACCTCATGATCTGCCGGTCGGGCGCCAACAGCGTGGTCGAGGCGGCCGCCACGGGCGTGCCCGCGATCTTCGTGCCGCTCCCGATCGGCAACGGCGAGCAGGCCCGCAACGCCCGCCCGGTGGTCGACGCCGGCGGCGCCCTGCTCGTCGACGACGCCGACGTCGACCCCGCGTGGGTGGCCGCGCACGTCGTCCCGCTCGTGGTCGACGCCGACCGCCTGGTGTCGATGGGCGCCGCCGCGGCCGATCTGGTGCCCCGTGACGCCGACGACCGGCTCGCGGCTCTCATCCGCGAGGTCGTCAGGGCATGACTCCCAGCACCGCGCGGCGCCACCGCCGCCCAGGCCGCACGCTGGCGGCGTTGCCGTCGCTCGAAAGGCGCCCGGCCTGCCAGCGCTCCGGCGCCTTGCCATCGCACGACCCGGACGACGCTGGCATCCACCCGGCGCTGGGAGGCATGCCCTGATGAGGATCCCCGTCCCCGACGTCGTCGAGCCGCTCGACCGGCTCGGCCGGGTGCACTTCGTCGGCATCGGCGGCGCCGCTCTGTCCGGCATCGCTCGGATCATGCTGGCCCGGGGCGTGCCCGTCAGCGGGTGCGACGGCGCCGAGTCGCCGACCCTGCTCGCCCTCAGCGACCTCGGGGCCCGGGTCTCGGTGGGCCACGACGCCGCGCACGTCGCCGACGCCGACACCCTGGTCGTCTCCACCGCGGTCCCCGACGACAATCCCGACGTGGTCTCCGCCCTCGAGCGGGGCGTGCGGATGCTGCCGCGCTCGGCCGCCCTGGCCTCGGTGATGAGCGGGCGCCGGGTGCTCGCCGTCGCCGGCACCCACGGCAAGACCACCACCACCTCGCTGCTCACCGTGGCGCTCCAGGCCGCGGGCGCCGACCCGGCCTACGCGATCGGCGGCGACCTCGCCGCCACCGGCGTCAACGCCGCCGACGGGGTGGGCGACCTGTTCGTCGCCGAGGCCGACGAGAGCGACGGCGCCTTCCTCGTCTACGACACCTGGGCCGCCGTCGTCACCAACGTCGAGGCCGACCACCTCGACCAGTGGGGCACCGCCGAGGCCTACTCCGCCGCCTTCGACGAGTTCGCCGACGGCGTGCACCCCGACGGCTTCCTGGTCTGCTGCGTCGACGACCCCGGCGCCGCCGCGCTCGCCGAGCGGCAGCGGGCCGCCGGACGCCGCGTGGTCACGGTGGGCGTGCGCACCCCCGCCGACCTCGGACCCGACGCGCTCGCCGACGTCGCGCTCTGGTCGCCGGGCGACCACTACCTCGCCGACGCCCTTGCCGCCCTCGCCGCGGGTGAGGCGCTCGGCTTCGCCCGGGCCGACCTGGCCCGCGGGCTGGCCTCCTACACCGGCACCCGGCGCCGGATGGAGCGCAAGGGCGAGGTCGGCGGCGTCCGCGTCTACGACAGCTACGCCCACCACCCGACCGAGATCGCCGGCGACCTCCAGTCCGCGCGCGCCCTGGCCGGCGACGGGCGGCTCGTCGTCGCCTTCCAGCCGCACCTCGTGTCCCGCACCCGCATCTTCGGCGCCGAGATGGGCCGCGAGCTGGGCGCGGCCGACGACGTCGTCGTGCTCGACGTCTACCTGGCCCGGGAGGCCGCTGACCCCGACGTCACCGGAGCGCTGGTGGCCGACGCCGTCCCGCTCCCACCGCACCAGGTCGCCTTCGTGCCCGACCTCGCCGACGTCGCGGCCGTGCTCGCCGAACGGGCGCGCCCGGGCGACCTCGTGCTCACCCTCGGTGCCGGCACCGTCACCACGGTCGGGCCGCAGCTGCTCGCGCTGCTCGAGAGCGGTGCCCCGTGACGCGCCGCGCGAGGTCGGGGGCTGCCGAGCGCACCCGGCGCCGGTTCGCGCGTCGGCAGTGGACGCGGCGCTGGCTCACCTGGCGCTACCTCCTGGCCGGCACCCTGGTGATCGCGCTCGTCGGCGGCGGCACCTGGGCGGTCTACTTCTCCGACGCCCTCGCCGTCGAGGGTGCCGAGGTGCGCGGTCTGGCCAGCCTCACCGAGGACGACGTCCTCGCCGTGGCCGACGTGCCCGAGGGCCGCCCGCTCGCCACCGTCGACCTCACCGCCATCGACCGGCGGGTCAGCGCCCTGGCCGCGGTCGCCTCGGTGCGGGTGACGCGGCAGTGGCCGCACGACGTCCTCATCGAGATCACCGAGCGCGAGCCGGTCGCCGTCGTCGACCGCGGCGACGGCCTGCGCGCCGTCGACGTCCGCGGCGCGGTGTTCTCCTCCTACCGGCGCGCCCCGAGCGACCTGCCGCGCATCACGACCGCCGCCGTCACCGACGCCGAGGCGCTGCGCGAGGCCGCCACCGTGGCCGGCGCGCTCCCCGACGACCTGCGCGCCCTCGTCGACCACATCGAGGCCATCAGCGTCGACGAGATCGATCTCGTCCTGCGCGACGGCCGCCGGGTGCGGTGGGGGAGTGCCGACCGCTCCGAGCAGAAGGCCGAGGTGCTCGCGGCCCTGCTGCCCCGCAAGGCCGAGGTCTACAACGTCAGCGTGCCCGGCCAGCCCACCACCCGCTGACGCCCTGGGGCGATTCGCCTCGCGGGCGGGTGCTCCTCCCCTAGCGTGCTCCCATGGGGGGCTGGATCGGCACGGTGGTGCGTCGCCTCGAGGAGGCCCACCGGGCGCGCGAGGCGGGACCGGCGTGGGACGGGTCCGCAGCGTGCACGGCGCTGCTCGAGCTGCTGCACGCCGACCACGCGGTGGCGCAGCCCGACGAGTTCGCCGACTGGAAGGACCTCGCCGCGGTCTTCGGCCTCGAGGACGACGACGTCGCGGTGCTGCAGGTGGCGGCCGCGGCCGAGCTCGACGCCAACGTGGCAGCAGTCCTCGGCCTGCTGCGAGGCCTGACCCATCCCTCCCGTGCGACCGTCGGGCTTGCGCTCGAGCTGGCCGGGGTCGGCACCGCCACTCCAGCCGCCCCCGCGCGACTCGGCCCCGGCGCTCCGCTGCGGCGTCACCGGCTGCTCGAGGTGCGCGGCGACGAGCGCTGGCTCGCGCGGCCCCTGGCCGTGCCCGACCCGGTGCTCGGCGTCCTCGGCGGCGGCCGGCGCCTCGACCCGTCCCTCGACGTGCTCCGTACCGTCGCCGTGCCCTGCGAGCTGCCCGGCTCGGCCGACCTTGCCGCGGCCATCGAGCTGAGCGTTCCGCTGGCGTGGGTCCGGTGTGCGCCCGGCACGGCCGGCGTGGCGATGGCCGCCGGGGCGCTGCGCTCGATCGGGCTGGACTGGGTGGCACTCGACCTCGGTCACCGTCCCGGCACGGGCGACTGGACCGAGGTGATGGTGCGAGCCACCCGGGAGGCCGGCCTGCGGGGGCGGGCGCTCGTCGTCGCCGGCGCCGACGCGGTGCCCGCCGCCGAGGCGCCCGCTGCCTTCGGGGTGCTCGCCGACGCCGTCGTGCCCGTGGTGGCCGTCGGCGACCGGTCGTGGGACCCGGGGTGGCTGCCCACCGTGCCGTACCTCGCGGAGGCAGCACCGCTCCCGGCGGACGAGCGCGAGCGGTTGTGGCGCTCCGGGCTCGGCGGGCTGGCCGACGACGACCCCGAGCTGCTCGGGACGCTGCTCGGCCTCAGACTGACCCCGGAGGCCGTGCGCCGGGTGACGGCGCACGCCCACCTGCTCGCCGACGCCGCGGAGGAGCCGCTCGCCGCTGGCCACGTCCGGCAGTCCGCGCGCCGGGTCAGTGGTACCGGCGGGGCGGGCAGCAACGTGAGGAGCGGCGGCGGTGGCACAGAGCCAGGGTTGGGCGACCTGATCCTGCCCCCCAACGCGTCCATGGCCCTCCGCGAGCTGGTCAGCTGGGCCCGGGTCCGCGACCAGGTCACCGCCCGCGGCCCGCTGCGCGCCAAGGGCAGCGGGATCGCGGCGCTGTTCGCCGGAAGGCCCGGCACCGGAAAGACGCTGGCGGCCAACGTGATCGCCGAGGAGCTGTCCATCGACCTGTTCCAGGTGGACCTGTCCGCGATCGTGGACAAGTACATCGGCGAGACCGAGAAGAACCTGGAGAAGGTGTTCCAGTCGGCCGAGGCGCTGGACGTGGTGCTTGTTCTTCGACGAGGCCGACGCGCTGTTCGGCAGCCGGTCGGAGGTGCGCGACTCGCGTGACCGCTACGCCAACCAGGAGGTCGCCTACCTGCTGCAGCGGATGGAACAGTTCGACGGCGTCACCATCCTCGCGACCAACCTGAGTGGCAACCTCGACAAGGCGTTCTCGCGACGCATGAGCTTCATCGTGCACTTTCCCGACCCGGACGCCGCCACCCGGCGCAGGCTGTGGCAGAGCCACCTCGACCAGTTGCAGGCCCTCGATCCGACGATCCGGTCGACCTCGACTTTCTGCGCCGAGTCGTGGAGCTGGCCGGCGGCGACATCCGCAACATCGTGCTGTCGGCGGCCTATGAGGCGATCAGCGAGGACCAGCCGATCGGCATGCGGCACCTCGGTGACGGTGTCGCGGGAGTACCGCAAGCTGGGCAAGCGGGTTCCGGAGTTCGGCTTCCCGAGGCGCTGATCCCGCCTACTGTGACCGGGACTGTCCCATCGCTTCGGGCCGCGCACTGCGCGGAGGAGGCTCGCCATGGCGGAGCACAAGACCAGCAACGAACCCGAGCGCGAGCTCGCGCCGGACGTCGAGCCGGCGCCGGCGCCGGACCTCGAGCACGACGGGGCCGAGCACGAGGGGGCCGAGCGCGAGGGGCGCGACCACGACGGCGTCGTCGTCGGTGCCGCCGGCGTGGCCGTGCGCCGTCGGGGCGGGGGCGCGTCCGACGCACTGGGCGGCTCGGCGATCGGCGACGACATCACCGAGACGTTGCGGCGACGCTCCGGTGGTGGGAGTCCGCTGCCCGCCGGTCTCGCCTCCTCCTACGGCGCCGCGTACGGCGCCGACCTCTCCGGCGTGCGTGTCCACGACGACGGCGAGGCCCACTCGATCGCCCGCTCGGTGCAGTCGGTGGCCTTCACCCACGGCCAGGACGTCTACTTCTCCCGCGGCGCCTACTCGCCTGGGGGCGGCGGCGACCACACCCTCGCCCACGAGCTCGCCCACGTGGCCCAGAGCAAGACCGGTCGCCATGGGGGCGGGGCCGGCACCATCGGCCGCGCCGACGACCCCGCCGAGGCTGACGCCGACCGCATGGCGGGCTCCGCGCTGGGCGGCCTGCGGCGGATGGGCGGGGGAGCGGTCGACTCCGCGCCCACCTTCTCCCCGACCCTCGGCGCAGTCCGCCGTCTCAAGGACGGCGAGGAGAAGGACCTCGAGGGCACCGAGGTCGATCACCAGGAGGTCCTCGACGAGGCGGTCGGCGGTGCCGGCGCGATGTTCGACGACGAGGAGAAGCGGGGTGAGCGCCGCGGGAAGGACGGCGGTGGGCTCACCGACGAGGTCGTCGGCGGCGTTGGCACGATGTTCGCTGACGAGGAGAAGCGGGGTGAGCGCCGCGGGAAGGGCGGCGGTGGGCTCACCGACGAGGTGGTCGGCGGCGTTGGCACGATGTTCGCTGACGAGGAGAAGCGCGGTCAGCGTCGCGGCAAGAAGGGCGGCGGTGGGCTCACGGGCGACTCCGTCGACGGAGTCGGCAAGCTCATGGGCGACGAGGAGAAGCGCAGCGAGCGCCGCGAGCGTCGCCGGAAGGGTGGTGGCGGTCTCACCGACGAGGCCGTCGGCGGCACCGGCGGGATGTTCGCTGACGAGGAGAAGCGCGGTCAGCGTCGCGGCAAGAAGGGCGGCGGCGGGCTCACGGACGACTCCGTCGACGGAGTCGGCAAGCTCATGGGCGACGAGGAGAAGCGAGCCGAGCGTCGAGGGCGCAAGAAGCGAGGCGGCCTGAGCCTCCGCAACGCCGAGGACGTGAAGGACCTCTTCGAGCACGCACCGTGGCTCACCGACGTCCTGGCGAACCCACAGACCCCGAAAAACTACGTCCCCAACGGCGTCAAGTACTACGAGCTCGACGGGAGCGGCCAGTACGTGGAGTGGGGCACCTCGTCCGGAGGGGTCGAGGCGCTGGAGCGGGTCGACGACGTCTGGTCGTCCGTCGACGAAGCTGGCCAAACGCTCTACGTCAAGACGGCCGAGGTGACCGAGGACCCGTCGGTCACCCACGTGCGCGAGGACGCCCCGGTCTTCCCTCTCGACGCGAAGGGCAAGCCGATCCCGCCGAAGCCCGACGACGTCAAGCAGGCCGGGCTGGGTGACTGCTATCTCGAGGCCGCACTCTCGAGTCTCGCCGCGACCAGCCCGGGCCAGATCATCGACATGATCAAGGACTACGGCGACACCGCGTCCGTCCGCCTGTTCGACGTGAAGCGCGAGAAGGTGAAGGGCGACCCGTCCGGCGGTGACTTCGTCCATCCCAACACGCCGGCCACCTTCACCCCCAAGTACGTCCGCGTCGAGAAGTCGCGCGTACGCCAGGGTGGTCAGCTTCAGTACGACACGGGCGCGCTCTGGGTCGGCATCATCGAGAAGGCGTACGCGGCCGGGCAGTTCGGGGGCGGAGAGGCGGAGACCGAGAACGCACGCCAGCCCGGTCAGTCCGCCAACTACGGAGCCATCGAGGGCGGGCTAGCTCGCTATGCCTGGGAGGTCCTGCTCGGGCGACCGAGCGTGGTGTTCGCCGTCACCCAGGGAGGCGAGCAGGACGCGGGGAACCGTGCCGACCTGCCGTGGTCCGTCGGCGAGCTCAACGAGTACCAGAAGAACGCGAAGAAGATCTTCGGTTCGTCCTACTCGGGCCTGTCCAGCTACCAGATCTTCGAGCAGAGCAAGAAGAAGACCGATCTGTGGGTGAAGTGGCTCAAGAGCCGAGGTCAGGCGGCCATCTTCAAGATGTTCGTCGACCTGGAGGGCGAGAAGGCTGGAGGTTACGAGCACGGCACCATTCGCCTCGAGGACTTCGAGCTCATCTTCGCCGACAACGCCCTCCCCGCCGATCTCGCGACCCCGATGCTGACCCATCTGGAGGGGCTGTATCCCGGCAAGCGTGGGAGCGGCAAGTACACCCGGGACCAGCTCCGCCTCTGGCACCAGATCCAGAAAGCCCTCAACGAGAAGGTCCTCGTCGGCCTGGACTCGCACGAGAAGGTGGGCCGCACGTCCAGCGGCGTCGGAGCCAGCGGCGGCGAGTCGAAGACCAAGGGCCTCGCCGGCGGGCACGCCTACTCCGTGCTGGGTACCGAGGTCGTCGGCGACCTGAAGTTCGTCAAGGTCCGGAACCCCTGGGGCCAGTACTCACGTGACTACGACGTGTCGGCGGTGGGCGGTAAGACGAAGCTCGCTCCGAAGGCGAACGACGGTGGCGACGGGCAATCGATGCTGGACCTGACCGACGTCACCAAGCGCTTCCGGTTGATCAACTTCTCGTGAGCGGCTGGCGTACCGAGCCGGTCGCCGTGCCGGCGGTCCGGTTCGCGGGTGCGACGGGGGGGCAATGGACGGCGCTCGGCGCCCAGCCGCTCGGGTCCCGGGCCACCGCACGCTGGGTGGGCGGTGTGCCGGGTGAGGGGCTGGTGGTCACGCTGCTCACCGGCGCGACGGCCGACGCCGACCTCGCCGGCTGGCTCGACCTGCCGATGTCAGTGGTGGGTGTCGACCCGCAGGTCGTGCCCGTGCCTGGCGAGGGGACCGCCCTCAGCTGGGGTGCGGGCCCCGCCTTCGTGACCGCGGCCGACGTCGACGAGCAGCTTGCGCGCAGCGGGATGCTGCGATTCACCGCCGCCGGCGAGGACCGGCCCGAGCTGCTCCATTGCTACGTGCTGCTGGCCCGACGCGGCGACGCCGCGTGGAAGGTGGCCGTGACGCTCGCATCGGCGGTGCCGCCCGGGGCCCCCGACGACGTCGTCGAGCGCAACGACCACGTCCGAGCCCGGTCGCTGTTCGACGCCCTCGTGCTCGGCTGACACGACGCCGCCCGCATTTTCGGGAGCCTTTGCGTCGAGGCGGCGTGTCGGCACGGATCGGACCTCGCCTCTCCCTACTGTCATGGGCACGGCGAGGTTGACATAACTATAACCCTCAGGTTGAGGGTCACTGTTACCGAACTGGCCGGACGACCCGTACGACGACCGCATCCACGAGAGGGACGCACCCATGGGCGCAGCACAGAACTACCTGGCCATCATCAAGGTCGTCGGCATCGGCGGCGGCGGCGTCAACGCCGTCAACCGGATGATCGAGGTCGGCCTCAAGGGCGTCGAGTTCATCGCGATCAACACCGACGCCCAGGCGCTGCTGATGAGCGACGCCGACGTCAAGCTCGACATCGGCCGACGAGCTCACCCGCGGCCTCGGTGCCGGCGCCAACCCCGACGTCGGGGCGCAGGCCGCCGAGGACCACTCCGACGAGATCGAAGAGGTCATCAAGGGCGCCGACATGGTGTTCGTGACCGCGGGCGAGGGTGGTGGCACCGGCACCGGAGGCGCCCCGGTCGTGGCCCGCATCGCCCGCTCGCTCGGCGCCCTCACCATCGGCGTCGTCACCCGCCCGTTCGCCTTCGAGGGACGCCGGCGTGCCAGCTCCGCCGAGGAGGGCATCGCGCAGCTCCGCGACGAGGTCGACACCCTCATCGTCATCCCCAACGACCGGCTGCTCTCGATCACCGACCGCAACGTCTCGGTGCTCGATGCCTTCAAGCAGGCCGACCAGGTGCTGCTGCAGGGCGTCTCCGGCATCACCGACCTCATCACCACCCCGGGCCTGATCAACCTCGACTTCGCCGACGTGAAGTCCGTCATGGCCAACGCCGGCTCCGCGCTCATGGGCATCGGCTCGGCCCGCGGCGAGGACCGGTCGGTCGTGGCCGCCGAGATGGCCGTCTCCAGCCCGCTGCTCGAGGCGAGCATCGACGGCGCCTACGGCGTCCTGCTCTCGATCGCCGGCGGCTCCGACCTCGGCCTCTTCGAGATCAACGAGGCCGCCGCGCTCGTGGCCGACGCCGCCCACGAGGAGGCCAACATCATCTTCGGCGCCACCATCGACGACGCCCTCGGCGACGAGGTGCGCGTCACCGTCATCGCTGCCGGCTTCGACGGCGGCCAGCCCAAGAAGCGCGCCGAGGGCGCCTCGCTGCGTGGCTCGCGCACCACCCCGGCCAGCCCGGCCGCCGAGCGCTCGGCCCCGTCGGCCCCGTCGGCCCCTCGTCCCACGAGCCAGCCGGCGCCGCAGCAGGCGGAGCGGCACCAGCCCGAGCCCGAGCGCGAGCAGGTGCCCGCGGGCGCCGGCGCACCGCGCCGGGAGCGTCCCGCTCCGGCGCCGATGGAGTTCGGCGACGACGAGCTGGACGTGCCCGACTTCCTCAAGTAGGGACTCAGCAGCTGTACGCCTTCCACACCACGCACGGGGCCGCCGACCTGGCCTTCACCGACAGCCGGGCCGGCGACCTGCGTGACCCCGCCACCCGGGCCGCGGTGCTCGCCGACCTGGCGCCCGGCGACCCGCTGGTCGACCTGCGCCAGGTGCACGGCGGCGAGGTGCTCGTGGTGCGCGGCTTCGACGACGTGCCCACGGAGCCGCCGGACGCCGACGCCGCCGTCACCGACCACGCCGGCATCACGCTGCACGTGCGAGCCGCCGACTGCGTCCCGCTGCTGCTCGTCGCCGACGAGGGTCGGGTCGTGGGCGCCGCCCACTGCGGCCGACCGGGCCTCACCGCCGGGATCGTCACGCACACGGTGGCGGCGATGCGCGGCCTCGGCGCCGAGCAGATCGAGGCGTGGATCGGGCCGCACGTGTGCGGGCGCTGCTACGAGGTGCCCGAGGCGATGCGCGAGGAGGTCGCCACCGTCGTGCCCGCGAGCCACGCCGTCACCTCCTGGGGCACCCCGGCCCTCGACATCGGTGCGGGCGTGCGCTCCCAGCTCACCCACGCCGACGTCGTCGTCACCGAGATCGGCCGCTGCACCCGCGAGTCGCCCGACCTGCACTCCTACCGACGCGACGGCGACGCCGCCGGAAGGCTGGCGGGCCTCGTACGCATCCGCCCCTGGGACGGCGCGGCATGAGCGACCCCAGCAGCGAGGCGCGCCGCGCGGAGATCGAGTCCGGCCTCACGACCGTGCGGGACCGGATCGCGGGCGCCTGCGCCGAGGCGGGTCGCGACCCTGCCGGCGTCACCCTCGTGGTGGTCACCAAGTTCTTCCCCGCCTCCGACGTGCGGGTGCTGGCAAGCCTCGGCGTCACCGACGTCGCCGAGAACCGCCACCAGGAGGCGGTCGCCAAGGCGGGGGAGACCGCCGACCTCGAGCTGCGCCGCCACTTCGTCGGCGGGCTGCAGAGCAACAAGGCGGCCGCCGTCGCGGAGCACTCCGACGTCGTCCACTCGGTCGACCGCGCCAAGCTGCTCGGCCCGCTCGCCCGCGGCGCCGAGCGCCGCGGCCGTCCGCTCGACATCCTGCTGCAGGTGAGTCTCGACCCGCCCGGCAGCCACCACCGCGCCGGCGTCGACCCCGACGACCTGCCCGATCTCGCGGCCCGTGCCGCCGCCTCCGCAGGGCTGGTGCTGCGGGGCCTGATGGCGGTCGCGCCGCTCGGCGAGGAGCCCGGTCCGGCCTTCGACCGGCTCGCCGCGCTGCACGCCGCCACCCTCGCCGACCACCCCGCGGCGACCTGGTTGTCGGCGGGGATGAGCGGCGACCTCGAAGCAGCCGTCACACGCGGCGCGACACACGTGCGTGTCGGCTCCGCGGTCCTCGGATCGAGGCCCGCGGTCGGTTAGGTTGACCAGCATCCGCAGCGTTCGGTGCGCGGGTGCGTCGAAGAGAGAGTGAGACGTCATGAGCGGTGCGATGCGCAGGATCGGCGAGTACCTCGGCCTGCTCGAGGACACCGGTCGCTACGAGGAGTTCGGCGAGTACGACGACCTCGACGCCGAGCCCACCCAGCGCCAGAGCCGGGTCGCCGCCACGGGTACCGCGGGCGTCGAGACGGTGCCGGTCCAGTCGGCCCGCGCCCGTCGGCGCGAAGCCACGGTGGCCGACCTCGACGAGCGCCGGCGTACCACCGCCCCCGCAGGGCGGCCCCCCGCACCCCGGCAGAACACGGTGGCCGAGCTGTCGCTCATCACCACCCTGCATCCGCGCACCTACAACGAGGCGCGGGTCGTGGGTGAGAACTTCCGCGACGGCACGCCGGTGATCATGAACCTCACCGAGATGGACGACGACGACGCCAAGCGGCTCGTCGACTTCGCCGCCGGCCTGGTGTTCGCCACCCGCGGCACCATCGAGCGGGTCACGGCCAAGGTCTTCCTGCTCTCGCCGCCGAACGTCTCGGTGGCCGCCGCCGACAAGCAGCGCATCGCCGAGGGCGGCTTCTTCAACCAGAGCTGACCCCGGTCCCGCCACGTCCGAT
Source organism: uncultured Actinomycetota bacterium (assembly GCA_963845795.1). Classification (GTDB taxonomy): domain Bacteria; phylum Actinomycetota; class Actinomycetes; order Propionibacteriales; family Nocardioidaceae; genus Nocardioides. The sequence goes on along the minus strand of CAWJTG010000011.1, from coordinate 140,586 downwards.
ACCCGGCCCGGTCCGGGTACTCACCACTCGTCTCCTAGGCTCCGCTCCGTGCAGACCGTCGGCCTTATCCTCTATGTGGTCCTCACGGTCTTCATCGCCTTCATGTGGGTGCGCTTCATCGTCGACTGGGTGCAGGTCTTCGCTCTGAGCTGGAGCCCGCGGGGCATCCTGCTGGTGCTCCTCGAGCTCGTCTACAGCGTGACCGATCCGCCGATCAAGACGCTCCGCAAGGTGATCCCCCCGCTGCGACTCGGCAGCATCGCGCTCGACCTCAGCTTCATCATCGTGTTCATCGGCGCCTACGTGCTGCTGCAAGTGGTGAAGGCCTACCTCCTGTAGCCGAACGGTGGCGCTAGAGTGCTCAAAGTCCAGACCAACCGTGACAATAGTGAATTGGGTGAAGTCATGCCGCTGACGCCTGAGGACGTGAGCAACAAGCGTTTTACGCCTGTCAGGCTCCGCGAGGGCTACGACATGAGCGAGGTCGACCAGTTCCTCGACGAGGTGGAGGCGGAGCTCGCCCGACTCACCCAGGAGAACGACGACCTGCGGTCGAAGCTGTCGGCCGCTCAGTCCGGCGCGCCCGCGCCGGTGGCGGCACCCGAGCCGGAGCCGGAGCCCGAGCAGGAGCAGGAGCAGTTCCAGCCGGAGCCGCAGACGCAGCCTGTGCCCGTGGCTCAGCAGGCGCCGGTGGGCGAGGTGGAGACGCTGCGCGTCGAGACCGTGCCGCAGGCCTCGACCGCTGCCGCTCGACTGCTCGAGATCGCGACGCGCAATGCCGACGAGCTCGTCGAGGAGGCCAAGAACGAGGCCGACCGGATCGTGGGCGAGGCCCGCACCAAGGCCGAGCGTCTCGACGTCGAGTCCAAGGGCCGGGCCGACCGGCTCGAGTCCGACGCCCGCACCCGCGCCCAGATGCTGGACGCCGAGACCGCCGAGCGCCGTGCGCAGCTCTTCGGCGACCTCGAGAAGGAGCGCGACAAGCTCAATGTCGACGTCGAGAACCTGCGCTCCTTCGAGCGCGAGTACCGCTCGCGGCTGAAGACGTACTTCACCCAGCAGCTGGAGTCGCTGCAGGTGCCGAGCGAGAGCGCTCCGGCGCAGGCGGAGACGCCCGCGCCGAAGCGGCTGCGCTCGATCCTGGGCGAGGACGAGGGCTGACGGCCCACCAGCCGACCCTTGCGGCGGCCGCACCCGGTTCGGGTGTGGCCGCCGCGCCTGTTTGAGCGGCCTCCTGCCACCGGATAGCCTCCGGGCCAGCCCGTGGATCCCGGGCCCACATTCCCCCGGAAGGCTCGCCTCCATGGTTCGCAGCACCCGCAAGCTGGCTCAGGCCGCCCGCAAGGCGCTGACGCGCCAGAGCAAGTCCTCCGGTTCGTCGGCACCGGCGGAAGAGACGCCCGCGAAGAAGGCAGCCAAGAAGGCCCCGGCGAAGAAGGCCCCGGCGAAGAAGGCCCCGGCGAAGAAGGCCCCGGCGAAGAAGGCCCCGGCGAAGAAGGCCCCGGCGAAGAAGGCCCCGGCGAAGAAGGCCCCGGCGAAGAAGGCCCCGGCGGAAGAAGGCTCCCGCCGAGAAGGCGCCCGCCGAAGAAGGCTCCCGCCGCGAAGGCGCCCGCGAAGAAGGCTCCCGCCGCGAAGGCGCCCGCGAAGAAGGCTCCCGCCGCGAAGGCGCCTGCGAAGAAGGCCCCGGCCAAGACGAGCACTGCCAAGAAGGCGCCGGCTGCGAAGGCGCCTGCGAAGAAGGCCCCGACCAAGACGAGCACTGCCAAGAAGGCGCCGGCGAGCGCGCTCGTCGTCGGCGAGGGCGAGGCCAAGTGGACCGCCGCGGAGCTCAAGGAGGTCCTCGACCAGCTGCACGAGCAGCGCGCCCACAGCGTGGAGATCCTCGAGGCTCAGACCGCCGAGCTCTCCGGGCTCCTGCGCGACTCCGGCGACGGCGCCGGTCAGGACCAGGCCGACATGGGCGCGTCGACCTTCGAGCGCGACTACGAGCTCACCGTCCTCAACAGCGAGCGCGACAAGCTGGCCCAGATCGACCGCGCGCTGGCGCGCATCGACGACGGCAGCTACGGCGTGTGCGAGTCGTGCGGCAACCCCATCGGGAAGATGCGGTTGATGGCTTTTCCGCGTGCGACACTCTGTATGACATGCAAGCAGCGCGAGGAACGTCGGTAGCCGTACCGGCTCCTCGCCGCTCCCGCCGCCGGGCTCTGGTCCTGCTGGCGGTCGTCCTCGCGGTGGCCTACGCGGCCGACCAGGCCACCAAGGCGCTGGCCGTGGCTCGCCTCGACCGCGGTGCTGACGTCCAGGTGGTGGGAGACCTGCTGCGCCTGCACCTGACCCGCAACCCCGGCGCCGCCTTCAGCGCAGGCACCGAGTACACGCCGTTCCTCACCGCCCTCGCCCTGGTCGCCACGGTCGTGGTGCTGTGGGTGGCGCGCAACGTCCGCAGCAGGGCGTGGGCGGTCACCTTCGGGCTGCTGCTGGCCGGGATCACCGGCAACCTCACCGACCGCCTGGTCCGCGCCCCGGAGCCTCTGCACGGTCACGTCGTCGACTTCCTGCGACTGCCGAACTGGCCGATCTTCAATGTCGCCGACATCTGCATCAACCTGGCTGCCGGCCTCGTGCTCCTGCTGACCTTCCGCGGTGTGCGTCTCGACGGCACCCGTCACCACCACGGTGACGCCGAGGACCGGACCGACGACGAGACGGTCGAGGAGGGGCGCGCATGACCACGGGTGACTACCGCACCGCCCCGGTACCGGACGGGTTGGCCGGGGAGCGCGTCGACTCCGCGATGGCCCGGATGTTCGGTCTCTCACGCACCCGGGCCGCGGACCTCATCGCCACCGGCCACGTCGCCGTCGACGGCGCGGGCGTCAGCAAGAGCGACCGGGTGCTGCCCGGGTCGGTGCTCGAGGTGACGATCCCCGTCGAGGCCGACCTGCTCGAGGTGGTGCCCGAGGTCGTCGAGGGCATCGGGATCATCCACGACGACGACGACATCGTCGTGATCGACAAGCCCGTGGGCGTCGCCGTCCACCCCTCGCCCGGCTGGCGCGGCCCCACCGTGGTCGGGCACCTCGCCGGCGCCGGGTTCCGGATCGCCACCAGCGGTGCCTCGGAGCGGCAGGGGATCGTGCAACGGCTGGACGTCGGCACCTCCGGCGTCATGGTGATCTGCAAGTCCGAGCGCGCCTACTCGCTGCTCAAGAACGCCTTCCGGCACCGCACCGTCGACAAGACCTACCACGCACTGGTGCAGGGTCACCCCGACCCGCTCGAGGGCACGGTCGACGCCCCGATCGCCCGTCATCCCGGAGCCGACTACAAGTTCGCCGTGCTCGACGGCGGCAGAGCCAGCGTCACGCACTACGAGACCCTCGAGGCGCATCGCTTCGCCAGCCTGCTCGAGGTGCACCTCGAGACCGGTCGCACCCACCAGATCCGGGTGCACATGGCGGCGCTGCGCCACCCGTGCGTCGGCGACCTGCACTACGGCGCCGACCCCACCCTGGCCAAGCGGCTGGGACTGACCCGGCAGTGGCTGCACGCGGTGCGGCTCGGCTTCGAGCACCCCGACTCCGGTGACCACGTCGAGTACGAGTCGCCCTACCCCGACGACCTCGCGCACGCCCTGGAGGTCGTGCGTGGCGCCGACTGAGCCCGTCGACGAGGTCAGGCTGCGGCCCGCCACCGACGCCGACCTCGAGGTGGTCTCCGCGGTCCACCTCGCCTCGCGCCGCGCCGCCTCGATGCCGCCGAGCGTGCACGCCGACCACGAGCACCTCCCGTACCTCCGCGCCCGGGTGGCGGCGGGGGAGGAGGTCTGGGTGGCCGAGGCCGCCGGCGCCGTCGTCGGCTACGCACGCATGACCGACACCTGGCTCGACGACCTCTACGTGCTGCCCGGCCACGCCGGTCGCGGCATCGGCTCGATGCTGCTCGACCTGGTGAAGGCGCTGCGCCCGGAGGGCTTCGCGTTGTGGGTCTTCGAGGCCAACACGCCGTCCCGCGCCTTCTACGCGCGCCACGACCTGGTCGAGACCGAGCGCACCGACGGCGCCGACAACGAGGAGCACGAGCCCGACGTACGGATGGAATGGCCCCCACCCCCCACCGCCGGTTGAGCTTCGAATCCTGGTGAGGGGTCTCGAGGACGTGGGCTCCTGCGCTCGTTCCTCGCTGCGAAGCACCTCAACCATCGTCCGACCGCCGTGTCGGCGGTTCCTGTCACGCTCGACCCGGCGGCTGACGTAGGCTGGCGGCCTTCCCTGAAGGTCGCTCGGTGCACCGTGATGATGCCGCCGAGGCCACTGCCGCACGCCCCGATACCGACCCATGGTGAGGACGCTCCACCGCTGATGTCCGCCGGATCCCGCGACTCCTTCGCCCACCTCCACGTCCACACGGAGTACTCGCTCCTGGACGGCGCGGCCCGGCTCAGCGACCTGACGCAGCGCGCCGCCGAGCTCGGCATGCCGGCGGTCGCGATGACCGACCACGGCAACGTCTTCGGGGCCTTCGAGTTCTACAAGAAGGCGGAGGCGGCGGGGGTCAAGCCGATCATCGGCATCGAGGCCTACTTCACGCCCAGCATCAGCCGGTTCGAGCGCAAGGGCGTCAACCTCTACAACGGCGGCCCCGACGACGTCTCGGCTCGCGGCGCCTACACCCACATGACGCTGCTCTCGGAGTCCACCGAGGGCATGCACAACCTGTTCCGGCTCACCACCGGCGCGTGGCGCGACGGGTTCTTCAAGCAGCCCCGCGCCGACCTCGAGCTCCTCCAGCAGCACAGCGCCGGCCTCATCGGCACCACCGGGTGCCCCTCGGGCGAGGTGCAGGTGCACCTGCGCCACGACAACTACGACGCCGCCCGCCGGGTCGCCGGTCAATACCAGGACGTCCTGGGGCGCGACAGCTACTTCCTCGAGCTCATGGACCACGGCCTCTCGATCGAGAACCGGGTGCGCGACGGGCTGCTCAAGCTGGCCCGCGACCTCGACATCCCCCTGCTCGCAACCAACGACTCCCACTACGTGCGCCGCGAGGACGCGCCGTCCCAGGAGCACCTGCTCTGCATCAACTCCGGCTCCACGATGGACACCCCCGCCGGCGACGGCCCGGGCCAGCGGTTCGCGTTCTCCGGCGACGGCTACTACCTGAAGTCGGCCGAGGAGATGCGAGCGCTGTGGGTCGACAAGCACGGCCTGCGCGAGGCCTGCGACAACACGCTGTGGATCGCCGAGCGCTGTGACGTCTCCTTCAGCGAGAGCGCCGGCAAGTACATGCCGCGCTTCCCCTGCCCGCCGGGGGAGAGCGAGGACTCCTGGATGGTCAAGGAGGTCGAGCGCGGGCTGGCCGTCCGCTACCCGCAGGGCGTCCCCGCCCACGTCCGCACGCAGGCCGAGTTCGAGGTCGGGGTCATCACCTCGATGGGCTTCGCCGGCTACTTCCTCGTCGTCGCCGACTTCATCAACTGGGCCAAGAACAACGGCATCCGCGTCGGCCCGGGCCGCGGCTCCGGCGCGGGCTCGATGGTCGCCTACGCCATGCGCATCACCGACCTCGACCCGTTGGTGCACGGCCTGATCTTCGAGCGGTTCCTCAACCCCGACCGCGTCTCGATGCCCGACTTCGACATCGACTTCGACGAGCGCCGGCGCGGCGAGGTGATCCGCTACGTCACCGAGAAGTACGGCGACGACCGGGTCGCGATGATCGTCACCTACGGCACGATCAAGGCAAAGCAGGCCGTCAAGGACTCCTCGCGCATCCTCGGCTACCCGTTCGCGATGGGCGACCGCATCACCAAGGCCATGCCGGCCTCGGTGATGGGCAAGGACGTCCCGCTCCAGGAGATCTTCAACCCCGAGCACAAGCGCTTCGGCGAGGGCGGCGAGTTCCGCTCGCTCTACGACGGCGACAACGAGGTCAAGAAGGTCGTCGACACCGCGATGGGCATCGAGGGGTTGAAGCGGCAGTGGGGCGTCCACGCCGCCGGCGTGATCATGTCCAGCGAGCCGCTGGTCGACGTCATCCCGCTGCTCAAGCGGCCCGCCGACGGCACGATGATCACGCAGTTCGACTACCCCACGTGCGAGTCGCTCGGCCTGATCAAGATGGACTTCCTCGGGCTCCGCAACCTCACCGTGCTCGACGACGCGCTGCGCAACATCCAGGCCAACCGTGGCGAGGAGATCGTGCTCGAGACCCTCGAGCTCCAGGACGAGGCCACCTACCAGCTGCTCCAGCGCGGCGACACCCTCGGCGTCTTCCAGCTCGACGGCGGCCCGATGCGCGCGCTGCTGCGCTCGATGCGCCCCGACACCTTCGAGGACATCTCCGCGGTCGGCGCGCTCTACCGGCCCGGCCCGATGGGTGCGGACTCCCACAACAAATATGCGCGCCGCAAGACCGGGCGCGAGCCGGTCGAGGCGATCCACCCCGAGCTGGCCGAGCCGCTCGAGCACGTCCTGGGCGAGACCTACGGGTTGATCGTCTACCAGGAGCAGGTCATGGCGATCGCCCAGAAGCTCGCGGGCTACAGCCTCGGTCAGGCCGACATCCTGCGCCGTGCCATGGGCAAGAAGAAGAAGGAGGAGCTCGACAAGCAGTTCGCCGGTTTCTCCGAGGGCATGCGGGAGCGCGGCTACTCCGCGGGCGCCGTCAAGACGCTGTGGGACATCCTCCTGCCCTTCTCCGACTACGCCTTCAACAAGGCGCACTCGGCGGCCTACGGCCTGGTGTCGTACTGGACCGCCTATCTCAAGGCCAACTACCCGGCCGAGTACATGGCGGCGCTGCTCACCTCCACCCGCGACGACAAGGACAAGTCGGCGATCTACCTCAACGAGTGCCGGCGCATGAAGATCCAGGTGCTGCCGCCCGACGTCAACGAGTCGGCCGCCGACTTCACGCCGGTCGGGCGCGACATCCGCTTCGGCCTCACCGCGATCCGCAACGTCGGCGGCGCGGTGGTCGACAAGATCGTGGAGGCGCGCAGGAGCGAGGGCCGGTTCACCGACTTCAACGACTTCATGGACAAGGTCCCGCTCCAGGTGTGCAACAAGCGGGTCATCGACTCGCTGGCCAAGGCGGGCGCCTTCGACGACATGAAGCACAAGCGCCGCGCCATCGTCGCCGTCCACGAGGAGGCCGTCGACAAGTTCGTCGACGCCAAGCGCAACACCGAGGGCGGGCAGGACTCCATGTTCGACCTGCTCGACGTCGGCGACGTCGGGTCGGCGGGCACCACCGTCGAGGTGCCCGACCTCGACGAGTGGGACAAGACCACGCTGCTCGGCCACGAGCGCGACATGCTCGGTCTCTACGTCTCCGACCACCCCCTGCTCGGGCTCGAGCACGTGCTCTCGCAGGGCACCGACTGCAGCATCGGCCAGCTGATGCTCGACGAGGAGCGCGCCCACGGCAGCTCCCTGACGGTCAGCGGGCTCATCACCTCGGTGCAGAAGAAGATCACCAAGCGGGGCGACACCTGGGCCACGATCACACTGGAGGACCTCGACGGCGCCATCGAGGTGCTGCTGTTCCCGAGCGTGTTCCAGCTGGTGTCCACCCACCTGCAGCAGGACATGATCGTCCGGGTCCGCGGCAGCCTGTCGCGCGACAAGGACCAGCCCGAGATCCGCGGCCAGGAGATCACGATCCCCGACCTCACCGCGCCGGGCGGGGTCTCCGGACCGGTGGTGGTCAAGGTGCCCCAGACCCGCATCACCTCCGACACGGTGAGCCACCTCAAGGACGTGCTCCGCACCCATCCTGGGGTCACCGAGGTACACCTGCAGGTGATGATGCGCGAGAAGACGCTGCTGATGCGGATCGGCGACGGCCACCGGGTCACCCCGAGCGCTGCCCTGTTCGCCGACCTCAAGCAGCTCCTGGGCCCTGGGTGCCTCACCGGGTGAACCTGCGCTGGACCCGGCGCGCGATGCTGGAGGCGCTCGTCGTCGCGGCCGTGTGCGCGGCCGTCGGAGCGGCCGTCGGGTACGGCTGGTTCCGGCTGTGGGACAGCCCGTCCGGTGTCGCCTTCGAGGGCCAGTGGTACCCCTCACCCTCCGATGAGGGCTACCGCAGCGTCTTCGGCGCCACCGCCACCTACGTCCTCCTCGGAGTGCTGGCCGGGCTCGTGCTCGGCGCCCTCGCGGCGCTCTTCGCGCGGCACTCCGAGCTGGTCACGCTGGCCGCCGTGGTGGCGGGCACGGCCCTGGCGGCGTGGCTCAGCTACCGGATCGGGTCGAGCCTCGGCCCGCCGGATGCCGCCGCCCTCGCAGCGACGGCGGAGGACTACGACAAGATCCCCGGCGACCTCGCCATCGAGGGCCGCAGCCCGTTCGTCTCATGGACCTTCGGCGGGGTGCTCGGCGTAGCATCCACCTACCTGCTGACCTCGGGTCTGGCCGAGTCACGCCACCGTGAGCGCAACGATCCGGCGTGGTTGACGCGGAACCGGAGCAAGCAGGACGACGTCCAACCGGCCGCACCACCCGACCCCACCGCGTCGCGCGCCCCCGAGGAGACCGATCCACGATGAGCAACCTCCCGACGGACCCGTACCACCACCCCACGTCTCCGGGCGCCCCGCAGCCCGAGATCCTCGCCAGTGGGTACGGCTCCGCGGTCGGGCCGGCCCGGCGCCGTCGCTCCGGCGCGCGCAAGGCTCTTGCGACCGGCGCGGCGCTCGTCCTCGTGGCCGGGGTGGGCGTCGGCGGGTACGTCGCCTGGAGCGCGCTGTACGCCACCGGTCCCCAGCCGGCCGAGGCGCTGCCCGCCAGCACCGTCGGCTACCTCTCCGTCGACCTCGACCCGGACGGGCGGCAGAAGCTCGAGGCCCGCGAGACCCTCGGCAAGTTCCCCGCCCTCGACGGAAAGATCGACACCGACAGCGAGGGCAGCCTGCGCGAGTCGTTGTTCGACCGGTTCCAGGACACCGGCGCCTGCCCCGACCTCGACTGGGCCGACGACATCGACCCCTGGCTCGGCAACCGGTTCGCCGCGGCCGCCGTCGACCTCGGGAAGAAGGACGACGAGTCGCCGGGCGGGGTGACGCCGGTGCTCGTCGTGCAGGTGAGCGACGCCGACCTTGCCGAAGAGGGTCTCGGCGCGCTGCTTGACTGCGCGTCCTCCGAGACGGGCTTCACCGCCGGGGGCGACGACTTCGGCTGGTCGATCACGGAGGGGTGGGCGGTACTGGCGGAGAGCCGGGACCTCGCCGAGGAGGTCAGCGACGCCGCGTCCGGAGCGTCGCTCAGCGACGACGACGACTTCCAACGCTGGACCAGCGCCGCCGGCGACCACGGCGTCCTCACCGGCTACGTCTCACCCGAGGCCGGCGCGCTCCTCGAGGAGGCGATCGCCGGGTCGATGGGCGCCGGGGACGCGTCCTGTGCCGCGGGCCCCCCCGGCGACGACCCGCTGCCGTGCGACGACGGTGAGGGCACCGAGGAGGCCCCGCAGGTCCTGGAGCGCTACCTCGCGGACTTCGAGGGCGCAGGCCTCCAGGTGCGGTTCGCCGACGGCGGTCTCGAGGTCGAGGCCGCCTCCACCGTCGACCTGATCGCCGCCACCGGCTACGGCACGCTCGCGGGGTCCGAGGGCGGTGACGACGTCATGAGCACGCTGCCCGACGACACCGCGGCCGCGCTCGGTATCGGCTTCGAGCCGGGCTGGTTCGAGGCGCTGCTCGATTCCTACTCCTCGCTCACCGGCGACCAGGTCGACCTCGACGAGCTGCTGGCGATGGCCGAGGAGGAAACCGGGCTCGACCTCCCCGACGACGTCGAGACGCTGTTCGGCGAGTCCGCCGCCCTGGCAGTGGGGCCCGGGTTGGACCCCGAGGCCGACGACCCCACCGACGTCGACGTCGCGATCAAGATCAAGGGAGATCCCGACCGGATCGCCAAGGTGCTCGACCAGCTGCGCGACCACCCGGAGCTGGCCGGAGACCTCGGGGACCTGCTCGACTACGACACCGAGGGCACTCACGTGGTGGTCGGGCCCAACAGCGGCTACCGCGAGCGAGTGCTCGACGAGGGCAACCTCGGCCAGAGCGACAAGTACGAGGACGCCGTCCCCGAGGCGGGCCGCGCGGGCACCGTGCTCTACGTCGACGTGGACGCCTTCGACGACCTGCTGGAGTCGGAGGCCGGCGGCGAGGGCGGCGACGAGGAGCTCGTCGAGAACCTCGAGGTGCTCGCGGCGGTGGGTGGCTCCGCCTGGATCGACGACGACGTCGCCCACGCGATGCTGAAGGTCACGACTGACGACTGAGCGCCGTCGAGCAGGCTCAGACCGGTCGGCCGACCGGTGCCGTCAGCGCCTCGGTCACGCGCACCAGGTCGGCGGGCGCCAGCTCGAGGTCGAGCCCGCGCCGGCCGCCGGACACCAGCACGGTGGCGTGGTCGAGCGCGGTCGCGTCGACGACGGTCGGGTGTCGCCGCCGCTGACCGATCGGGGAGATGCCGCCGACGACGTACCCGGTGGCGCGCTCGGCGGCCGCCGGGTCGGCCATCGCCGCCCTGTTGCCGCCGACCGCCCGGGCCAGGGCCTTGAGGTCGAGCTGGCCGGTCACTGGCACCACGGCCACGGTGAGGGCGCCGTCGACGACGGCGAGCAGCGTCTTGAGCACCCGCGCCGGGTCGACGCCCAACGCCTCCGCGGCCTCCAGCCCGTACGACGACGCCCGCGGGTCGTGGTCGTAGGCCCGCACCTCGAACGCCACCCCCGCGCGGATCAGCGCCGTCGTGGCCGGCGTCGCCCCCGCCTGCCTCTTCCTCCCCACCTGCCCATTCTCCCCGACGGTCGCGTGGCTAGGCTGCGGCCGCCGTCGCCGCGCCAACGAGAGGTGGATCCCATCAGTACTGGCTCGGTCGCTCACCCGCCGGACGCGCTGCCCGCTCGGTTCAGCGACGAGGAGATGCTCCGCCGGCGACGGGTCCTCGACGAGGTGCTCGAGCAGTCCGGGCTCGACGTCGTCGTGCTCTACGGCGCGAACCGGACGGGCAGCGCCGTGCAGTGGCTGACCGGCTGGCCCGTCACCCGTAGCGCCGCGGTGGTGCACCGCCGCGGCGAGCGCGACCTGCTGTACGTGCAGCACTTCAACCACGTGCCACAGGCGCAGCGTCGTGCGAGCGACGCCGAGGTGTCCTGGGGCGGTCCTGACCTCGCGGGGCTGCTGACCGCGGCCACCGCCCGCGACACGCGCGTCGGCCTCGTCGGCGCCGTCCCGGCGCGGCTCCACCACGAGCTGGCCGCCGGAGCCGAGCTCGTCGACCTCTCCGGCGCCTACACCCGCCTCAGGACCCGCAAGTCGGCCGAGGAGCTGACCTGGCTGCGCCATGCAGCGCGCCTGACCGACGCGTCGTGTGTCGCCCTGCGCGACGGAGCGTCGGTCGGGTCGACCGAGTACGAGCTCGGCGCCCTGGTCGAGTCGAGCTACCTGGCCGTCGGAGGCACCAACCACATCCACTACTTCGCCGTCACCGCGATGGACGAGCCGCGGCAGTGCGTGCCGTCGCAGTGGCCCGGACCCCGCGCCCTCGCGTTCGGCGACGTGGTCAGCTGCGAGCTGAGCACCGCCTGGGGCGTCGACTACCCCGGCCAGCTGCTCCGCACCTTCACGGTCGCCGCCGACCCGACGCCGCTCTACGCCGAGCTGCACGCGGTGGCCGAGGCCGCGCTCGACCGCGTCGAGTCCGTGCTGCGCGCCGGCGTCACCGCCGAGGAGATCGTCGAGGCGGCCTCGGTGATCGAGGAGGCGGGATTCACGACCGTCGACGACCTGGTGCACGGCCTCGGCGGCGGCTACCTGCCGCCGGTGATCGGCTCACGCAGCCGCACGCTGCAGCCGCTTCCGACGACCGTCCTCGAGGCCGGGATGACGGTCGTGGTGCAGCCCAACGTGGTGCTGGCCGACCGCACCGCCGGCGTGCAGACCGGCGAGATGTTCCACATCACGGAGTCCGGCAGCGAGCGGCTGCACGCCTTCCCCCGCGGACTGGGCCGCATCGCCTGACACGACGCTCACCAAGCCGGTCGAGACGCCGGCACGGATCTCGCGGGCGTGAGCGAGATCGGCTGCAGGCTCAGTTCGGCGACCACCGCGTGCGCGCCACCTCGGTGGCCGGCAGCGACGGGATCACGTTCATCGCGCGCAGCTCCGAGCGCAGCAGGTCGGTGACGAGCACGAGCCGCTCGACGACGTCGTCGGCCTCGAGCAGCGCCTGCCGGTCGCTGAGGGGGAGGGGGGCGCAGGCGGCGAGGGTCCACGACAGGTAGGAGGGGTCGCGGGGGAGGGTGCCGACGTAGGGGTCGGACCGGATCTCGGTCAGTGCCTGCCGGTAGGCGGTGAACACCGCGCGGGCCTGGTCGAGCAGGTCCTCGGGCACCGGGGCGTCCGGCTCGGGTCGCTCGACCACGTGACCGATCGGGAACGGCCCGCCGGTCTCGAGCCGCTCCAGCTGGATCCGCTCCAGGCCCACGGCGACGACGTCGAAGGTGCCGTCGTCGTGGGACTCGACCTCGGTGAGCTGCACCCGGCAACCGGTGCGGAACAACGACTGCGCGCCGTGGTCGCCCACCTCGTAGCCCTCGCGGATGCCCACCGACCCGAACACCCGGTCGGTGGGGTCCTCGACGCGGAGCAGGTGGTGCACGAGCGCGCGGTAGCGGTCCTCGAAGACGCGCAGCGGCACGCTCAGCCCCGGGAACAGCACCGTGTTCAGGGGGAACATCGGCAGCGCCTCGCTCACAGCTTCCAACGTACTGGCCGGCGGGGCGGCGGACCGCGCGACAGGCTGGGCCGTCCCCGAACGCCGGGGCCGGGTGTCCGCCGGTGGTCGCCGAGTCGGTGCCGGGGACCCCGGCTTCGTAGGATCGAGCCATGATCCGCCGCATCGACCTGCGTGGTGAGCGCCGTCCGGAGGGCCCCGAGGGCTACCGGACGGCGGTGCCGCGCGCCGACTTCGACGTCGAGGCGGCGGTGCCGGCGGTGCACGCGATCTGCGAGGCCGTCCGCACCCAGGGACTGACGGCGGTGCTCGACTACAACGAACGCTTCGACGGCGTCCGCAGCGACGACGTCCGCGTGCCCGAGTCCGCTCTCACGGCGGCGCTGGAGCGGCTCGACCCCGCGGTCCGCGCCGGCCTCGAGGAGTCGATCCGGCGGCTGCGGCTGAGCTGCGCGGCCGAGCTGGAGCACGACGTCACCACCGACCTGGCGCCGGGCGCCCGAGTGGTGCACCGCAAGGTGCCGATGGGCCGGGTGGGGCTCTACGTGCCGGGCGGCCTCGCACCGCTGCTGAGCTCGGTGGTGATGAACGTGGTGCCGGCGCAGACCGCCGGCGTCGGCTCGATCGCGCTCGCCAGCCCACCCCAGAAGGAGCACGGCGGGCTGCCGCACCCCGGCATCCTGGCGGCGTGCGCCCTGCTCGGCGTCACCGAGGTGTACGCCGTCGGCGGTGCCCAGGCGATCGCGATGTTCGCCTACGGCGTCGGGCCCTGCGCGAAGGTCGACCTCGTCACCGGCCCGGGCAACATCTACGTCACCACCGCCAAGCGGCTGCTGCGCGGCCGGGTGGGCGTCGACTCCGAGGCCGGGCCCACCGAGATCGCGATCCTCGCCGACGACACCGCCGACGCCGCCCACGTGGCGGCCGACCTGGTGAGCCAGGCCGAGCACGACCCGCTGGCCGCCGCCGTCCTCGTGACGCCCTCGGAGCGACTCGCCGACGAGGTGGAGCGCGAGCTCGACAAGCAGGTCCACGCCACCCGGCACACCGAGCGGATCCTGGTCTCGCTCGGCGGCGAGCAGTCCGGGGTCGTGCTGGTCGACGACCTCGCCCAGGGGCTCGAGGTGGTCGACGCCTACGCCGCCGAGCACCTCGAGATCCAGACCGAGGACGCCGCGGGCTGGGCCGCGAAGGTGCGCAACGCCGGTGCCGTGTTCGTCGGTGCCCACGCGCCGGTGAGTCTCGGCGACTACTGCGCCGGCTCCAACCACGTGCTGCCCACCGGCGGCGCCGCCTGCCACTCCTCCGGGCTGTCGGTGCGGGCGTTCCTGCGCTCGCAGCACGTCGTCGACTACTCCCGCGAGGCCCTGGCCGAGGTCGCCGACCACGTCGTGGCGCTCGCCGAGGCCGAGGACCTGCCCGGCCACGGCCAGGCCGTCCGCGTCCGGTTCCCCGGCCGATGACCTTCCCGCCCCTGCGGGAGGAGCTGCGGGGCCTCGAGCCGTACGGCGCCCCTCAGCTGGACGTGCCGGTCCAGCTCAACGTCAACGAGAACCCGTACCCGCCGTCGGCCGCGGTGGTGGCCGACGTCGCCACCGCGGTGGCCGAGGCCACCACCGGGCTCAACCGCTATCCCGACCGCGAGTTCGTCGAGCTGCGGGCCGCGCTGGCCGACTACCTGTCCGCCGACACCCCGCACGGCGTCACACCGCAGCAGGTGTGGGCGGCGAACGGGTCGAACGAGGTCATGCTCCAGCTGCTCCAGGCCTTCGGCGGGCCGGGGCGCACGGCCGTGAGCTTCGCGCCGACGTACTCGATGTACCCCGAGTACGCCCGCGACACCGCCACCCGCTGGGTCACCGGACGACGCGAGTCCGACTTCACCCTCGACCTCGACGAGGCGCGGGCGGTGGTGGAGCGCGAGCGGCCCGCCGTCGTGCTGCTGCCCTCGCCCAACAACCCCACCGGCACCGCGCTCCCGCCCGAGGCGGTCACGGCACTGTGCGAGGCCGTCCCCGACGGGATCGTGGTGGTCGACGAGGCCTACGGCGAGTTCCGACGCGACGGCACCCCGAGCGCCCTCGAGCTGCTGCCCGACCACCGCAACCTGGTGGTCACCCGCACCATGAGCAAGGCGTTCGCGCTCGCGGGCGCGCGGCTCGGATACCTCGCCGCCGACCCGGCGATCTGCGACGCGATCCGCGTCGTGCGGCTCCCGTACCACCTCTCCGCGGTCACCCAGGCCGTGGCGCTGGCGGCGCTGCGGCACGCCCCCGAGCTGCTCGCCCGGGTGGCCGACCTGCGTGAGGAGCGCGACGCCACGGTCGACTGGCTGCGCGGCCAGGGACTCGAGGTCGCGGCGTCCGACGCCAACTTCTGCCTGTTCGGCGTCTTCGACGACCGTCACGCCGTCTGGCAGGGTCTGCTCGATCGCGGCGTCCTCATCCGGGAGACTGGTCCCGACGGGTGGCTGCGGACCTCGGTCGGCACACCGGCGGAGATGACGGCGTTCCGGGACGCACTGCAGCACGTGATGAAGGAGTTGTGATGAGTCGTACTGCTCGCATCGAGCGCGAGACCAGCGAGTCGAAGGTGCTCGTCGAGGTCGACCTCGACGGCGCCGGGCGACACGACGTGTCCACCGGCGTGGGCTTCTACGACCACATGCTCACCGCGTTCGCCCGTCACTCGCTGGTCGACCTCACGGTGCAGACCGCCGGCGACGTGCACATCGACGCCCACCACACCGTCGAGGACACCGCGATCGCGCTCGGCCAGGCGCTGCGGCAGGCGCTCGGCGACAAGAGCGGCATCCGCCGGTTCGGCGACGCCACCGTGCCGCTCGACGAGGCGCTGGTGCAGGCCGTGGTCGACGTGTCCGGCCGGCCGTACTGCGTGCACACCGGCGAGCCCGAGGGTCAGCAGTACGTCGCGCTCGGGGGCTCCGGCGTCACCTACCTGGGGTCGCTCACCCAGCACGTGTTCGAGACGCTCGCGTTCCACGGCCACTTCGCGCT
The DNA here is from genome assembly GCA_963845795.1 of uncultured Actinomycetota bacterium. Taxonomy (GTDB): domain Bacteria; phylum Actinomycetota; class Actinomycetes; order Propionibacteriales; family Nocardioidaceae; genus Nocardioides. The sequence goes on along the minus strand of CAWJTG010000011.1, from coordinate 124,817 downwards.
GCACGTGCGGGTGCTGGCCGGCCGGGAGCCGCACCACCTCGTCGAGACCCAGTTCAAGGCGTTCGCCCGCGCCTTCCGGGACGCCGTCGCGCTCGACCCGCGCGAGACCGGCGTCCCCAGCACCAAGGGCACCCTCTGAACAAGAACGTCGTCGTCCTCGACTACGGCTCCGGCAACCTGCGCTCCGCCGTCCGCGCGGTGGAGCGGGCCGGCGCCGACGTCGAGCTGACGAGCGACTTCACGGCGGCCCTCGACGCCGACGGGCTGGTCGTGCCCGGCGTCGGGGCGTTCGCCGCGTGCATGGCGGGGCTGCGGGAGGTCGGGGGCGACCGGATCATCGGACGTCGGCTCGCGGGCGGCCGGCCGGTGCTCGGCATCTGCGTGGGCATGCAGGTGCTGTTCGAGCTCGGCGTCGAGCACGGTGTCGAGACCGCCGGCTGCGGCGAGTGGCCCGGCACCGTCTCGCGGCTGCAGGCCGACGTCGTCCCGCACATGGGCTGGAACACCGTGGCGGTGCCGTCGGGGTCGACGTTGTTCGCCGGCATCGAGAGCGAGCGCTTCTACTTCGTGCACTCCTACGCCGCCCGCACCTGGGACCTGGTGACCACCGGCCACACCCGCGAGCCCCTGGTCACCTGGGCCGAGCACGGTGGCGACCGACTCGTGGCCGCGGTGGAGAACGGCCCGTTGAGCGCCACCCAGTTCCACCCCGAGAAGTCCGGCGACGCCGGGGCCGCACTGCTGCGCAACTGGGTCGGGGCGCTCTAGTGCCGGCCGGGGAGCGGGCCCGCCTGCGGGCCGAGCGGGAGCGCCTGGCCGCCGAGGTCGCTGCGGAGCGGGCCGCCGAGGCCGAGCGGGCGGCACGACGACGGCAGCGTCGCGACCGGCTCACCGGCTGGGTCCCGCGGCGTCCGCCGGGTCAGAGCGGCACCCTCGCGGCCCGGCGCCGCAAGGCCCGGGGCCTGGTGCTGGCGCTGGTGTTCGCCGTCAACCTGATGTTCTGGCTGGCCTCCGACGGCTGGGCGGCACGAGCACTCGTGCTGCTGCTCAGCCTGCTCGCCACCCCCATCGTCCTGCACCTCCTGAGCCGGAAGCCACCCCATGCCTGACGCCGTGCCCTACCTCCAGCTGCTCCCCGCCGTCGACATCACCGAGGGCCGCGCCGTCCAGCTCGCCCAGGGCGTGGCCGGGTCCGAGCGCGTCTACGGCGACCCCGTGGCCGCGGCCCGGCGGTGGCAGGACGCGGGCGCCGAGTGGCTGCACCTCGTCGACCTCGATGCCGCCTTCGGCCGCGGCACCAACCGGGAGCTCCAGGCCGAGATCGTGGCGGCGCTCGACATCGACGTCGAGATGAGCGGTGGCATCCGCGACGACGAGTCGCTGGCCGCCGCCCTCGGCACCGGCTGCCGGCGGGTCAACATCGGCACCGCGGCGCTGGAGTCGCCCGAGTGGTGCGCGCGGATCATCGCCGAGCACGGCGACCGGATCGCGATCGGCCTCGACGTCCGCGGCCGCACCCTGGCTGCCCGCGGCTGGACCCGCGAGGGCGGCGACCTCTACGAGACCCTGGCGAGGCTCGACGCCGAGGGGTGCGCGCGGTACGTCGTCACCGACGTCCACAAGGACGGCATGCTGCAGGGCCCGAACCTCGACCTGCTGCGCGACGTCTGTGCCGCTACCTCGGCCCCGGTCGTCGCCTCCGGCGGCGTCACCACGCTCGACGACATCGCGGCCCTGATGGAGCTCGTACCCGTCGGGGTCGAGGGCGCCATCGCCGGGACCGCGCTCTACGAGGGTCGGTTCACGCTCGAGGACGCGCTCGCCCTGACCCGCGGCACCAGCGGGGGGCGAGGCACCGCATGAGCCTCGCCGTCCGCGTCATCCCGTGCCTCGACGTCGACCGGGGGCGGGTGGTGAAGGGCATCAACTTCGTCGACCTGCGCGACGCCGGCGACCCCGTCGAGCTCGCCCGCCTCTACGACGCCGAGGGCGCCGACGAGCTGACCTTCCTCGACATCTCCGCCTCCCACGAGGGCCGCGCCACGACGATGGAGGTGGTCTCGCGCTGCGCCGAGGAGGTCTTCATCCCGCTGTGCGTCGGGGGCGGGGTGTCGTCGGTCGACGACGTCGACCGGCTGCTGCGCGCCGGCGCCGACAAGATCGCCGTCAACACCGCCGCGATCCACCGCCCCGAGCTGGTGGCCGAGATCGCCGACCGGTTCGGCAACCAGGTGCTGGTGCTGTCGGTGGACGCCCGGCGCGCACCTGCTGACCGCGCCACCGACTCGGGCTTCGAGGTCACCACGCACGGTGGCCGCACGTCCGCCGGCCTCGACGCCGTCGCCTGGGCCGCCCGCGCCGCCGAGCTCGGCGCCGGCGAGATCCTCCTCAACGCCATGGACGCCGACGGCACCCGGGACGGCTTCGACCTCGAGCTGGTGCGCCAGGTCCGCGCCGCCGTCTCCATCCCCGTCATCGCCTCCGGCGGCGCCGGGCACGTCGACCACTTCGCCCCCGCCGTCGACGCGGGCGCCGACGCCGTCCTCGCCGCGACCGTCTTCCACTTCGGCACCCTCCGCGTCGGCGAGGTCAAGTCCGCCCTCGCCGCCGCCGGCCACCCGGTCCGGTAGGCGCAGGAATCCCCGGCCGACCGGGGATTCCTGCACTTGAAGGCCGAAGTTTCGCCCGCCAGGTGCGGGAGTTGCCCGTCAGGTCCGCCGCGATCACGCCACGGCCGAGGACCGGAACATCCGACGGATCCGGTCGGCGGTCTGCACGGGCTGGTACAGGTCCGCCCAGACGAGCCGGATGCACCGCCACCCGGTGATCTCCTCGATGCGGTGCTGACGACGTCGCTCCCGCTCGACGCAGTCGGCGACGGACTCGCCCTCGCGGCGGAATCGCAGGTACTTCTCGCGACCGTCGAACTCGAGGAAGACCCCGAGCTCGGGCCACGCCAGGTCGACGCGATGGATCACGCGGCCGTGGGAGTCGCGGATCTCGTAGTTGACCTCGGGTGCCGGGAGGCTCTGAGCCCAGCAGAGGTAGCGGACGCGGGTCTCGCCGACCGACTCCGACCGAGCGTCGGTGAGGCGGAGGACGAGGTCGGTGAGCAGGGTGTGGGGCCAGTGATCCATCAGTGCGTAGCGGGAGGCGAGCTGGGCAGGGGTGGTGAGGTCGCGGTGGAGCAGGTCGTCGACGACCACGAGGGCGTGCTCGACGTCGGTCAGCGTGGTGACCTCGAGCGCCGCGCGCGTCGGGCTCATGACGAAGAGGCCGTCGTGCTCGACCCAGTCGCCTGCGACGATCGTGCCTCGGTGCTGTGCGACGCCGGCCTCGCGCCGTCCCACCTTGCCGTCCGAGCGCGTGAGATGCACCGTGCCGAGGTCGAGGTCCCAGAGCGGCGCGGCCCACAGGTTCGCCGCGCTGGTGTGACTGAGCGCCACCTCGGTCTGCGCCCGTCGGTACGCGGCGCGGCACAGGAGCGCGTACCGGCCCCGCTCGTCGAGCGTGGCCCAGACGTCGCCCAGGGCGTAGGCGCCCCACCGCACCCTCGCCAACGTCGCGGACCGGACGAGGCGCGCGATGGCGCGGTCGTCGTACCCGAGTTTCACGAGCTCGCGTCGGAGCACGACGCCGTGGAGCTCGCAGATCGCTTGGACGGAGGAGGGCATGGCGGGAGCATCGCCCGGGGCGCCCCCGTCCAGCAGGAGGCGGTCGGCAGGCTGTGGACAACTCGGGCCACGTGCGTCCTGTGGACAACTGCCGGGCAGCCCTCCGCTCCGACTTGTCGGGCCAATCCGGCACTTGTCGGCCGAAACTTCGCCCCACAAGTGCAGGAATCCCCGGCCGACCGGGGATTCCTGCACCGCTGGGGGGGCCGGAATAGCCTCCCGGTGGGACAGGTTGGCGACGGAGCGACGACGACGAGGAACGATGACGCAGACGGAGACCGAACGACGCGGGCGCGGCTCGACGAGCGCCGGGTTCGCCGTCTTGTGGGTCGCGATCAAGCGCGAGCCGTGGATCTTCACCCTCTCCACCGTCGGCAGCCTGCTGTTCGGCGCGCTCACCGTCGCCGACGCGTGGGTGCTGGGGTGGGCCACCGACCACGTGGTGCTGCCGGCGTTCCGCGACGGCGAGGTCGACGCCGGGATGCTGTGGGCGATCCTCGGTCTGTTCGTCGGCGTCGCCATCCTGCGCGCCGTCGGCATCGTCGCGCGCCGGCTCGGCGCCGGCGTCATGCAGTACCGCATGCAGGCCCACACCCGCCGCGCGGTCACCCGGCAGTACCTGGCGCTGCCGATGGAGTGGCACCAGCGGCACCCCACCGGCCAGCTGCTCTCCAACGCCAACTCCGACGTCGAGGCGGCGTGGGGACCGATCGCGCCGCTGCCGATGGCGGTGGGCACCGTGGCGATGATGGTGATCGCGGTGGCGCAGATGTTCCTCGCCGACCTCGTGCTCGCGATCGTCGGCCTGCTGATCTTCCCGGCCGTGATCGCCACCAACGTCGTCTACCAGCGGCTGGCGCAGGGATGGGCCACCCGCGCCCAGGAGCTGCGTGCCGAGCTGAGCGAGATCGCGCACGAGTCCTTCGACGGCGCCATGGTGGTCAAGACGCTCGGCCGGGAGGGCGAGGAGACCGAGCGGTTCGCCGCCGTCGCCGGCGAGCTGCGCGACGTCAACACCAAGGTCGGCCGGATCCGTGCCGCCTTCGACCCCACCCTCGCCGCGCTCCCCAACATCGGCGTGCTGGTGGTGCTGGCGGTCGGCGTCTCGCGCGTGATGTCGGGGGCCACCGAACCGGGCGACGTCGTCACGATCGCCTACCTGCTCACCATCGTCTCCTTCCCGATCCGCTCCATCGGCTGGCTCCTCGGCGAGTTCCCGCGCAGCGTCGTCGGCTACCGGCGGGTCGACCGGGTCCTGCGCACCCGGGGCGCCATGCCCTACGGCGAGGCGCGGGCCCCCGAGGGCAGCGGCGGCGCCCGGCTCGAGGTGCGCGACGTCGGCTACGGCTACACCCCCGACCAGCGGGTGCTCGACGGCCTCGACTTCACCGTCGAGCCCGGGCGCACGATCGCCCTGGTGGGCGCCACCGCATCGGGCAAGAGCACGCTCACCACGCTGCTCACGCGCCTGGTCGACCCGCGCGAGGGGGCGGTCGTCGTCGACGGCACCGACCTGCGCGACCTCGCCGCCGGTGAGCTGGCCCGGGTGGTCTCGATCGTGCCGCAGACCGCGTTCCTCTTCGACGACACCGTGCGCGGCAACATCACCCTCGGCAGCCAGGTGGGGGGCGTCGACGTCTCGGACGACGAGGTGTGGGCGGCCCTGCGCACCGCCCAGGCCGACGGGTTCGTCGCCGCGCTGCCGCACGGCCTCGACACCCAGCTCGGCGAGCGCGGCACGTCGCTCTCGGGCGGCCAGCGGCAGCGGATCTCGCTCGCCCGTGCGTTGGTGCGCCGGCCCCGGCTGCTGATCCTCGACGACGCCACCTCGGCGGTCGACCCGGAGGTCGAGGCCCGCATCCTCGCGGCGCTGCGCGGGGGCGACTCGGGTAGCACGCTCGTCGTCGTCGCCTACCGCAAGGCCACGATCGGCCTCGCCGACGAGGTGCTGCACCTCGACGGCGGCCGGATCGTCGACCGCGGCCCCCACCTCGACCTGCTCGCGCGCTCGCCGGCCTACGCCGACCTGGTGAACGCCTACGAGCAGGAGCAGGAGCTCACCTCGTGACCGCCACCGACGCCGACGCCACCTCTGGGTCCGCCGCCACCTCCGGCACCACGATGAGCACCGGCGACGACGTCGGCGCGATCGAGACCATCCGCCGCGGCCTGCGCCACAGCCCGGAGCTCACGGCGGGCATCCGGGGCACGCTGGTGCTCGCCGTCTTCGCCTCGCTCGGCCAGGTCGTCGTGCCGATCGCCGTGCAGCAGACCCTCGACCGCGGCCTCAACGGCCCGAACGGCCCCGACGTGTCCTTCACCGTCCTGATGGGGGTGCTCGCGGGCGCGGCGATCGTGCTCACCAGCTGGGCGTCGTATGCGATGACCTCGCGGCTGTTCTCGGCCTCCGAGCGCGGTTTGGCGACACTGCGGGTCAAGGCGTTCCGCCACGTGCACGACCTGCCGCTGCTCACCCAGAACACCGAGCGGCGCGGCGCGCTGGTCTCCCGCGTCACCAGCGACGTCGACCAGGTGAGCCAGTTCCTCGTGTTCGGCGGCCTGCTGTTCGTGGTGAGCACCGGCCAGGTGCTGGTCGCGACCGTCGTGATGGTCGTCTACTCCTGGCAGCTGGCGATCGTGGTGTGGGTCGCGTTCGCCCCGCTGTTCCTCAGCCTCCGCTACTTCCAGCGCAAGCTCTCCCAGGCCTACGGCACCGTCCGCCGCCAGGTCGGGGCGCTGCTCTCGGCGATCTCCGAGCCCGTCGTCGGCGCATCGGTGGTCCGGTCCTACGCCGTCGAGGCCCGCACTCAAAGGCGCATCGACGAGGCGGTCGCCGCCCACCAGGCCGCCAGCACCCGTGCCCAGGGCTTCACCGCGATCTCCTTCTCCCTGGGCGGCCTGTCGGCGGGTCTGGCCAACGCGGGCGTGCTGATCTTCGGCATCTGGCTCGGCCAGTACGCCTGGATGGGCGCGAGTGACATCACCGCCGGCCAGGTCCTGGCCTTTGCCTTCCTCGTCACGCTGTTCGTCGGCCCGGTGCAGCTGGGCACCCAGATCCTCACCGACGCCCAGCTCGCCATCGCCGGGTGGCGGCGGGTGATCGGCATCCTCGACACCCCCGCCGACCTCGTCGACCCCGGCCCCGACGCCCACGTGCTGCCGCGCGGCCCGATCGACGTCCGCTTCGAGGGCGTCGAGTTCTCCTACCCGGGCGGGCCGCCGGTCCTGCGCGACGTCACCCTCGACATCGACGCCGGGCGACGGGTCGCGATCGTCGGCGAGACCGGCTCGGGCAAGTCCACCTTCGCCAAGCTGCTCACCCGACTGATGGATCCGACCCACGGCACCGTGCTGCTCGACGGCATCGACGTGCGCGAGGTGGCCCAGACGTCGCTGCGCTCCAGCGTCGTGCTGGTGCCGCAGGAGGGCTTCCTGTTCGACGACACCCTCGCCGCGAACGTGCGCTACGGCCGGCTCGACGCCGACGAGGCCACCATCCTCGCCAGCGCCGACGAGCTCGGTCTCAGCGACTGGGTCGACTCCCTGCCGCGCGGCCTCGACACCCAGGTCGGCCAGCGGGGTGAGTCGCTGTCGGCGGGGGAGCGGCAGCTCGTCGCGCTCCTCCGCGCCCACCTGGCCGACCCGGACCTCCTCGTGCTCGACGAGGCCACCAGCGCCGTCGACCCTGCCCTGGAGATGCGGATCGGGCGCGCCCTGGAGCGGTTGATGTCCGGTCGCACGTCGGTCACGATCGCCCACCGGCTCTCCACCGCGGAGAACGCCGACGAGGTCGTCGTCGTCGACCGCGGGCGGATCGTGCAGCGCGGCCCCCACGCCGCGCTCGTCGCGGAGGCCGGCAGTGTGTACGCCGGGCTGCACGCGTCGTGGGTCGCGCAGCACGCCTCGACATAATCGACCCCATGCCCCTCGACCCCGCCGTGGCCGCGCGCCTCAAGCGCAACGACCAGGGCCTCGTCGCCGCCGTCGCGCAGCAGCACGACACCGGCGAGGTGCTGATGCTCGCCTGGATGGACGACGAGGCGCTGCACCGCACCCTCACCACCGGCCGCGGCACCTACTGGAGCCGCTCGCGCGGTGAGCACTGGGTGAAGGGCGAGACCTCCGGCCACGGGCAGCGGGTCCTCGAGGTGCGCCTGGACTGCGACGGCGACACCGTGCTGCTGAAAGTCGACCAGGACGGGCCGGCCTGCCACACCGGCACCCGCACCTGCTTCGACGACGGCGTCCTGCCGCGCGGCGAGGTCACCGGTGGCTGAGCGCAGCGGGCGGGGCTTCGGCTCCACGGTCCTGGCCGGGCTCGTCGGCAGTAGCGGGGCCGCGGTCGCCGGCAACCAGCCGTGGGCCGACACCGACGACCGGACCGGTGGTGCCGCCGTCAACGCCCTCGGCAACGCGATCGCCGAGGCGTCGGCGCCGCTCGTCGCGGCGCTGGCCCTGGTGGCGCTGGCGTCCTGGGGCGTCGTCCTCGTCGCCCGGGGCCGGTTCCGCCGGGTCGTCGCCGCGCTTGGCCTGGTGGCCTCGGTGCTGCTGCTCGTGGCCGCTGTGGCGGCGTGGATCGCGGCCCCCAGCGTCGTGCACGACGCCCTGGTCGACCGTGGCGTCGCCGACCCGCAGGTCGGCCGGACGGCGTGGTCCTACCTCGGTCTGGTGGCCGCGATGGTCGCCGTCGGAGCGGCCGCGACCGCCGTCCGCCGGGTGGCCGCCTGGCCGGAGATGGGCCGCCGCTACGACGCCCCGGGTGCGGCCGCAGGAGGGCCCGCAGGAGCGGCAGCACGAGCCGCCGACGCACCGGTCGAGGAGCGCAGCAACGCCGAGGTGTGGCGCTCCCTCGACGAGGGGCAGGACCCGACCGCCCCCGACGCGCCCGACGAAACGGCGGAGGGTGACCGCGACCGGGGACCGGCCCACTAGGATTCGGGTCGGATCGCCAGCCACCCCGCGAAGGAGCCTGCATGACCGCGCACCACGGCAACACCCCGGCCGCCTGGACCGCCGTGGTGGTGGGACTGGTCGGGTTCGTCGTCGGCGGGGCCGGGCTCATGCTCGACCCCATCAGCTACGTGGTCTTCTACGTCGGCGTCGGGATCGTCGTCGCCGCCGGTGCCCTGTTCCTCATCATGGCGAAGATGGGGCTGCACGACGCATGAGCACCATCCACGCCCACGCGCCGCACGAGCCGATGCCCACGCGCGAGCGACGGATGGTCGGCCCGCTGGCCACCATCGGCGGCCTCGCCCTCGCCTCCGTGGCGCTGCACTTCCGAGACCCTCACGCCCCCGGCTCCTGGGGCCTGTGCCCGAGCTCCACCCTCTTCGGCATCGACTGCCCGGGGTGCGGCGGCCTGCGAGGCATGAACGACCTCACGAACTTCCGGATCGTCGACGCCGCCTCCAGCAACCTGCTGCTGGTGCTGGCGATGCCGTTCGCGATCTTCTACCTCGCCCGATGGGCGGTCGACGCCTGGCGGGGGGTGCGACGCACACCCTCGGCGCCGTCGATGCGGCTCATCGTGGGTGTCGTGGTGCTGGTGCTGACGTTCTCGGTGCTGAGGAACCTCGACCTCGCACCGTTCGGGTGGCTGGCAGCCTGACGCCTGCCGCCAGCCACCCGCGGTGACTACCGGGGTGTGGCTCAGTAGTCGGTGTAGTAGTTGCTCTCGAAGGTGCCGGTCCCGATGAGGATCCAGTAGATGGCCGCGAGCACGAGAGTCACGACTCCGAGGATGAGGCCGGCCTTGGCGAGCCCGTCACCCTTCTTGGCACCGCCGGACTCGGCGATCTCCTTGCGGCCGAGGAAGCCGAGGACGATCGCGGCGAGCGAGAAGACCACGCAGCCGCAGCACGGGATGGCGAGGATGCCGGTGACCAGGGAGATGATCGCCATCACCGAGGTCTTCTGCTCCTGCTGACCGCCGTAGCCGCCGCCGGGAGGTTGACCGCCGTAGGGCGGCTGACCGCCGGGAGGCTGACCGCCGTAGGGCGGCTGACCGCCGCCAGGAGGCTGGCCACCGTAGGGGGGCTGGCCCGGGGGCTGGTCGGAGGGAGGGTAGTTGCTCATGTGGTGACGCTCCTTCGCGTGGGCCCGGGCCGGTCCCGGGGCGGGCGCTGCCGGAACCCTAGTGCTTGCGTGACAGACTTCGCAGGCACCCACGCCGCCGCCCCAGACCACGCGAGGAGCCCGCCGATGTCCGTGCTCGACGACATCGTCGCCGGCGTCCGGGAGGATCTCGAGGCCCGTCAGGACGCCGTCCCGCTGGTCGACCTGCGCGCCGCCCTGGCCGACGTCGCACCGCCCCTCGACCCGATGCCGCAGCTGCGGGCACCGGGGTCCAGCGTCATCGCCGAGGTGAAGCGGCGCAGCCCCAGCAAGGGCGACCTCGCCGACATCCCCGACCCCGCCGCACTGGCCCGTGAGTACGCCGCCGGCGGTGCCGCGGCGATCAGCGTGCTCACCGAGCAGCGGCGCTTCGGCGGGAGCCTCGACGACCTGCGTGCGGTGCGCGCGGCGGTCGACGTCCCGCTGCTGCGCAAGGACTTCGTGGTGACGAGCTACCAGCTCCTGGAGGCCCGGGCCGCCGGAGCCGACCTCGTGCTGCTCATCGTGGCCGCGCTCGACGACGACCTGCTGCGACGCCTGCACGAGGAGGCCCGCGAGCTCGGTCTCACCGCCCTGGTCGAGGTGCACGACGAGGTCGAGACCGAGCGGGCGGTGGCCCTCGGCGCCGAGCTCGTGGGCGTCAACGCCCGCAACCTCAAGACCCTCGCCGTCGACGACGGCACCTTCGGCCGGCTGGCGCCGCTCGTCCCCGACGACCGGGTGCTGGTGGCCGAGTCCGGCATCGCCGGCCCGTACGACGTCGAGCGGTTCGTGGCCGAGGGGGCGCACGCCGTGCTGGTGGGCGAGGCGCTGGTGCGGGGCGGCCACCCCCGCGAGGCGGTCGCGGAGATGACGGGAGTGGTGGCGTGAGCGGAACCTGGGACGCCGACGAGCACGGCTGGTTCGGCGACTTCGGCGGGCGGTTCATGCCGGAGGCGCTGATGGCGGCGCTCGACGAGCTCGACGGCGCGTACCGCGAGGCCTGGGCCGACCCGACGTTCCGCACCGAGCTCGACACGATCATGCGCGAGTACGCCGGCACCCCGAGCCTGCTCTACGACGCCGAGCGGCTCACCCAGCACGTCGGCGGTGCCCGCATCCTGCTGAAGCGCGAGGACCTCAACCACACCGGCGCCCACAAGATCCGCAACGTGCTCGGCCAGGCGCTGCTCACCCGGCGCATGGGCAAGACCCGCGTCATCGCCGAGACCGGTGCCGGTCAGCACGGCGTCGCCAGCGCCACCGCGGCGGCGTACTTCGGCCTCGACTGCACCGTCTACATGGGCTCGGTCGACACCAAGCGGCAGGCGCTCAACGTGGCCCGGATGCAGCTGCTCGGCACCAAGGTCGTGCCGGTCGACGCCGGCAGCGCCACCCTCAAGGACGCCATCAACGAGGCGTTGCGCGACTGGGTGGCCACCGTCGACCACACCGCCTACCTGTTCGGCACCGCGGCCGGGCCCCACCCCTTCCCGAGCATGGTGCGCGACTTCACCCGCAGCATCGGCGACGAGGCCCGCGCCCAGTGCCTCGACCTCACCGGTCGGCTGCCGGACGCCGTCGCCGCCTGCGTCGGTGGCGGCTCCAACGCGATCGGCCTCTTCACCGCGTTCCTCGACGACGCCGACGTCGCGCTGCACGGGTTCGAGCCCGGCGGCGAGGGCGTCGAGACCGGCCGGCACGCCGCCACCATCGCGGCCGGCGACCCCGGCGTCCTGCACGGCGCCCGCACGTTCGTGCTCCAGGACGAGGACGGCCAGACCGTCGAGTCGCACTCGATCTCCGCCGGCCTCGACTATCCGGGCGTCGGTCCGCAGCACGCCCACCTCGCGAAGAGCGGCCGCGCCGACTACGTGCCGGTCACCGACGCCGCCGCCATGGACGCCCTGCAGGTGCTCGCCCGCACCGAGGGGATCATCGCGGCGATCGAGTCCGCGCACGCGCTGGCCGGCGCCTACGACGTCGCCCGGGACCTCGGCCCCGACGGACTCGTTCTCGTGAACCTCTCGGGCCGTGGCGACAAGGACATGGAGACCGCCATGCGCTGGTTCGGTCTCGGCGACGCATGAGCACCCCGACCACGGCGACCGCCTTCGCGAAGGCCCGCGACGAGGGCCGCTCCGCGCTCGTCGGCTACCTGCCCGCAGGCTTCCCCGACGTCGAGGGCGGGATCGCCGCCCTCACGGCGATGGTCGACGCCGGCTGCGACGTCATCGAGATCGGCTTCCCCTACAGCGACCCGGTGATGGACGGCCCCACCGTCCAGGACGCCGCGCAGCACGCCCTCGACCGCGGCGTGCGCACCAGCGATGTCCTGCGCACCGTCGAGGCCGTCGCCGCCACCGGCACCCCCACGGTCGTGATGACCTACTGGAACCCGGTCGAGCGGTACGGCGTCGCCCGATTCGCCGCCGACCTCGCGAACGCCGGGGGAGCCGGCCTGATCACTCCCGACCTCACCCCCGACTTCGCGCCGGAGTGGGTCGCCGCCGCCGACGAGCACGACCTCGACAAGGTCTTCCTGGTGGCACCGTCCTCCACCGACCAGCGGCTCGCGATGACGACGGCGGCCTGCCGTGGCTTCGTCTACGCCACGGCCGTCATGGGCGTCACCGGCACCCGCGACGCCACCAGCGACCTCGCCGAGCCGCTCGTGGCCCGCACCCGCGGTACCACCGACCTGCCCGTCGGCGTCGGGCTCGGCATCAGCAACGGCGACCAGGCCGCCGCCGTCGCCGCCTTCGCCGACGGCGTGATCGTCGGCTCGGCGTTCGTGCGCACCCTGCTCGACCACCTCGACGACCGCGCGGCCGGCATGCGCGCGCTCACCGCCCTCACCGAGGACCTGGCCGGCGGGGTCCGGCGTGCGTGATGCCCGACCGCGCGCTCGCGCCGTCGCCCCCGCCCTCCTCCTCGCCCTGACCGTCCTCGTCGCCGGCTGCGGCGGCGACGACCCGGCCCCGTTCAGCGGCACCGTGCTCGACAACCCGTACCGGGTGCCCGACACCGACCTCACCGACACCGACGGCGAGCCGTTCTCGCTGGCCGCCGACACCGACGAGCGGCTCACGCTGGTGTTCTTCGGCTACGTCCGGTGCCCCGACATCTGCCCGGCGGTGCTCAACCACCTCGCCTCCGCGCTCACCAGGCTCGACGACGCCGACAGGGACGACGTGCAGGTGGTGTTCGTGTCGAGCGACCCCACCCACGACACCCCGCCGAGGATCCGCGACTACCTCGACCGCTACGACGAGTCCTTCGTGGGCCTCACCGGCGACCTCGACACCGTCGTCGAGGTGGGTCAGGGCCTCGCGGTGGGGATCGACCGCCAGGACCCGGGCGGGCACACGACCACGATCATCGGGATCGACAGCGACGACGAGGCGCCGGTGTTCTGGCGCCAGGACGCCTCGCCGTCGCAGCTCGCCGACGACATCCACACTCTGCTGAGCTAAGGAACACTGACACACCGTGACGCTCCCGCTGACCATCCCGAGCCCCAGTGACGGCGTCTGGGAGATCGGTCCGTTGCCGCTGCGCGGCTACGCCTTGGCGATCATCCTCGGCATCGTCGCCGCGATCTGGCTCAGCGAGCGCCGGTGGCAGGCCCGCGGCGGCCGAGCCGGGGAGATCCAGGACGTCGCGGTGTGGGGTGTGCCGTTCGGCCTGGTCGGCGCCCGGCTCTACCACGTGGCCACCGACTCCGGCCGCTACTTCGGCGACGGCGGCTCGCCGATCGAGGCGCTCTACATCTGGCGGGGCGGACTGGGCATCTGGGGTGCGGTGGCGCTCGGTGCGTTCGGCGTCTGGCTCGGCGCGCGCCGCAAGGGCATCCGGATGCGGGCGCTGGCCGACGTCTGCGCGCCCGGCCTGCTGCTCGCGCAGGCCATCGGCCGTTGGGGCAACTGGTTCAACCAGGAGCTGTACGGGCGCCCCACCGACCTGCCGTGGGGGTTGGAGATCGACGCCCGGCACCGGGTGCCGGGCTATGAGGACGTCGCCACCTTCCACCCCACGTTCCTCTACGAGTGCCTGTGGAACCTCGGCGGCGTCGGCCTCCTGCTGTGGGCCGAGCGGCGCTTCCAGCTCGGCTACGCCCGGGTCTTCGCGCTCTACGTGATGGTCTACACCGCCGGTCGCGGCTGGATCGAGTACCTGCGCATCGACACCGTCGAGCTCGACGACGTCGGCGGGCTGCGGTTCAACGTCTGGACCTCGATCGTCCTGTTCGCCGCCGCCGCGGCCTACCTCGTCTGGAGCCTGCGCCGTCACCCCGGCCGGCAGGAGGACGTCTACCGCCCCGGCTTCGGCCCCGATGCCGACACGAACGACGTCGACACCGGCCCGGCGGCCGACGACGCCGCGGTCGAGGGCAGGGTCGAGAAGGAGGGCAGGGTCGAGAAGTCGACGACGAGAGGTCCGATCACCCCGAGCCCGGCCCCGGTGGTTGAGGAGGGCGCGCCGCGCCTGTCCGGAAACCACCGGGCCCCGTCCACCCCGGGGCCGGTGCGCCGGCCCGCCGGTCACCCGGTGGTAATCTGAGCGCTCCGCCGCGTGGGCCAACGTTGTCCCTGCGTCCCACCAGTTGCCCCATCGTCCGGTCCGCCGGAGCATGGCAACCGTCGTCGACGGGAGGACCACAGGTGCCCTTGTCGCCCGCGTCCCACCTCGCCCGCCAGCGTCCGGCCGAGGGTCTCTACGACCCGGCTCACGAGCACGACGCCTGCGGCGTGGCCTTCGTCGCCACGCTCACCGGCGACGCCTCCCACGACATCGTGCAGAAGGCGCTCACGGCGCTGCGCAACCTCGACCACCGCGGCGCCGCGGGCGCCGAGGTCAACTCCGGCGACGGCGCCGGCATCCTCATGCAGCTCCCCGACGGCTTCCTGCGCGAGGTCGCCGCGGACGCCGGGTTCGAGCTGCCGGGCCGCGGTGCGTACGCCGTCGGCACCGCCTTCCTGCCCGGCGACGACGACGACGTCGCCAAGACCCGCCAGCGGATCGAGGAGCTCGCCGACGAGGAGGGCCTCGCGGTGCTCGGCTGGCGCGACGTGCCGGTGCAGCCCGACACCCTCGGCTCGACGGCGCTCTCGGTGATGCCGTCGTTCAGCCAGCTGTTCGTGGCGGCGTCGGGGCAACGGCTCACCGGCATGGCGCTGGAGCGGCTCGCCTACTGCCTGCGCAAGCGGGCCGAGCGCGAGACCGAGGCCTACTTCCCGAGCCTGTCGAGCCGCACCCTGGCCTACAAGGGCATGCTCACCACCGAGCAGCTCGACCAGTTCTACCCCGACCTGGTCGACGAGCGGATCGCCTCCGCGGTCGCCGTCGTGCACTCGCGGTTCTCCACCAACACCTTCCCGAGCTGGCCGCTGAGCCACCCGTTCCGGTTCATCGCCCACAACGGCGAGATCAACACGGTGATGGGAAACCGCAACTGGATGCGGGCCCGCGAGGCCCTGCTCGACTCCGACCTCATCCCGGGCGATCTCGACCGGCTCTACCCGATCTGCACCCCGGGTGCCTCGGACTCCGCGTCCTTCGACGAGGTGCTCGAGCTGTTGCACATGGGTGGCCGCACGCTGCCGCACGCGGTGCTGATGATGATTCCGGAGGCGTGGGAGAACCACGGCGAGATGGACCAGGCGCGGCGCGACTTCTACGCCTTCCACTCCGCCCTGATGGAGCCGTGGGACGGCCCGGCCTGCGTGGTGTTCACCGACGGCTCGCAGGTCGGTGCGGTGCTCGACCGCAACGGGCTGCGGCCCTCCCGCTACTGGGTCACCGACGACGGCCTCGTCGTGCTGGCCTCCGAGGTCGGCGTCCTCGACCTCGACCCGGCGAGCATCGTCCGCAAGGGCCGGCTCCAGCCGGGCCGGATGTTCCTCGTCGACACCGACGAGCACCGCATCATCGAGGACGAGGAGATCAAGACCCAGCTGGCCGGGGAGGACCCCTACGGCGAGTGGCTGCACGCCGGTCTCATCCACCTCGACGACATCCCGGCGCGCGAGCACATCGTGCACACCCACGCCTCGGTCACCCGCCGTCAGCAGATCTTCGGCTACACCGAGGAGGAGCTGCGGGTGCTGCTGGCGCCGATGGCCAACACCGGCGGCGAGGCGCTCGGCTCGATGGGCACCGACACCCCGATCGCCGCGCTCAGCGACAAGCCACGGCTGCTCTTCGACTACTTCAGCCAGCTGTTCGCGCAGGTCACCAACCCGCCGCTCGACGCCATCCGCGAAGAGCTCGTCACCTCGCTGAGCGGCACCATCGGGCCGGAGGCGAACCTGCTCGAGCCGCAGCCGGCGTCGTGCCGCCAGGTCGTGCTGCCGTTCCCGGTGATCGACAACGACGACCTCGCCAAGATCCGCCACATCAACCGCGACGGCGACATGCCGGGCTTCATCACCCACGTCTCGCGGGGCCTCTACGAGGTGGCCGGCGGGGGCGAGTCCCTGGGCAGGAGGATCGACGAGATCTGCGCCGAGGTCTCCGAGGCGATCGCGGGCGGTGCGCGCATCATCGTGCTCTCCGACCGCCACGCCGACGCCGACCTGGCGCCGATCCCGTCGCTGCTGCTCACCGGCGCCGTGCACCACCACCTGGTGCGCGAGAAGACCCGCACCCAGGTGGGGCTGCTGGTCGAGGCCGGCGACGTCCGCGAGGTGCACCACGTGGCGCTGCTCGTCGGCTACGGCGCCGCCGCGGTGAACCCCTACCTCGCGATGGAGTCCGTCGAGGACCTCGCGCGAGAGGGCTACTTCGTCGATCGCGAGCCCGAGGACGCCGTCGCGAACCTCATCAAGGGCCTCGGCAAGGGCGTGCTCAAGGTGATGTCGAAGATGGGCGTCTCCACCGTCGCCTCCTACACCGGCGCCCAGATCTTCGAGAGCATCGGTCTCTCCCAGGACCTCGTCGACCGCTACTTCACCGGCACCACCTCCAAGCTCGGCGGCATCGGTCTCGACGTCCTGGCCGCCGAGGTGGCGCAGCGGCACGCGACCGCCTACCCGCGCGGCGGCGTGCTGCCCACCCACCGGCGCCTCGAGATCGGCGGGGAGTACCAGTGGCGCCGTGGCGGCGAGCCGCACCTGTTCGACCCCGAGACGGTCTTCCGGCTCCAGCACTCCACGCGCACCCAGCGCTACGACATCTTCAAGCAGTACACCGCCGCGGTCGACGAGCAGGCGCAGCGGCTGATGACGCTGCGCGGACTGTTCCGGTTCAAGGGCTCCCACCTCACCGGCCGCGAGCCGATCGCGATCGAGGAGGTCGAGCCGGCCACCGAGATCGTCAAGCGGTTCTCCACCGGCGCGATGTCGTACGGCTCGATCTCGCAGGAGGCCCACGAGACCCTCGCGATCGCGATGAACCGGCTGGGCGGGAAGTCCAACACCGGCGAGGGCGGTGAGGACGCCGACCGGCTCCACGACCCGGAGCGCCGCAGCTCGATCAAGCAGGTCGCCTCGGGCCGGTTCGGCGTCACCTCGGAGTACCTCACCAACGCCGACGACATCCAGATCAAGATGGCGCAGGGTGCGAAGCCCGGCGAGGGCGGCCAGCTTCCTGGCAACAAGGTCTACCCGTGGGTGGCGCGCACCCGGCACTCGACGCCGGGCGTGGGGCTCATCAGCCCCCCGCCGCACCACGACATCTACTCCATCGAGGACCTCGCCCAGCTGATCCACGACCTCAAGAACGCCAACCCCGCAGGCACGGGTGCACGTGAAGCTGGTCTCCGAGGTCGGGGTGGGCACCGTGGCCGCGGGCGTCTCGAAGGCGCACGCCGACGTCGTCCTCATCTCCGGGCACGACGGCGGCACGGGCGCCTCCCCGCTCACCTCGCTCAAGCACGCGGGCGGTCCGTGGGAGCTCGGCCTCGCCGAGACGCAGCAGACGCTGCTCGTCAACGGTCTGCGCGACCGCATCGTGGTGCAGGCCGACGGCCAGCTCAAGACCGGCCGCGACGTGGTCATCGCCGCGCTGCTGGGGGCCGAGGAGTACGGCTTCGCCACCGCGCCGCTGGTGGTGTCGGGCTGCATCCTGATGCGGGTCTGCCACCTCGACACCTGCCCCGTGGGCGTGGCCACCCAGAACCCGGTGCTGCGCGAGCGCTACACGGGCAAGGCCGAGTACGTCGTCACGTTCTTCGAGTACATCGCCGAGGAGGTGCGCGAGATCCTCGCCGAGCTCGGCTTCCGCTCCCTCGACGAGGCGGTCGGCGAGGTCGCGACGCTCGACCTCGCCGAGGCCGTCAACCACTGGAAGGCCGCGGGCCTCGACCTCACCCCGATCCTGCACCAGGTCGACTCCAGCCACTTCCCCGACCAGGACCGGCGCTGCACCAAGACGCAGGACCACGGCCTGGCGAGGTCGCTCGACCGCACCGAGCTCGTGCCGCTGGCCGCAGGCCGCGCTGGAGAGCGGGGAGCCGGTGCGCGGCCAGGTGAGCGATCCGCAACGTCAACCGCACCGTCGGCACGATCCTCGGCCACGAGGTCACCAAGCGGTACGGCGGCGAGGGCCTGCCGGAGGGCACCATCGACCTCACCCTCGTCGGCTCCGCCGGCCAGTCGTTCGGCGCGTTCCTGCCGCGCGGCATCACGCTGCGGCTCGAGGGCGACGCCAACGACTACGTCGGCAAGGGCCTGTCGGGTGGCCGCATCGTGGTGCGGCCCGACCGGTCCGCCACCTTCGAGGCCGACGAGCACATCATCGCCGGCAACACCATCGCCTACGGCGCCACGTCGGGCCGGATCTTCCTGCGCGGCGGGGTGGGGGAGCGGTTCGCCGTCCGCAACTCCGGGGCCTGGCTGGTCACCGAGGGCGTGGGCGACCACGGCTGCGAGTACATGACCGGTGGCCGCGTCGTCGTGCTGGGCGGGACCGGCCGCAACTTCGCGGCGGGCATGTCCGGCGGCGTCGCCTGGGTGCTCGACCTGGCGCACGACCGGGTCAACCGGGAGCTCGTGGAGCTCGGGCCGGTCGCCGAGAAGGCGGCCGTCGAGCTCGAGCAGCTGGTGCGCCAGCACCACGAGGAGACCGGCTCGGCCGTGGCCGAGGCGTTGCTCGCCGACTGGGAGACCTCGCTGACCCGGTTCACCGAGGTGATGCCGCGCGACTACCGGATCGTGCTCGAGGCCAAGGCGAAGGCCGAGGCCGACGGGCTCGACGAGCGAGAGGTCGAGAACGCGATGATGGAGAGCCTCCATGGCTGAGCGGCGGGTTCGTCGGGACCACACGTCGAGTCGGCGCCGACGCTCGGCCATGAAGCAGGAGATTGCCGTCATGGGTGAGAAGGAGGTGCGCCGTGGCTGACCCGAAGGGGTTCTTGAAGCACGGCCGCGAGGTCGCCGAGCGGCGACCGGTCGAGGAGCGGGTGCACGACTGGAACGAGGTCTACCCGGACGGCGCCGGGAAGGCGCTGCTGCCGATCATCAGCACCCAGGCGGGGCGCTGCATGGACTGTGGCATCCCGTTCTGCCACCAGGGGTGCCCGCTCGGCAACATCATCCCCGAGTGGAACGACCTGGTCTGGCGCGACGACTGGGACGGCGCGATCGAGCGGCTGCACGCCACCAACAACTTCCCGGAGTTCACCGGCCGGCTGTGCCCTGCTCCGTGCGAGACCGCGTGCGTCCTCGGCATCAACCAGGACCCCGTGACCATCAAGAACGTCGAGGTCGCGATCATCGACCGCGCCTGGGAGTCCGGCTACGTGCGTCCGCAGGCTCCCGAGTGGCTCTCGGGCCGCACCGTGGCCGTCATCGGCTCCGGGCCGGCAGGGCTCGCGGCCGCCCAGCAGCTCACCCGGGCCGGCCACACCGTCGCCGTCTACGAGCGCGACGACAAGATCGGCGGCCTGCTGCGGTACGGCATCCCCGAGTTCAAGATGGAGAAGAAGCACCTCGACCGGCGGCTCCAGCAGATGAAGCGCGAGGGCACGGTGTTCCGCGCCGGCGTCGAGGTCGGCGCCGAGGGGGCCGGGCTCACCGGTGCCGAGCTGCGCCAGCGCTACGACGCCGTCGTCGTGGCCATCGGCGCCACCGAGCCGCGCGACCTCCCGGTCACGGGCCGCGAGCTCGCCGGCATCCACCAGGCGATGGAGTACCTGCCGCAGTCCAACCGGGTCTCGCTCGGCGAGACCGTCGAGGGCCAGATCCGCGCCGACGGCAAGCACGTCGTGATCATCGGCGGCGGTGACACCGGCGCCGACTGTCTCGGCACCGCCACCCGCCAGGGCGCGGCCTCGATCACGCAGCTGGAGATCATGCCCGAGCCGCCGGAGTCGCGGCCCGCCGGACAGCCGTGGCCCACCTACCCGATGACGTTCCGTGTCTCCTCGGCCCACGAGGAGGCGGGCGAGCGCGTCTACGCGGTCTCCACCCAGGCGTTCCTCGGCGACGACGACGGCCGGGTGCGGGCGCTGCGCCTGGTCGACGTGGTGTTCGAGGGCGGCAAGCTGACCGAGATCGAGGGCAGCGAGCGGGAGATCCCGGCCGAGCTGGTGCTCTTCGCGATGGGCTTCCTCGGCCCGGAGAAGGCCGGGCTGGTCGAGCAGCTCGGCGTCGACCTCGACGAGCGCGGCAACGTGGCCCGCGACAAGGGCTACATGACCTCCGTGCCCGGAGTCTTCGCCGCCGGCGACGCCGGCCGCGGCCAGTCGCTCATCGTGTGGGCGATCGCCGAGGGCCGCGCAGCCGCTGCCGCCGTCGACGAGTACCTCACCGGGTCCACGGCCCTCCCGTCACCGATCCCGCCGACAGCGAGACCTCTCGTCGTCTGACCTCGACCCGTCACTAATGCGCTGACCCGTCACTTGTACAAGTGACGGGTCAGCGCATTAGTGACGGGTCAGCGCACCGTCGGTGACGCCGACCGCGGCGAACACGCCGGTGCCGGTAAGGAGGGCGCTGCGGCTCAGCACCGGCACAGCCGGCCCGGCACGGGTCCGCCTGTTGGATCGTTCCAAATGAGGCTAGGCTCGCCGGGTGCGGAGAGCGAAGATCGTGTGCACCCTCGGACCGGCCACCAGTGGCGAGCGCCGGATCCGGGAGCTCGTGGACGCCGGCATGGACGTCGCCCGGCTGAACATGAGCCACGGCAGCCACGACGACCATGCGGAGTCCTACCGGCTGGTGCGGGCGGCCGCCGACGCGGCCGGGCGCGGGGTGGCGATCTTCGCCGACCTCCAGGGCCCGAAGATCCGGCTCGCCACCTTCGCCGAGAAGTCGGCCAGACTCGAGCGCGGTCAGCGGTGGACCATCACCACCCGCGACGTTCCCGGCGACGCACGAGATCGCGGGCACCACCTACCAGGGCCTGCCCGGTGACGTGTCCGCCGGGCGACCCGATCCTCATCGACGACGGCAAGGTGCGCCTGCGCGTCGTCGACGTCACCGACACCGACGTCGAGACCGAGGTGCTCGTCGGTGGCACCGTCAGCAACCACAAGGGCATCAACCTGCCCGGCGTGGCCGTCTCGGTGCCGGCGCTGTCCGAGAAGGACGAGCGCGGACCTGCGCTTCGCCCTGAGCCTCAGCGTCGACTTCGTGGCGCTGAGCTTCGTGCGCAGCGCCAGCCGACGTCGAGGACGTGCGCACGGTGATGCGCGACGCCGGAATGCTCGTCCCGGTGATCGCGAAGATCGAGAAGCCGCAGGCGATCGACAACCTCGACGAGGTGATCGAGGCGTTCGACGGCTTCATGGTCGCGCGCGGCGACCTCGGCGTGGAGTGCGCGCTGGAGGACGTGCCGTTCCTGCAGAAGCAGGTGATCGAGAAGGCACGCATCAACGCCAAGCCGGTCATCGTGGCCACCCAGATGCTCGAGTCGATGATCACCAACCCGCAGCCCACCCGCGCGGAGGCCAACGACGTCGCCAACGCCGTGCTCGACGGTGCGGACGCGGTCATGCTCTCCGGCGAGACCAGCGTCGGCGACCACCCGATCCACACCGTCGAGACGATGGCGCGGATCATCGCGGCCACCGAGGCGCCACGCCCTCGACGAGACGAGCGCCTCGCGCTACCACCGCATCCATGGGACCCGCACACCGGTGGCGGCGTGATCGCGAAGGCAGCCGAGGAGGTCGCCTCGCGGGTCGGCGCGAAGTACGTCGTCGCCTTCACCCAGAGCGGCGACTCCGCCAAGCGGCTCTCCCGGCTGCGCAGCAGGATCCCCGTGCTCGCGTTCACCCCCGAGAACCGGGTGCGCTCGCAGCTGTCCCTCACCTGGGGCGTCGAGACCTTCCGGACCGTCCCGGTCGACCACACCGACGAGATGGTGCGCCAGGTCGACGAGCAGCTGCTGCAGATCGGCCGCGTCGAGGAGGGCGACCTCGTCGTCATCGTCGCCGGCAGCCCGCCCGGCATCCCCGGTTCCACCAACGCGCTTCGCATCCACCGGATGGGCGATGCCATCAACGAGGTCGCCCCGGCCTACCGCCGCGCAGCACCGTCGGCGTGACTTCGTCCGAGCGGTGCGGCTGCCACGCCCGCCCGGGCGCGCGCGGCGGCGCGACAGGTGGGCGGCCGGGTGCCCCGGGTGGGATTCGAACCCACACTGGCGGTGGTTTGAGCACCGTGACTCTGCCGGTTGGTCTACCGGGGCGAGGGCACGCCGACCCTATCGAGACGACGTGCGGCCCCGGGGGAGCGGTGACCTGCTGAGGTTTCCGGTCCGCCGATCCCTCACTGCCTCACCGCTCGACGGGCCGGGCCGACAGGTCGGTCGACGTCGCCGCGCCAGCCCGAATCCGGCGGAGTCGATAACCTGGGCGGGTGAGTCAGCCGTCCGCCGCCGCACGCCGCGTGGTGATCGCCGAGGACGAGACGCTGATCCGGATGGATCTCGCCGAGATGCTCGGCGAGGAGGGGTACGACGTCGTCGGTCAGGCCGGCGACGGCGCCACCGCACTCGCCCTCGCCGAGGAGCTGCGGCCCGACCTGGTGATCCTCGACGTGAAGATGCCCGTGCTGGACGGCATCGCCGCCGCCGAGTCGATCGCGAGGCAGCGGATCGCGCCCGTCGTCATCCTGACCGCCTTCTCCCAGCGAGACCTGGTGGAGCGGGCCCGCGAGGCCGGCGCGATGGCCTACCTGGTCAAGCCCTTCACCCAGTCCGACCTGGTGCCCGCGATCGAGATGGCGGTGAGCCGGTTCGCCGAGCTCGGCCAGCTCGAGCACGAGGTCGCCGACCTCACCGAGCGGCTCGAGACCCGCACGGCGGTCGACCGGGCCAAGGGCGTCCTGCAGGAACAGCTCGGCCTCACCGAGCCGGAGGCGTTCCGGTGGATCCAGAAGACCGCGATGGATCTGCAGGCTCTCCATGCGTCAAGTAGCCGAAGGAGTCGTCCAGCACGGACCGACCGTGTCGGGCCCTAAGTGACACCGCTGACACGCCCCTGCCCCTAGACTCTGCCGGGACACGCGCGAAGGCGGGTGCTGGGGGAGGGGTCTCTTTGATGCAGAGCCGCGTACTGGAACGCCGGGGGGTCGGCAGTGTCCACGGACGCACTGCGCGCCTCGGCCGCACAGGAGTTCTCGCACTGCTCGGTGTCCTCGCGGGGGTGCTCCTGTCGCTGATGGCAGGTCCGGCCCACGCCGCGGTAGCCACCGCCTCGTCGAGCGCCGCTGAGAGCTGCCTCCCGCAGAAGGGCAAGCAGGGTTGCATCGCCGGCACCCTCGGCGGCCGCAGCAGCCCGGTGGGCGACACCGACGTCACCGTCACCGGCCCCGGCGGCTACGACGAGACCCAGACCACCGAGGACGACGGGCGCTTCGCGTTCACGGTCACCGAGGCGGGCGAGTACACGGTGGCCGTCGACCCCGACACACTGCCCGACGGCATCGAGATCCGCGGCTCCAACGAGGTGGTCGTCAAGGCCAACCTCAACGGCGGCAACACCGCCGCCAACTTCAACGTCCGCTCGGTCGACTACGTCGAGGGCGGCGCCAGCCGCGTCGACAGGATCCTGCAGGGCATCGTCAACGGTCTCAAGCTCGGCCTGCTCCTCGCGCTGGCCAGCCTCGGCCTGTCGCTGGTCTACGGCACCACGGGCCTGTCGAACTTCGCCCACGCCGAGCAGGTCACGCTCGGCGGCGTCGTCGCCTACGGCCTGGTCAACGTCGGCGGCCTGAACCTCTACCTGGGGATCATCCTCACCGTGCTGATCTGCTCCGGGTCCGGCTACCTCCAGGACCGCGGTCTCTGGCAACCGCTACGACGGCGGCGGCTCGGGCTGACCCAGATGATGATCGTCACGATCGGCATGTCGCTCGCGGCCCAGTACGCGTTCCAGTACGCGATCGGCAACGCGAACGTGAAGGTCATCGTCAAGGACTTCGGCACGACCACGATCGGGCCGGTCATCATCACCAACCAGTCCTTCCTCGCGATGGGCGTCGCGATCGTCGCCATCGCCGCGGTCGGCTACGTGCTGCTCCGCACCAACATCGGGCGCGCCACGCGGGCGGTCTCCGACAACCCCGCACTGGCCTCGGCGTCGGGCATCGACGTCGACAGGGTGATCCGCATGGTCTGGACGGCCTCCGCCGGCCTCGCCGGCCTGGCGGGCGTGTTCTACGCGTTGGCGGTCAGCAACGGCATCCGGTGGGACACCGGCATGCAGATCCTGCTGCTCCTGTTCGCCGCGGTCACGCTCGGCGGCCTCGGAACGGCCTTCGGCGCCTTCATCGGCTCGATCGTGATCGGGTTGATCGTCGAGCTCACCGAGCCGCTGCTGCGCCTGCCCGGTGACCTCAAGTACGCCGTGGCGCTCAGCATCTTGATCCTGCTCCTCCTCGTCAGGCCCCAGGGCCTGCTCGGTCGGGCGTCCCGGGTCGGCTGACGGACAGGACGGACGAACTCATGGACACCATCTTCTCGATCCTCACAGCGGTGCTCGCCGAGGCGACCAACCCCACCACGGCTGGCCTCGCCATCGCCGTCATCGGACTGAACATCCACTTCGGCTTCACCGGCCTCATCAACTTCGGCCAGGCCGGCTTCATGCTGCTCGGGGCCTACGGCTTCGCGATCTCGGTGCGCGAGGGACTACCGCTCGGGGTCGGCGTCCTGGTCGGACTCGCCCTGGCGGTCGTGTTCGCGCTCATCCTCGGCATCCCGACCCTGCAGCTGCGCGGTGACTACCTGGCGATCGTCACCATCTCCGCGGCCGAGATCATCCGGTTCCTCGGACGGCTGTCGATCTGGGAGGAGCTCACCGGCGGTGCGCTCGGCATCCGCGCCGACAACTACGCCCCCTCGATCATCAACCTCTCGCCGTTCAGTCGTGATCCGGCCGACCGGTTCACCCTGCTACCGGTGAGCTACCGCGACGTCGCAGGTGGCGCCATGTGGGTCCGGGTGCTCGGGCTCCTCGTGTTCATCGCGCTCATCGCGGCGATCGTGGTGGTCTACCGCAACGCCCGCAGGGCCAGCGCTGCAGGGGCGGACGGCGAGCCGCTCGAGCCGGGCAAGGCGCGGGTCGAGCGCTCGACGATGCTGCTCATGAGCGGCCTCGCCTTCCTCGCCTTCCTCGCGCTGTTCTTCGCGGCGCCGCTCTCCTACCCGCAGACCGGCATCAACGGGTGGTGGGCGCGCAGCATCGCCTGGACCCTGGTGGGCATCTCCTCGCTCCTGCTGTTCCTGCTGGTCCGCAGCCCCTGGGGCCGGCTCCTGCGCGGGATCCGCGAGGACGAGGACGCGATCCGCAGCCTCGGGAAGAACGTCTTCTCCATCAAGATGCAGGCACTGGTGATCGGCGGCATGTTCGGTGCCCTCGGCGGCATCGTCTTCGTCATGGCCAGCACCGTGCAGCCCGACTCGCTGGGACGCCAGACCACGTTCCTCGTGTTCACCGCCCTGCTGCTCGGCGGCCTGGCCACGGTGTTCGGACCGGTGCTGGGATCGATCATCTTCTTCTCGGTCCGCATCCTGATCCGTGAGCTCGGCGCCACCTACGTGCCCGACAGCATCATGAACAACCAGGAGTCCAACCAGTTCGCGTTCATGGTGGTCGGCATCGCGCTCATGCTGCTGGTCATCTTCAGGCCGCAAGGCATCCTGGGCAACAAGAAGGAGGTGAGCCTCCATGTCTGAGACCACCACGCCCTCGAGCCGCGGTCTGGCCGACCCCGCGGCCCGTCGCGAGCTTCTGTCGGGAGTGCCCGCCGAGCCCGGCGCGGCCAAGCCCGACCCGATCCTCGAGGTCGACCGGATCGAACGGCACTTCGGCGGCATCACCGCGGTCGACGTGCAGCACCTCGAGGTGCAGCGGGGCATCATCACCGCGCTCATCGGCCCCAACGGCGCCGGCAAGACGACCTTCTTCAACCTGATCACGGGCTTCGACAAGCCCAGCTCGGGTCGGGACGCGAGCTGGTCCTTCGAGGGCAAGAAGCTGGGCAGGACGAGCGCGTCGGCGGTGGCCAGGAGCGGGATGGTGCGCACCTTCCAGCTCACCAAGGCGCTCAACCGCATGACGGTGATGGACAACATGATGCTCGGCGCGCAGAAGCAGGCCGGCGAGAACCTGGCCAAGTCGATGTTCCGCCCGCTGTGGCACGCGCAGGAGCGCGAGATCGCGGCCAGGGCCGACGAGCTGCTGGCGCGCTTCTCGCTGCTGGAGAAGAAGCACGACTACGCCGGCTCGCTCTCCGGAGGGCAGCGCAAGCTCCTGGAGATGGCACGGGCGCTGATGAGCAATCCCACGATGATCATGCTCGACGAGCCGATGGCCGGCGTGAACCCGGCGCTGACCCAGTCGCTGCTGGGTCATATCCAGAGCCTGCGCGACGACGGCATGACCGTCCTCTTCGTCGAGCACGACATGCACGTCGTCCGCCACATCTCCGACTGGGTCGTGGTGATGGCCGAGGGCCGGATCGTGGCCGAGGGGTCGGCCGACACCGTGATGAGCAACCCGGCGGTGATCGACGCCTACCTCGGTGCGCACCACGACACCGACCTCGGCGACGACGACCTGCTCGAGGAGCAGTCCATCGCCGAGATCGAGGCGGAGGCCGCAGCCGAGGACGCTGCGCGCAAGCGTGAGGCAGAAGGAGAGTCGCGATGACGCAGACACCCGCGGCGCCCGCGGCCGGTCAGGACCGCAGCGCGGAGACCCCGGTCATCGAGGCCATCGACATCGTGGCCGGGCTACCTGCCCGGCGTGAACATCCTCAACGGGTGCAGCCTGATCGCCTACCCCGGCGAGATGATCGGCATCATCGGGCCCAACGGCGCCGGCAAGTCGACCCTCCTCAAGGCCATGTTCGGTCTCGTCAAGGTGCACTCCGGCCGGGTGAACCTCAACGGCGAGGGCGTCACCAACCATCGCGCCGACAAGCTGGTCCAGGCGGGCGTGGGTTTCGTGCCGCAGAACAACAACGTCTTCCCGAGCCTCACCATCGAGGAGAACCTGCGGATGGGGCTCTACCTGCGCCCCAAGAAGCTGCGGGAGCGGCTGGCCGCCACCTGGGACCTGTTCCCGGTGCTGCACGACCGCCGCAACCAGAGTGCCGGAGCGCTCTCGGGTGGCGAGCGGCAGTCGTTGGCCATGGCCCGCGCGCTCATGATGGAGCCGACCGTGCTGCTCCTCGACGAGCCGTCGGCCGGCCTGTCGCCGGTGCGCCAGGACGAGACGTTCCTGCGCACCCGGCGCATCAACAAGACCGGCGTCAGCGTGGTGATGGTGGAGCAGAACGCCCGCCGCTGCCTCCAGATCTGCGACCGCGGCTACGTCCTCGACCAGGGGCGTGACGCCTACACCGGCAGCGGCCGCGAGCTGGCCAACGACCCCAAGGTCATCGAGCTCTACCTCGGCACCCTCGCCGCCGACGTCGACGCCGAGAAGGAGGGCGGCGGAACCGCCGCTCACTGACCCACCTCCGCACCGGGTCCCCGGCGTCCGGGGGTCTCGACGCGGGCTCGACCACCGGGGTTGGTTGCCGGTGATCGAGCCGCTGCGAGCGCTGCGAGCGGCGTGTCGAGATCCCCGGTCACGACGGGTCCCCCGGGGGTCTCGACACGGACTCGCTGGCGCTCGCCCGGCTCGACCACCGGGGTCCCGGGGGTCTCGGCACGGGCTCGCTGGCGCTCGCCCGGCTCGACCACCGGGCTGTTGCCGGTGATCGAGCCGCTGCGAGCGCTGCGAGCGGCGTGTCGAGATCCCCGGTCGCGACGGGGTCCCCGGGGGTCTCGACACGGGCTCGCTGGCGCTCGCCCGGCTCGACCACCGGAGTTGTCGGGGGTCTCGACACGGGCTCGTTGGCGCTCGCCCGGCTCGACCACCGGAGTCCCCGGGGGTCTCGGCACGGGCTCGCTGGCGCTCGCCCGGCTCGACCACCGGAGTGTCGAGATCCCGGGCCGCGGAGATGACGAAGGCCCCCGGACCAGACGGTCCGGGGGCCTTCGCGGTTCAGCTCAGCTGGTCTCCTGGATCAGGAGGAGCCCTCCACCGTGGTGGTGAGCTTGATGCTGTTGTCGGGCTGGAACTGGTAGATGCCGACGAACGCCGAGGACGGGTCGTTCTGGTCGTTGATCGGACCGATGCCGGAGGGACCGGTGTACCGGATCTCGTCACCTGCCTCGATCATCTCCAGGCACTCCGCGAACGTGGTGCACTCGGTGCCGTCAGTGGCACCGGAGACCGCAGCGAAGTTCTCCTGCACGGAGGTCGACTCGTTGGACTCGCCCTTGGCCGCCGCGAGCGCCGCCAGGATGGTGGCGTCGTAGGACTCGGCCGAGTAGGAGTAGTCCGTCAGGTCCTCGCCGTTGGCCGTGTTGTTCCACGTGTTCAGGCGCTCCTTGAAGTCACCGGGAGCGTCCGCGCCGGGGATGGTGCCCTGGGCGCCCTCGAGCGTGCCCGCCGGCAGGTCCTCGCTGTAGTCGGCGGTGTTGCCGTCGGTGAAGTAGGTCTTCGACATGTCGAAGCCGGAGGCCTGCAGCTCGGGCACGATCGCCTTGGTCTCGTCGAAGGCGAGCACCACGATCGCGTCCGGCTTCGACGCGGTGGCCGCGGCGACCTCGGACTGGAAGGTGGTCTGGCCGGCCGGGAACTCGTCGCCGGCGCCCTTGCAGCCGTAGACGCACTCGCCGCCGGAGCCCTCGATGGTCTCCTGCACGGCGTCGCGCAGGCCGGTGCCGTAGGTGTCGTTGAACACCAGGAAGGCGACCTTCTGGTAGCCGTCCTGCGAGATCAGCGTGCCGAGGGCCGAGCCCTGGACGCCGTCCGGCGGGGCGGTGCGGAAGTAGAACGGCGAGATGCCGCTCAGCGCGACCGCGGTGTTGGCGGGCGAGACCTGGGTGACCTGGGCGTCGCGGAAGGTGCCGACGACGGCCTCGGAGACCGAGGACGAGGCAGCGCCGATGACGACCGACGGGTTGCCGCGCACGAGCTTGTTGCCCGAGGCCTGGACGATCGAGAGGTCGGTGGAGTCACCGGAGTCCTCGATCGCGTGGCAGGCCTGCGCGCCGTTGACGCCACCCGCGGCGTTGATGTCGGAGACGGCGAGGCCGACTCCGGCGATCTCGGGGGGCCCGAGGAATGCCAGGTTGCCGGTGATCGGCAGGATCCCGCCGACCTTGAACGAGTCGGCGCTGGTGGCGTTGCCGGCGCACGGGTCGTCGGTGGGCTCGGCGGCGGCGGTGTCCTCCGACGGCGACTCGCTGCTGTCCGACGACGACTTGTCGCTGGCAGAGCTGTCGTCGTCGCTGTCGTCGGATCCGCAGCCGACCAGCGTGACGCTGAGGGCGGCGGTGGCGGCCATCAGCTTGAGCCACGGTGCTGTTTTGGTTCGATTCACTCTCGTGAACCTCGCTTTCGCGTCGATGTGACTTCCTCCCCCCTCGCCGCGTGATGGCAAGGAAGCGCGCTCAACCTACGCGTCCTCCCGGGGCGGCACTCGGCAGGCGCACGAGCGATACCGAACCGTTACATCAGCGGCTGACGGCCACGATCTGCACGAGGACCGGCGCGACGACCAGTGCCGGCAGGAGGTCGGCGACGGCGATCTCGCGGATCCGCAGCAGCCGCAGCGCCACGCCGACGAGGAGGAGCCCGCCGGTGGCGGTGACGGCGGCGAGGTGGGCGGCCGGGAGGACGTCGCCGAGCAGGACGCCGACGACCGTGAGTCCGCCCTGCACGACCACCACGGTGATCGCGCTGGCCGCGACGCCCCAGCCGAACGAGGCGGCGAAGGCGAGCGCCGCGAAGCCGTCGAGGGTGGCCTTCAGGTAGAGCTGGTCGGCGCCGTTGCCGAGACCGTCGTTGAGGGAGCCCAGGATCGTGAGGGGCCCGGTGCAGAACACCAGCGACGCGACGACGAAGCCCTCGATGAAGCGGCGCCGCTCCTCGGACTCGGTGTCACCCATCAGCCGTCGCTGGAGGCGGCCGCCCAGGCCCTCGACCGCGGCCTCGAGGCGCAGCAGCGAGCCGGCGATGCCGCCCACGAGCACCGCGCCGAGCACGATCAGCATCGGCGCGCTGTCACCCACCTCGTCGGCGAGGGAGGGGTCGAGCACCGCCATCGCCGAGGTGGCCGCGATCAGCAGGGTCACCAGGCCGAGGCCGTCGGTGACGAGGTCGCGGGTGCGGGCGGGCAGGCGATCGCCGAGGAACCGGCCCAGGGTCGCGCCCAGGAGCACGGTGGCGACGTTCACGATCGTGCCGATTCCGGGGATGGTGCACTCCTCTGTCGTACGGGGCGCCCTGAGCGTAGTGTTCGGTCCCGATGCCCGGAGGGTGACCGGGCCGGAGCTGGGGGGTGCCTGTGAGTCGAGCACTCGTGAGCCTGCGCGACGCCGAGTACACCGACGCCGAGTTCCTGCTCGAGCTGTGGGGCGACCTGCTGCGCCGAGCCGACGAGACCGAGCGGCTGGCGGACCTGCAGCAGGTCATCAAGGACGCCGCGGCCTCGCCCGAGAAGCGGCTCGTGCTCGCCGAGCACGACGGCGAGCGAGCGGGCGCCGTCCTGCTGAGCGTGGGTCCCACCAGCCCGCTCGACCACGAGCCGGCCGTGCACGTGCTGGCGCTCATGGTGAGCCCGTCGTTCCGGCGTCGCGGCATCGGGCGCCAGCTCATGGAGAGCGGCATCGCCCTCGGCGAGGAGCACGACGTCGTCACGGTGATGACGTCGGTCGACCACGGCTCCCGCGACACCAACCGGTTCCTGGCCCGGTTGGCGCTGTCGCCCCGCGCGGGCTACCGCAGCGGTCCGATCGGAGCGGTCCGCGCCCGCATGGCGGCCCAGCGACCCTCGATGGCCGACCCCGCCGTCGGCCGTCAGCGCACCCGCGTGCTGGCCGCCCGACGCTCGCTGCGGCGCGCCCGCCAGAGCGAGGCCTGAGCCGGCCTCGGGCGCGTCACATCCCGACGGACTCCTTCGGGATCAGCGCGCACGTGATGCGCGAGGTGCAGATCCGCTTGCCGCGCTCGTCGGTGATGACGACCTCGTAGCAGGTCGAGCTGCGGCCCAGGTGCACCGGCGTCGCCACGCCGGTGACCGTGCCCGAGGTGACCGAGCGGTGGTGCGTGGCGTTGATGTCGACGCCGACCGCGATCTTGTCCAGCCCGTAGGCGTGCAGCGCCGAGCCGACCGAGCCGAGGGTCTCGGCGAGCACCACCGAGGCGCCACCGTGCAGCAGGCCGTAGGGCTGCTGGTTGCCCTCGACCGGCATGGTGGCGACGACCCGCTCGGCGGAGATCTCGGTGATCTCGACCCCCATCTTCTCGTTGAGGGTGCCCGCCGGCATCTCGCGCAGGACCTGCTCGGCGGTCGGGTCGGCGGCGTCGTCGTTCATGGCGTCATTCTGTCGGGCGGGTCGATCGGCTCGGTGTCGAGGGTGTCGGCGGCGGTGACTAGGTTGAGACGGTGACCACGGACACCGCCGACCGCCCGCGGCTGCTCCTTCTCGACGGCCACTCGCTGGCCTACCGAGCCTTCTACGCGCTGCCCGTCGAGAACTTCTCGACCACCACCGGTCAGCACACCAACGCGGTCTACGGCTTCACCTCGATGCTGATCAACATGCTCCGCGACGAGCAGCCCTCGCACATCGCGGTGTGCTTCGACGTCTCGCGGCAGACCTTCCGCATGGAGGAGTACGCCGAGTACAAGGCCAAGCGCAACAAGTCGCCCGACGAGTTCGGCAGCCAGCTGCCGCTGATCGAGGAGGTCCTCGACGCGCTGCGCATCCCGTTCCTGAAGAAGCCGGGCTACGAGGCCGACGACCTCATCGCCACCCTCACCACGCAGGCGCTGGGCGAGGGCATGGAGGTGCTGATCCTCTCCGGCGACCGCGACGCGATCCAGCTGGTCACCGACGACTCCACGCTGCTCTACCCCTCGCGCGGGGTCTCGGAGATGTGGCGCATGACCCCGGCGAAGGTCGAGGAGCGCTACGGCGTCCCCCCGTGGCGCTACCCCGAGCTGGCGGCGATCGTGGGGGAGACCTCCGACAACCTGCCCGGCGTGCCCGGGGTGGGCCAGGGCTACGCCGCGAAGTGGCTCAACCAGTACGACGGCCTCGACAACGTGATCGACAACGCCGACAAGATCACCGGCAAGAAGGGCGAGGCGCTCCGCGAGCACCT
The DNA here is from genome assembly GCA_963845795.1 of uncultured Actinomycetota bacterium. Classification (GTDB taxonomy): domain Bacteria; phylum Actinomycetota; class Actinomycetes; order Propionibacteriales; family Nocardioidaceae; genus Nocardioides. The sequence continues at coordinate 92,423 of CAWJTG010000011.1, read as the reverse complement.
CGGCGACGTGATGCGCAACCGGCGGCTGAACGCGCTGGTGCGCGATCTCGAGCTCGACCTCGGCCCCACCGACCTCGTGCGGCGACCCTGGGACCGCCAGGAGGTGCACACGCTCTTCGACGGCCTGGAGTTCCGGGTGCTGCGCGACCGGCTCTTCGAGCAGCTCGACTCCGAGGAGGAGGTCGACGGCAGCGGGTTCGACCTCGACGGCGAGCAGCTGGCCCCGGGTGCGGTCGCGGGCTGGCTCGCTGAGAACGGCGGCGACCGGGTCGGCGTCCACGTGCGGGGCACGTGGGGCGGCGGCACCGGGCAGGGTCGAGGGCCTCGCGCTCGCGGCGGCCACCGGGCGTGCCGCCTACGTCGACGCCGCCGCGCTCAGCCCCGACGACGACGAGGCGCTCGCCGCCTGGCTGTCCGACGAGGGTCGGCCGAAGGTGCTGCACGACGCCAAGGGCCCCGCGCTGGCGCTGGCCGCGCACGGCTGGCGGCTGGCCGGCGTGGTCTCCGACACCGCCCTCGCCGCCTACCTCGTGCGGCCCGACCAACGCTCCTACGACCTCTCCGACCTCACCCTGCGCTACCTCAAGCGCGAGCTGCGCCAGGAGCAGGAGAGTGAGGAGGAGGGGCTCTTCGACGCCGCCGAGGCCAGCGGGGCCGGTGACGACGCACTGGCCGCCACGGCGATGCTGCACGCCCGCGCGGTGCTCGACCTCGCCGAGGCGCTCGACGTCGCCGTCGAGGAGCACGCTGCGGCGCCGCTGCTGGCCGACGTCGAGCTGCCGCTCGTCGGTCTGCTGTCGTTGATGGAGCAGACCGGCATCGCCGTCGACGTCGACCACCTCGAGACCCTGGAGTCGCACTTCGCCGAGCAGGTCCGCGAGGCGGCCGACGCGGCCTACGCCACCATCGGCAAGGAGATCAACCTGGGTTCGCCCAAGCAGCTGCAGACGGTGCTGTTCGACGAGCTCGGCATGCCGAAGACCAAGCGCACCAAGACCGGCTACACCACCGACGCCGACGCGTTGCAGGCGCTGTTCGTGAAGACCGAGCACCCCTTCCTGGCCCACCTGCTGCGGCACCGCGACGTCATCCGGCTGCGGCAGACCATCGAGGGGCTGCTCAAGACGGTGGCGCCCGACGGGCGCATCCACACCACGTTCAACCAGACGATCGCGGCCACCGGCCGGCTCTCCAGCACCGAGCCGAACCTCCAGAACATCCCGATCCGCACCGAGGAGGGCCGGCGCATCCGCGAGGGCTTCGTCGTCGGGCCGGGGCAGGAGTGCCTGCTCACCGCCGACTACAGCCAGATCGAGATGCGCATCATGGCGCACCTCTCCGAGGACTCCCTGCTCATCGAGGCGTTCAGGTCCGGTCGCGACTTCCACTCCATCACCGCCGCCCGGGTCTTCGACGTGGCGGCCGACGAGGTCACCGTCGAGATGCGGGCCAAGATCAAGGCGATGAACTACGGCCTCGCCTACGGTCTGTCCGCCTTCGGTCTGGGCCAGCAGCTCGGCATCGAGCCGGGCGAGGCCCGCGGCCTGATGGAGGAGTACTTCGAGACCTTCGGCGGCATCCGCGACTACCTCGGCGGCGTCGTCGACGAGGCGCGCAAGACCGGCTTCACCGAGACCCTGTGGGGTCGCCGCCGCTACCTGCCCGACCTCACCAGCGACAACCGGCAGCGCCGCGAGATGGCCGAGCGGATGGCGCTGAACGCGCCGATCCAGGGTTCGGCCGCCGACCTCATCAAGGTGGCGATGCTCAACGTCGACCGCGCCCTCACCGAGCAGGGGCTGGCCTCACGGATGCTGCTCCAGGTGCACGACGAGCTCGTGTTCGAGGTGGCGCCGGGGGAGACCGACGCCCTCTCCGCGCTGGTGCGCGAGCAGATGGGCGGCGCCGCCGACCTCCAGGTCCCGCTCGACGTCTCGCTCGGCACCGGCCGCTCCTGGCACGACGCGGCTCACTGAGTACACGGTGACCGCCGCGCCCGACGCCGTTCCCGAGCCCCGGTGGCGGCGAACGGTGCGTGACGGCGCCCCGATGGCGTGGTCGCTCGCCCTGGCCTTGTTGATGCTGGGGCCCGCGCTCGGGTCCGGGTTCGTCCTCACCTACGACATGGTGTGGGTCCCCGACCTCGCGGTGCGGGGCGACGTCTGGGGTCTGGGGTCGGCGCTGCCGCGGGCGGTCCCGTCCGACGCGGTCGTCGCCGTGGTGGACGAGGTGCTGCCGGGCGCGCTGCTGCAGAAGCTGGTGCTGGTCGCCTCCCTGGCCGGGGGTGGACTCGGCGCCGCCCGGCTGGCGCCCGCCGGATCGCTGCCGGGAGCTCTCACGGCGATCTCCGTCTACCAATGGACGCCGTTCGTCGCCGAGCGACTGTTCTTCGGTTCCTGGCCGGTGCTCGCCGGCTACGCGGTGCTGCCCTGGCTGGTGGTCCTGGGCCGGCAGTGGCGCACCTCGGGGCACTGTCCGTGGCAGCTGTTCCTGCTCGTACCGCTGGGCAGTCTGGCCGCGGGGCCCGGGATCGCGAGCGCGGTCGTCCTCATGGCCGCGACCGCCGGGCGGCGGCGTGTGGTGCTGGGGGGTCTGGCCCTGCTGGTCGCGGCCAACGCGCCCTGGTTGGTCGCCGGGGTGCTGCACGCGGGCGACGCCACGAGCGCGGCGGTCGGGGCGCAGGTCTTCGCGTTGCACGGACACGGCGCGTTGCCACCGCCGCTGGAGGCGCTCGTCCTCGGCGGCTCCTGGAACAGCCAGGTGGTGCTGCCGTCGCGCGGGGGTTTGTTCGCCTGGGTCGGGCTCTCCCTGCTGCTGCTCGCGGGCGCGGCGGGCGCACGAGGGTGGTGGCGCTCCCTGGGCGGCCGAGACGCGCTGGCGCTGGTCGTCCCGTGGGTCGTCGGGCTCGCGCTCGCCCTCATCACCTGGGCGTCGCCGGGCGGCATGGAGTGGTGGGTCTCGCACGTGCCCGGAGGCGGCGTCCTGCGCGACGGGGCACGGTCCCTCGCGATGTGTGCGCCGCTGCTGGCCTCACTCGCCGGCTTCGTCGCCGGCGCTGTCACGGCGAGGGTGGCCGAGGTCGCGGCGCGGGGCGGGCTCACGGTCGCCTTCGTCCTCGTGCCGGTGATGGTGATGCCGGACGCCGTCTGGGGACTGGCGGGGAGGCTGGACGCCGTCGACTACCCCGGTAGCTACCCCGCTGTGCGCGATGCCGTGGCCGGGGGTGGGGAGGGTGGCGATGCGGTCGTCGTGCCGCTCACGAGCTACCGGGCGCCGGTGTGGAACGAACGGCGTCCCGTCGCCGACCCGATGAGCCGGTGGCTCACCGTCGACGTGGTCGCGAGCGACGAGCTCGTCGTGTCCGACACCACCGTGCCGGGGGAGGACCCGCGGGTGCGGGCGGCGGCCGCGGCGCTCTCTCGGTCGACGGCCTCGGGGCGTGCCGAGGCCCTGGCCGCGATGGGAATCGGGTACGTCGTGGTGGAGCGCGACGCCCCCGGCGACACGCCCGACGTCGAGGGCGAGGTGATCCTCGACGACGACGTCGTCACCGTCGTCGCCCTGCGCGGTGTCAACCGAGGGGAGACGTCGCCGCCGTCGGGCTGGTACCCGGCGATCGCCCTGGCGTGGACGGCCTTCCTCGGCTCGATCCTCATCTCTCTTGCTGCGGCGGCACGCTCGCTCGGAGGAACGCTCCGCCGGGCGCGACGACGTCATGCCCCCGGATCGGGTCCGCCGGCCGGGTGAGGGGCTGGCCGGGTCCGCCGCCGGTGTCGTCGATTGACGTTTCTCGCCGGATCCGGCTGATACTGTCCCCCGCATACAAGGAGGGGTAAATGCTGGGATCTGTCGCGACTGCCTTGGGCAGCGTTGTCTTGGGAGGCGTGATCGCCACCGCCACGGTCGTGGGTGTGGTGCAGTCGCAGACCGCGCCGAGCGGGCCCAACCCCGTGAGCGTGGAAGCCGACCCCACCGAGCTCATCCCCTACGGCTTCAACTGACCCGATCCGGCAGCGGGGCTCGGGTCAACGGCTCCATCGGCGTCGGCGTCGCGAGGCGCGGTGACGACGCGCGGTGACGAACGGCGTGCTGTCGACGGGGTCCTGCTTCTCCACCGGCACGCCCTCCAGTGCCGCCAGCACCACGAGGGCGAACGAGTGCGCCGCAGCCCCCCAGGAGAACGCGTGACCCATCTCGAGCGCGCCGCGACCCAGCCGCTCGCGCTCGGCGTCGTCGCGGATCAGCTCCGCCACGGCGCGGGTGAGCTCCTCGGGGCCGGCGACCAGCACGCCGGACCGCCCGTCGTCGATGGACTCCTGCGTGCCTCCGGCGGCGAGGTAGGCGACGGTGGGGGTGCGGTGCATCCCGGCCTCGCCGATCACCAGGCCCCACCCCTCCTTGAGCGACGGCAGCAGCAACAGCCAGGCCTGCTCGTAGACCTCGTTCTTGCGGGCGGCATCGACATGACCCTCGAACTGCACGGTCTCGCCCGCGCCCACCCGCTCGGCGTACGCGTGCAGCTCGCCCTCCCACCAGCCGCTGCCGACGACGTGCAGGCGCAGGTCGGGCCACTCCTCGCGGAGCACCACCGCTGCGTCGATGGCGTGCTCGACCTGCTTGTGCGGCACCAACCGGCCGACCACGGCCAGCATCGGCGTCGGCGACTTCCCCGGGACCACCGGCACCGTGGGGTCGGTCCCGTTGTGCACCACGGCGATCCGAGGACCGTGCACCCCCAGCTCGCGCAGCTCGTCGCGGGTCGCGCGCGAGACCGCCACGTACTGCGAGCGCCGGTAGAACCGCGGCGCGGCCCTGCTCTCCAGCCACCACCCGATGCGGCCGGTCAGGCCCGGGTAGACCACCGGCCACTGCTCGCGGTGCACGTGGTGCACGAGCACCACCACGGGCGCTCGGGTGACCAGCCGGCTGAAGAAGGGCATGCCGTTCTGCACGTCCACCACGACGTCGGGCCGGCCAAGGTCGCCTCGACGCAGCGCCCGCAGGCCCTCGGCGTACACCGTCGTCTTCGAGCCGCGGCGCACGAACCGGATGCCGTCCACGACCTCGTCCGGCGGGGCTGCGGCGTGCGCGGCGCTGAACACGGTCACGGTGCAGCCGCGCGCCACCAGCCCGGCCGCCATCCGCTCGAGGTAGATCTCGGCGCCGCCGCCCTCGGGGTTGCGGGTGTCGCGCCAGCTGAGCATCACGACGTGCCGGCCGCGCAGCCGCTCGGCGACGACCTGGGTGGCGTCCGGCTCGGCGTGTGGGGGGTGTGCGGGGTCGGGCTTCGGCACGAAACCGACCGTAGCGGCCCGTCGGTCGCGTCGATCGGGCGCCCGGGCCGCGCCGCGTGAGTGCGATCACGCCGCGCGGCGCGACCCGCGCGACCGCGAAGGCGGGCGCGCTGCCGCCGCGCATGACCGACGCGGCGGCGGACGAAGGGGACGACCCGAAGCTCCCCCCGCTGCGCCGGCTCCGGCTCGTGGCCTGCTGTGCCGTGCTGGTCGGCCTGGTGATGGTGCAGGACGCCGGCCTGCTGGTCTCGGACACCAAGTTCGACCTGGTTCAGGCACCCGGCGACTTCCTGTCCCGTGCGCTGCACCTGTGGGACGGCGAGGGCGCCTTCGGGCAGGTGCAGAACCAGGCCTACGGCTATCTGTGGCCCATGGGCCCGTTCTTCTGGGTGGGCGACCTCCTCGGCGCACCCGGGTGGGTCGTGCAGCGGTGCTGGCAGGCAATGGTGCTGTGCGTGGCCTTCGTCGGCTGCGCACGGGTCGCCCGTGCGCTCGGCATCCGCTCGGAGTTCGCGTGCCTGGTGGCGGCGGCGGCCTACGCTCTGTCGCCGCGGGTGCTGTCGACGCTCGGCCCGATCTCGATCGAGGCTTGGCCCACCGCATTGGCGCCGTGGGTGCTGCTGCCGCTCGTCCTCGGTTCGAGTCGAGGATCGCCGCGGCGGGCGGCCGCGCTCTCGGCGCTGGCCGTCGGGATGGTCGGCGGCGTCAACGCCACCGCCACCTTCGCCGTCATCCCCCTCGGAGCGCTGTGGCTGCTCACCCGGGAGCGAGGTCCGCGACGGCGTCAGCTCATGACGTGGTGGCCGCTCTTCACGCTGCTGGCCACGCTGTGGTGGCTCCTGCCGCTGCTGCTGCTCGGCGCCTACAGCCCGCCGTTCCTGGACTACATCGAGACCGGCGCGATCACGACGTTCCCGACGACCCTCTACGACGTCCTGCGGGGCACCTCGAGCTGGGTGCCGTACGTCGACCCGACGCGTCGGGCAGGGCACGACCTCATCAGCGATGGTTATCTCGCCCTCAACAGTGGCGTGGTGCTCCTGGTGGGCTTCGTGGGGCTGCTCGACCGCCGCAACCCGCACCGGCTCTTCCTGGTGGTGGGGCTGGCCCTCGGGGTGCTGGCCCTCACCGCCGGCCACATGGGCTCGATGAGCGGGTGGGGAGCGGACGACGTGCGCTCGCTCCTGGACGGCGCGCTGGCTCCGTTGCGCAACGTGCACAAGTTCGATCCCCTGGTGCGCCTGCCCCTCGTGCTCGGACTCGCCTTCGCCCTGGACGGTGTCGTCGAGTCGGTGGCGGGCGCGAGGCCTCGCTTCGAGCAGGTCGCGTTCGCCGGCCTGGTGCTGCTCGCCGTCGTGGGTTCAGCGGCCCCTGTCCTCACCTCACGGGTCGAGCCCGCCGGCGCGATGCCCGCCGTGCCGGACTACTGGACCGAGACCGCCGACTGGCTCGCCGACAACTCCAACGGCGGCACCGACCTCGTGGTGCCGGGGTCCGAGTTCGGCGTCTACAGCTGGGGCGCTCCGAAGGACGAGCCGATGCAGTGGCTCGCAGGGTCGCGGTGGGCCGTCCGCAGCGTCATCCCGCTCAGCCCGCCGGGCAACATCCGGATGCTCGACGCGGTCGAGACCCGGTTGGCCGAGGGCGTCGGGTCCCGCGCCTTCACCGAGTACCTGCGCCGCGCCGGCATCGACCACCTCGTCGTGCGCAATGACCTGCCGCGCGGCTCGGACGCGCCGGACCCCACCACCGTGCGCGCGGTGCTCGAGGGATCGCCGGGGATCTCCCTCGTGGCCTCGTTCGGTCCCCTGGTGGGTGGTCAGGCGCATGTCGAGACCCCGGAGGCACGGGTCGTCGTGAACGCGGGCCGGCAGTCGTTGCGCCGCTCGGTCGAGGTCTACGCCGTGGGCGGCACGGCGGCGGCGACGGCCCCCGACGCCTCGGTGGTGGCGGGTGGGCCGGAGGACGTGCTCGACCTGCTCGAGACCGGGTTGATCGACGACGACGAGCCCGCGCTGCTCGCCTCCGACGTGCAGGACGACGCCGAGATCACCGCTCGGGACCGGGTGCTGCTCACCGACGGGTTGCGCGACCGTGAGCGCCAGTACCCGCGGGTCCACGACGGCTACGGTCCGACCCGGGGTCCGGGCGACGAGCGTCGCACGACGAACCCGGAGGCCGACTACCGGCTCCCGGGCGACGCCGCCTGGCGGACCCGCGTGCGGCTCACCGGAGCCGAGTCGATCGCCGCCTCGTCCTCGGCCTCCGACGCCGACGCCACCGGTGGGGCCCGTCCGGGGGAGCTGCCCTACGCCGCGCTCGACGACGACCCCGACACCGCCTGGGTTTCGGAGACGACAAGGACGGCAGCGCCTGGTGGCGACTCGACCTCGGGCGTCCGCTGCCGTCCTCGGTGGCCCTGACCGGCGGCATCGACGCCGCGGGTCTGCAGGCCGTGCGCGTGGTCACCGCCGACGGCGTCACCGAGCGCATCGACCTCGGGCCGGGTGACACCCGGACTGTCGAGCTGCCCGAGGGCACCTCCACCTGGTTGCGGGTCGAGGACGTCTCCTCCTCGACCGGTCGGCAGCTGGCGCTCGCGGAGGTCACGCTGCCCGGTGTGGTGGTGCATCGCAGCCTCGTGGCGCCGCCGCTCCCGGAGACGTGGGGCTCGCCGGACGCCGTCCTGCTGCGAGCCGCCGACGACCCTCGCCGCGGCTGCCTCGCGATCGACGACGACGTGCGCTGCTCGGCCAGGCGCACCGTGCCGGGCGAGGAGCAGAACGGCATGCGTCGGGTGCTGAGCTTGAACGAGGCGGTGCGGTACGACGTCGACCTCCGGGTGCGGCCGGTCCCGGGTCGCGACCTCGACCGGCTCGTCCTCGCGGGGCAGCCGCTCGACGTCGTGGTGTCCTCCACGGCGGTCTCCGACCCCCGGGCCGGCGGGCTGGCCGCGATCGACGGTGACCTGGGCACCACCTGGACGGCCGACCTCGGCGACCCCCGGCCCGGACTGCGGCTCTCGTGGCTCGGGGCGCGCGTGGTCGACCGCGTGCGCATCCTCCTCGATCCCGACGTGCCGACCGCGCGTCCGAGCGTGCTGTCGGTCCGGTGGCCGGGCGGACGTACCCGCGCGAGGGTCGACGAACGGGGCTACGCCTCGTTCCCGGCGGTACGCACGGACGCCCTGCGGGTCCGCATCCTCGAGAGCGAGCCAGCGGTGGACCTCGGGTTCGACGGCGAGGCCCGCCAGGTACCCGTCGGGATCGGCGAGATCTCGGTGCGGGGGATGCCCTACGCCCCGGTCTCGCCCTCCAACCGCGCGGCCGACCTCCCGTGCGGGTCGGGCCCGGACATCGCGGTCGACGGGGTGGCGCACCGCACCGTGGTCGAGGCCACGTCGGCCGAGCTCGCCGCCGGCACGCCGGTGCGGGCGCGACTCTGCGACCAGGACGACCTCGTGTTCGAGGCCGGCTCGCACGACGTCGACGTGCTCGACTCCGAGGGCTTCGCCGTCGAGACCCTCGTGCTCGAGCAGAGCTCTTCGGTCGGGTCGTCGACGGCGGGCGGCGGTACGGCCGTGGATCTCGACGCCTCCGGCGCGACCACCCGCCGGGTCACCGTCGAGTCGGGAGATCGACTCGTCGTGCTGCGGGAGAACACCAACGCCGGCTGGGAGGCCACGCTGGACGGCGAGGTCCTCCCACCGGTCGTGGTCGACGGGTGGAAGCAGGGATGGCGGCTGCCCGACAGTACGGCCGGCGGCGTGGTCGAGGTCCGGTACACCCCCGACACCACCTACCGGTGGGGGCTGCTGGCCGGACTGCTCGCGGTGCTGCTGCTCCTGCTCGTGCTCGTGCTCTCGCGCGGTCGGTGGCGGGGTCCGGAACCGCCGCCACTCGGGGCCGCCGCGGTGCGCACCTGGGCGATGGTGCCGGTAGCCGCCGCGGTGGCGGGCCTGGTGGCCGGTGGAGACGGGTTGGTGCTTGCCCTGGTCGTGACCGCGCTCGCCCACGTGACGGCGAGGTACGCCCGGGAGACCGCGCCGTTGCTGCTGGCGCTGCCCTGCCTGGTGACGGCGCTGGTGTACCTCGTGCGTCCCTGGGGCAGCGCCGCGGGCTGGGCCGGGTCGTTGACCTGGCCCCAGTACGTGGTGCTGGTCCCGCTGGTGGCGGCGCTGGCGCTGGCGGGGTCGTCCGGCCGGAGCGGTCAGGGCGTGCTCGGGCGTCGCCTCCACGGCCACGGCGGGCTCACGGCCTTCAGGCGCAGGGCAGGACGCTCCACGACGCGGTAGGCGACCTCGGCCACGAGGAGGCTCGTCGCGACGGTGAGCAGCCACAGCGGCACGAGCGGCGCCTCGAAGATCTGCCAGCCGGTGAGGTACATCAGCAGGTGGATGAGCGGCAGGTGCAGCGCGAAGATGCCGTAGGAGATCCAGCCGAGATGACGCGCGGCCGGGGCCGACATCGTCCGCGCGTAAGTGCCGTCCGGGTCGGCGAACACGCCGGTGATCACCACGAGGCCGCCCACGAGGGCGTAGAGGCCGGACTTCGCCAGGGACTGCGCGGGCGTGGGTGCCACGAGGAGCACCGACCCGGCCAGCGGGGTGGCCGCGACGAGGAGGGCGCTGGCCGCGAGCGCCCAGCAGGAACCGGGTTGCCGCGCCAGCGAGACGACGGGGGCGAGCAACCGCACGGCGCGGTCGCGCACCCACAGCTCGTGGGCGAGCGCGAACGTCATGCCGATGGCGAACCAGGACAGGTAGGCGGGTAGCCAGAGGAGTGGCGCGCCCTCGGTGACGCCGTCGACCGCGGCGGCACCCGCGAGGTGCCACCAGACGCTGCACGCGACCAGGCCCAGGAGCACGAGCCCCGCTCGCGCCACCCGGAGTGCGCGTCCTCCGGTGATGAGCCACATGAGCAGCGGAAGCGCCAGGTAGAAGGTGACCTCCACCGAGAGGCTCCACATGTGGGTCAGCCCCTCGGGGAGGGGGCCGTCGACGAACGGGTCCAGCAGCAGCAGGGTCCGCAGCCAGTCGACCGGCCCGCGTGCGGCATTGGCGTCGATGAAGCTGAGCGCGAGGACGGCGGTGACGAGGTAGAGCGGCGCGATGCGCAGCCACCGCTTCCACACGTAGCGACCGGTGCGTGGCCCCGGCCGCCCGTCCGCCGCCCGGTCGAACCAGGACCGGGACAGCAGGAAGCCCGAGAGCACGAAGAAGAGCGCCACCCCGATGTCGAGGCGCGCGAGCAGGATCCCCCAGAACCCGCCGACGGTGTAGTGCCCGCTCCAGAACGCGACGTGCGTGGTCAGCACGGCGAGGGCGCCGACCGCGCGCAGGGCGTCGAGGACGGGGAAGTCCACGTCGGGGCGCTCGCCGGGCGCGGCACCTGCCACCCGCGAGCCACGCCCCGCGGCGGCGCCCGGGTCACCCGTCGTCGGGCCGCTCTCGACGGCGGTCACAGCGGCGCGCCCGGGACCAGGGGACCCACCTCGACCTCTGACACGCACAGCGCCGCCGCCCCGGCGGGCGCCTCGAGGACGACCTGCGAGATCGGGTCGGCCACCCGGATCCAGATGCTGCCGACGCCCTTGTGCACCGGCACGTCGGCAGCGGCGAGTCCGGCTCGCACCCGCACGGTGTCGGCCTCGGAGGCCAGGTAGCCGACCCGCGCCCACCACTCGTCCTCCCCGGGATCGGCGTACAAGGGGAAGGACTCCTCACGGTTCACGAGCGTCCCGCACCCGCGCCCCTCCCGGGTGGACACGGCTCGACGGTCGACCAGTGCGGTGTGCGCTGAGCCGTCGTCGTCGACCATCACGAGTCGCGACGTCACGTCCGGGAAGTCGACGTCGAGGCCGGCCAGCGGCAACACGAACGGCATGAGGTGCCACGGCGCCACGAGCGGTGTGACGACCTTGGCGGGTACCCCCGCCGGGTCGGCTGCGACGTCGACGGAGTCCTCACCCCCGAGCGAGGCCCGCACACGATCGAAGTAGTCGCGAGCCGCGTGCTGGTCGTGCCAGATACGGGCGTAGGTGGCGGAGCTCAGGATGCCGGACAGGGCGACGGCGACCGCCAGGCCGGCGGCCACGCGCGCCGGCGGCAGAGGCGCGCGCGGGTGCTCCCGTGCCACGCTGGGCTGTGCTGCGCCGCGCAGCTCCACCGACGACAGCGCGAGCGCCAGCACGAAGACGGGGAGCACGTCGGCCAGGTAGCGGTACTCGAGACCGACGATGCCGCCGATGACGGTGGCGCGCGTGACGACGACGAGCAGATAGGCCCCGAGGCAGTAGAGGCCGAAGAGGCCCCAGGCCCGACCGGTGCGGGTGCGCCGTGCGGCCAGCCACACGCCGCCGGTGAGCAGGGCGACCCAGCACAGCACGCGGTGCCCGGCGGCGGGTCGGCCAATGCGGCGGGCACGATCACCTCCGACCAGCGCCACGGGCCACCGAGGAGACCGACGGGCAGCGAGCTGCCGATCATGGTGCGGGCCAGGTCGGCGCTGTCGGCCAGCCGGACGTCGCCGGTGATCGACGGGATGGCGCGCACGTACCAGGCGAGGAACGCGGCCGCGCCCACGACGACCGGGACCACGGCGTGCCAGTACCGGCGGGCGACGTGCCGCACCCGTTGCCACGGCGACCCCTCGGCGAAGTAGGCGAGCGCGATCCACCCCAGCACCAGCGGTACGAAGAGTGCCTTGATGAAGAACAGCAGGCCCACCGCGATCAGCAGCAGGGTGGCCGCGAGCCAGCGCCAGCTGCCGTGCCGCAGGTAGCGGACGCCGGTGGCGACCGAGGCGAACAGCACCGCCTGCAGCGGGACGGCGTTGAGCGCCGCGGCCCACCACATGAACGCCGGCATCGTGACGGCGGAGGTCACATAGATGCCGAGCGGTACCAGGATCTGCCACCGGCGTCCGAACAGGTCGATCAGCATCCAGAGGCACGCACCACTCGCGATCGCCTGCATGACGAGCAGGCTCACCACGGCGGCGGTCCAGTTCATCGGCCCGGTCAGCTCCACCAGGCCCACGACCAGCCGGCCGCCCGGCATGAACTGGCTGGCGTGCGGCTCGACCAGGTGGGACGGACCGATCCCGCTGGTCTTGGCCTCCCCGAGCAGGGCGAAGTCGTCGACGTAGAACCACGACGACCACTGAGCCCACGCGCGGAACGCCAGCTGGGCCACGATCATGGCGACGGCGGCGCCGAGCACCGCGTCGGCGCTGGTCCAGCTCATGGGGGTCGAGCGTGAGGGCGAGCGCTGCTCGAGCCGGGCGCCGGTCGACGGTGACCCGCGGCCCTCGGCAGCGGGGTCGGCAGCGAGTTCGGGGGAGATCGCCACCGCACGAGTCTCCCACGCGGTCGCGACACACCCGTGGGTATCCGGGTTCGGGTGCGAGCGAGGTTACGGATGAGTAAACTGCTGCGACCCGTGGTGCGGGAGGGCAACCCGGGCACTTGCTGGAGGGAACTCGAACGTGCGCAAAGTCCTCGGACTCGTCCTGCTCGGCCTGGGCGCAGCGCTGCTGGCCGCAGGCGTCGTCACCACCACCTGGGCACCGGGCGCGGTGAAGAAGACGCCGATCGACGTCGACACGGTCACCACGCTGGAGGGCACCGCTGCTCGGATCGACCCCAGCACCGGCGAGCTCTCCGAGGAGCGGCCGATCCGGATCACCAGCCGGACGCGCACCGACACCGAGACCTCCAACGACGAGGTCGCCGTCTGGGTCTCGACGCAGTGCGTCGTCTTCACCGACGACGGCGACGTCCCGGCGTGCGGTGAGGACGAGAAGGACGAGCGGATCCTCGACATCGGTTACGACAAGTTCGCCACCGACCGCGTCACCGGCCTGGCCGTCAACGGCGGCGGCTACGTGCCCGAGGCGGAGAGCGTCGTCGACCACGAGGGACTGGTCAACAAGTGGCCCTTCGACGCCGCCAAGAAGTCCTACGAGTACTGGGACGGCTCCACCGAGCGTGCCTGGCCCGCGGAGTACGTGGGCGCGGAGGAGCTCGAGGGCCTCGACGTCTACCACTACCGGGTGACGATCGAGGACGCTCCGGTCGAGATCGCCGCGGGCACCGACGGCACCTACAGCAACCAGATCGACATCTTCGTCGAGCCCCGCACCGGATCGATCCAGCAGCAGACCCAGGCCCAGCAGCGGTTCCTGGAGGACGGCACCCCGGTCCTCGATCTCCAGGCGGGATTCACCCAGGAGTCGCTCGACAACGCCGAGGCCGACGCCGAGGACAACATGTCGCTGCTCACCCTCGTCACCAAGGTGATCCCGATCGTGGGATTCATGGGCGGCGCCCTGTTCATCGGCGTGGGGATCCTGCTGATCATGCTCGAGCGGCGTCGGCGCGACGACGCCGACGACGACGTGTTCGGCGACGACCCCGCCTCCACCCACCGGGCCACGGTCTGAGGCCCCCCACCGGCGTCGGGCGGTCCGCCGCGGCGCCGGCGGGTGACGCCCCGTCATGAGCCTTTCTCCCGAGCGCGCCGACGACTACCGCGCCGTCTTCGACGACGTCGTCGCCGCCATGGGCGCGGCGCTGCTGGGCAAGGAGCACGCGATCCGCCTGGCGGTGACCTGCCTGCTCACCGAGGGTCACCTGCTGCTCGAGGACCTCCCCGGTACCGGCAAGACGATGCTGGCGCGCTCCCTGGCCAACTGCGTGGCGGGAAGTCAGTCCCGGATCCAGTTCACACCCGACCTGCTGCCGTCCGACGTCACGGGCGTCACGGTCTACGACCAGAGCCACGGCACGTTCGAGTTCCACCCCGGCCCGGTGTTCCACCACATCGTGCTGGCCGACGAGATCAACCGAGCGTCGCCGAAGACGCAGTCAGCGCTGCTCGAGGTGATGGAGGAGGGTCACGTCACGGTCGACGGCGTCACCCGTGACGTCCCGAAGCCGTTCATGGTGATCGCCACGCAGAACCCGGTGGAGCAGGCGGGCACCTACAAGCTGCCGGAGGCCCAGCTCGACCGGTTCCTCATGCGCACCTCGGTCGGCTATCCCGACGCCGAGGCCACCGAGCAGATGCTGCTCGACGCGCGCACCCGCGACCGGGCCGCGCTGGTGCGCCCGCTCCTGACCCCCGAGCGCGTCGCGCTCCTCGCGCAGGTCGCCGCCGAGGTGCACGTCGACCACGCGATCGTGCGGTACGTGCGTCAGCTGGCGGAGGCCTCCCGCGAGGCACCCCACGTGCGCCTCGGGCTCAGCGCCCGCGGCTGCCTGGCGCTCATCCGTGTCGCCAAGACCTGGGCCGCGTCCCAGGGCCGCACCGCCGTTGTCCCGCAGGACGTCCACGACCTCGCCGAGCCGGTGCTCAACCACCGCATCCTCCTCGACGCGCAGGCGCAGTACGGCGGCGTGCGCGTCGCGGACGTCGTCACCGAGCTGCTCGCTGATGTTCCGCCGCCGCGCGACCGGCTCTGACCGCGCGGTCCTCCTCGCGCCGGCCGGTCGCGTCACCGCCGTCCTCGGCGTGCTCGCCGCCCTCGGCTCCTGGCGCGGCGGCTACGAGGAGCTGACGGTCGTCGCCGTCGTGTGTGGGTTCCTGCTGGTCTGCGCCGCGCTCGCGGTGGCCCTCCCGGCCCCCGTCGATGCCCGGCTCGAGCTCCGCCCTGCGGCCATCACCGCCGGACGGGCCGGCGGCGTGGTCGTGCGAGCCACGTGGCGCGGTCCGTTCCGGTGGCGCCACCCCCTGGTCGCCGTGCCGATGCGGGGGCCCCGGGGCTCCACCTGGTCGCATGCCCGGCTGCCCGACCTGCGCCGCGGCGACCCGTGCACCCACGAGATCGGTCTCGCCCCCGTGGAGCGGGGCGTGGTCGACGTCGGACCGGTCGGTGCGCGGCGCACCGACCCGTTCGGGCTGGTGCTGCGCCACCAGCCCTGGACCGGTGTGGCCCGGCTGCACGTGCGGCCCCGCGTCGTGGAGCTCGAGGCGATGGCCGCCACCGAGATCTCCGACCTGGAAGGCTCCGCCAGCGAGGAGATCTCGATGAGTGACCTCGCCTTCCACGCGTTGCGCGAGTACGTGCGCGGTGACGACCTGCGACACGTGCACTGGCGCTCGTCGGCCAAGACCGGGGTCCTCCACGTCCGCCAGTACCACGACACCCGGCGCGCGCACCTCGCCGTCGTCGTCGACGACCATGCGACGTCCTACCGCCGGCCCGTCGACTTCGAGCTGGCGCTGTCCGTCGCCGCCTCGATCACCCTCCACCTCGCCGAGCGCGGGCAGTCGACGTCGTTCGCGTGCGGTCCGATCGAGACCGACGGTCCGGTCGAGGCCGTGCTCGACGCGATGTGCCTGGCCGGTCTGGCGGGCGAGGACCTGCTGGGCGAGGCCGCGACCCGCGCCTCGCGGGCAGCCGGCACCAGCCGACTGGTGCTCATCACGGGGACGCTACTCCGACCGGGCCCGCCTCGTCGCGGCGCGGCAGCGGTTTGCAGCTGACGTCCGCTTCCTCGGCATCGCCACCGGCCGCCCGCTCGACCCCGGGCCCGACGTGGACCGGTCCGACGACGACGGGCTCGACCTCGTGAACGTGCGGCGGCTGGTCGACCTGCCCACCGCGCTCGCGGTTCGTGCGGTAGGGGAGGGCGAGTGAACGGGCAGCTGCGCGACCGCGACCTGGTCGACGTGATCGCTGTGCTGTGCCTCGACGCGCTGGTCCTCTGGGGCTGGCGCTCCACCTACGCCGGGTCGGCATGGTGGATCGTCGCGCTCGTCACGGCGCTGCTGGCGGTGAGTGTCGTGGTCGTCGTGCGCGACATGGCGGGCAACGTGCTCGTGGTGATCGGCGTGCTGATCGTGGGATTCGCAGTGGCGGCCGGGCCGCTGGCGGCCGGCACCCTCGCCGTCCGGGGCGGTGACATCTTCAGCAGCGGTCTCGCCGACATCGGCCGATCCTGGGGCCGGCTGCTCGACACCCACCCTCCGGTCGACCCGACTGGCGTCCTCCTGCTCCCGCCGCTGGCGGTCTCGCTCCTGGTGGCCGGGCTCGGGTCGTCGGTGGCCCTCTGGACCACCCGCCCGGCGGCTCCCCTGGTGCCCGTCGGGCTGGGGCTGGCGGCGGTCCTCGTGCTGGGCCGTCACGAGACGACGTCGGCGGTGGTGATGGGCGCCGGTCTCGCCGTCGTCTCGCTCCTGTGGGTGCGGCTGCGTGCCGGCCGACGCGACGAGGTGCGGTTCGGCGTCGATCCGGTGCGGACGCGGGGACTGGGGGTCACCCTCGTCCTCCTGCTCGTGGGCTCCGCCATGGCGCTGGGCGCGGTCGGAGACCCCGGGACCGACCGCTTCGTGCTCCGCGACCAGGTCGCCGGCTACGACGCCGCGGGAGAGCGGACGCCGCTCGACGACTTCCGGGACTTCACGCCCCAGCAGGGCGGCGCCTCCGGCAACGTGGCGGGCCAGCGACTACTCGTCACCGACGGCCTCCCACCCGGTACCCGGCTGCGCTTCGCCGCGCTCGACGACTACGACGGCACCCGGTGGCGGGCGGCCAACGACACCGACCCGCTCCGCTACGACGACAAGTTCCTGCGCGTGGGGTCGAGCATCGACAACCCTGCCGCGGGGGAGGGCGTCTCCGCAGAGATCACGGCCACCAAACACTGGGACCGGCCGTGGGTGCCCACGGTGGGTGCCGTCCAGGCCTTCGACGTCGTGGGCGACGAGCAGCGGTCCGAGCTCCGCTACAACCCGGCCACCCAGACCGCGTTCCTGCCCGGGGGGCTCGGCGCCGGCGTCACCTACTCCTTCCGGTCGCGCACCACCGACCGACGGGCCACCGACGCCCTCCAGTCCTCGGACGCCGCGCTCGACCGCGACCTCCAGGGCCGGCTGGAGGTGCTCGACGCCGTGGTGATCGGCTGGAACCGCGGCGCACCCAGCACGATGAGCCACCTCTTCGACCTCCTGCGCCAGCTGCGACGCACCGGCCGGTTCAGCCACGGGGCGGCACCGTGGGAGCAGGAGTACGGCCCGGGCCACAGCCTGCGCCGGCTCACCCAGGACTTCCTGCTCGCCCAGCCGACCGTCGGCGACCAGGAGCAGTACGCCTCGGCCGCGGCGTTGCTGGCCACCCGGCTCGGGGTGCCCGCGCGCGTCGTCGTCGGGGCGATCATCCCGCGCGGCGGCGTGGTGCGCGGCCGTGACGTCACCGCCTGGATCGAGGTCCGTCTCGCCGACGGATCCTGGCGGACCATTCCCACCGAGGTCTTCATGGGTCGGGAGCCGCCCGACCGCCGGGGGCCGCCGCCGGCGGTCCGGGAGTTCCCACCGCAGCAGCCGTCCGATCTGCCGCAGGACGACGCCGTCGATGCCGACGAGGATCGTCTTGAGGACGCCGAGAGCGAGACCGAGCCCACCGCGGACCGGGGCGACCGTGCGCCCTGGTTGCTCCTGCTGCTCCTGGTCCTCGCGCCGCTCGTCGCTCCGGGGCTCAAGGCGTGGCGACGCCGTCGGCGGCTCCGGGCCGCCACCGTCAGCGCGCGCTATGCCGGGGCGTGGGAGGAGCTGGTCGACCGGGCCCGCGACCTCGGCATCCCGGTCGGGACGGGCACCACCCGCCCGACGCAGGCCGTGGTGCTCGACCGTGGCGGCGACCTCGCGTTGCGCGCCGACGAACGCATCTTCTCCGCCGATCCGCTCGACGCTGACGAGGCAGCCGAGTTCTGGCGGCTGGTGCACCTCGAACTGCGCGAGCTGGACGGCACGCGCCCGTGGTGGCGGCGGATGGCCGCGACCCTCAGTCCTCGCTCCCTGTGGCGCCGCTGAGGTCGGCGGCGAAGATCGCCGTCCCCGGTGTCACCCGGCCGCGGACGGCGGACCAGCCGCCCCAGATCCGGTCGTGTCCCTCGGGCCACTCCGGCTCGAGCAGGGTGGTGATCGCGAAGCCGGCACCGGCCAGGAGCCCGACCCAGTCGCCGAGGGTGCGGTGGTGCTCCACGTACGTCGTCGCCCCCGTCTGGTCGTCGACCTCCACGTAGGGCGTGCGGTCCCAGTAGGAGTTGCTCGCGACGAGGCCCGCCTCGGTGGGGTCGTCGGGGAAGACCCATCGAGTCGGGTGGGTGATCGAGAAGGCGAACCGGCCGCCGGGGCGCAGCACCCGGGCGGTCTCGGCGACCGCGGCCTCGATGTCGGCCACGAACTGCAGGGCTCCGAAGGAGGAGAAGACGACGTCGAAGGCGTCGTCGGCGAAGGGGAGCTGGGTGGCGGTGCCGAGCACCGACGGCACCCGCACCCCGGAGTCCTCGTCGATGCGCCTGGCGTGCTGGAGCTGCCGGAAGGAGAGGTCGAGACCGGTGCCACGTCCGCCGTGGGCGACCACCCACCGCGAGCACTGGCCGGCCCCCGAGCCGACCTCGAGCACGTCGCGGCCGTCGACGTCGCCCAGCACCTGCGCCTCGTCCTCGGTGAGACCCTCGGGCCCCCACACGAACCCGGCGTCGCCGAGGAACGCGCCGTGGGTGGCCTGGTACTCGTCGGCGTACCGGTCCCAGTCCGGCCCGTTGGCTCGCCGGGAGTCGGCCTCGGTGACCTCGCGGCGCTCGGCGCGAACGCCGGTCTGCGGCCAGTGGTGGGGCACCCCGGGCTGTTGCACGCCGGAACGCTACGGCACGGTGGGTCGGTGGACCTCGCCTCGCTGACCGGGTTGCAGCCCCTTCCCGGCGGCTGGTCGGGCGAGACCTTCGTCGCCGAGGTGGCAGGCGTGCGGCAGGTGGTGCGCATCCACGCCCGCGACCCGCGCCGTGGCGACGTCGATGCCGCCTTGCTGCGCCTGGTGCGGGGGCTGGTGCCGGTGCCCGACGTCCTCGAGGTCCGGCGTGGTGACCCGTCGACCGACACCCCGGCGGTGCTCGTCACGGCGTGGGTCGACGGCGAGCGCGGCGACCTCGTCGTGCCCGACCTGCACGGGCGCGCCCGTGCCACCCTCGGCGAGCGGGTCGGGGCGCTGGTAGCGACCCTGGGCGGCATGCCGATGCCGGCGTTCGGCGAGTTCACCGACGGCCGGCTGACCATCGAGCCGTGGGACCTGCCCGACGGGCTCCCCGGCCTCGTGGCCGAGCACGCGGAGGGACTCGCGCACTGGTCGGACGACGAGCGGGCCGGCCTGGCCGAGGTGGCCGAGCACGCCCAGGCGCTGCTCGACACGGTCCAGCGGCACTGCCTGGTGCACAGCGACCTCAATCCGAAGAACTGGCTGGTCGACCCCGACACCCTCGAGATCGCCGCCCTGCTCGACTGGGAGTTCGCCCACGCCGGCCATCCGTTCACCGACCTCGGCAACGCGCTGCGCTTCGAGCGCGACGAGGTGTGGACCGAGGCGGTGCTGGCCGGCTACGCCGCGCACCGCGGCACCCCGCCGTCCGAGGCGCTGGCCCTCGCCCGCGCCGCCGACCTCTGGGCGCTGGTCTTCCTCGCCGGTCGCCGCGGTCAGAACCCCGTCGCCGACCGGGCCCACGACCTGCTGCGGGGGATCGCGCGCGCCCGGGACGCGGGCTGGGCGCCGTGACCGTGCCTCGGGCGTCGACCGTGGCTCGGAGGCTCACCCCGCATCACCCACCACACCCGCAACAGCGACCGCATGAAACTCTCGCCACGGGGACCGCACGGGCGCCGATGCTGCCTCCCGGCGAACAGGACCGAGCCAGTTGGACGCCCTCCCAGGCACGCACGTAGACTGAAGGACGCGCTGGAGGTCCGCCGCGTCCTGGTACGTGTGGACCCGGCTCGTGTCCGTTCCTCGCCTCGGCCCATGTCGACGTAGAGCGTCTGCGATTCAGGCTTCTGGCGTGTCATCACGACACCCATCCATCGACATCTGCCCACCCCAAGGATCACGTTCCCCTATGACAAGCACCCTCTCCGTTCGAGACTTCGACATCGACGCGCCCCAGGTGGCCGTCAACGACATCGGGTCCGAAGAGGACTTCCTCGCCGCGATCGACCTCACCATCAAGTACTTCAACGACGGTGACATCGTCGCCGGCACGATCGTCAAGGTCGACCGTGACGAGGTGCTGCTCGACATCGGCTACAAGACCGAGGGCGTCATCCCCTCGCGCGAGCTGTCGATCAAGCACGACGTCGACCCGAACGAGGTCGTGAGCGTCGGCGACGAGGTCGAGGCCCTGGTCCTCCAGAAGGAGGACAAGGAGGGTCGGCTGATCCTGTCCAAGAAGCGCGCTCAGTACGAGCGCGCCTGGGGCACGATCGAGCAGGTCAAGGAGGAGGACGGCGTCGTCGAGGGCACCGTCATCGAGGTCGTCAAGGGCGGCCTGATCCTCGACATCGGGCTGCGCGGCTTCCTGCCGGCCTCGCTGGTGGAGATGCGCCGGGTGCGCGACCTCCAGCCGTACGTCGGCCAGAAGCTCGAGGCGAAGATCATCGAGCTCGACAAGAACCGCAACAACGTGGTGCTGAGCCGCCGCGCCTGGCTGGAGCAGACCCAGTCCGAGGTGCGCCACGGCTTCCTCACCCAGCTCCAGAAGGGCCAGATCCGCAAGGGTGTCGTGTCCTCGATCGTCAACTTCGGTGCGTTCGTCGACCTCGGCGGCGTCGACGGTCTCGTCCACGTCTCGGAGCTCTCCTGGAAGCACATCGACCACCCCTCCGAGGTGGTCACCGTCGGTGACGAGGTCACCGTCGAGGTGCTCGACGTCGACATGGACCGCGAGCGGGTCTCGCTGTCGCTCAAGGCGACGCAGGAGGACCCCTGGCAGCACTTCGCCCGTACCCACCAGATCGGCCAGATCGTGCCGGGCAAGGTCACCAAGCTGGTGCCGTTCGGCTCGTTCGTCCGCGTCGAGGAGGGCATCGAGGGCCTGGTGCACATCTCCGAGCTGGCCGAGCGCCACGTGGAGATCCCCGAGCAGGTCGTCCAGGTCGGCGACGACGTGATGGTGAAGATCATCGACATCGACCTCGAGCGTCGCCGGATCTCGCTGTCGCTCAAGCAGGCCAACGAGACCGCGGCCGCCTCCGACGTCGAGGAGTTCGACCCCACGCTCTACGGCATGGCGGCCACCTACGACGAGCAGGGCAACTACGTCTACCCCGACGGCTTCGACCCCGAGACGGGCGAGTGGCTCGAGGGCTACGACGACCAGCGCGCGGTCTGGGAGGACCAGTACGCCAAGGCCCACGCCCGCTGGGAGGCCCACGTCAAGCAGCAGGTGGAGGCCAAGGAGGCCGAGTCGAAGTCGGCCGAGCCCACCTCGTACTCCTCCGCCACCGGGGGCGCCGACGAGACCACCGAGGACGACGGCGGCTCGCTGGCCTCCGACGAGGCGCTCCAGGCGCTCCGCGAGAAGCTCACCGGCGGCGCCAGCTGACCGGCTGAACCCGTACGCACAGCACGGCCCGCCGCACCTGCGGCGGGCCGTGCTGATTTTCAGACGCCGAGCCAGTCACGCGGTGCGACGAAGTCGCGGTCGAGGTGGTGGGACGCCGGCGGGCGGGACGGGCTGCGGCCGTCGTGGGCCACGACGGAACCGACGGCGACCACGAGGGCGAGGACGGACAGGATGGCGAGGGCGGCGAGGATGATCATGGCAGTAAGTCTGCGTCAATCGTGATGCTGCCAACAGTGGCAGGAATGCCGTAGTCCATCGACTTTCAGCCACATCCGGACTACGCTCACGCCCGTGAGGACCGTGGCTGTGATCGTGCAGGACGGAGCGGAGCCGTTCGGGCTCGGCTCCCTGGTCGAGGTGTGGGGCGAGCCGTACCACCCCGACGACGACAACCCGGTCTTCGACTTCCGGGTCTGCACCCCCCGCCCCGGCCGGGTGGAGGGGCGCTCGGGCTTCGACCTGCACGTCGACCTCGGCCTCGACGCGGCCGCCGACGCCGACCTGGTGTGCATCTCTCCCAAGGACAAGTTCGACGACCACGACCCTGCCGTCCTCGAGGTCCTGCGCCACGCCCACGACCGAGGCGCCATCATCTACGCGCACTGCTCCGGCACCTTCGAGCTGGGTGCCGCGGGCCTCCTCGACGGTCGGGAGTGCACCACCCACTGGCGCCACACCGAGGCGCTCCAGCACACCTACCCCCAGGCCCTCGTCCGTCCGGACGTGCTCTACGTGCAGGACGGCACCGTGCTCACCGGCGCCGGCAGCGCCGCCGGCATCGACGCCTCCCTGCACCTGATGCGGCAGCAGTTCGGCGCGCAGGTGGCCGCCACCGCCGCACGACGGATCGTGGTTCCCCTGCACCGCGACGGCGGGCAGGCCCAGTTCATCGCCCGGCAGGTCGTCGACTGCGAGGCCGAGACCCTCGGCGCCGTCCTCACCTGGATCCAGGAGAACCTCGGCGAGCAGCTGGACGTGGAGACGCTGGCCCGTCGAGCGCTGATGTCGCCCCGCACCTTCGCCCGCCGGTTCCGTGCCGAGACCGGCACCACCCCGCACGCGTGGGTCACCGCGCAGCGGCTCCAGGCGGCCGAGGAGCTGCTCGAGCGCACCGGCCGCTCGGTCGACCAGGTGGCCGCGGAGGTCGGGTTCGGCAACGCCGCGGCGCTGCGCCACCACTTCACCCGCGCGCGCGGCGTGAGTCCGCAGCAGTACCGCCGTCAGTTCGCCTGCTGACCGGGGTCGGTCGCCGGCCGGGTTCTCCACAGCCGCCGCCGCGCCGGGTTTCGTCGGTGGTCGTGGCGGCACCGTTCCCCTCATGAACCGTCCCACCGGCACCAGCCCGTCCACCCGGGTCGTGCGCGCCCAGAGGCCGGGAGCGCCGGACAACGGGCTGCTCTACCTCCTCGGCGTGCTGGCCGACCCCACCGAGACCTTCCACCGAGCCCGCGGCCGGCGCTACTGGCCCACCGCCGCCGTGCTGCTGGGCAGCGTGATGACCGTCGAGCTCGGCCGGCGCGAGGCGCACCCGGTGGTGTGGATCGCGTTCCCGATCGCGCTGCTGCTGTGCCTCATGGCTTCCTACCCGCTCACGGCCATGGCGCGTGCGATCTGCGGCGGGCCCTCCTGGCTCACCGACGCCACCGCCAGCCAGGGCGTCGTCCTGACCTCGGCGGCGTCGCTGCCGGGTGCGCTCCTGGTGGCGGTGGGCGTCCCGACGCTCTCGGCGTTCCTGGTGAGCCTGGTCCTGCTCGGGGTGGCGGTGGTCGCCCAGGTCGCGCTCTGGTCGGCCGCGTTCGGCTGCCGCTGGTGGCTGGCCGCCGTCGCCTACGCCGCCACGATCGTCATGGCACTCGCCGTGACCGTCGCCCTCGCCGCCCTGCTGGCCCCCACCGCCTAGTCCCGCTCCGGTGGGTGGGGCCGGGGGGTCTCGACGCGGGTCTCGCTGCGCTCGTCCCGGCTCGACCACCGGCCCGCTCCGGTGGTCGAGCCGCAGGCCACCGGCCCGTCCCGGTGGTTCGGGTGGGTGGGGGCCGGGGGTCTCGACGCGGGCCTCGCTGCGCTCGTCCCGGCTCGACCACCGGCCCGTCGCGGTGGTCGAGCCGCAGGCCACCGGCCCGTCCCGGTGGGCGAGCCGGGTTCCCATCGCGAACCGCAGCGGCGCGGAGTGGTACAGCGGGCTCAGCACGAGGTGGACGTCGTCGGCGCGGAAGCCCCACAGGTCGCGCTCCTCGGCCACGAGCGCGGCGGCGTCGGTCTCCGACAGCAGGCCGCTGTCGACGCCCTTCGGCGTGCCCGTGGTGCCGCTGGTGCAGTGCACCGGGCGGCCGCGGGGGAGACCGCCGTGCCAGGTGCCGAGCGCGGGCAGGTCGGCCTCGTCGGTGACCACCAGGTCGGGCGCGAGCGGGCCGAGGATCCGGGTGCGCTCGTGCTCGGTGAGACGCGGGTCGAGCGGCACCGGGAAGACGCCGCGCTCGAGCAATGCGAGCACCGCCTCCAGGTAGGCGTGCGACCCGGGCACGAGCAGCGCCACCCGGCTGCCGGCGGGCAGCTCCGGTGGGGCGGTCACCCGGTCCATGCTGCCGGACCCTACGGTGACCCCGTGCGCGTGGGACTCACCGGCGGAGTGGCGTCGGGCAAGAGCACGGTGTCGGCGATGCTGGCGGAGCTGGGGGCGACCGTCATCGACGCCGACCTGCTGGCCCGCGAGGTCGTGGAGCGTGGCACGCCGGGTCTGGCCCAGGTGGTCGAGGAGTTCGGCGAGGAGCTGCTCACCCCCGACGGCGACCTCGACCGCCCGGCGATGGGCCGTCTGGTGTTCGGCGACGAGGAGCGGCGCAAGCGGCTGGAGGCGATCGTGCACCCGCTGGTGTTCGAGCGGTACGCCGAGATCGAGGCGTCCGCACCGGTCGACGGCGTCGTCGTGCACGACATCCCGCTGCTGGCGGAGTCCGGCCGGGCCGACACCTTCGACGAGGTGGTGGTGGTCGACGTGCCGACCGACCTCCAGGTGGAGCGGATGGTGCGCGACCGCGACTGGACCGAGGAGGAGGCGCGCTCCCGCATCGCCGCCCAGGCCACCCGCGAGCAGCGGCTGGCGATCGCCACGATCGTCGTCGACAACTCCGGCAGCCTCGACGACCTGCGCGGGCGCGTCGCCGAGGTGTGGGAGCAGCTGAGCGGCGCGTGACAAGCACCCCCGCACCGGACTGCTGGCTGCACCCCGCCGTCGAGGTGCGGGCCTCCGAGGTCGCGGGTCGCGGGCTCGTCGCGGCGGCCGACCTGCCGCGCGGCACCGTGGTGGCCCGGCTCGGCGGCCGGCTGGTCGACACCGCCGCCCTCGGCGCGCTGTTCGACGAGCGCGACGGCTCCGTCGACACCGTGGTCGTCGACGACGACCTCCACCTGGTGCTGCCGCCCGGCACCGACCTGCACTTCGGCAACCACGGCTGCGACCCCAACCTCGGCTGGGCCGACGAGTACACGCTCGGGACGCTGCACGACGTCGTGGCGGGCGAGGAGCTGCTCCACGACTACGCGACGAGCACCGCCGACCCGGGGTTCTACCTGCGCTGCCACTGCCCGAGCGCCCGCTGCCGACAGATGGTGGAGGGCTCCGACTGGCGGATCCCGCAGCTCCAGCGTCGCTACGCGGGCCACTGGACGCCGTACCTGCAACGGCTGATCGACCACGACGCCGACGTCAGGTGAGGGTGCGGGTCAGGAAGGTGCTGTGGGGGTCGGACCGGTAGCGGCCGAACGGCGGGCACGGCGAGAACCCGTGGCGCGCGTAGAGCGAGCGAGCCGGAGCGAAGAACTCCTCGGACCCGGTTTCCAGGCTGACCCGGGTGAACCCGGCGGTCCGCGCCTGGTCGAGCACGTACCTGACGAGCTGCCCGGCGATGCCCTGCCGGAGCCGGTGCGTCGCCGTCCGCATCGACTTCAGCTCCGCATGCTGGTCGTCCAGCCGCGCGAGGGCGGCGCAGCCGACCAGCTCGCCCGGGCCGTCGTCGTGAGCGGTCCAGAACCGCACGCCGGGGGTCTTGAGCCCGCCGATGTCGAGCGCGTGGGCGCTCCCCGGCGGCGTGATCGACCGTAGCTGGGCGACGTGCCGCTCGAGGAAGGCGACCACCAGCGGGTCGTCGAGGTCACCCGGTCCGATGAGCACGCGCACACGCTAGCGACGGTCCCCGCGGGGGTCTGCGGGGACCGTCATGTGGGGGACGGCCTCAGCGGACTGCATGCGACCGCACGGAGGCCGACGCCGGCGATGGCGTCATTGTGCCTCCCGCGACCGCTCCGCGGCCAGAACTTTCCCGCGTGTCAGGCTGCCAGGTCGGGGTCGCCGAGCCGGCGGAGCTTCTGCAGCGCCTCCCGCTCGAGCTGGCGCACCCGCTCGGCGGAGATGCCGTGCTTGGCGCCGATGTCGGCGAGCTTGTGCTGGCGACCGTCGACCAGGCCGTAGCGCGAGCGGATGATGTCGGCAGCCCGCTCGTCCAGCTGGCCCACCAGGCTGTTGAGGCGGTCACGGGACTCGGTGTCGAGCACCGTGAGGTCGGGGGAGGGGACGGTCTCCTGGGCCATGAGGTCACCCAGCGAGGTGTCGCCGTCCTCGTCGACGGGGGTGTCGAGGCTGACGTGCTCGCGACCCCACGACAGCAGGTCGAGCACCCGGTCGAGGTCCATGCCGAGCTCGACGGCGATCTCGGCGGGCTCGGGGTCACGGCCGAGCTGGCGCTCCAGGGTGCGGCGGGCGCCGCCGACCTGGTTGAGCTCCTCGACGACGTGGACCGGCAGCCGGACGACGCGCGCCTGCTGCGCGATGCCGCGGGTGATGGCCTGGCGCACCCACCAGGTGGCGTAGGTGGAGAACTTGTAGCCCTTGGTGTAGTCGAACTTCTCGACCGCACGGATCAGGCCGGTGTTGCCCTCCTGGATCAGGTCGAGCATCGGCATCTGGGCGCGGCCGTACTTGCGCGCGATCGAGACGACGAGGCGCAGGTTGGCCGTGATGAAGGTGTCGACGGCCCTGCGACCCTCCTCGGCGAGGTACTCCAGCTCCTCCTGGGTGGCCCGCATCGGGGCGCCGCCCTTCCGACGGCCGACGCGACCCTCGTTGAGCAGGGCCTCGGCCATGAGGCCGGCCTCGATGGTCTTGGAGAGCTCGACCTCCGTGGCGGCGTCGAGCAACGGGTTGCGCGCGATCTCGTCGAGGTACATGCCGACGCTGTCGCGGCCCTCGGCCTCGCGTCCCCTGGTCCGCGTGACTGCCATCTGGACCCCTCCCTCCCTGGTGAGGCCCGTGGAGCCTCTGACGTTCCCAACGTTCGTCGGGTACGGCGGATTCCCGCTACACCCCGAAGGAACCCACGTAGGTCCTTCGTCAGGTTCGACGTCCCGGATGGGTCGAAAGTTGCCAGGAACGCCGACTCACAGGTCTTTCTCAGGTATCTGTGACCGAGCCGTGACCGAGGTCACGCGTTCGGAGGGGTGTCGACGTCCGCCAGCCCGAGCACGTCGAGCACCCACGCGAGCGAGAAGGCGCGGTCGCGCCAGGCCTGATAGCGGCCCGAGACGCCGCCGTGGCCGGCGCTCATCTCGGTGCGCAGCAGCACGTCGGGGTCGACCGCACGCTCCCGCAGCCTGGCCACCCACTTGGCGGGCTCGACGTAGAGCACCCGGGTGTCGTGGAGGGAGGTCTCGGCCAGGATCCGGGGGTAGCGCTGTGCCGTCACGTTCTCGTACGGCGCGTAGCCGGCGATCCGGTCGTAGGCCTCCGGGTCGGCCTCGGGATTGCCCCATTCGTCGTACTCGCCGATGGTCAACGGCAGCGTGGAGTCGAGCATCGAGGTGAGCACGTCGACGAACGGCACGCCGGCCAGCACGCCGGCGAAGAGGTCGGGCGCCTGGTTCGCCGCAGCCCCGACCACCAGGCCGCCGGCGCTCGCGCCCTCGGCCACCAGTGCGGTGGCCCAGCCGGAGTCGACGAGGTGGCGACCCGCGGCGACGAAGTCGTCGACGGTGTGCTGCTTGTGCTCGAGCTTGCCGTCGTCGTACCAGCGACGGCCCATCTCCCCTCCGCCGCGCACGTGGGCCACGGCGAACCCGGCGCCGCGGTCGAGCACCGACAGCCGGGCCACCGAGAACCCGGGGTCGATCGAGGTCTCGTAGGCGCCGTACCCGTAGAGGTGCATCGGCATGGGTCGCGGGGTGTCACGGCGTGCCACCACCGAGACCGGCACCCGCTCCCCGTCGGCGGAGACCGCCCACAGCCGGTGCTCCTCGTAGTCCTCCGGGTCGTAGCCGCCCAGCACGGGCGCCTGCTTGAGCAGCGTGAGGGCGCGGGTGCGGACGTCGTAGTCGAAGACCGACGCGGGCACGGTCATGCTCGTGTAGCCGAGCCGCACCGTGGGCTGGTCGAAGCGGGGGTTCGCGCCGGAGCCGACGGTGTAGATCTCCTGGTCGAACTCGACGAGGTGGTCGTCGGTGACACCGCGCCCTCCCGGGGTCTGGTCGAGGTCGAGGACTCGCAGCTGGGTCAGGCCGTTGCTGCGTTGGTGCACCACGAGGTGGCCGGCGAAGGCGTCGACGTCCTCCAGCCGCACGGCGGGGTCGTGGGGGAGCAGTGGTCGCCAGTCCTCCGGCGGGGTCGGGTCGACGGGGGCGAGACCCAGCTCGAAGTCGGGACCGGTGCCGTTGTGCAGCACGAGGAACCGGTCCTCGCCGGCGATCCGGGCGTGCTCGAGGGAGTACTCGAGCCCCTCCCGGCGCGGCGCGAAGCAGCGCATCCCGAGCTCGGGCCGCTCGGTGTCGATCACGTGGTACTCGCTGGTGGTCTTGGAGCCCGCCACCACCATCACGAACCGGTCGGTGCGGGTGCGGCCGACGCCGACCCAGAACCGCTGGTCGGGCTCGTGGAAGACCAGCTCGTCGTCCTCCTGCTGCTTGCCGAGGGTGTGGCGCCAGATCTTGTCGGCGCGCCAGGCGTCGTCGATGGTCGTGTAGTAGAAGGCCTCGCCGGAGGGGTCCCAGGTGGCGCCGCCGAGCACGCCGTCGATCTGGTCGTCGAGCAGCCCGCCGGTGGCGAGGTCCTTGACCCGGATCGTGTAGCGCTCGTCGCCGACGACGTCGACGGCGTAGGCGAGCAACCCGCTGTCGGGGCTCACGCTCGAGCCGCCGAGGGAGAAGAAGTCGTGACCGGAGGCCAGGACGTCCAGGTCGAGGAGCACCTCCTCGCCGGGCAGCGCCGGGAGGTCGGGGCTGGCCTCGGCGTCGGGGCGCGGTGGCGTCCAGTCGTCGGGGCCGGCGACCGGCACCCGGCACGAGGCGCCGTACTCGCGTCCCTCGAAGGACCGCCCGTAGTACCAGTGGTCGCGCACCCGGGTCGGCACCGACAGGTCGGTCTCACGGGTGCGAGCCTTGATCTCGGCGAAGATCCGCTCGCGCAGCGGCGCGAGATGCGCGGTCCGCTCCTGGGTCCAGGCGTTCTCGGCCTCGAGGTGGGCGAGCACGTCGGGCGACTCCTTGTCGCGCAACCAGTCGTACTCGTCCACCCGGGTGCGGCCGTGGTGCTCGGTGGTGACCGGCCGTTGTACGGCCCGGGGTGGTGTCGCCATGGCCCGAACGTAGCGCCGGTGGCAGAGTCGACCCGTGGCCGACCTCGCCCGGGAGCCGGACGCCGCCGGCGTCGTCGACCTCAACGCCGACCTCGGCGAGGAGGTCACCGACGACGATGCGCTGCTCGACGTGGTCACCAGCGCGAACGTCGCGTGCGGCTACCACGCCGGGAGCGAGGCGATCATGCGCGCGGTGTGCGCCCGCGCCGCCGAGCGCGGGGTGTCGGTGGGCGCCCAGGTGTCCTACGCCGACCGCGCCAACTTCGGCCGGGTGGCGGTCGACGTCGGCTACGACGTGTTGCGCGAGCAGGTCGCCCACCAGGTCGGGCTGCTGGGGGAGGCGGCGGCGGCGGCCGGCCTCGAGGTGCGCTACCTCAAGCCGCACGGCGCGCTCTACCACCGGGTGCTGGACGACGAGGAGCAGGCGCTCGCGGTGCTCCACGGGTCGGGCTCGCTGCCGGTGCTGGGGATGCCCGGGGTGATGCTCGACGAGGCGGCGCTGGCCGGGCGGGTCGTGCACCTCGAGGGCTTCCCCGACCGGGGCTGGGGCGACGACGGCCGGCTGCTGCCGCGGGACCGTCCGGGCGCGGTCCTCGACGACAGCGACGCGATCGCCGCCCGCGCCGTCGAGCTGGCCGGGCGGGTCCGGTCGGTGTGCGTGCACGGCGACACCCCCGGCGCGGTGGAGCACGCCCGGGCGTGCCGGGCCGCGCTGGAGGGCGCCGGACTGGTCCTGACCGGCCTGTGACCGATCTCCACAGCTGGGGACGACGGCTGTGGAGATCGGCCTCCTCCTGTGGACTCAGGGGCCTTTCCTGTGGAGGGTCCTGTGGGACTGAAGGAATGTCGAACTAGGTCGTCCGAAACGCTTGCGCGGGGTCCGTGCGACGGCATAGAACTCTCCTACCGAGCTCGACCGGGAACCTTCGGGGGAACGGAAGAGATCGGGGATCAGGCAGGAGCGAGGATCCGTACCGCGAGGCAACTCGCGGCGTCGGCCCGGTGACGGGGGCGGCGGGATCGGAGCGAGAGCCAGATCGCTCAGCACGTCACCGAGCTGGGCGAACCGAGGGCCTCCTGATGCTCATACCATCAAGAGGCCCTCACTCTTTTTCCGAGCCGGGCACGCCGAGCGTCTCGAATTTCATCGGCTGTGATCCGCTGTCCTCATCATCGGTTCCCCGGGACGGCAGACTTCACACGTGCACCTCACCCCCGTCGGTCCCGACGCCGTGCTGGTCGAGGTCGCCGGCGCCGGCGAGGCACTCGACCTGGCCGCGTTCGTCCGCGGCACCCGGCTCGCCGTCGTCGACGTCGTGCCCGGTGCCACCACCGTGCTGCTCGACGGCGTGGGCGTCGGTCCGGACGCCGTCCGGGAGGTGCTCGCCACCTGGTCGCCGGGGGCGGTGACCTCCACCGGCGAGGTCGTCGAGGTGCCCACCACCTATGACGGTGCCGACCTCGACGACGTCGCCGAGCGTTGGGGCACCGACCGCGCCGGCGTCGTCGCGCGGCATGCGGGCACGACGTTCGTCTCGGCCTTCTGCGGCTTCGCCCCCGGCTTCGCCTACCTCGCCGGGTTGCCGGAGGAGCTCGCGGTGCCGCGGCTGGAGACGCCGCGGACCCGTGTGCCGGCGGGGGCCGTCGCCCTCGCTGGCTCGTGGTGCGGCGTCTACCCGACCGACTCGCCGGGTGGCTGGCGGGTGCTCGGCCGCACCGACGCCTCGCTCTGGGACCCGAGGCGCGACCCACCCGCGCTGCTGGCGCCCGGCACGCGGGTGCGGTTCGTCGAGGTCGCGTCGAGATGAGGTCGGCGTGAGCCTCGAGGTGCTCGGTGTCGGCGCGCTGGTGACGGTCCAGGACGCCGGCCGCCCCGGGCTGGCGCACCTCGGCGTGCCGCGGGCCGGGTGGCTCGACCCGCCCGCGGCCCGGCTGGCCAACCGGCTGGTCGGCAACAGCGACGACCTCGCGGTGCTGGAGGTGACGGTCGGCGGGCTCTCGCTGCGCACCGACGTCGCGTGCTGGGTGGCCGTCACCGGGGCGACCTGCGCGGTCACGGTCGACGGCCGCGCCGCCGGCCACGGCCGCCCCGAGCGGCTCCCCGCCGGTGCGGTGCTGGCGCTCGGACCTGCCACCGCTGGCGTGCGGTCCTACCTGGCGGTCTCCGGCGGGGTCGCCGTCGAGCCCGTGCTGGGCTCACGCTCCACCGACACGCTGGCCTGGGTGGGCCCGCCGCGGGTCGAGGGCGGCACCTGGCTGCCGGTGGGCGAGCCGATGGGCCCGCCGCGGGCGGCCGACGTCCCTGCGGTCACCCGGCCGGGCCCGCTGCGGCTGCGGCCCGGGCCGAGGGCCGACTGGCTCGCGGCCGACGCGGTCGCCGTCCTCTGCGGCACGCCCTACGCCGTCGCCGCCGACTCCGACCGGGTGGGGCTCCGCCTCGACGGCCCCCTCCTGCGCCGCGCCCGCGACGGCGAGCTGCCGAGCGAGGGGATGGTGCTGGGCGCCGTGCAGGTGCCGCCGGACGGCCGACCGGTCGTCTTCCTGGCCGACCACCCCACCACCGGCGGCTACCCCGTGGTCGCCGTCGTCGACGTCGCCGACCTGGCCGCGTGCGCGCAGCTGCGCCCCGGTGACCCGGTCCGGTTCAGACGGTCCTGATCACTGCCGCGCCCTCACCATCTCCAGCGACGCCTCGACGGGCTCGAAGCCCATCCGGACGTTCACCGCGATCATCCACTGGTTCGTCTCGGCGTTCTGGGTGACGACGCGCCGCATCTCGGGGTGGGCGTGTTGCACGACGCGCAGGTTGGCGGCCTTCGTGGCCAGGCCCAGCCGGTGGCCGCGGTGCTCGCGGTGCACGAAGGTGCCCCACTGCGACACGTCGGTCTTGGGGAGCGCCGGCACCGAGATCGTGGAGTGGGCAGCCACGACGGGTCCGGTGCCGTCGTCGGTGACCGCGAGCGTGTCGTAGATCGTGCGGCCGGCGGCCTTCAGGCTCTCCTGGTTCTGCCGGTACCGGTCGGGCGTCATCTGCTCCTCCTCGAAGTCCACCGCGCCGGTGGGCGCGTCGACGGCGAGCAGGCCCAGGAGCTTCAGGTACGACGGCAGCAGCTCCTCGGGCACCCCGTCGACGTGGGTCTCGATCCGGTAGTCGCCGGCCCTCTCGGCCGCCTCGCGCTCCCACTCCGCGATCTCCAGGCCCGGCACCGGCAGCTCGAGGTGCCGCACCACCTCGACGTTGGAGTAGGTGAACCCGGCCCGCTCGGCGAACCGGCGGTGGCCGTGGTCCTCGAGGTCGGCGATCGGGACGTAGGTCGCGATCATCGCAGTGCGCCCCTCGGCGTCGGCGCGCGCCAGGACCGTGTCGAGCAGCGCACGGCCGTGACCGCGGCGGCGGTGCGCGGGGTCGACCTGGACGTCGACCCACGCCTTGTCGAGGTTGTCCATCACCGGCAGCCACAGCGTCGCGCAGCCGACCAGCCGGCCGTCGTCCCACCCGGCGACGAGGTGGAACGTCTCCCCGGGGTCGGGCTTCTGGAACACGGCCGCGAACTCCGGCCACGACCAGTGCGGCATCCCCTCGCGGCCGTGGAGCATCGCGCGCGAGTCCACGTCGTACAGCGCGCGCAGCATGACGTCGTCGCGGACGTCGACCTCCCGGATCTCCACGTCCCGACGCTAGGCCCCGGGGGTGGTCTCCTGCACCGCATTTTCAGGACCGTCCGCCGACTCCTCGGCCGGCCACGGGCTGAGGGCGGGGTCGTCGATGGGGAACGAGCGCACCGGACCGGGCGGCGTCGCGGCGGTCTCGAACCGCACCGTCACGACGCCGCGGCCCGAGCCCCACACCCAGCCCCGGCCCAGCTCGGCGTGCTCGACGTCCTGGCCGGGCGTCCACGTGCTCCGGCGACCGGACGGGAGGTCGGGCATCGGCGCCAGGTCGGGCTCGTCCTCGGCGGTCTCCCCGAACAGGTCGTCCTGGATCCAGTCGGCGAGCCCGGAGACGCCGACGCCGAGCAGGCGCACGCCTCCGGAGGTGTCGAGGTCGGCGAGCAGCGCGCGGGCCAGCCGGGCGACCACGGCGGGGGAGTCGGTGGGCTCGGTGAGGGTGGTGGAGCGGTTGAGCGTGGTGAAGTCGTGCAGCCGCACCTTGATGGTGACGGTGCGCCCCGACAGGCCGTGCTTGCGCAGCCGCGCCGCCACCTCGGTGGCCTGCCGGGTGAGCAGCCCCTCCATGAGGCGGCGGTCGGTCAGGTCGGTCTCGTAGGTGCCCTCGGCGCTCACCGACTTCGTCTCCCGCTCCGGCTCGACCGATGCGGTCGTCCTCGGCGCGGGAGAGGTGCGAAGCAGCCCGGTGCCGTGGGCGCGGCCGACCAGCCGCACGAGCTCGTCCAGGCTCACCGCCTCGAGGTCGGCGACGGTCTGGATGCCGGCCCGGCGCAGCCGCTCGGCGGTCGCCGGCCCGACGCCGGGGATCACCGTGACGTGCATCGGGCGCAGCAGGTCGCGCTCGGTGCCGGGCGCGCACCACCACCAGGCCGTCGGGCTTGTCGAGGTCGCTGGCCACCTTGGCCACGAACTTGGAGGTCGCGACGCCGACCGACGCCGTCAGGCCCCCGGTCACCTCGGTGACCCGCCCGCGCAGCGTCCTCGGCGAACGCGGTCACGGTCGGCCGACCTCGAGGTCGGGCAGCGACGGCGTGGCCGTGGCGAGGTCGACGAACGCCTCGTCCAGCGACAGCGGCTCCACCAGCGGCGACACCGACCTCAGCAGCGTCATCACCGCCTGGCTGGTCTCGCGGTAGGCCCGGAACCGGCCGGAGAGGAAGGCCGCGTGCGGGCAGCGCGCGCGGGCCTCGCGCGACGTCATCGCCGACCGGACGCCGTAGCGGCGGGCCTCGTAGGACGCCGTCGCGACCACGCCGCGGCCGCCGACGCCGCCCACGACGACCGGCTTGCCGCGCAGCGACGGCTTGTCGCGCTGCTCGACGGCGGCGAAGAAGGCGTCGAGGTCCAGGTGGAGGACCGACGCCTGCTGCCGCACGGGCCGACGCTACCCACGAACCGTCCACGCCCGGACACCTCGCCGTTGTCCACAGCCTGCGGCCGCGGCCGGCGCGCTCGGTCGGCGACCCGGGCCACCGTGACGGCCATGACCTCGACACCGACCCGTCCCGACCAGCCCGACACCCCCGCCACCACGCTGCGTGCGCGCTCGCCGGAGGACCTCCTCGCCCTCGTCCCGGTCGTGCTCGGCTTCGAACCCGCCGAGTCGGTCGTGATGCTCACCTTCGACGCCGCGAACCCGTTCCACGCGCGCGTCGACCTGCCCCGCGCCCGCGACGACGCACCCGCGGTCGCGGCGCTGCTGCTCGATCCGGCCACCCGGCACCGGGTCCGACGTGTCGTCCTGCTGCTCTACAGCGCCGAGCCCGACCGCCGCGTGGTCGCCGACACCTGGCGGGCGCTGCGGCGGGGATGCCGGGAGCGCGGCCTCCACGTCGTCGAGGCGCTGCGGGTCTCACCCACCCGCTACCACCCGCTGCTGGGTGGGGGCACGCGGCTCCGTGAGACCGGGGTGCCCTACGACGTCACCACCCATCCGTTCCGCGCCCAGGCGGTGCTCGAGGGCCGGGTCACCCGTCGCACCCGGGCCGACCTCGCCGCCGGGTTGCAGTCAGACCCCCGGGCGGTCGCGGCGGTGGAGGCCGCCGCCGCCCGCACCCCGGCGTGGCCGTGGGAGGAGGAGGCGGAGGCTCCACCGCCCGCCCTGCTCACCGAGGGGGAGTGGGTCGAGCAGGAGGTCGAGCGGCACCTCGACGCCGGCACCGTGCCCGACGACGCGGCAGCGGCGCGGCTGCTGCGGGCGCTCACCGTCGTCGCGGTGCGCGACGCCGCGTGGTCGCGCCTGCCGCGGCAGCGTGCCCGCGACGGCGTGCAGCTGTTCACCGACCTCGTGCGCCGCGCCCCCGACCCGTGGGTGCCACCGGCCGCGGCGCTGCTGGCGTGGGCGGCCTGGCAGGCCGGCGAGGGGGCGCTGGCGTGGTGCGCGCTCGACCGCGCTGACGCCGTCGACCCGCGCTACCCCCTCGCCCGCACCATCGCCGGAGCGCTGGCCCGCGCGGTCCCGCCGTCGGCGGTCGACGCGTGCTTCGACTGGCGCTCGGGTCTCACCGACCGCGATCTGCCCTAATCTCCCCGCATGGGCGAAGAGGTCGAGCTCCAGCAGTTCACGCCACAGCCGACCGCACCCGGCACCGCGAGAAGGTGAGGCGGTGTCTCGACGTCTTCGCGCGGATGCTGCGCGAGGCGGCCTTCGACACCGACGACCCGATGACCGGCCTGGAGGTCGAGCTCAACCTCGTCGACGAGCTGGGCGACCCGGCACTGCGCAACGCCGAGGCGCTGGCTGCGATCGCCGACCCGGACTTCCAGACCGAGCTCGGCCAGTTCAACATCGAGATCAACGTCGCCGCCGGCGCTGCTGCGCGAGGGCGGGCTCGAGACCTTCGAGGCCAACCTGCGCCGCAGCCTCAACGACGCCGAGGCCAAGTCGGCCGAGGTCGGCGCCCACCTGGTGATGATCGGCGTGCTGCCCACCCTCGACGAGGGTCACATGGGCCTGCACAGCATCAGCGCCAACCCGCGCTACAAGCTGCTCAGCGAGCAGATCCTCGGCGCGCGCGGCGAGGACCTCACGATCTCGATCACCGGCACTGAACGGCTCGAGACCACCTCCGACTCGATCGTGCCCGAGGCGGCGTGCACGAGCACGCAGCTGCACGTGCAGACCTCGCCGGACCAGTTCGCCGACTACTGGAACGCCTCGCAGGCGATCTCCGCGATCCAGCTGGCCGTGGGCGCCAACTCGCCGTACCTGCTCGGCAAGGAGCTGTGGCGCGAGACCCGGATCCCGCTGTTCGAGCAGGCCACCGACACCCGCAGCGAGGAGCTCAAGGCGCAGGGCGTCCGGCCGCGGGTGTGGTTCGGGGAGCGGTGGGTCACCTCGGTCTTCGACCTGTTCGAGGAGAACGTCCGCTTCTTCTCGGCCCTGCTGCCGGTCACCGAGGACGACGACCCGCTCGCCGACCTGGAGGCGGGCCGCACCCCGGCCCTCTCCGAGCTGCGGCTGCACAACGGCACCATCTACCGCTGGAACCGGCCGGTCTACGACATCAACGACGGCGTCCCGCACCTGCGGGTCGAGAACCGGGTGCTCGCGGCCGGCCCCACGGTCGCCGACACGATGGCCAACGCGGCGTTCTACTTCGGGCTGGTGCGGGCGCTCGCCGAGAGCGAGCGCCCGCTGTGGTCGCAGATGTCGTTCAGCGCGGCCGAGGAGAACTTCCACGTCGCCGCCCAGCACGGCATCGACGCGCAGGTCTACTGGCCTGGCGTCGGTCAGGTGCGCGCCACCGAGCTCGTGCTGCGCCGGCTGCTGCCGCTGGCCCACGACGGTCTCGCGTCCTGGGGCGTCGACTCCGGCACCGCCGACCGGCTGCTCGGCATCATCGAGCAGCGCTGCCTGCGCGGCACCAACGGCGCCGAGTGGTTCGTGCAACGGGTCGCGGCCGAGGGCGACATCGACCGCTTCGACGCGCTCCGGGCCGCGCTGCTCGACTACCGCGAGCGCATGCACAGCAACGAGCCCGCGCACTTGTGGGACTGAGCATCTGGGTGGGCTGGGTGGGCTGGGTCTGGGGTGATTTCGACTTGCGCGTCCCCGAGCTTGCGACTGGAGCGTTGGGTGGATCGGCTCGGTGATTTCGACTCGCGCGTCCCGAGCTTGCGACTGGAGCGTTGGGTGGATCGGCTCGGTGATTTCGACTCGCGCGTCCCCGAGCTTGCGACTGGAGCGTTGGGTGGATCGGCTCGGTGATTTCGACTCGCGCGTCGCGAGTTCGTCCCTCACTCGCGGCGCTCGCTCAATCTTCGCCCGCCACGTGCCCGAGCTCGTTCCTCGCTCGGTCACTGCGGGCTCGCTCGGTCACTGCGGGCTCACCCGGACAGGGCGTGTCTCCCGGAGTCGGCGCCAGGTGCGGCCGACGCCGGTGCGCGGGTCGTGCCAGCCGCGGCGGTCGACCACGACCATCGGCAGCGCCAGGCCCAGCTCGCCGCCGGCGGCGTGGGCCGCGGCGAGCCAGGCCAGGTCGGCGTCGTGGACCGCGAGCGAGCCCGGCCGCGCGAGCCACACCAGCGGCGACGGGCCGGGGCGGCGGGTGCGGCGCACCAGCGCGGAGACGATGTCGGTGCGGAGCGCGAGGTCGTGCGCGACGCGCGGCTCCTCCTCGTAGGACCGGGCCACCAGCCCGGGCACCCCGACGTGCACGACGGGCGGGAACCGACGGCGGGTCTCGGCGAGCTTGTGGTCGAGCACCGCACGACGCAGCAGCACCTCGAGGGACCGTGGCACGGGCTCGGTGATCTCCACTTCGCCACTGTGCCGCCCTGGCGGCGGCGCGCGCGCCGGCTCTCCACAGGTGCCGTCCGTCACAGCTGCGAGTAACGTCCCCCGCATGGCCACGGTCGTTGTCGGATACGTCCCCAAACCCGAGGGCGAGGCTGCCCTCGACCGAGCGATCGAGGAGGCCCAGCTGCGCGGCGCCGAGCTCATCGTCGTCCACTCGCACCGCTCGCGGAACGGTGACGGGGCTGCCGGCGGTGCCGAAGGCGCCGACTCGGCCGACGGTGACGAGCCGATCCCCGAGCTGGCGGCCGTACGGGCCCGCCTCGACGAGGCGGGGGTGACCTACGACGTGCGCCAGCTCGAGCGCGGCTTCGAGGCTGCCGAGGACCTCGTCAGCGTCGCCGAGTCCCACGACGCCGACCTGATCGTCATCGGGCTGCGCCGCCGCACGCCGGTGGGCAAGCTCATCTTGGGCTCGAACGCGCAGCGGGTGCTGCTCGACGCCCACTGCCCGGTGCTGGCCGTCAAGGGCGAGTAGGGCGTCGTCCGCCGATCGACACGGGCACGGACGGCGTGACGACGGGCTGCGATGAGTCCGGGCTCGCTGGCGGGTCGGTTCCGCCGGGAGACAGGATGACCACCATGAGTGCGCACGCGATCCACATCACCGGGCAGGACGAGGCCGACCGGATCCTCTCCGACAGCCCGTTCGCGCTGCTGGCCGGGATGATGCTCGACCAGCAGTACCCGATGGAGCACGCCTTCCGTGGCCCCGCCAAGGTGACCGAGCGGTTCGGCGGCTTCGACCCGCAGGCGGTCGCGACCGCGGACCCCGAGGAGTTCGCCGCGCTGTGCGCGGTTCCCCCGGCGATCCATCGGTTCCCCGGCTCGATGGCCCGGCGACTCCAGGAGCTCGCCCGGATCGTGGTCGAGGAGTACGACGGCCACGCCGAGCGGATCTGGAACGAGGCGGCCGACGGGCCGGACCTCGCCCGGCGGCTCCAGGCGCTGCCCGGGTTCGGTGCGCAGAAGGCGAAGATCATGATCGCGCTGGTGGCCAAGCAGCTCGGCGTCCGGCCCGCGGGGTGGGAGCAGGCGGCGGGCGACTACGCCCTCGACGGCTACCGCTCGGTCGCCGACGTCGTCGACCCGGCGTCCCTGCAGAAGGTCCGGGACTTCAAGAAGCAGAAGAAGGCCGCCGCCAAAGCGGCCGCAGGGACCGCCTGACCTCCCGGGTTGCCGCACCGGGCGCTGGGGTGCCGTGGCAGAATGACGACAGCGGCCCTTGACGACAGCGGGTCGTGCCGCGCCCACATGCCAGTCACTCCACCGTGCCACCCGCGACGAGAGGTGTTCGTGTCTCCGACCGCCCGCAAGACCGCTTCCAAGGCTTCGACCTCGGGAACCACCAAGAAGGCCACTGCGAAGCCGGCTCCGGCCAAGAAGGCCGCCGCGGTGAAGGCACCATCGACGGCACCGGCGAAGAAGGCCGCCCCCGCCAAGCGCGCCGCCGCCACGAAGGCGCCGGCCAAGAAGGCCGCCGCCGCTGCCGAGGCACCCGTGACGGTCGCCGGCCTGGTGGTCGGGCCTGACGGCAAGAAGGTCCTCCCCGACGTCCCGGACGAGCAGTTCGAGAAGGACGTCAAGGTCGACCCGACGATCGAGGAGGACGAGAAGAAGGCCTTCGTCGTCTCGGCCGCCGACGACACCGACGAGCCCGAGCAGCAGGTCATGGTGGCCGGCGCGACCGCCGACCCCGTCAAGGACTACCTCAAGCAGATCGGCAAGGTCCCGCTCCTCAACGCCGAGATGGAGGTCGAGCTCG
This sequence comes from uncultured Actinomycetota bacterium, assembly GCA_963845795.1. GTDB lineage: Bacteria > Actinomycetota > Actinomycetes > Propionibacteriales > Nocardioidaceae > Nocardioides. The sequence continues at coordinate 52,886 of CAWJTG010000011.1, read as the reverse complement.
CCAAGCGGATCGAGGCCGGCCTCTTCAGCGAGGAGAAGCTCGCCAAGGGCGGCAAGGTCTCGGCGAAGCTGCTCGAGGAGCTCCAGTGGATCGCCGAGGACGGCCGCCGCGCCAAGAACCACCTGCTCGAGGCCAACCTGCGTCTCGTCGTCTCGCTGGCCAAGCGCTACACCGGCCGCGGCATGCTCTTCCTCGACCTCATCCAGGAGGGCAACCTCGGTCTGATCCGTGCGGTCGAGAAGTTCGACTACACCAAGGGCTACAAGTTCTCCACCTACGCCACCTGGTGGATCCGGCAGGCGATCACCCGCGCCATGGCCGACCAGGCCCGCACGATCCGCATCCCGGTGCACATGGTCGAGGTCATCAACAAGCTCGCCCGCGTGCAGCGGCAGATGCTCCAGGACCTGGGCCGCGAGCCCACCCCGGAGGAGCTCGCCAAGGAGCTCGACATGACCCCCGAGAAGGTCATCGAGGTCCAGAAGTACGGCCGCGAGCCGATCTCGCTGCACACGCCGCTCGGCGAGGACGGCGACAGCGAGTTCGGCGACCTCATCGAGGACTCCGAGGCGATCGTCCCGGCCGACGCCGTCAGCTTCACGCTGCTCCAGGAGCAGCTGCACGCCGTCCTCGACACGCTCTCCGAGCGCGAGGCGGGCGTGGTGTCGATGCGGTTCGGCCTCACCGACGGCCAGCCCAAGACCCTCGACGAGATCGGCAAGGTCTACGGCGTGACCCGCGAGCGGATCCGCCAGATCGAGTCGAAGACGATGTCGAAGCTGCGGCACCCGAGCCGCTCGCAGGTCCTGCGCGACTACCTGGACTGAGGAGTAGCGGGCGCACTGGTGCCGCCCCCCTGTTCCCCCAGCCTGCTGCACGCCTCGCTAGGTCCTCGGAGACCTCGGCACCACGCGACTCCCATTGGCCCTGGCGCGAATGCCGGAGCACGCGTACGTTGCAAGGTGACCCGGAGGTTCCCCCGCCTTACCGCGCGTACAAGCAGGGGTAACACATGAACAACCGAACTCGAGTGGTCGCTTCTCTCGGTTGCGCCGCTCTCGTCGCAGCAGGCTTCGCCGGTGGCGCCCACGCGGCGCCGGGCCTCCCCTCCGCCAACGGTCAGGGCATCCTGAACGACGGGGCCGGACCTTCTCCTTCAGCGCCCGGCAGCTCGCGGACGGCACCGTCACGGGCCAGGCGCAGCTGACGAACCGGAACTTCCCGGGCGAGAACGGGACGTCGCCCTACAAGCTGCAGATCGACATCACCTGCATGAAGACGCTGTCGGGAACACGGTCTACTTCGGCGGCTCGACACGGCGCACCAACGACCCGAACCTGGTCGACGCGGCGTACTTCTCCGTGCAGGACAACGGCGAGCCCGGCAGGAACGACAAGATCAGCAGGGTCTACTTCTACGACGACGACCCCATGACCACCGGCGATCCCCAGCTCTGCCAGCTCAACCAGCTGGGCGACTTCCAACAGGTGCTCGAGCCCATCGAGAAGGGGAACATCCAGGTCCGGTAGCCGAGCTCGGGGTCCCGGTGAGCGGCCCCGAGGGGCTGCAGCACCCCCTCGGCCCGCTCCGCGGAGCCCGGTGATCCTGGGGGCCGGGGACGTCGCCGTCAGAAGGTCCAGCGATCGAGCGCGACCTCGTCGAGCGGTCCGGCCGACGCGACCGTCGTGCAGGACCCCGTGGTCAGGTCGCACGTCCGCACCTCACTGGTGGGAGCGGTCCAGTCCGACGCCACCACCGCGGTGACCTCGTCGGGTCCGGTCCAGCCGGCGAGGCGGACCGCGTCACCGCCGTAGTCGGGTGTCACGTCCACCCCGGTCTCGGCCTCCGTGATGCGGGTGGGCGCGTGCGAGGTGTCGATCGCGGAGATGAGGTGGCCGCGGTCCGGCGACAGCAGGCCGGACGTGACGGCCGTCGCGGCGGTCGTGGTGGGCAGCGCCCGGCCGTCGGCGGTCACCCCGACGCCATCACCGAACGACGCGCTCGCCCAGTGGTCGTCGCTCCCGAGCTCGTGGTCCGCGGCCGGACCCAGCTCCTCGACCTCCCCGCCGTCGACCCGCGCCCGGAACAGCTGGTCCGCGGGGTCGTCGAAGTACAGGTAGCCGTCGCTGAAGCCCAGCACGTCAGCGGTAGGGGGGTCCGGGTCCTCGTTCTCGGGGTCCGCGGTCCGCTCCACGAGATCGTCGAGGGACAGCACCGCTCTGCCGGTCTCTAGGTCGACCGCGACCACCCGCTGGTCGGACCCGGGGACCACCCACCCGGCATAGCGGCCGTCCTCGGACACCCGCAGGTCGTGGGGGTCGCCGGGGACGTCGGTCAGCTCCTCACCGTCGAAGAACACGGTCCGGGGGGCGGTGACCGAGCCCGGGTCCGCGGGCACCAGCGCGAGGAAGAAGCCGTACGGCGTGCGCTGCAGCTCAGCGACCCACTCGTCACCCGGGACGGTCAGTACCTGGTCGCCGTAGTGGACCTGATCGCGCCAGGCCCACGTCAGCGCGGCGTCGCCGAACCTGCTCTCGGCCGCCGGCAGCACCGACTCCTGCGCCGACTCGTCGTCGCCGCACGCGGTGATCGAGCCGAGCAGCGACAACACGGAGAGCAGCGCGACGAGTCGGGGCACGAGCCATCATGGACCACCGCCGGGGCACGGGCGGGTAACCCGCCGGCGCGACCTCAGCCGATTGTCGGTGACCGAACGCTGCCCGAACGCTCCCACCGCCCCTCGGGAACCTGAGGGGCGGTTGGGTTTGTCGGTGCGCTGCGGCATGGTGGGTGGTGCACGAGCACCGAGGTGGTCCCGACGACCGCCCCGAACCGAAAACCCGCGGTCGAGACTCGACCGGTCCGGACCAGGAGGGGCGCCTTGACCGCCGAGGCCCTGCGAGCCATGCACCCACCCGAGCGTCACCACGACGTGCTGACCGGGCCCGACCCGGTCGCAGCCGCCGCTGCGCACATCGCGGGCACCGCGCTCCGACCGACCGACAGCCGGTCCGTCGGGCTCGAGCTCGAGTTCCACCTCGTCGAGCTGGCCCGGCCGCGACGGCGACCCGCGTGGCCGGAGGTGGAGGCGCTGGCGGCGCAGCTGCCGCCGATGCCGTCGGGCAGCACCGTCACCTTCGAGCCGGGCGGCCAGATCGAGCTCTCCACGCCGCCGGCACCGGACGTCGTCGCCGCCGTCGGCGCGCTGGCCGCCGACCGCGACGTGCTGCGCGCCTCGCTGCGCGAGCACGGCTACGGCGCCGCCGCGCTCGGCGCCGACCCGGCCCGGCCCCCCGAGCGCGTCAACCCTCACCCTCGCTACGCGGCGATGGAGACCCACTTCCGCGCCCGCGGCTGCGGTGAGGCCGGCCGGGCGATGATGACCGCCACCGCCGCGCTCCAGGTCAACCTGGACGCCGGTCCGGTGGCCGGCTGGGCGGACCGGATGGGGCTGCTGGGCTCGATGGTGCCGATGCTGGTGGCGGCGTCCAGCACGTCGCCCTACCTGGGGGGTCGCACCTCCGGGTGGGCCTCGATGCGACAGCAGACCTGGACCGGCATCGACTGCGGCCGCAGCGAACCGGTGGCCGGGCACGAGCCGGCGGTGGGCTGGGCGTTGTACGCCCTCGACGCACCCGTGATGCTCGTCCGGGAGCCGGACGGCGGCCTGCGGCCGGTGCCGGCCCGGGTCACCTTCGGCGACTGGTTGCGCGTGCCCGGGCTGCTCGGTCGGCCCGCTACCGGCGCCGACCTCGACTACCACCTCACCACGCTGTTCCCGCCGGTGCGCCCGCGCGGCTACGTGGAGATCCGGTGCATCGACGCCCTGCCCGACCGCTGGTGGCCGGCGATGGCCGCACTCGTCGCCACCCTGGCCGACGTACCCGCGGCCGCCGACCGGGCCGCCGACCTCTGCGCGCCCACCGCCGACGCCTGGGAGGCTGCCGCCCGCGACGGGCTGGCCGACCCGGCCATCCGGCGCGCCGTGGCCGGCTGCGCGGAGGTGGCCGCGACCCACGCCCCGGCCGCCCTCCGGGGCGACGTCGAGGCGTTGGCCGACCTGCTCACCCGCGGCCGCTCCGTCGGCGACGACCACCGCGACGCCGCCGACCGGCACGGCCCGCTGCGCCTCCTCGAGGAGCTCGCCGGTGAGTGAGACCCCCTCGACCCGCGGCGGCGCCCGGGAGGCCGCCGCCCGCGGCCTCGACGACGCCCGCCGGCGCACCCGGTGGCTCACCGACCTCGACGAGCCCGAGCTCACCACGCAGCACAGCCCGCTGATGAGCCCCCTGGTCTGGGACCTCGCGCACATCGGCCAGCAGGAGGACCTCTGGCTGCTCCGCGGCGGCGACCCCGCGCGCCAGGGTCTGCTCTCGGCACGGGTCGAGACGCTCTACGACGCCTTCGAGCACCCGCGCGCCACCCGCGTCACCCTCCCGCTGCTCACCCCCACCGAGGCCCGCGCCTACCTTTCCGACGTGCGCGGACGGGTCCTCGACGGGCTCGAGGCGGCGGCCGACGACGCGCTGTTCCCCTACCTGATGGTCGAGCAGCACGAGCAGCAGCACGTCGAGACCATGCTCGCCACCCACCAGCTGCGCACCGGCGAGCCGGTGCTCGGCGCTGGAGCCGTGCTGCCGCCGGGCCGGGTGCTGCCGCCCGACGACGCCGTCACCGTGCCGGCCGGCCCGTTCGTGCTCGGCGTCGACGCCGAGCAGGAGCCCGCCTCCCTCGACAACGAGCGCCCGGCCCACGTCGTCGACCTGCCCGCCTTCCGGATCGGGCGGGTGCCGGTCACCAACGCCCAGTGGCAGCGGTTCGTCGAGGCCGGCGGCTACGACGAGCCCCGCTGGTGGTCCGAGCGCGGCTGGCGGCACCGGGTCGAGGCCGGGCTCCAGCGGCCGCTGTTCTGGTCCGCCGACGGCTCGCGCCGCCGGTTCGGCGTCGTCGAGGACGTACCGCCCGAGGAGCCCGTGCAGCACGTGTGCTTCTTCGAGGCCGAGGCCTACGCGGCCTGGGCCGGCGCTCGTCTGCCCACCGAGCAGGAGTGGGAGAAGGCGGCCGTCTGGGACGACGGCCTCGGACGGCGCCGCCGCTGGCCCTGGGGCGACAGCGACTGGACGCCGGCGCTGGCCAACCTCGGCGGCGACGCGCTGCGACCCGCCCCGGTCGGCGCCTACCCGGCCGGTGCCTCGGCCTACGGCGTGGAGCAGATGATCGGCGACGTCTGGGAGTGGACGTCGTCGTCCTTCGACCCGTGGCCCGGCTTCCGGCCGATGCTCTACGCCGACTACAGCGCCCCGTTCTTCGGTGGTGACTACCGCGTGCTGCGCGGGGGCGCGTGGTCGGTCGGCGGGTCGGCGGTGCGCCCGTCGTTCCGCAACTGGGACCACCCCGTCCGGCGGCAGATCTTCAGCGGCGTCCGGCTGGCCTGGGATGTGTAGGCACCTGGCCTGGCTGGGGGAGCCCCGCACCCTGGCCTCGCTCGTCCTCGACCCCGAGCACGGGCTGCTCCGGCAGAGCTACCGGCCGCGGCGGCAGCGTCGCGGGCTGATGAACGCCGACGGCTGGGGCGTCGGCTACTTCACGCCCGGGCGCACCGAGCCGGCCCGGTGGCGCTCCGACCGCCCGCTGTGGTCGTCGCCGTCGTTCCACTCGGTGGCGCCCACGATCGCCTCGGGCGCGGTGCTGGCCGCGGTCCGCTCCGCCACCGTCGGCATGCCGGCCGACGAGACGGCCTCGGCGCCGTTCACCGACGGCACCTGGCTGCTGTCGCACAACGGCGTCGTCGACCGGGCGGTGCTGCCGGCCAGCCGCGCGGCCGAGTCGGCCTGCGACTCCGCCCTGCTCGCGGCGCACGTGTTCGCCGAGGGGGCCACCGACGCCGCGGCGCTCGGCGACCTCGTGGTCGAGGTCGCCGCCGCCGACCCCGCTGCCTCGCTCAACCTGCTGCTCACCGACGGGCACCGCGTCCTCGCCACCACCTGGGCCGACCCCGCCAGCTACCTGGTGGAGCCGGACGGCGTGGTGGTGGCCAGCGAGCCGTGGGACGACGACCCGCGCTGGGTCGACGTCCCCGACCGCCACCTCATCGAGGCGACGCCGGCCGGCGTCGTCGTGACCCCGCTGGAGCCGACATGACCGTCCGCCTCGACCCCGACGCCCTCGCCCGCCAGCTGGCAGACGACGTCCGCGCCGGCCTCACCGCCGACCCGAAGGTGCTGGCGCCGAAGTACTTCTACGACGCTCGCGGCAGCGAGCTTTTCGACGAGATCACCCGGCTGCCCGAGTACTACCCGACCCGCACCGAGCGGGCGATCCTCGAGGCGAACGCGGCGCAGATCGCGGCGGCGAGCGGGGCGGAGACGCTGCTCGAGCTGGGCAGCGGCACCTCGGAGAAGACCCGGATCCTGCTGCACGCGCTGCGCGAGGCGGGCACGCTGCGGCGCTTCGTGCCGTTCGACGTCGACCCGGTGGTGCTCGACGACGCCGCCCGCGCGATCTCGGCCGAGCTGCCGGGCGTGGCGGTGGAGCCGGAGGTGGGTGACTTCGAGCAGCACCTCGGGGACCTGCCCCGGCGCCCCCGCACGATGGTGGCCTTCCTGGGCTCCACGATCGGCAACCTCGACCCGGCGCAGCGGGCGGTGTTCCTCCGCGGGGTGCGCGACCTGCTCGGCGAGGCGGGGGAGGGCGGCACCCTGCTGCTCGGCACCGACCTGGTCAAGGACCCCGCCCGGCTGGTGGCCGCCTACGACGATGCCCAGGGCGTCACGGCGGCGTTCAACAAGAACCTGCTGGCCGTCATCCGGCGCACCCTCGACGCCGACCTCGACCCCGACGCCTTCCGGCACGTCGCCGTGTGGGACCCCGAGCGGGAGTGGGTGGAGATGCGGCTGGAGTCGACTCGCGACCAGGTGGCGCACCTCGGTGCGCTCGACCTCGACGTCGCCTTCACGGCGGGGGAGCAGGTGCGCACCGAGATCTCGGCCAAGTTCCGCCGCGACGGCGTGGCCGCGGAGCTCGAAGCCGCCGGTCTGGAGCTCACGCACTGGCTCACCGATGCCGACGGCGACTTCGCGCTCTCGCTCTCGCGGCCGGTCTGAGCGGCCGGTACGAGCGCTGCTCGAGCGCCGGTCCGCAGCGACTGGAGAGGAAATGAAGGACGCCAGGCGATCGGTGTCTGGGGGGCAGTCCACCGATACGACCTGACGTCCTCCCCCCAGTGTTGCACTCTGACCCCCAGGTGTGAGCAGCCGGTGGGGCGCGTCACAACTCCGTGATCCGATCTTTACCCTGCAGCGGTGCGAGGGGCTGCTACGCGGCGGCGATGAGACCGACCGCCAGGGCGCACATCGCCAGCCCGATTCCCTGGTCGCGGTGCACCCGTTCGCGCAGCAGCCCGGCGGCCAGCAGGACCGTGACGGCGGGATAGAGCGAGGTCACCACGGCGACGAGGGTCAGCAGCCCGCCGTGGGTCGCGAGGAGGAAGAGCCCGGTCGCAGTCAGGCCGAGCAGACCGGTGACGAGGCCCAGCGCGGCGAGCGGCTGGCGCGGCACGACCGGTGCGCGCATCGCCGCCGCGACCACCACCACGACCACGCCGCCGACCGCCTGGTTGAGCGCGAGTGGGCCGAAGCCCGCCTCCTCCGGGATCTGGGCGAGCGCGGCGAAGAGCACACCGAACCCGGCACCGGCGAGGACGCCGTCGACGAGACCGGAGCCGCGCAGTGCGCCGATTCCGGCCCCGGGCTCGCGAGCCACCAGCCAGATGGCCGGCAGCGCGACCAGGATCCCCACCCAGGCGAGCACCGCGGGACGCTCGCCCGCCAGCAGGCCCGCCGCCACCGGCACCAGGGCGGCTCCCACGCCGCTCACCGGCGCCACGACCCCCATCCGGCCACCGGAGAGTCCGCGGTAGAGGAACGCCGTCCCGAGGCCGTTGCCGAGGCCCGCCAGGACCGCCCAGGCCAGGTCGGCGCCGTCCGGGTCGCCGCCGCGCACGAGCGTCACCACACCCGCCGCGACGGCGCCGCCGAGCATCGAGACCAGCGCCATCGTCCACGGGCTGACCCGCCGTGAGGTGAGGCCGCCGACGAAGTCGGACAGGCCGTAGGCGACCGCCGCCGACAGCGCGAGCACGAGCGTCACCGCGTCACCCTCGCAGACGTGCGACGGCCCCGGACCTGGTGGTCCGGGGCCGTCGTGCGAAGCGGTTGTCGAGGCTGGTGGCGGGTGCCGCTCAGCGCTCCTCGTCGGTGGCCGGTGCGGGCACGCGGCCGAGTCGGTGGGTCTCGTCGACCACGGACGCGGCGACGGCTTGGAGGGCGTCTCCGTGCTCGCGGGCGTGGTGTGCGCAGAACAGCAGCTCGCCGCCGCTCTGGAGGTGGACGCGAAGGTAGGCCTGGGCGCCGCAACGGTCGCAGCGGTCTTCGGCCGTCAGCGTGGGACTCGGGGCAGTCGCAGTAGTCACGGTGGCCTCATCTCTTCCTTGTTCGGTGCCAGTTCCAACGTAGCGAGCGGCCCCAAGATTCCGTCGCAGGTCGTCTTGCATCGTGTGTCCTACGCCACCGAGTCGGCGTCTGGTTGTAACGCGTTGTTCCCACTCAAGTTGTCGGTCATGCCTGACCCTGAGTTAAGTCCCAGATCGTGTCCTCATCGTGACCTGTCCGCAGCGAGCGTGCCTGCGACCGTACGCGGCGTGTCGCTAGTAGATTCGGGGGCACCGCCCCATCCGGATTTCCTCCGCAGGAGTCAACGATCGACCACACCTACAACGCCGCGCACCTCCTCGTCCTGGAGGGGCTCGAGGCGGTCCGCAAGCGCCCGGGGATGTACATCGGCTCCACCGACACCCGCGGTCTCATGCACTGCCTGTGGGAGATCATCGACAACGGCGTCGACGAGGCGCTCGCCGGCGCCGCGCACCGGGTCGAGGTCACCCTGCACCGCGACGGCTCGGCCGAGGTGCACGACGACGGCCGCGGCATCCCCACCGACAAGGAGCCCCGCACCGGGCTGCCCGGCGTCGAGGTCGTCGCCACCAAGCTGCACGCCGGCGGCAAGTTCGGCGGCTCGTCCTACGTCGCCACCGGCGGCCTGCACGGCGTCGGCCTCTCGGTGGTCAATGCCCTCAGTGCGCGGATGGACATCGACGTCGACCGCTCGCCCGCCTCCCAGTGGCCTGAGCTTCCGGCGCGGCGCGCCCGGCGTGTTCGAGGGCGACGGCCCCGAGGCGTCCTTCGACCGCGCAGAGCGGTCTGACCCGCAAGGGCGGCCGGGTCGCCAAGACCAGGTCCGGCACCCGCATCCGGTTCTGGCCCGACCGGCAGATCTTCACCAAGGACGCCGCATTCGAGTTCGAGGGCCTGGTCGGGCGCGCCCGGCAGACCTCGTTCATCGTCCCGGGCCTCGAGATCGTCATCCGCGACCTGCGGGGTGAGACACCGGTGGAGGAGAAGTTCCGCCACGACGGCGGCATCGGCGAGTTCGTCGAGTTCCTCGCCGCCGACGAGCCCGTCACCGAGGTGCTGCGGCTGGAGGGCTCGGAGTCCTTCACCGAGACCGTGCCCATGCTCGACGCCGCCGGCCACATGACCCCGCAGGACGTCGACCGCGACCTCGTCGTCGACGTCGCCGCCCGCTGGGGCACCGGCTACGACACCGAGGTGCGCTCGTTCGTCAACGTGATCGCCACCCCCAAGGGCGGCACCCACGTCAGCGGCTTCGAGGCGGCGCTCACCAAGACCTTCAACGACGCGATGCGCTCCACCAAGGCGCTCAAGGTCGACCGACGCCGACGTCGTCAAGGAGGACGTGCTCGAGGGACTCACGGCCGTCGTCACCGTGCGCCTGGCCGAGCCGCAGTTCGAGGGGCAGACCAAGGAGATCCTCGGCACCCCTGCCGTCCGCGCGATCGTGCGCAGGATCGTGGCCGGCTGAGCTCAAGAAGTTCCTCACCTCCACCAAGCGAGCCGAGAAGGCACAGGCCAAGCTGCTGATGGAGAAGGTGGTCGGGGCCTCCAAGACCCGCATCGCGGCCCGGCAGCACAAGGAGACCCAGCGCCGCAAGAACGCCCTGGAGTCCTCGTCGCTGCCCGCGAAGCTCGCCGACTGCCGCTCCGCCGACAACGACCGCACCGAGCTGTTCATCGTCGAGGGCGACTCCGCGCTCGGCACCGCCAAGCTCGCCCGCGACTCGGAGTTCCAGGCGCTGCTGCCGATCCGCGGCAAGATCCTCAACGTCCAGAAGGCCTCGGTCGGCGACATGCTCAAGAACACCGAGTGCGCCTCGATCATCCAGGTGGTCGGCGCGGGCTCGGGCCGCACCTTCGACCTCGAGGCCTGCCGCTACGGCCGCATCATCTTCATGGCCGACGCCGACTCCGACGGCGCCCACATCCGGTGCCTGCTCGCCACGCTGTTCTTCAAGTACATGCCCGACCTGGTCACCTCGGGGCGGGTCTACACCGCCGTCCCGCCGCTGCACCGCGTCGAGATCGTGAACCCCCGCAAGGGGCAGGAGAAGTACGTCTACACCTACTCCGACGACGAGCTGCAGCGGAAGCTGGCCGAGCTCAAGAAGAAGAACGTGCGCTGGAAGGACCCGGTGCAGCGCTACAAGGGCCTCGGTGAGATGGACGCCGGCCAGCTGGCCGAGACCACCATGGACCCCCGCCGCCGCACCCTGCGCAAGCTCACCGTCGACGACGCCGACGCCGCGGCCCTGGTCTTCGAGCTCCTCATGGGCTCCGACGTCGCCCCGCGCAAGGAGTTCATCGTCCAGGGCGCCTACGAGGTCGACGTCGAGGCCCTCGACGCGTGAGCGGGAGGGTGCAGGAATCCCCGGTCGGCCGGGGACTCCCGCACTCGACGGCCGAAGTTTCGCCCTCCCAGTGCAGGAATCCCCGGTCGGCCGGGGATTCCTGGCCGCTAGGCACGGCGCTCGAGCAGGCCGGTGTCGACGTCGTAGAGGAACCCGCCGACGAGCACGGTCGTCGGGCACCAGCGGGTGTGAGCGCACCTCGGGCACGTCCTCGGCGAGCGCGGCGACCTGGTCGTCGACCACGTGGATCGGCTGCCACGACGCGTCGACGCCGGCCGAGGCCTCGACGCGCGCCCGCAGGTCGGCCTCGGTGCTGCTGGCGACCGCGCACCGGGTGTGCGGGACGACGAGCACCCGCTTCACGTTGAGCAGGTGCACCCCGAGCACGATCGCCTCGAGCGCCTCCGGCGTCACCCGGCCGCCGGGGTTGCGGAAGATCTTGGCGTCGCCGGGCCGCAGCCCGACCATGCCGAGCGGGTCGATGCGGGAGTCCATGCAGGTCACGAGGGCGACGCCGGCCTGGGCGATGCCGTCGAACCCGCCGTAGGCGAAGTCCTGGGCGAACGCCTCGTTGGCGGTGAGCAGGTCGTCGAAGTCGTCGGCATCGTGCACGGGACGACCGTACTTCCCGGCCACTTCGCTGACTTCTCGTCCCATGCAGTGGCCGAGAAGTCAGGGAATCCCCGGTGCACCGGGGATCCCCGCCCGGCTCAGCCCACCGAGCGCAGCACCTCGGCGGTGTCGACGCCGCGGGTGGGGGCGCCACGGAAGAGCACGACGGCGAGGACGGCGGCGGCGAGGGCGAAGACGGCGGCGCCCTGGAAGACCGCCTGCTCCTGGAGGACGCCGAGCTCGCGGGTGGAGAGTCCCGGGTTCGCGGCCTCCTCCTCGTAGAGCCGCCGCAGGCCCCAGGTGGTGAGCACCGAGATGCCGACGAGCATGCCGACCATCCGGGCCACCACGACGAGCGCGCTGGCGATGCCGTGGGTGTCGGGCGGCGTGGTGGCGAGCACCGCCGCGTTGACCGGCGCGAGCGCCAGCCCGAAGCCGAGGCCGCCGAGCACCAGCGCCACGTTGGCGATCTCGGAGTCGAGGGTGGTCATGCCCCATGTCGACATCCACTGGAAGGACGCCGCCGCGAACAGCATCCCGACCGCGGTGATGACGCCCGCCGGCACGAACCGCACCAGCCAGCCGCCGAGCACCGCACCGACCGGCAGGGCGACCAGGAACCGCAGCAGCCAGAGCGCCGCGTCGAGCTGCGAGCTGCCCTCGATCGTGGTGCGGGCGAACAGCGGGACGTCGACCAGGGCCGCGATGAGCGCCCAGCCGACGAGCAGGCTCACGACGAGCGAGCCCCACGCCGCGCGGTGGTGCAGGGCGCCGCGCGGCACCAGCGGCGCCTCGGCGCGGCGCAGGTGCACCACCAGCACCACGAGGGCGGCGGCGGAGGCCGCGAGGAACCAGGCGCCCTGCGGGGAGAACACCGCCACCTCGGGGTCGGCGGTGGCGAACGCCAGCACGATGCCGGCGAGGACGACGCCCAGCGCGAGCGCGCCGACGAGGTCGGCCTCGAGCAGGCTGCGTCCCCAACCGCGGACGTCGACGAGCGGGTGCCGGGCGAGCGCGAGCCGGAGCAGGAGGACGAGCAGGGCGCCGAGCGCCACCAGCCCGACCGGGTAGAGCCACCGTCCGCCGCCGTCGACCACGGGGATGAAGAGCCGGCCCCAGGTGAGGTCGCGCATCAGCGACGCCGGACGTAGAAGGTCACGAGTCCGGCCGTCAGCAGCGACGAGCGCGGCCAGCGCTCCGAGCCAGTCGAAGCGCCCGGACCGTGGTGCCGGGAGGTCGTCGGCCTCGCGCAGCGTGCGCACCACCACCAGGAGGAGCAGGCCGGCGGCCAGGTTGATCGCGAAGATGCCCCGCCAGGAGGTGAACGCGAGCACGGCGGCGCCGAACAGCGGGCCGAGCACGCTGCCGAACTCCTGGACGGCGGAGACCAGCCCGAGCGGCAGGCCGCGCCGCTCGACGGGGTACAGCGCCGCCACCAGGGCGATCGTGGCCGGCACCAGCCCGCCGCCGCCGAGCCCCTGGAGGAACCGGCCGGCCACCACGCTCGGCAGGTCGTAGGCCACCGCGGTGACCAGCGACCCGACGGCGAACGTCGCCAGCGAGGCGGCCAGCACCGGCACCGGTCCGCGCAGGTCGGCGATCCGTCCGATCAGCGGCAGCATCGCGACGTAGCCGAGCAGGAAGCCGGAGACGATCGGCGCCGCCCGCTGCAGCTGGTCGACCCCGATGCCGACCGACGCCATCATCTCGGGCAGCGCGAGCACGACGACGTAGGTGTCGACGGCCGCGAAGGCCACGGCCACGGCGCAGAAGACCAGCAGCACGCGCGAGCGCCGGTCGGGGCCGGTGGCGGCGCGCGCCTCAGTGGTCACGGAAGCAGGATGCCGTACCAGGAGACCGCGAGAGCTCGCTCAGGGCTTCGCGATCTCCTGCTCGACGTCGTACTCGTCGATGTCGATCGTGTAGGTGATCTCCGCTCGCTCGCCCTTGAAGAACTCGCCGGTCACCTCGGCCGCCCGCAGGTAGCCCTCCTCGTTCACGGTGAAGCTTCGCCTCGAAGGAGTCGCCCGGCGCGCACGGGAGCACGTTGGTGATCGCCGTCGCCGGGGACGGTGCCGGTGTAGACGGTGAGGACCTCGGAGTTGTCGGGGCCGCCGCGCTCGCTCTCGCCCTGCTCGAGGTCCTCGGCCGCGGTGAGCACCGACGAGACGCCGGTGTCGGGGTCGAGCAGCTCGGCGGGGTCGGGCGCGCACAGGTCGGCCGGGTCGAAGCTGCTGGAAGCCGCGGAGCGGGACGTCGACGTAGAAGTCGCCGTCGACCGAGACGATCGCGATGTCACTGGCGTCGAAGCCCATGAAGCGGCCGTCGGCGGTGCCCTCGAAGGCGGGCGGGTCGGCCACGATCGTGCCCTCGGCGCACTTGAGGAACGCGTCGCGGTCGGGGTCGTCGTCGGTGGCCAGCGAGATCTCGACGCCGCTGGTCTCGTCGAGCAGGTTCTTGGCGAACGCCATGACCTCCTCGGGGCTGGCCTTGCCGTCGTCGTCGGTGTCGGCCTTGTCGTTGCCGGAGGCGCCGTCGTCGCCGCTGCACGCGCGAGACGGTGAGGGCGAGGACGGCGAGCGAGACGCCGGCCGCGAGCCGGCGGGGCGAGCGACATGCCGGTCACTGTGACACACCGCCCGAAGCGCTCACCCGGGCCGCCACCGGGCCCGCGGAGGCGGCGATCGGCTGGGTGCCGGGCACCCCGGAGCCGTCGCGGCGGCCGTCGACCGCGGGCAGGTCGACCGGCGCGCCGCTGGCCGCCGCGGCGCGGGCGGGGGCGGCGCCGACCCAGGCGAAGACGAGCGTGTCCTCGCCCTTGAGGAAGCGGTGGCAGCGCACGCCGCCGGTGGCGCGGCCCTTGGCCGGGTACTCCGTCGAACGGGCGTCACCTTGACCGAGCCCGGGCTCGGTGCCGGGCAGCGCGGTCGACGAGCCGGACGCGGTGACCACCACCGAGCCCTCGGGCGCGGCCGGGTCGACCACGCCGAACCACGCGACCCGCCGCCCGGCCCCGAGCTTGATGCCGGCCATGCCGCCGCCGGAGCGGCCCTGCGGCCGCACCGGCGCGGCGGGGAAGTGCAGCAGCTGGGCGTCGTCGCTGACGAAGCACGAGCGTCTCCTCGCCGGTGACGAGCTCGACGGCGCCGACCACCTCGTCGTCGTCCTTGAGGCCGATGACGTCCCACTCGTCGCGGCCGAGCACCTCGGGGTTGACCCGCTTGACGACGCCGTCGCGGGTGCCGAGCGCGAGCCCCGGGCCGTCGGTGGCGAGCGTGCACAGCGCCAGTGCCCGCTCGCCGGTGGCGAGCGGCAGCACCTCGCTGAGCGGCAGCCCGCCCTGGAGGTTGGGGTCGTTGGCGGAGGCCGGGATCGCCGGCAGGTCGAGCACGCCGAGCCGCAGCAGGCGGCCGCGCGAGGTGAGCACGCCGATCTCACCGCGGGCGGTGGTGGCCACCGCCGAGACGACGACGTCGTGGTTGGTGCGGTCGCCGCCGTTGCCGACCGCGCCGTCGGCGCTGGTGCGGGCGAGCAGGCCGCTGGCCGACATCAGCGCGAAGCAGGGGTCGTCGGCCACCTCGAGCGCCACGGCGGTCGCGGTGACGGCGGTGCCGGCCGACTCCAGCAGGACGGTGCGGCGCGGCGTGCCGTAGGTCTTGGCGACCTCGGCCAGCTCGTCGGAGACGACCTTCCGCAGCAGCGCTCTCGTCGGCGAGGATCGCGTCGAGCTCCTCGATCTGGCGCTGCAGCTCGGACTGCTCCTTCTCGAGCTCGATCTTGGAGAACCGGGTGAGCCGGCGCAGCTGCATGTCGAGGATGTAGTTGGCCTGGGTCTCGGTGAGGTCGAAGACCGACATCAGCCGGCCGCGGGCCTCCTCGGCGTTGTCGCTGGTGCGGATCAGCTGGATGACCTCGTCGATGTCGAGGATGGCGACGCAGCAGGCCCTCGACCAGGTGGAGCCGGTCGGCGGCCTTGGCGCGGCGGAACGTGCGTGCGACGGCGCACGACGTCGTAGCGGTGGTCGAGGAAGACCTCGAGCATCTGCTTGAGGCCGAGCGTGCGCGGCTGACCGTCGACGAGGGCGACGTTGTTGATGCCGAAGGAGTCCTCCATCGGCGTCTGCCGGTAGAGCTGCTCGAGCAGCGCCTCGGGCACGAAGCCGTTCTTGATCTCGATCACCAGGCGCAGCCCGTGCTCGCGGTCGGTGAGGTCCTTGATGTCGGCGATGCCCTGCAGCTTCTTGCCCTGCACCAGGGTCTTGATCCGCTCGACGACCTTCTCGGTGCCGACGCCGTAGGGCAGCTCGGTGACGACGATGCCCTTGCGGCGCCCGACGGTCTCGATCCGGGCCGTGGCCCGCATCCGGAAGGTGCCGCGGCCGGTCTCGTAGGCGTCGCGGATGCCGTCGAGGCCGACGATCTTGCCGCCGGTGGGCAGGTCGGGGCCGGGCACGAACCGCATGATGTCGTCGAGCCGGTGGCGCTGGGTGCGCGATCAGGTGCCGCAGCGCCTGCACCACCTCGACCAGGTTGTGCGGCGCGCAGTTGGTGGCCATGCCGACCGCGATGCCGGTGGTGCCGTTGACCACCAGGTTCGGGATCGCCGCCGGCAGGCACCGAGGGCTCGGTCTCGCGGCTGTCGTAGTTGGGCCGGAAGTCGACGGTGTCCTCGTCGATGTCGGCGGTCATCGCCACCGCCGGCGGCGCCATCCGGCACTCGGTGTAGCGCATCGCCGCCGGAGAGTCGTCGGGCGAGCCGAAGTTGCCGTGACCGTCGACCATCGGCAGCCGCATCGACCAGCTCTGCGCCATGCGTACCAGCGCGTCGTAGATGGCGCCGTCGCCGTGCGGGTGGAGCCGACCCATCACCTCGCCCGACGACGCGGGCGCTCTTCACGTGACCGCGGTCGGGCCGCAGGCCCATGTCGTTCATCGTGTAGAGGATCCGCCGCTGCACCGGCTTGAGCCCGTCGCGGGCGTCGGGGAGCGCGCGGGAGTAGATGACGGAGTAGGAGTACTCCAGGAACGAGGTGCGCATCTCCTCGCCGACGTCGATGTCGAGGATGTGCTCCTCGAAGTCGTCGGGGAGGTCCTGCTTGGTGGTGCGGCGGGCCATGGGCCGATTCTCGCCTGCGGGCCCGACCCGGTTGCGGCGGGCACGCCGGGCGCCCGGCCCCTAGGATGCAACAAGTGACCGCGGACCCCCAGCCCGACGTCGAGGTGGCCCAGGCCCCGCCGCCCCGGCACTGGGAGGCCGACGTCCTGCTGCGGGACGGGCGGACGGCGCACATCCGGCCGATCGGTCCTGCCGACGCCGACCTGCTCGTCGAGTTCTACTCCCGGGTCTCCGACCGGTCGAAGTACTACCGGTTCTTCAGCCCGATGCCCCACCTGTCCGAGCGCGACGTGCGGCGGTTCACCCAGGTCGACCACGACGGCCGGGTCGCCTTCGTGGTGCTGCTGCGCAACCGGATGATCGCGGTCGGCCGCTACGACGTGATCCCCGACAAGGACCACCCCGACGACCGGCCCCCCCCGAGGTGGCGTTCCTCGTCGAGGACGAGCACCACGGCCGGGGCATCGCGCAGCTGCTGCTGGAGCACCTCGCGCAGGCCGCGCGCGAGCGCGGGATCGAGCGGTTCACCGCCGAGGTGCTGCCCGACAACCACCGGATGATCCACACCTTCCGGGACGCCGGCTACCACGTCGTGAGCGGCTACGAGGACGGCGTGCTCACCCTCGAGTTCCCGATCGACGCCACCGACACCGCGATCGGCGTGATGCGCAGCCGCGAGCACCGCGCCGAGGCGGCCAGCATCGAGCGGTTCTTCAACCCGCGCTCGATGGCGGTGATCGGCGCCAGCCGCCGGCAGGACACCATCGGCCAGGTCCTGGTGCGCAACCTCGTCACCGGCGACTTCACCGGCCGGGTCCACGCCGTCAACCCGAGCGCCGACGCCGTCTCGGGCCTGCCCGCCTACAAGGCGGTGAGCGACATCCCGGACGACGTCGACGTCGCGATCGTGGCGGTGCCGGCCGAGTCCGTGGCCGACGTGGTGCTCGACTGCGCCACCAAGGGCGTCCACGGGATGATCGTGATCTCCACCGGCTTCGCCGAGACCGGCGAGGAGGGCCGCAAGCGGCAGCGCCACCTGGTCGGGCTGTCCCGCTCCTACGGCCTACGGCTCATCGGTCCCAACTGCCTCGGCGTCATCAACACCGACCCCGCGGTCTCGGTCAACGCCTCGCTGTCGTCGGTGATGCCGCCGCGTGGCCGCGCCGGCTTCTTCTGCCAGTCCGGCGCGCTCGGCTCGGCGATCCTCGAGAAGGTCGCAGAACCGGGGGCTCGGCCTCACCACCTTCGTCAGCGCCGGCAACCGCGCCGACGTCTCCGGCAACGACCTGCTCCAGTACTGGGAGGAGGACGACGCCACCGAGGTCGTGCTGCTCTACCTGGAGTCGATCGGCAACCCGCGCAAGTTCTCCCGCATCGCCCGCCGGGTCTCGCTGCGCAAGCCGATCATCGCCGTCCGGTCCGGACGCACCACGCAGGGCATCCCGATGGGTCATGCGGTGCGCCGGATCGCCGCCCCGCCCGAGGCGCTCGACGCCATGTTCCGGCAGGCCGGGATCATCCAGGTCGACACGCTCGAGGAGATGTTCGACGTCGCCCAGCTGCTGGCCCACCAGCCGCTGCCCCGCGGTCGCAGGGTCGCCGTCGTCGGCAACTCCGACGCCCTCGGCCTGCTGGCCGCCGACGCCGCCGTCGCGGTCGGGCTCGAGGTCACCAAGTCGGTGGCCCTCGACGCCGAGCCCACCGCGGAGGACTTCGAGGACGCCCTCGACGCCGCCATCGACGACCCCGACGTCGACGCCGTCGTGGCGGTCTACATCCCACCGCTCAACGTCTCCGGCGAGGACGTCGCGAACGTGCTGGCCGCGGTGGGCGAGCAGTCCGACAAGCCGCTGGTCTCGACGCTTCCTCGGCGCCGAGGGCGTCCCCGAGCTGCTGCGCGTGCCGGACGTCGCCGGCTCCACCGCCGGCCGCGGCTCGGTGCCCAGCTACCCGGCCGTGGAGTCCGCGGTGCGCGCGATGGCGCGGGTCGTCGAGTACGCCGTGTGGTTGCGCACCCCCGACGGCGAGCCGGCCGACCCGTCCGAGGTGGACGTCGACGCCGCCCGTGCGGTGGTCAGCGACGCGATCCGCCGCGGCACCGCCGGGCCACCGGCCGGCCACGACCCCGACGGCGTGCTCCTCGACCAGGACCAGGTGCGGCGGGTGCTCGCGGCCTACGGCATCGAGCTGTGGGAGTCGACGGCGGTGCGCACGCTGCGCCAGGCGCAGGCGGCCGGGCGACGTCTCTGCTGGGACGTCGTCCTCAAGGCCACCGCCGAGGGGACCCGCGAGCGCCCCGACCTGGCCCACGTGTGGCGCAACATCGACTCCTCGGCGGAGATGCGGGCGGCGTGGGAGTCGCTGCACGCCTCGGTGCTGGACCCCGACTCGGCCGACTTCGTGGTGCAGAAGAACGCGTCGCCCGGTGTGCCGGTGGCGATCCGCAGCCTGGAGGACCCGTTGTTCGGGCCGGTGGTCTCCTTCGGCATCAGCGGCCCGGTCATCGACCTGCTCCACGACCGCGCCTACCGCATCCCGCCGCTCGGTCAGCGCGACGTCGCCGCGATGGTGCGCGAGGTGAAGGCGGCACCACTGCTGTTCGGCTACCGCGGGTCGGCCCCCGTCGACGTCGAGGCCCTGGAGCGACTGGTCGGCCGCGTCGCCCAGCTGCAGAACGACCTGCCCGAGGTCCGCTCGCTCGACCTGTCGCTGGTGCTGGTCGGCGGCGAGGGCACGACGGTGCTCACCGCGTCGGCCCGGGTGGCCTCGGTGAGCGACCCGCGGGTCGACTCCTTCGCACGCCGGATGACCACCCCGCCGGGCGACACCCTCCCGGGGTGACCGGCTGCGGTCGAGGAGCGCTCGAGTGAGGTGCGCCGAGGTTGGTGTGCCGAGGTGAGGCGTGCCTGAGGTGGTGACAGACTGAGCGCCATGCGTGCCGCCCGTCCCGTCGACGACCGCGACCACGGTCGCGCCCTGCTGAAGTCGATCGAGCGCACCGGCTACTACCCCGAGGTGGTGGCCGACGCCGTCACCGGAGCCGTCGCCGGCGAGCAGGTGGTCGCCTTCTACGTGCATCACGAGCCGACCTTCGACAACGATGAGGTGCGCCGCCACCAGAGCGTCGTCGTGCTGACGCCGACCCGGCTCGTCATCGCCCACACCGACGAGCACACCGGCGACGACCTGCTGCCCCAGCCGTACACCTCGACCTCCACCGAGGCGATCAGTCTCACCGGCGTGAAGTCGGTGGTGGTCACCCGCATGACCGCCAACCCGACCGAGGGCCCGCAGCCGCCGGCCGAGGCCGTCGTCACGATCGGGTGGGGTGGGGTGAGCCGGGTCGACCTCGAGCCCGCCGGGTGCAGCGACCCCGAGTGCGACGCCGACCACGGCTACACCGGCGTCCTCGCCTCCGACGACTTCTCGCTGCGGGTCTCCACCGCCGCCGACGGTCCCGACGCGGTGGCCGGGCTGCTCGCCTTCGCCGAGTCGCTCTCGTCGCGCACGCGGCACTGAGCCTCTGGCGGGTGCGGCTGAAAGATTCACCGCCTCAGCGGTGAATCTTTCGCTTCTGGCACGAAGGTTCGTGGGGTGGGCGAAGGTTTCGTGCGGGAGGTGAGGCCTGCGACGGGGGCCACCCGACGGCTTCCGGCGGCTTCCGGCGGCGGCGCGGCGGCGGTCGGCGGGATCATGACGGTCGCCGTTCTCGCAACCGTGATCACCCGGAGGTGACAGGGCGGCTCGGGGCCCGTGCCAGAATCCGCCCCGTGGACGAGTTCGTCGAGCCGGCGTACGGCAGCCGGTCGCTCGGCGACGTGGTGCCGGCGGTCGCCGCCGCGCTCGGGGTGCCGCTCGGCCGGCCGCCCTCGCGGCTGACCCTGCCGGGGGCGGCGTCCTACGTCGTGCTCCTCATCGACGGCCTCGGTGCCACGCTGCTCGAGCGTCACGCCCACCACGCGCCGTACCTCGCCGACCTGCTCGCCTCGCAGGAGGCGGGCACGGCCGGCGTTCCGTCCACCACGGCCACCAGCCTCACCTCGCTGGGCACCGGGCTGGCCCCGGGCGCGCACGGTCTCGTCGGGTTCTCGGCCCGGGTGCCCGACACCGGCCGGCTGCTCAACCATCTCTGGTGGGACGACGAGGTCGACCCGCACGAGTGGCAGCCGCACCCGACGGCGTTCTCGCAGCTGATGGACTTCGGCGCCCACGTCACGGTGGTGAACAAGCGGGAGTTCCGGGGGTCCGGGCTCACCGAGGCCTCGTGCCGCGGCGCGGAGTTCGTCGGCGCGGACCGGGTGGGGGAGCGGATCGCGTGCACCGTGACCGCCTCGGCGGTCGCCGGCTCGCTCACCTACTGCTACGACAGCGACCTCGACTGGACCGGCCACAAGTACGGCGTCGACTCCAGCCAGTGGCGCCAGCAGCTCGCGATGGTCGACGCCGAGGCCGAGCAGCTGCGGGAGGCGCTGCCGGCCGACCGGCGGCTCGTCGTCGTGGCCGACCACGGGATGGTCGACTGCCTCGACGAGGACCGTCTCGACATGGACGACTACCCCGAGCTCGCGGACGGGCTCGAGCTGGTCGGCGGCGAGGCCCGGTTCCGCCATCTGTACTGCCGTGACGGCGCGGTCGACGACGTCCTCGCCACCTGGCGCGAGCGCCTCGACGGCAGCGCGGAGGTGCTCACCCGCGCCGAGGTGATCGGCAAGGGCTGGTTCGGCCCCGTCGACGCCGCCGTCGCGCCACGGATCGGCGACGTGGTGGTCGCCGGCCGCGGCGGCCTCGGGGTCTTCTCCTCGCAGCGGTTCGGCTATGAGACCTCGCTGGTGGGCCTGCACGGCTCGCTCACCGCCGACGAGATGCTGATCCCGATCCTGCTCGACTGATCGACCGGACCGACCGGGGTCAGCCGCCGCGCGCGACCCGTTCGCGCTCGGCCACGGCGAGCCGGTCGACCAGGTCGTTCATCCGGTCGCCGGAGTGCCCCTTCACCCATCGGAAGACGACGTCGCCGCGCTCGGCCACCAGGTCGACGAACGGCTCCCACAGGTCGCGGTTGGCCACCGGCTGCTTGGAGGAGTTGAGCCACCCGCGGGCCAGCCAGCCGCGCCACCAGCCGTCGCGGAAGCAGTTCACGACATAGGTGGAGTCGCTCACCACCACCAGCGGGCCGTCGAGCGCGCGGACCGCCTCCAACGCCGCGGTGACCTCCATCCGCTGGTTCGTCGTGTGGGGGTGGCCGCCACCGCCGACGTGCGCCGTGTCCACCGCCCAGGCCCAGCCGCCCGGGCCGGGGTTCCCCGCGCACGCGCCGTCGGTGAACACCTCCCGCGCCCCGGCCGGCGGCGTCATGTCGACGGGCCGCGGCCGGGACCGCCGGGTCGTGGTCCGCCGGACGGTGGCCGGCCGGGTCGGCGCCGGCGGAATGCCCAGGGGCAGCTCGTCGCTCACGCCCGCACCCTAGGTGCCCGGTCAGTCGAAGGGCAGCGGGTCGGCGCTCATGCTCACCGCGCGCGCCCGGTCGGCGGTCAGCCGGCGCCGGTGGTGCATCCGGCACAGCACCTCGTAGGCCACCACGCCGGGCGGCCCGGGCGCGGCGTCGTCGTCCTCGACGTCGCCGACCACGATCACCTCGCCCTCGACCACCATCGCGCCGTCCTCGGTGCGCGCGTTGTGCGTGGCGCGACGTCCGCACCAGCACAGTGCCTCCACCTGAAGCACGTGCATCCGGTCGGCGAGCTCGACGAGACGCTGGCTGCCCGAGAAGAGCTCGGAGCGGAAGTCGGTGAGGATGCCGAAGCAGAAGGCGTCGATCTGCAGGTCGTCGACCACCTTGGCCAGCTGGTCGACCTGCTCGCGGGTGTAGAACTGCGCCTCGTCGCAGATCAGGTAGTCGATCCGGGCGCCGCGGGTGAGCGAGTCGACAACGTAGCGCCAGAAGTCGAAGCCGGCCCCCACCTCGATCGCCTCGTGCGTGAGGCCGAGCCGGCTCGACAGCGTGGCCTCACCGGCCCGGTCGAGGGTCGTGAAGATCCGGCCCTCGCGACCTCGGACCGCGTGGTTGTGGTTGGTCTGCAGCGCCAGGGTGCTCTTGCCCGAGTCCATGGTCCCGGTGAAGAAGTGCAGTTCCGCCACAGGGCAACCCTAGGGTTGGCGGATGCTGGTCGTGACGAGGTTCCGTATCCCCGAGTCGGACGGGGAGGCGTTCCGAGCCGATCTGCTCGCCGTGCAGGCGCTGCTCGCAGGCTTCCCCGGATACGTGGACGGCGCCGTCGGCCGCAACCTCGACGACCCCGAGCTCTGGGTGCTCACCACCACCTGGGCCGACGTCGGCTCCTACCGCCGCGCCCTCGGCTCCTACGAGGTGAAGCTCCAGCTACCGACCCTGAGCCGCGCCCTCGACGAGCCCAGCGCCTACGAGAGCGCGGAGCCGGGGGCTGACCTGAACACCCGGAGCAGCCGCTCGTTATCGTGACGGCGTGCCGAAGCCGCCTCCCTCGACCGTCGACCTCGTCGTCTCCCTCGCCAAGCGGAGGGGATTCGTCTACCCGTGCGGCGAGATCTACGGCGGCACCAAGTCCGCGTGGGACTACGGGCCGCTCGGCGTCGAGCTGAAGGAGAACATCAAGCGCCAGTGGTGGCGCGCGATGGTGCAGCAGCGCGACGACGTCGTCGGCCTCGACTCCTCGATCATCCTGCCCACCCGGACCTGGGAGGCCAGCGGCCACGTCGACACGTTCAGTGACCCGCTCACCGAGTGCCAGAGCTGCCACAAGAGGTTCCGCGCCGACCACCTCCAGGAGGAGTTCGCCGAGAAGAACGGGATCGACGACCCCGACACCGTCGACCTCGGCACGCTGGCCTGCCCCCACTGCGGCACCCGCGGGGCGTGGACCGAGCCGCGCCAGTTCTCCGGCCTGCTGAAGACCTACCTCGGCGTCGTCGAGGACGAGTCGGGCCTCCACTACCTGCGACCCGAGACCGCGCAGGGCATCTTCATCAACTTCGCCAACGTGGTGACGAGCAGCCGGGTGAAGCCGCCGTTCGGCATCGCGCAGATCGGCAAGAGCTTCCGCAACGAGATCACTCCCGGCAACTTCATCTTCCGCACCCGCGAGTTCGAGCAGATGGAGATGGAGTTCTTCGTCAAGCCCGGCGAGGACGAGGAGTGGCACCAGCACTGGATCGATGCCCGCACCGACTGGTACGTCGACCTCGGCATCGCCCGCGACAACCTGCGCCACTACGAGCACCCGCAGGAGAAGCTCAGCCACTACTCCAAGCGCACCGTCGACATCGAGTACCGCTTCGGGTTCACGGGCTCGGAGTGGGGCGAGCTCGAGGGCATCGCCAACCGCACCGACTTCGACCTCTCGACCCACGCGAAGCACTCGGGCAAGGACCTGTCGTACTTCGACCAGGCTGCCGACGAGCGCTACGTGCCGTACGTGATCGAGCCCGCCGCCGGTCTCAGCCGCAGTCTGATGACCTTCCTCGTCGAGGCCTACGAGGAGGACGAGGCGCCCAACACCAAGGGGGGCGTCGACAAGCGCACCGTGCTGCGCCTCGACCCGCGGCTCGCGCCGGTCAAGGTCGCGGTGCTGCCGCTCTCGCGCAACTCCGACCTCTCACCCAAGGCCCGCGGGCTGGCCACCGAGCTGCGGCGCAGCTGGAACGTCGACTTCGACGACGCCGGCGCCATCGGCAAGCGCTACCGGCGCCAGGACGAGATCGGCACGCCGTACTGCGTCACCGTCGACTTCGACACCCTCGAGGACGACGCCGTCACCGTGCGCGAGCGCGACACGATGCGCCAGGAGCGCATCGGGATCGAGCAAGTCGCCTCCTGGCTCGGCGCCCGCATGGTTGGCTGCTAGGCATGAGCAACCGACGCCGTCGTACGGCCGTGGCCGGGACGCTGACGGCAGCGCTCGTGCTCGCCGGGTGCGGCGGCGACGAGAGCGGCGGCGCGGAGGAGGGTCCCGAGCCGAGCAGCACCGCGTCGGCCACCGACATGCCCTCCGACGTAGCGGCGCCGGCCTACCTCGAGGCGCCCGACGACGTCGAGCTCACCGCACCGGGCACCGAGCTGTCGCTGGGTGAGGCCGCCACGGCAGCCTGGACGCCGCGCCAGGACCTGGTGGGCGTCGTCGACGTCACCGCCACGGCGCTGGAGCGGGCCAACCTGACGCGGGACTTCGCGGGCTACCGGTTCGAGGGCGCGGCCTCGCGCTCCACCCCGTACTTCGTGCGGGTGGAGGTCTCCAACACCGGCGACACCGACCTCGGCGGTCGGCGGCTGCCGCTCTACGCCGTCGACGACGCCGGCCGGCTCGTCGAGCCGTCGGTGATCGACCGGGCGTTCAAGCCGTGCCCGGGTAGCACCCTGCCGGCGGCGTTCGCCCCCGGGGGCTCCGACGAGTCCTGCCTGGTCTACCTGGTGACGCAGGGCCACCGGCTGGAGTCGGTGATGTTCCGGCCGCCCGAGGGTGTCGCGCCGCTCACCTGGACCGGCGAGGTCACCGCCTACCAGCCGCCGAAGCCCCCGAAGAAGCAGAAGAAGCCGAGGAACCGGCGCACCCAGCCCGCCCAGCCCGGTGGCGGCTCCACTTCGTGACCTCCCCGCTCCGTCTGGGCCCGCTCACGGTCGAGGTCCCCGTGGTGCTCGCCCCGATGGCCGGCATCACCAACGCCGCCTACCGGCGGTTGTGCGCCGAGCAGGGCGCCGGGCTGTACGTCTGCGAGATGATCACCAGCCGTGGGCTCGTGGAGGGTGACGAGCACACCCGCCGGATGCTCGTCTTCGACCCCGCGGAGAAGGTCCGGTCGGTGCAGCTCTACGGCACCGACCCGGTCTACGTCGGCAAGGCGGCGGAGATCCTGTGCGCGGAGTTCGGCGTCGCGCACATCGACCTGAACTTCGGCTGCCCCGTGCCGAAGGTGACCCGCAAGGGCGGTGGAGGTGCGCTGCCGTGGAAGCGCGGGCTGCTGGCCCGGATCCTCGAGCACGCCGTGGCGGCCGCGGCGCCGTTCGACGTCCCGGTGACGATGAAGACCCGCAAGGGCCTTGACGACGACCACCTCACCTACCTCGACGCCGGCCGGATCGCGCAGGAGTCGGGCTGCGCCGCGATCGCCCTGCACGGCCGCACCGTCGCCCAGGCCTACTCCGGTCGGGCCGACTGGGACGCCATCGGTGCGCTGGCCGCCCACGTCGACATCCCCGTGCTCGGCAACGGCGACATCTGGGAGGCGGCCGACGCGCTGCGGATGGTCGAGCAGACCGGCGCCGACGGTGTCGTCGTCGGCCGCGGGTGCCTGGGCCGGCCGTGGCTGTTCCGCGACCTCGCCGCCGCGTTCGCGGGCGAGCGGGTCGCCACCCTCCCGCGGCTCGGGGAGGTGACGGCGATGATGCGCCGACACGCCGAGCTGCTCGCCGAGCTGATGGGGGAGGAGCGGGGCTGCTCGGAGTTCCGCAAGCACGTCTCCTGGTACCTCAAGGGCTTCTCGGCGGGCGGCGAGATGCGCCGCTCGCTGGGACTGGTCGACTCGTTGGCCTCGCTCGACGAGCTGCTCGAACGGCTCGACCCCGACGAGCCGTTCCCGGTCGCCGAGCTAGGCACGCCCCGGGGCCGGCAGGGCTCGCCACGCCAGCGGGTCGTGCTGCCCGAGGGCTGGCTCGACGACACCGACGGCACCGGTGGCTGCGGCCCCGAGGGCGGCGTCGTGGCGCGCGAGGACGCCGGGGAGACGACCGGCGGCTGACACCGGGGGGTGATCGGACTCACCCCGGATCGGGGGGCCTGGATTTGAGCGCGCCCGCGCGGCGTGTGGTTCACTCCTTGACCAGTCCCGCCGGACCCCACGCGCGCGGCTCTCTCGGACACTCCCTGCCCGCAACCGCAAAGGATCGTCGCCTGTGGCTCAGCACCGCCACAAGCGGGTCACCGATGCCCGTTTCAAGCCCCGAGCAGCCGCCATCGCCGGACCGCTCGCCGTCCTGGCAACCGCGTCCGTTGTCTCCCTCGGCGTCCTCGGCGCAGACCTGCCCGCCCCCGCAGCCGACCTCGCCGCCCCCGTGGCGCCGCCGACGACGTCGACCACCGCCGGCACCCAGGCCCGCCGTCTGCCCGCACTGAACCGGTCGGGCAGCCGCACCCCGGCCCCGCCGACCCGGATCGAGAAGATGATGGCGCCCGCCGCCGTCCGGGCTGCACTCGCCGGCGCCGACACGAAGCGGTGGACCACCGACGCGCTCAACCTCTGGAGCCAGCCCGGCGAGAAGGCCGAGAAGACCGGTGAGCTCGACGCCGGCGAGGTCGTGGTCCTCACCGGCCGCAGCCTGCTCGGTCGCGAGGAGATCCGCTGGGGCAAGAACGGCGTCCGCTGGGTCACCAGCGGCTACACCACCGACGAGAAGCCGTTCACCCTCGGTGGTGACTGCACCAACGGCACCTCGGTGCCCTCCGGCGTCAGCCCCAACATCGCGGCGGTCCACGAGGCCGTGTGCGCGGAGTTCCCGGAGATCACCACCTACGGCACGTTCCGCAGCGACGGCGAGCACGGGCAGGGGCTGGCCGTGGACATCATGGTCTCGGGCTCCCGGGGCTACGAGGTCGCGGAGTTCGTGCGCAAGTACTACGCCGAGCTGGGCGTCAACTACATCATCTACTCGCAGCGGATCTGGTCGCTCGACCGCTCCGGCGAGGGCTGGCGCGGCATGTCCGACCGCGGCTCCTCCACGGCGAATCACTACGACCACGTCCACGTCACCACGTACTGAGACAGCGCGAAGCGCTGACGAAGTACGTGGGACGTGGACGTGTCATAGCCGACCCGTTGGTAACTGACGGGCGGAGGAGCGAAGCGGGGGAGCACGTCAGTTAGCGACGGGTCGGCGCCACCCCACGCCGACCGCAGCGAGGCGCAGAACGCAATCGAACGAGGGCCGAAGAACCCGCCCTACCCCCGCGACCACCGGTCCGCCGGATCGTGCGCGGGCTGGTCGGTGACCTCCCGCAGCACCTCGGCGGCCGAGTGCTCGTTGCCCGCGGTCGCAGCGGCGGTGAGGGCCTCCTCGCCCTGCTCGCCGGTGAGCCCGGGCGGGACGACGAGCACCTGGAGCACTGTCCGGTCCGCGGTGCTGAGCAGGATGACGTGGGTGTCGTCACGCGGGAACGACCCGACCTTGAGGTAGCCGCGTCCGACGGGGATCCGGCGCGGAGCCGGGTCCCAGTCGGGCGGTGAGACCACCGCCCGCACGATCCGACCCTGGTCGACCGGGAAGTGGGTGACCAGGTCGGCGAGCTCGACGGTGAGGTCGCGGCTCTGCGGCCACCATCCTCCGTCGAGCTGGTGGGTGCCCAGCCGGTCGGCCATCCGGAGCCGGAGCGGACCCCGGTCGGCGCCGGGGTCGTGCCGGCCGGTGGTGTCAGCGGTGGTGTCGGCGGGGGTGGCGGTGGAGCTCTGGGGCGTCGTCATGACGTCCGCCTCTCGACCGGTGCCGGCGCCCGGACGGGCGCCTCATCACGGTCATTCACCGTCACGCTACGCCGGTCGCCGGTCGAGCCAGCGGGTCAGGTCGGCGGTCGGGTGGGGGGTCAGGCACCGGCCGAGCGCAGGAACCACTGCATCTCGCGGAACTCCTCGTCGTCCTCCTCGTGGACGGGGTCGACGTCGTGCGAGGCGCGCAGGTCCTCCAGCCGGGGGCGGGGTGGCAGGGTGCGGTAGGGGTTGTCCCTGCGGTCGGTCATCACGCACCTGCCCTCTGTCAGCCCGCTGCCGGCCGGGCGACGATGCGTCGATCCTACCCGTGCGGGCACTAGCCTCACGCCCGATGGACGCCGACCTCCGCTACGACGCACACGACCGGGAGCGCCTGGTCGCGGAGCCCCCGAAGCGGGTCGAGGCGCCGGAGCGCACGCCGTTCGAGCGCGACCGAGCGCGCGTCGTCCACGCCGCCTCGTCGCGCCGGCTGGCGGCGAAGACCCAGGTGGTGGGGCCACAGTCCGACGACTTCGGTCGCAACCGGCTCACCCACACCCTCGAGGTGGCGCAGGTGGCGCGCGACCTGTCGCGCGCGCTCGGCAGCCAGCCCGACATCGCCGAGACCGCAGCCCTCGCCCACGACCTCGGCCACCCGCCGTTCGGTCACAACGGCGAGCAGGTGCTGGCGGAGCTCGCGGCGCCGTGCGGTGGCTTCGAGGGCAACGCCCAGACACTGCGCCTGCTCAGCCGGCTGGAGGCCAAGACGTTCGACGGCGTGGGTCGCTCGGCCGGCCTCAACCTGACCCGGGCCACCCTCGATGCGTGCACCAAGTACCCGTGGGGGAGTGGTGAGGGTGTCGACCCGTTGAAGTTCGGGGTCTACGACGACGACCGTGACGTGTTCGCGTGGATGCGTGGCCCGCGCCCGCTCGCCGATCGCCGCCGCTGCCTGGAGGCGCAGGTGATGGACCTCGCCGACGACGTCGCCTACTCGGTGCACGACGTGGAGGACGGCACCGTGGCCGGGGGTGTCGACCTCACCGACCTCGACACCGCAGGGCTGTGGGCCACCCTGCGCGAGTGGTACCTGCCCGACGCGGCCGACGACGAGCTCAATGCCGCCCTCGCGGAGCTGCGCCGGGTGGGCAGCTGGCCCACCGCGCCGTACGACGGCAGCCGCCGCAGCCTGGCAGCGCTGAAGAACCTGACCAGCGACCTCATCGGTCGCTTCTGCGGGGCGGCGCAGCAGGCCACGTTCGCAGCGGGCGAGGGGCCGTTCGTCCGCTACCGGGCCGACCTCGTCGTGCCCCGCGCCACCGTGGTGGAGATCGGCGTGCTGAAGGCGGTCGCGGCTCACTACGTGATGCGGACCGCCGACCGCCTCGCCGAGATGCGCCGTCAGCGCGAGCTGCTCGCCGAGCTCGTGGCGGCGCTCGCCCGCCGCGGCCCCGACGGCCTCGAGCGCGCGTTCGCCGACGACTGGAACACCGCGGCCGATGACGCCGCGCGGCTGCGGGTGGTGATCGACCAGGTCGCCTCGCTCACCGACGCCTCCGCCGTCCAGTGGCACCGACGGCTCTGCCGCTGACGGCTGTGGACGACCCCCGGCGCCGGGGGACGGGGTCGCACCCGGGTCCTAGGATCGCCACGTGCCAGGCCGGATCCGAGAGGACGACATCGCGGAGGTGCGGGAGAAGACCCGCATCGAGGAGGTCATCGGCGAGTACGTCACCCTCCGCAACGCCGGCGGCGGGTCGCTGAAGGGCCTGTGCCCGTTCCATGACGAGAAGACGCCGTCGTTCAACGTCAACCCGAGCCGCCAGTTCTTCCACTGCTTGGCCGGCGAAACGAGGGTGCTCACGTGGGAGGGCGCACGACCGATCTCCGAGCTCGCCGGTGGAACCCACCGCATCCTCGACCGCTACAACAACTGGGTCGAGGCGCCCTTCAAGGCCTACGGCGTCCAGCGCCTCCACCGCATCACGCTGTCGAGGAACAGGCAGCGCAAGGAGATCTACGCGACCGACGGTCACCGCTGGTTCGTCCGCGACCGTCGCGAGCAGCGCGAGGTACTCACCCGGGGACTGCGCCCCGGGGACCGGCTCGTGACGGTGCTGACGCGTCCGGTGGTCGAGCCGGGCGAGCGCCAGCGAGTCCGTGTCGAGACCCCCGGCCCGTTCTCGGGTGCGGGCCGTGGTGGGGTCGCCACGATGCCGGTGCTCTCCGCTTCCGGTGCTCTCCCGTCCGGTGCTCTCCCGTCCGGTGGTCGAGCCGGGCGAGCGCCAGCGAGTCCGTGTCGAGACCCCCGGCCCGATCTCGGGTGCCGGCCTCGCTCGGCTCGACCACCGGCTCGACCCGGCCGTCGGAGACTGGGTGGTCGAGTCCGTCGAGGCCACCGACCGCGTCGAGGAGGTCTACTGCGCCGAGGTCGAGACCGGTCACGCGTTCGTGCTCGAGGACAACATCCTCACCGGGAACTGCTTCGGCTGCCAGGAGGGCGGCGACGTCCTTACCTTCCTCATGAAGATCGACGGGCTCACCTTCGCCGAGTCGGTCGAGCGACTGGCCGACAAGACGGGCATCCAGCTGCGGCGCGAGGACGGCGACGCGCGCGACGACCGCCCCAAGGGGCCGCCCCGGCAGCGGCTCGTCGAGGCCAACCGGGCCGCCCAGGAGTTCTACGCCGAGCACCTCGCCCAGCCCGACGCCGTCGTCGGCCGCCAGTTCCTGCACGAGCGCGGGTTCGACGCCGCCACGGCCGAGCACTTCGGCATCGGGTTCGCGCCCCGCGACGGCGAGGCGCTCCTGAAGCACCTGCGGGGCCGCGGCTACAGCCAGGACGAGCTGGTGGCGGCCGGGCTCGTCGCCGTCGGCCGCTCGGCCTACGACCGGTTCCGGGGCCGGCTGCTGTGGCCGATCCGCGACCCCAGCAGCGCCACCATCGGCTTCGGCGCACGCCGGCTCTTCGACGACGACCGCATCGAGGCGAAGTACCTCAACACCCCGGAGACCACGCTCTACAAGAAGAGCCAGGTGCTCTACGGCATCGACCTCGCGCGGCAGTCGATCGGCAAGGCGTCGCAGGCGGTGGTGGTCGAGGGCTACACCGACGTCATGGCCTGCCACCTCTCCGGCGTCACCACCGCGGTGGCCAGCTGCGGCACCGCGTTCGGCGACGAGCACACCCGGGTGCTGCGGCGCTTCCTCCACGACCACGAGGAGTTCCGCGGCGAGGTGATCTTCACCTTCGACGGCGACGCCGCCGGCCAGGCCGCCGCGCTCAAGGCGTTCGCCGGCGACCAGAAGTTCGTCTCGCAGACCTACGTCGCCGTCCAGCCCGAGGGCCTCGACCCGTGCGAGCTGCGCATCCGCGACGGCGACGCCGCCGTCCGCGACCTGGTGGCCAGCCGCACCCCGCTCTACCGCTTCGTGCTCGGCAACATCGTGAGCAAGTACGACCTCGACCGCGCCGACGGCCGCATCGACGCCGTCCGCGAGAGCGCACGGCTGGTGGCGTCGGTGCGCGACCAGTCGAAGGTCACCGCCTTCGCCCAGGAGATCAGCCGCATGATCGGCGCCGACGTCGACACCAACGTGGTGCTCTCCGAGGTCCGCCGCGCCGCCGGCCGCGGCGGGAACGAGCCGCCGCCGCCCGCGGCGCCTGCCGCCCCGCGCTCGGCGGTGCCCGACCCCCGGCACCCGCGGTTCGAGATCGAGCGCGAGACGCTCAAGCTGGTGCTCCAGCACCCGATGGCGATCGGGCGCACCACCGCCGACATCGACGCCGACGACTTCACCCACCCGACGCTGCGCGCGGTCTGGGAGCTCGTCGAGGCCGCCGGGGGACCGGTGGCCGGGTCGAGCGACCCCGGTTGGGTCTCACGGCTGCGCGACCAGGCCACCAACCCCGCGGCGTCGGCAGCGCTCAGCGCGCTCGCGGTCGAGCCGCTCAAGAAGGAGCCCGACGCCGCCTACGTCTCGCTCTACGTGTTCAAGCTGCTCGAGCTCACCACCCTGCGACGTATCGCCGAGGTGAAGTCCCGGCTCCAGCGCACCAACCCGGTCGACCAAGCCGCCGCCTACAACAAGATGTTCGGTGAGCTGGCCGCGCTCGAGCAGCACCGCCGCACGCTGCGCGACCGGATCGCGGGCACCCCGTGAGGCGCCCGGTGAGGTCGACGTGAAGGCATTCCGCCGCCGTCCGCGCCCCGATCTCGAGCTCGCGCCGGGGGAGCGGCTCCTCGCCTGGGCCACGGCCGACGACGGCACCGTCCTCGGTGGCACCCGCGACGCGTTCTACGCGCCGGGCCGGGTCCCGTGGGAGCTCGTCGAGGCCGCCGACTGGGACCAGGACCTACGGGTGCTGCGGATCAGCGAGGTCGGCCGCTGGGGCGAGCCGCGCCCCGAGCACCGCTACACCCTCGAGGCGCCGGGTCGGCTGCTGCAGCTGGTGCGGGAGCGGGTCACCGCCAGCATCGTCGTCCAGCGCCACGTGCTCGTCGACAGCCGCCGTGGACTGCGCGTCATCGGCCGCCGCGCTCCGGGCGGTGTGGGGGACGTCGCATGGTTCTACGAGTACGACCACGGCGTCGACCCCACCGATCCCGAGGTGCACCGCCTCGCCAAGGAGGCGCTGGCCCGGGCCCGCACCGAGGTCGGCGACGCCTGAGCGAACGGATTTCGGCGGGCCCGCCGGCACTTGCTACGGTGAGGCCGCGCGATCCCCTGTAGCTCAACTGGCAGAGCATTCGGCTGTTAACCGGAGGGTTGTTGGTTCGAGTCCAACCGGGGGAGCCAGAGCATCGAGGAGGCCCGACCGATCACCGGTCGGGCCTCCTCTTTCCTACGCTGGAGTCCCTGGGCACGGCGCACCGCAGCAGTCGGGTCTCGCAGCGACCGGCAGGCGAGGAAGCTCCAGAGCGCGCGCTGGCGCAGCCCGCCTCGACCACCGGCCCGCTCCGGTGGTCGAGCCGCTGCGAGCTCTGCGAGCGGCGTGTCGAGGCCCCCGGCCTGGCACGCCGACGCACGAGGAAGGCGCCCCCGGGCGCGGCCCGCCCGCGCTCAGCCCGCCGCACTGCGGTGCGTCGCCGACATGTCGGAGGTCGAGGTCGCCGAGTTCGGCGACAGTGCGGCGGCGTGGCTGGTGCGCCTCGCGGAGGACCCTCCGCTCGACCCACCGCCGCGTGTGCGAAATCACGAGGGCGGCCCTCGGCGGTTATCCTGACGCCCGCCGGGGTGAGCCCCGGTCGCCCAGATCCGTGACCAGCTCCGAGACCCCCTCTGGACCCCCGCCATGACCGACGAGGCCCCTGCGGTCGCTGCGCCCCGCCCCCGCGGCGGTGCCCGGCGCGCCGTGAAGTCCTCCCGGGTCCCGCGCCGGCACCGTGAGCCGGCCCCCCCGCCGTCGGGCGGCGGCCGCCGGGCGATGCGCGAGCGGCACCGACGCGCCCGGGGTCTGCCGAGCACGCTGGCGCTCACGTTCGTCGGCGCCCTGGTGCCTGGCACCGGCTACCTCTACACCGGACGCCGCGCGCTCGGCGGGCTCGTCCTGCTGGCCTGGGCCAGCCTCGCCGGCGTCCTGGCCTGGTACTTCGGTCGCGGCGTGGGTGCCGCGCTCGACCTGGCCTTCAGCCCGACGCTGCTGCGGACGGCCGCCCTGCTGCTGGGGCTCGGCCTGCTCACCTGGGCGTTCGTCGTGTTCACCTCCTACCGCCTGGTGCGGCCCCGCACCCGTCGGCGCTGGCACACCCTCGTCGGCAACCTCGCCGTCCTCGCGCTGGTGGTCACCGGCGCCGCCCCGGTGGTGCGGGCCGCCGAGTACGCCCTGGTCACCGCCGAGACCGTCGACAGCGTGTTCGCCGAGGACGTCGACAGCGCCACCACGCCCGAGGGCGCCACGGCCGCGGACCCGTGGGCCGGTCAGGACCGGGTCAATGTCCTCTTGCTCGGCGGCGACGGCGGCGAGGGCCGCACCGGTGTCCGCACCGACACGGTGATCCTCGCGAGCATCGACACCGCGTCCGGCGACACGCTGCTGTTCAGCCTGCCCCGCAACATGATGTTCGCGGAGTTCCCCGACGACAGCCCGCTCCACGACCTGTACCCGGAGGGCTACGGCGTCGGCAGCAGTGAGGAGGAGGCCGGCTTCTACATGCTCAACGCCGTCTACGGGCAGATCCCCGAGCGGCACCCGGGCGTCCTCGGCTCGAGCGACAACGAGGGCGCCGACGCCGTCAAGCAGGCGGTATCGGGCAGCCTCGGCGTCCCGGTCGACTACTACCTGCTCGTGAACCTGCGCGGGTTCCGCGAAGTGGTCGACGCGATCGGCGGCATCACCGTCAACATCAACGAGCCGGTGGCCATCGAGGGCAACGCCGACGCCGGCATCCCACCTGTCGACTACCTCGACCCCGGCCCCGACCAGCACCTCGACGGCTACCACGCCCTCTGGTACGCCCGCGGCCGCTACGGCTCCGACGACTACGCCCGGATGGACCGGCAGCGCTGCGCCGTCGACGCGCTCGTCCACGCAGCCGACCCCAGCACCCTGCTCACCCGCTACGCCGACCTGCTGCGCTCCGGCCGCGACATCGTCCACACCGACATCCCGCGCGACCTCGGCCCGTCCTTCGTCGAGCTGCTGCTGCGGGTCAAGGACGCCAGGACCCGGTCGGTGGTGTTCCGCACCTCGGAGAAGTTCTTCTCCGGCGACCCCGACTACGACTACCTGCGCAGCACCGTCGAGCGCGCCATCGACCCGCCGAGGCGGAAGAACGGCACGCCCAAGCGCAACCGGGTGGTCGAGGACCCGGTCGACGCCTGCGCCTACGACCCGATCGACGAGGCCGGGTCCGACATCGTCGAGTCCGCCTCCGACTGAGCTGCCGCGGGCCCGCGGGAGAGCCGTCCGGGCCACCAGAACCGGCGTCCGAGCAGGGTCACGAGCGCGGGCACCAGCACGCTGCGCACGAGCAGCGTGTCGAGCAGGACGCCGAAGCCGACGATGACGCCGATCTGGGTCAGCACGATCAGCGGCAGCACACCGAGCACGGTGAAGACCGCGGCGAGCAGGATGCCCGCGCTGGTGATGACGCCGCCGGTGACGGCGAGCGCCACCCGGATCGCCTCGTCGGTCTCGGCCCGCTCGGCCTCCTCCTTGGCCCGGGTGGTGAGGAAGATGTTGTAGTCGACGCCGAGCGCGACGAGGAACAGGAAGCTCAGCAGCGGCACGCTCAGGTCGAGCGCCGGGAAGTCGAGCCACCGGCTGAAGGCCACCCAGCTGGCGCCCAGGCTGGCCACGTAGCTGGCGACCACGGTGAGCACGAGCACGACGGCAGCCACCACCGAGCGCAGCAGCACGAGCAGCACCAGCAGCACGACGAGCAGGATCAGCGGGACGATCAGCCGCTGGTCGCGGTCGGCGGCGTCGGCGGCGTCGAGCGCCTGGGCGTCCGGCCCGCCCACCAAGGTGGCGTCGTCCACGTCGCGGGCGGCCGCCCGGACGGCGTCGATCACGTCGAACGCCTCGTCCGAGGCGGGCTCGGCGGTGGTGACCACCGACAGCACGGCGGTGCCCTCGGCACTGCCGGCGGGGTCGACCCGCTGCACCCGGTCGACGTCCTCGACGGCGGAGCGGACCTCGCCCGCGGACCCGGTGGGCACGACCACGGTGGTCGGCTGCGAGAGGCCGGCCGGGAAATGCTCGGCGAGGGTCTGCTGCCCCACCACCGACTCCGGCTCGTCGCGGAACTGCTCGGTCTCGGACAGCCCGACCCTCAGTCCGAGCACCGGCAGCGCGAGCACCACCAGCACCAGCACGCCGGCCACCGCGACGACGGCGGGCCGCGCCGTCACCGCCGCGCCGACCTTGGCCCACAGCCCGGTGCGGGTGGGGTCGTCCTGCCCGACCCGGGGCACGAACGGCCAGAACAGCCGTCGGCCGAAGCAGGTCATGGCAGCAGGGAGCACGAGCAGCGCGTAGGCCACGGCGGTGGCGATGCCGAGGGCGCCACCGAACCCGATGTTGCGGCTCGTCGGGTTGTCGGCGAGGCCGAGGCACAGCAGCGCGAGCACGACGGTGCCCGAGCTGGCGAGGATCGCGGGCGCCGCCCGGTCGACGGCGCGACGCATGGCGTCGTGGCGGTCGTCGACCAGCCGCAGCTCCTCGCGATACCGGGCGATGATCAGCAGGGCGTAGTCGGTGCCGGCCCCGAACACCAGCACCGACGTGATGCCCACCGACGCGCCGTCGGTGGAGAACCCGAAGATCTTGGTGCCGATCGCGACCAGCTGGGCCGCCACCTGGTCGGCCACGCCGACCACCGACAGCGGCACCAGCCACAGCCACGGGCTGCGGTAGGTGAGCAGGAGCAGCAGTGCCACCACCGACGCCGTCACCACGAGCAGGCGCACGTCGGCACCGTCGAAGACCTTCGAGAGGTCGACGACGAACGCCGGCCCGCCGGTCACCTGCACGTCGAGTCCCTCCGGGAGGTCGTCGGCGGCGGCCGCCCGGATGTCCCCGACGACGCCGGTCAGGTCCTCCTCCGCGGTGTCGGCGGCGATGGGCACCCCGACGAACGCCGCCTCGCCGTCCTCGGCGAAGACCGGGAAGGTGCGCTGCCCCTCCGCGGCGAGGTCGGCCAGCGACGTCGCCTTCTGCTCCACCGCCGCTCGATCCTCGGCGGTGAGCTGTTGGCCCGCACGGTCGATCACCACGATGACGGGAGTGAACTCGGCCGTCCCGAGACGCTCCTGGAGGTCGGCGGCCCGCGCCGACTCCGAGTCGGTCGGCAGGTTGGCCGTTTGGTTGTCGCTCGCCTCCGGCTCGATGCCGGCGCCGAGCAGTGCGCCGGAGAAGAGCACGGCGATCGCCACGACCACCCAGCTCAGGCGGCGGCCTACCAGGTGCGGGCCGCGGTAGCTCTCTGACCTGGATGACCTCACCGGAGAACGGTAGGGGTCCCGAAACCCGTTCACCCCACCCCTCGCGCAGCGTCGCTGCTGCCCCGGGTCCGACCCTGCCGCAGCCTGACCTCGTCCTACGTCGCGACCCACACCCTGCTCTAGGGTTCCGGTGCGGGGCGGTAGCTCAGTCGGTCAGAGCAGAGGACTCATAATCCTTGGGTCGTGGGTTCGAGCCCCACCCGCCCCACCCACCGGTCTCCGACCTGACGCCGCCTCGTGGACCGTCGAGGTCGAGGCTGTCGGTCACGGCTCGGTGCGCTCGGCGACCTCGATCACCCTCCGCCGAGCGGCACGACTGGGCGTTGTCCCACGGTGGAGGCAGCGCCGATACTGCCGCGATGGGCCTGCGCAACTACCTGGTCGAAGGGGTGTCCGGAACCGGGAAGACCTCGGTCTGCCGGGAGCTGGGGCGCCGCGGCTATCAGGCCATCCACGGCGACAGGGTCCTTGCCTACCAAGGCGACCCGGATACCGGCGAGGCACTCGACACCGCCACCCATGGGAATCACCTCTGGGACGCGGACCGAGTGCGCGCGCTCGCGGCGGACCGGCACGCGCCCGTGACGTTCTTCTGCGGAGGCTCTCGCAACTTCTCACAGTTCATCGACGTGTTCGACGAGGTGTTCGTCCTCGACGTCGATCTGGAGACGTTGCACGAGCGACTGGATCAGCGCCCGCCGCACGAGTGGGGCGCGAAGCCGTCCGAGCGGCAGCTCGTCGTCCATCTGCACCAGACGGGGTCGGACGTCCCGACCACCGGCATCGTGGTCGATGCGACCCGACCCCTCACCGAGACCGTGGACGAGATCCTGCGACATGCGGGTCTGATCGGCCGCGACGACACCTAGCTCGGCGCAGTGCCTGTGCGCAGGGACTACCGGTCGGCGCCGCACCAGGTCGGAGCAGTCGTCAGAACGTGTAGCCGTAGTCCTCGATCGTGACGGCGAACAGCTCGGCTACCCGTTCCCGCGAGATCTCGTCGTAGAGCGACCTCGCGTCGACCTTGGCCGGTCGGAACTGCGACTTCGCCCGCGGCAGGGCCGGCTCGCCGGGCAACCCGAGGTCGGACCACAGGGCGTCGACCTCCTCGGTCAGCCGCTCGAACCGGAGCACCCGGTCGGCGACCGTGCGGCCCTTGATGCGGAAGGTGCGCTGGTTGCGTCGCGCCAGCGTCGCGACGGCGTCGTCCGCGACGAACTGCCGGAAGGTCCAGTCCTTGTAGCGGCCGTGCCGCCAGAAGTAGAGCGAGGCGACGGTGTCCCAGGGGTCGCGCACGATGCTGAACTTCGTGTAGCCCGCCCAGGCGTCCGCGCCGATCGCCTGCCGCACGAGCCCGGCCGGCATGTGGGAGCGGGCCTGGCGCAGCAGCGGGGGGCTCTCGTGGTTCTGCGGGCCGCGGCCGCCCTCGGCCCGACGGAGCTCCTCGTCGGGCTCCCAGACCGGGGTGATGACGTCGTCGGGACCGCACACCCGGGACAGCGCGATCTCGACGCTGGTGCCGGCGGCCTTGCGTGGTTTGAGGAACACGAACCGGTGCCGGTGGGACACGATCACGGCCCCAGGCTAAGGCTGGCGGCCGACACCCGACCGCTCTCCGCGCTTTTCCTGCGGCGCCGCGCATCTCGTGGGATGCTCGGCCCGTGCAGAGCTCATCGAGAGCTCTCGGGGTACCACTGGCAGCCGGCGTGATGCTGGCGTTGCTCGTGAGCCTTCTCGTGACCACGTTTCCGACCGGCGGACCTGCCACCGCGGCGGCCTCGACCGACCCCATCGACGTGCCGATGACCGGCAACCTGCCGGCCTGCCCCGCGCAGATGACCGGCGCCGTGCGGGCCGACGCTGTCTGGGTGCACAACGACCTCAACAACCAGTTCAGGACCGATGCCTGGCTCGGGCTTGCAAATAACTGCGCGATGCAGAACGACCAGGACGATGACGACACGTCTTCGTACCCGCGCGCGGTCGACGCGAAGGCGGTGCCGAGCGAGATCTCTATCTCGTCCGAGCCGATCACCGTGTCCGTCCAGGCCACGCCAGCGTTCATGCCGGGGCCGTACAACACGTTCTTCCCGGACTGTCTGCCCAGAAGTGCCCGGCCCGGGGGATGCGCTGACTCCCCGCACGGCTACCGCGTCGCCTACCGCGTCGCCAACGGCGCCGGGCAGTTCGTCGGGAAGTGGACGCTGGCGGGTCTCGACGGGCCGGACCCCTACTTCGACCTGACCCGTGGCTCCTGCCCGGACCAGTACCCGGGGTGGACTGAGAACTACGAGCACATCGGCGTCCCCTGCGTGTTCACGCTTCGCTTCGTGACCAACGCCCTGGGCGCCCCGGTCCTCACCACCGGCATGCAGGTGGTGCTGTCGGTCAGCCTGGCCTCCGGCACTCGGACCCATGAGCCGTTCGTCGGCCCGGTGCACGACACCACCGCGGTGGTGCCGATGCTCTTCCAGCCGGGCGCCTCCTCCCGTCTGGGCTTCTCGGTCTCCTCGGGCTCGGTCCGCTCCGGGGAGACGGTGATCCTCACGGCACTCGCGCAGGGCCCCCAGCCCGGCACCCCCGTGAACTTCTACCGGCGCCGGCCCGGCGGGGACTGGACCTACCTGGGGCAGCGGCTGACGCGGTCGAACAACCGTGCGGCGTTCACGGCGACGGTCGCCACCACCGCGACCTACCGGGCTCGGCTGGCCAGCGGTGGCGTCGAGACGACGACGTCGCCGCTCCGGCAGGTCGAGGCGCTGCGCTCGGTCTCGCTGCGGCTCAGACACCTGCGCGGAGCGCGGTATCGATTCACCGGCACGGTGTCGCCGGCAGCGCAGGTCGGCCGGGTCGTGCTCCAGCAACGCACTCGACAAGGGTGGCAGCGCGTGACGAGTGCCGCGCCGCGAAACGGCCGGGTGACCTGGGTGCGGACGCTGCCCGCCCGCCGGACCTGGTGGCGGCTGCTGACCGCGACCACCGTCAGCTACGGCCAGTCGACCAGCCCGGTGAGGACCGTCGACCCCTAGCCGCGGGTCGGAGCACCGGGACCGGTGCGGTCCGGCCAGGTGACGTCAGTCGGCGTAGGTGGCCTGGTACTCCGCCAGCAGCCGGCGACCCTCGGTGAAGGACTCCTCGACCCGGTCGAGCAGCGGGAGCGCCGCGTCGACGCCGTCGGACTCGACGGCCAGCTCCAGTTCGCGGGCGAGGGCGCCGGCGCGCAGCACACCCAGGTTCAG
Organism: uncultured Actinomycetota bacterium; assembly: GCA_963845795.1. Taxonomy (GTDB): domain Bacteria; phylum Actinomycetota; class Actinomycetes; order Propionibacteriales; family Nocardioidaceae; genus Nocardioides. The sequence continues at coordinate 12,661 of CAWJTG010000011.1, read as the reverse complement.
CGCGCTCCCCGCGATCTTGTGGGCGGCCGCCTGGAGCGCCTCGGCGTCTCCCGCGGCGGCGTGCTCACGCATGGTCGTCGCGACCTCCGCCGAGTTGCGCTGGAAGTTGGCGATCGCCCGGTCGAGGTAGGTGGTGTCGCCGGGGTCGAGGTCGCGGAGCATGTCGAGCCGCTCGGTGTCGAGGCCCTCGATCGGCATCGTCGGTGGGTGCACCGGCGCCGGCTCCCCGTCAGCGTCGTCGCCGCCGTCGGCGTCGGAGGAGCCCAGCCACGTGGCCAACGTGTCGCCGAGCGTGCGCGGGTCGACCGGCTTGGTGAGGAAGTCGTCCATCCCGGCGTCGAGGCACCGCTGCCGCTCGCCCTCCACGGACGCCGCGGTCAGGGCGACCACGGGCACCCGCAGCCCCCGCGCCCGCAGCGCGCGGGTGGTGGCGTAGCCGTCGAGGCCGGGCATCTGCACGTCCATGAGGACGCCGTCGAACGGCGTTCGCGCCAGGGCGTCCAGCGCGTCGTAGCCGTCGGCCGCGACCTCGGAGTCGTATCCGAGCGACTGGAGGAGGCCGGTGGCCACCATCTGGTTCACCGGGTTGTCCTCGACCACGAGGATCCGCCGTCGCCTCGTCGCCGGCTGCTCGGGGTCGGGGTCGAGGGGCCGCGCGGGGACGCCGGCCAGCTGCTCCAGCAGGGTCCCGCGCAGCACGGCGCCCGTCAGCGGCCGCGGCAGGCACACCGACACCCCGGCCGCCCGCACCCGGGCCATGTCGACCGACGAGTTCGAGGTCAGGGCCAGCACGACGGGACCGGACCCGTCATCAAGCTCGGCTGCGAGCGCCAGCCCGGCGCCGTCCGCACCGTCGAGGTCGAGGACGAGCGCGTGCACCGGGTCGCCCTCACCCGCAGCGTCCGCGAGCACGTCGCGCGCCTCCGCGGCGGTCGACACGGCCCGGGTGCGCATCCGCCACCACATCGTGCCCTCCTCGAGCCGGAGGCGCTGGTGCGGCCGGGCGTCGACCACGACGACGCGCCGTCCCGTCAGCCAGGTGCGGGCGTACTCGTCGAGCGAGTCCGCGTCCGGGGCCGCCACCGGGAACGACGCGTGGAGGGTGAACGTGCTGCCGCCGCCCGGCGTGGGGGAGTGGCGCAGGTCCCCGCCGAGGGCGCGGGCGATCTCGCGAGCGAGGGCGAGCCCGAGACCGGTGCCGCCGTGCTGGCGGCTGTGGGAGGTGTCGGCCTGGGTGAACGGGTCGAACATCTCGGCCACCCGATCGGGCTCGATCCCGACGCCGGTGTCCCGCACCGAGGCCAGCAGGCACACCTGGTCGTCGGCCGCGTCGCAGCAGTCGGGGTCGTCGGGGGTGAGGTGGACGAGCACCTCGCCGCCGGGGGAGAACTTCACGGCGTTGGAGACGAGGTTCACGAGCACCTGGGAGACCCGGGCCGGGTCGCCGTTGAGCCGCGGGGGCACGTCGGGGTGGCACGAGACCACCAGCTCGACGCCGTTGGCGGTCGCCTGCCCGGCCACCGTCTCGCAGACGGTGTCGAGCACCTCGCGCGGCTCGAAGTCGACGTGGTCGACCGCGAGCTGGCCGGCCTGGAGGGTGCTGAAGTCGAGGACGTCGTTGATCACCTGCAACAGCGCCCGGCTCGCCACCTGGACGCCGGAGGAGAACTGCAGCTGGTCGGCGTCGAGCGCGGTGCGGAGCAGCAGGTCGGTGAGCCCGATGATGCCGTTGAGCGGCGTGCGGATCTCGTGGCTCATCGTGGCCAGGAACTCGGTCTTCTGGCGGGCCGCGTCGGTGGCGGCGTCCCGTGCGTCGACCAGGTCGCGCAGGGTCCGCTCCCGGGCGGCGACCATGCCCAGCTGGGCGCTGATCGTGGTGGCGCTGGCGTCGGTCGCGTGACGGTCGAGGGGCTCGATCGACTCGAACACGATCACCCCGTACGACGTGCCCCGTCGGGTCGCGGGGACGGCGATCATGGTCTCGTCGTCGAGCCACGTCGACGTCCGGGCCTCGTGCGCCCGCTGCGCCAGGGCCTGGTGGCGCGGCCCGGCGTCGCCGACCGTCAGCTCCAGTCCGTCAGGGGTGGCGGTCCAGCCGCTCACCCGCTGCGCCAGCATGTGCTCGGTGGTGAGGTCGTAGGTGGCCAGCAGGGCCTCGGCGAACGTCGTCGCCTCGTTCGCGGCGGCGGCGGCCCGCCCGACCAGCTCGGAACGCTGCATCTCCACCTGGAGGGCACGCTCGGTGGCCTTGATCTCGCTGACGTCCTGGTGGGTGCCGGTGACCGAGGTGGCGACCCCGTCGGCGTCGCGGTGCACCACCCCGCGGCCGCGGATCCACGCCCAGCCCTCGGGACGCGGCACGCGGACGTCGAAGTCGAAGCCCTCGCCGCCCGCGACGGCGTCGCGGATCACCGCGGCCGCGTGCTCGCGGTCGTGCGGGTGCACGCCCGCCAGGATCTGCGGCAGCGTCGTCGACACCTCCTCGTCAGTCCCGCTCCTCCCGGCGGTGGTCGGGGCGGTGACGACACCGGTGGCGACGTCGAGCTGCCACGACCCCAGCTTGGCGAGGGCACGCGCCTCCTCGAGGTCGGCGCGGCTGAGGTCCAGCGCGTCCCGCGCTCGCCGGGTCTCGGCGAAGTCGCTGACCCGCACGACCAGACCGGCGACCGTGCCGTCGTCGTCGAGCAGCAGCGAGTCGGTGATGAGCACCCACGACGCGTGCCCGTCGCGGTCGTGGAAGAGCGTCTCCTGCGACTCCCCGCCCCGGTAGCTGCCCTGCCGCGCTCCCTCGAGCAGCGTGGCGAACTGCTCGCCACCGCGCTCGTCGAGGATCTCGTAGGCGCTCTCCGGTGGGGGGCCGGACGGGTCGCCGCTGTACATGCGCGCCATCGCGCGGTTGGCGTAGCGGGTACGGCCGTCGAGGTCGAGCACCCACAGACCGTCGCTCGAACCCTCGACGAAGGCTTCGACGAGGGTCTGGTGGTCCATCAGCTCGCGCCCGCGCTCACTAGACCGTTCCGGCGATCAAGTAGCCGTCCCCGTCCTGTGTCAACTGCAGCGTGACCGTCTCGGTCTTGCGCTCGCCCTGGAAGAGGTAACGGTACGTGTAGGTGACGGTGAGCGCCTCGGGGTCGGCCGTCGGGCCCTCGAGGAACTCGGGGTCGCTCACATTGCCCCAGAAATCGGCGTAGCTTCCGCTCGCTGCCTGGTAGTCGGGGGTGAGGAGCGCGAAGCCGGCGTCGGGGTCGTCGCTGGCCGTGAAGACGTAGTCGCTGGCGAACTGGGCCATGGCCTCGGCGTCCGGCGCGGCCGATGTCGGCTCGGTCTCTGTCGGCGACGTCGAGTCGGCGGGCGTGCTCGACCCGTCCACGGCCGGACCGGTCACCGCGTCCTGCGGGTCGTCGAGGGTCGCCAGCAGCACGATGGCCACCACGAGCGCCGAGCACGAGCGCACCGATGACGACGGGCAGCACCGGGAAGCGACGTCGTGCGGCCGGGGCCGTGTCCACGGGAGTCGGGGCGGGCGTCGGGGCCGGCGCGGGATCCGGGGCGCCGTCCGGGTCCGCCGGGGTCGGCGGGAAGGGCGGCGGCGTCGCGAGCACCTGGGTGCCCTGGTCGTCGGGCTCGCGGCCCGGGGCGGGCACCGGCGTGGGCACCGGGGTCGTGGCCAGCTCTCGAGACCGTGCAGGAACCGGAGCACCTCGGCCATCGACCAGCGGTCGGCCGGGTCGCGGGTCATCGTGGCCTCGAGCAGCGGGGCCATCGCGCCTGCGGACTCGAGGCGTGGCGGCGGTTCGTTGACGATCCGGTACAGCGCTCCGAGCACGTTGTCGCCGACGTCGTAGGGCGGGTGCCCGGCCAGGGCGTGGAACAGGGTGGCCCCGAACGACCAGGCGTCGGCGGCCGGCGTCGCCGGCTGGCCCGAGGCGATCTCGGGGGCGAGGTAGGCGGGGGATCCGGTGACCAGACCGGTCTGGGTGAGCGAGGCGTCCGCCTGTGCGCGGGCGATCCCGAAGTCGGAGATCTTCACCTGTCCGTCGTCGCGCACGAGGATGTTCGACGGCTTCACGTCGCGGTGCACGATCCCGGCCTCGTGGGCGGCGGCCAGCGCCTCGGCGACCTGCGCGGCGATCGGCGGCGAGCGTCGGCGACGTCGAGCGGGCCGACGTCGCGCACCAGGTCGCCGAGCGTCGTCCCCGCGAAGTACTCCATGACCAGCCACTGGTGCGTCGTCGTCGTCGACGAGGTCGAAGACGCCGACGACGTGGGGGTGGTTGAGGATGGCGGCGATGCGGGCCTCGCGCTCGGCGCGCAGCAGGTCGGGGCTGGAGCCACCGGGCGCCATGCCGATCTTCTTGAGCGCGACCTGGCGGTGCAGCACCTCGTCGCGGCCGAGGTAGACCGCTCCCATGCCCCCGCGACCGATCTCCCGGTCGAGCGAGTACCTGCCGCCGATCACGGCACCTCCCTGACACGATCGTGTGCTCCAGAACCCCTGAACCCTAGTGCGGTCGTGCCAGGGTGGAGGGCACCCTCGCCCCCACGGGTGAGTCAGCGGTGCGGCACCCTGGTCCCACCCGCAGTCCTACGAGGAGGATCCGTCCCGTGCCCGTCGACCCCGGCCTCCTCGCCGACCTCCAGCGGCGCGGCCTGGTCGCGCACAGCACCGACGTCGACGCCCTCGGTGCCGCGCTCGCGGCGGGGCCGGTCCGGTTCTACGTCGGCTTCGACCCGACCGCCCCGAGCATGCACATGGGCAACCTGGTCCAGATCGTCACCGCGCGGCGGCTCCAGGACGCCGGCCACGAGCCGTACCTGCTCGTCGGCGGGGCCACCGGCATGATCGGCGACCCCAAGGACAGCGGCGAGCGCACCCTGAACTCCGCCGAGGTCGTCGCGGAGTGGACCGAGCGGTTCCGCCGCCAGCTCGCGCCGTTCCTCTCCTTCGAGGGCGACAACGCCGCCACGATGGTCAACAACCACGACTGGACGGCGCCGGTCTCGGTGATCGAGTTCCTCCGCGACGTCGGCAAGCACTTCCCGGTCAACCGGATGCTCGCCCGCGACACCGTGCGGCGCCGGCTCGAGCTCGGGCATCAGCTACACCGAGTTCAGCTACGTGCTGCTCCAGTCCTTCGACTACCTCACGCTGCACCGCGAGCACGGCGTCACGCTGCAGTTCGGCGGCTCCGACCAGTGGGGCAACATCACCGGCGGCGCCGAGCTCATCCGCCGCACCACCGGCGGCACCGCCCACGGGTTCGCCACCCCGCTGGTCACCAAGGCCGACGGCACCAAGTACGGCAAGACCGAGGACGGCGCCCTCTGGCTCGACCCCGAGATGATGTCGCCCTACGCCTTCCACCAGTTCTGGCTCAACGTCGAGGACGAGAAGGTCGGCGAGCTGCTCCGCATCTTCACCTTCCTCTCGGTCGACGAGATCGAGGAGCTCGAAGCGCGGCACCGCGAGCAGCCGTTCCGGCGCGAGGCGCAGCGCACGCTGGCCGACGCCGTCACCACGTTCGTGCACGGCGCCGACGAGACCGCGCAGGCCACGGCAGCCGCCGCCGCGCTGTTCGGCGGCGCCGACCTGTCCGAGCTCAGCGAGAGCACGCTCGCCGCCGCGCTCCGCGAGGCGGGCAGCGCGCGGGTCGACGCCTCCGGCGGCGTGCCGTGCGTCGTCGACCTGCTCGTCGCCTCCGGGCTCGCGTCAAGAGCAAGGGGGAGGCCCGGCGCACCGTGGGCGACGGCGGCGCCTACCTCAACAACGAGCGGGTCACCGACCCCGACCACGTCCCCGGCCGCGGCGACCTGCTGCCGGGTGGCTGGCTGGTCCTGCGGCGCGGCAAGAAGCAGTTCGCCGGGCTCGAGGTCGTCGGCCTGCCGTGACCGCCGGGCGCTGGCAGGACGACGTCGTCGCGCGTGCCCGCGCCGCCCTGCCCGCCCACGTGCTCCGCTTCTACGCCGCGGGCGCCCACGACGAGGTCACCGTCGGTGAGGCGGAGCGCGCCTGGTCCGGCGGTCCGGTTCCGCCCGCACGTGCTCGCGCGACGTGCGGGAGGTCGACCTCACCACCACGCTGCTCGGCACCGAGTGCGCCGACCCCGGTGGCGCTCGCGCCCACGTCGATGCAGCGCTTCGCGCACCCCGACGGCGAGCTCGCCGCGGCGCGCGCGGCCGCCGCCACCGGCACGCTGATGGTGGTGTCGAGCAACGCCGGCACCCCGTTCGAGGACCTCGCCGCCACCGGGGTCTCGTGGTGGTTGCAGGCCTACCTCACCGCCGACCGCGACCTGATCGTCCCGACGCTGCGGCGGGCCGTCGACGCCGGCGCCCGCGCCGTCGTGCTCACCGTCGACACCCCGTTCCCCGGCCCGAAGCGCGGGATCGACGACGCCGCCTTCGGCGACCTCTCGCAGATCTACGGCGTCAACCACCCCGACCTCGTCCGCGGCGTGACTCCCGGCTCCGAGCACGCCCGCGACCTCGGCCCCGGCGACCTCGTCGTGGCTGGCGGAGGTCACCGGTCTCCCCGTGGTCGTGAAGGGTGTGCTGCGCGCCGACGACGCCCGGCGACTGCGTGGCCGCCGGCGCCGCCGCGGTCTGGGTGTCCAACCACGGCGGGCGCCAGCTCGACCGGGCCGTCAGCACGGCCCATGCGCTCCCGGCCGTGGCAGCCGCCGTCGGCCGACGCCGCCGAGGTCTACGTCGACGGCGGGCTCCGCTCCGGGCACGACGTGCTCGCCGCCCTCGGCCTCGGCGCCCGGGCCGCGTTCCTCGGCCGGCTGCCGCTGCTCGCGCTCGCTGCGGGCGGGCCCGAGGAGGTCGCGCGGGTGCTCACGACTGCTGCGCGCCGAGCTGCGGGAGGCGCTCCAGCTGGCCGGCTGCCCGAGCCCCGACGACGCGCCTGACGTCGTCGTCGCACCCGCCTCAGAACCCCGTGGTTGAGCGCGGGTCGACGCCACCACCCGACCCCGGATTTGTGATCGGCGGAGCGGACCCTCTAATGTTCTCCGAGTCGCCAGGGAGCGGCGGGAGACAAGACCTTCAGGCTCGGGTCTCCGGCCCCGGACGCGACATCCTGGGATCCACACCGATCTCGGTCCATCGGAACGCCACGGCGGGCCGGAGCCGAGATCGTGACCGCGGGTCCGCAGGGCAGTGCAGGACAACGGCCGGAGACGGCACGATCTTGTGCGTCTGATGTTTGAGAACTCAACAGTGTGTAGTCGACGAGATTATGGTTTGTGTGCCTGATTGTTTTTTGGTTGGGTTTCGTGAATTCGTTTTATTTTCGGCAATGATTCTGGCGATTTTGTCAGGGTTTGTTTGTCGGGAGCAGATTGTTTCATGGTTACTGTTTTATGGTTTTCTATGGAGAGTTTGATCCTGGCTCAGGACGAACGCTGGCGGCGTGCTTAACACATGCAAGTCGAGCGGTAAGGCTCCTTCGGGGGTACACGAGCGGCGAACGGGTGAGTAACACGTGAGTAATCTGCCCTTCACTTTGGGATAAGCTTCGGAAACGGGGTCTAATACCGGATATGACATCGATAGGCATCTGTTGGTGTGGAAAGTTTTTTCGGTGGGGGATGTGCTCGCGGCCTATCAGCTTGTTGGTGGGGTAATGGCTCACCAAGGCTTTGACGGGTAGCCGGCCTGAGAGGGTGACCGGCCACACTGGGACTGAGACACGGCCCAGACTCCTACGGGAGGCAGCAGTGGGGAATATTGGACAATGGGCGGAAGCCTGATCCAGCAACGCCGCGTGAGGGATGACGGCCTTCGGGTTGTAAACCTCTTTCGTCATCGACGAAGCTCCATGTTGATTGGGGTGACGGTAGGTGAGGAAGAAGCACCGGCCAACTACGTGCCAGCAGCCGCGGTAATACGTAGGGTGCGAGCGTTGTCCGGAATTATTGGGCGTAAAGGGCTCGTAGGCGGTTTGTCGCGTCGGGAGTGAAAACACTGGGCTTAACCGAGTGCTTGCTTTCGATACGGGCAGACTTGAGGCATTCAGGGGAGAACGGAATTCCTGGTGTAGCGGTGAAATGCGCAGATATCAGGAGGAACACCGGTGGCGAAGGCGGTTCTCTGGGAATGTTCTGACGCTGAGGAGCGAAAGTGTGGGGAGCGAACAGGATTAGATACCCTGGTAGTCCACACCGTAAACGTTGGGCGCTAGGTGTGGGATCCATTCCACGGGTTCCGTGCCGTAGCTAACGCATTAAGCGCCCCGCCTGGGGAGTACGGCCGCAAGGCTAAAACTCAAAGGAATTGACGGGGGCCCGCACAAGCGGCGGAGCATGCGGATTAATTCGATGCAACGCGAAGAACCTTACCTGGGTTTGACATACACCCTGCCGCTCCAGAGATGGGGCTTCTTTTGGGGGTGTACAGGTGGTGCATGGCTGTCGTCAGCTCGTGTCGTGAGATGTTGGGTTAAGTCCCGCAACGAGCGCAACCCTCGTCCCATGTTGCCAGCAAGCCTTCGGGTGTTGGGGACTCATGGGAGACTGCCGGGGTCAACTCGGAGGAAGGTGGGGATGACGTCAAGTCATCATGCCCCTTATGTCCAGGGCTTCACGCATGCTACAATGGCCGGTACAGAGGGCTGCGATCCCGTGAGGGGGAGCGAATCCCACAAAGCCGGTCTCAGTTCGGATTGGGGTCTGCAACTCGACCCCATGAAGTCGGAGTCGCTAGTAATCGCAGATCAGCAACGCTGCGGTGAATACGTTCCCGGGCCTTGTACACACCGCCCGTCACGTCACGAAAGTCGGCAACACCCGAAGCCCATGGCCCAACCACCTTGTGTGGGGGGAGTGGTCGAAGGTGGGGCTGGCGATTGGGACGAAGTCGTAACAAGGTAGCCGTACCGGAAGGTGCGGCTGGATCACCTCCTTTCTAAGGAGCAGCACACGGTGCGTGGCGAGTGTTCACGTGCGTTCGTGGTGCTTCGGAAATGTGGAACACGAAATGGCTCTCTGGTTGCCGCCTGTTGGTGGTGGTGGGGGGTCGCATTGGACCTATGGTCGTTTGAGTTGGCTACACGCTGTTGGGCCCTGAGACATCAGGCCTGCGCCCTGGACGGATGTGCCGGGTGGCGCTGAGTGGTTTCTTGGTACTTGTTTTATGGATAGTGGACGCGAGCATCACCACCCGCGAGCTTGTTTGTTGGGTTGTGTGGGTGGTTGGTGTGTAGTGCTTTGAATGTGTCTTCTGTGGATTTTGTGTTGTTTGCAAGGTTCGTGGATTATGCTGAATGTGTTTGTTGGTCCGGTTGGTCGTTGATTGTCGATCGACCGGTTTTGTGTTGTGTCTGGTGTGTGTTTTCACGTGCCCGGTGCTGCGCGGCGAGGCCCTGTTGTGTTGGCTGGCTGTCTGTTGCCTGTGTGTTGGGTGTGGGTGGTTGGTTGATGGGGTGGTTGTTGTGTGGTGTGGGGTGTTTGTGTGGGCAAGCTGGACAGGGCGCATGGTGGATGCCTTGGCATCGAGAGCCGATGAAGGACGTGGGAGCCTGCGATAAGCCCTGGGGAGTTGGCAACCGAGCGTTGATCCGGGGGTGTCCGAATGGGGGAACCCAGCCGCAGTTATGTGCGGTTACCTGCATCTGAATGAAATAGGGTGTCAGGGGGGAACGCGGGGAAGTGAAACATCTCAGTACCCGTAGGAAGAGAAAACAATAGTGATTCCGAGAGTAGTGGCGAGCGAAATCGGATCAGGCTAAACCATGGCCGTGTGATACCCGGCAGGGGTTGCGGTTGTGGGGTTGTGGGAGTGTTCTTTTCATCGTCTGCCGGCGGTGGGGGCAGTAAGAAAGTACTGGTGAGGTCGAGGTCCGTTGGAAAGCGGCGCCATAGTGGGTGATAGCCCCGTAGACGTAAGCTTGTGCCTGCCTGGAGTGCATCCCAAGTAACACGCCACCCCTGAAATGGTGTGTGAATCTGGCGGGACCACCCGTTAAGCCTAAATACTTCTCGATGACCGATAGCGGACCAGTACCGTGAGGGAAAGGTGAAAAGTACCCCTGGCGGGGAGTGAAATAGTACCTGAAACCGTGTGCCTACAATCCGTCAGAGCCGATGCTGCTGCAGGTCTTGTATCTGTGGTGGTGGTGATGGCGTGCCTTTTGAAGAATGAGCCTGCGAGTTTGCGTTATGTGGCGAGGTTAACCCGTGTGGGGAAGCCGTAGCGAAAGCGAGTCCGAATAGGGCGGTTGAGTCGCGTGATCAAGACCCGAAGCGGAGTGATCTATCCATGGGCAGGTTGAAGCGCCGGTAAGACGGCGTGGAGGACCGAACCCACTTCAGTTGAAAATGGAGGGGATGACCTGTGGATAGGGGTGAAAGGCCAATCAAACTCCGTGATAGCTGGTTCTCCCCGAAATGCATTTAGGTGCAGCGTTGTGTGTTTCTTGCCGGAGGTAGAGCACTGGATAGCCGATGGGCCCGACCAGGTTACTGACGTTAGCCAAACTCCGAATGCCGGTAAGTGAGAGCGCAGCAGTGAGACTGCGGGGGATAAGCTCCGTGGTCGAGAGGGAAACAGCCCAGACCATCAGCTAAGGCCCCTAAGCGGTGACTAAGTGGAAAAGGATGTGGAGCCGCAGTGACAACCAGGAGGTTGGCTTGGAAGCAGCCACCCTTGAAAGAGTGCGTAATAGCTCACTGGTCAAGTGGTTCCGCGCCGACAATGTAGCGGGGCTCAAGTCATCCGCCGAAGCTATGGCACTGATGCGTCTCCTTCGGGAGCGTGTTGGTGGGTAGGGGAGCGTCGTGTCGCGAGTGAAGCTGCCGGGTGACCGAGTGGTGGATGCGTCACGAGTGAGAATGCAGGCATGAGTAGCGAATCACGGGCGAGAAACCCGTGCGCCGAATGATCAAGGGTTCCAGGGTCAAGCTAATCTGCCCTGGGTAAGTCGGGACCTAAGGCGAGGCCGACAGGCGTAGTCGATGGACAACGGGTTGATATTCCCGTACCGGCGAAGTTGCGTCCCTGACGAGCCCGGTGATGCTAACCACCCGAAACCATGTCGACCGATCCCTTCGGGGTGAGGAGATGTGGCGGAGCGTGGGGTCCAATCCGGTAGTAGTCAAGCGATGGGGTGACGCAGGAAGGTAGCCCAACCACGCCGATGGTTGTTGCGTGGGTAAGCAGGTAGGGCGCGGTCTAGGCAAATCCGGACCGCTGACTTCGATGTCGGGCCTGAGATGTGATGCCGACCCCTGTTGGGGGAAGTGGGTAATCCTATGCTGTCGAGAAAAACCTCTAGCGAGCAACGAGCCGCCCGTACCCTAAACCGACTCAGGTGATCAGGTAGAGAATACCAAGGCGATCGAGTGAACCATGGTTAAGGAACTCGGCAAAATGCCCCCGTAACTTCGGGAGAAGGGGGACCCGAACCGTCAACCCACTAGCTGGGGGCAGCGGGGAGGGTCGCAGAGACCAGGCCCAAGCGACTGTTTACTAAAAACACAGGTCCGTGCGAAGTTGTAAGACGATGTATACGGACTGACTCCTGCCCGGTGCTGGAAGGTTAAGAGGACCTGTCAGACCACCTTGTGTGGTTGAAGCGGAGAATTTAAGCCCCAGTAAACGGCGGTGGTAACTATAACCATCCTAAGGTAGCGAAATTCCTTGTCGGGTAAGTTCCGACCTGCACGAATGGAGTAACGACTTGGGCGCTGTCTCAACCATGGACTCGGCGAAATTGCACTACGAGTAAAGATGCTCGTTACGCGCGGCAGGACGGAAAGACCCCGGGACCTTTACTATAGTTTGGTATTGGTGTTTGGTTCGGCTTGTGTAGGATAGGTGGGAGACTGTGAAGTCCACACGCCAGTGTGGGTGGAGTCAACGTTGAAATACCACTCTGGTCGTACTAGATGTCTAACCTCGGACCGTGATCCGGTTCAGGGACAGTGCCTGATGGGTAGTTTAACTGGGGCGGTTGCCTCCTAAAGAGTAACGGAGGCGCTCAAAGGTTCCCTCAGCCTGGTTGGCAATCAGGTGGCGAGTGTAAGTGCACAAGGGAGCTTGACTGTGAGACAGACATGTCGAGCAGGGACGAAAGTCGGAACTAGTGATCCGGCCACGGCAAGTGGAAGCGTGGTCGCTCAACGGATAAAAGGTACCCCGGGGATAACAGGCTGATCTTCCCCAAGAGTCCATATCGACGGGATGGTTTGGCACCTCGATGTCGGCTCGTCGCATCCTGGGGCTGGAGTAGGTCCCAAGGGTTGGGCTGTTCGCCCATTAAAGCGGCACGCGAGCTGGGTTTAGAACGTCGTGAGACAGTTCGGTCCCTATCCGCCGCGCGCGTAGGAAACTTGAGAAAGGCTGTCCCTAGTACGAGAGGACCGGGATGGACGAACCTCTGGTGTGCCAGTTGTCCCGCCAGGGGCACCGCTGGTTGGCTACGTTCGGAAGTGATAACCGCTGAACGCATCTAAGCGGGAAGCACGTTTCAAGATAAGGTTTCCCACCCAACACTTCGGTGTCAGGGTTAAGGCCCCCCACAGACCATGGGGTTGATAGGCCGGAGGTATACAGCAGCAATGCCCAGCCGACCGGTACTAATAGGCCGAGGGCTTGCCACACAAACCCTCCACACCACACCACAAACCCCCAACACCCCCCCACCAAAAAAGGGGCGGGA
>CAWJTG010000010.1:0-22258 GCA_963845795.1 uncultured Actinomycetota bacterium | reverse complement strand
AGAGCCGGTAGGCGTCACGGCTCCCGGCGGTACCGCGACCAGAGGGCCACCAGCACCGCCAGGGCCAGTGCTCCCAGCAGCGAACCGAGCGTGTTGGCGACGATGTCGCGCGAGGAGCCGGTGCGGGTCGGCAGCACGAGTCGCTGCACCACCTCGATGAGCCCGCTCAGGAAGAACCCGGCCGCGGTCCAGTCGGACACCCGCAGCCGCGGGAGGAGCAGACCGCCGAGCAGGCTGAACGGCACCAGCATCACGACGTTGAGGGCGAACTCCGCCCGCTCGGGAGACTGCGCCGTCAGGTCCGCGAGCCAGGTGACGGCGGTGCCGGGCGCGGACGGCGTCGGGTTCCAGACCAGCCACGCCACCGCCAGCAGGTAGACGACGTAGGCGCCACCGAGGACGCGACGCTGGAGGACCGACACGGCGGCGATGGTGCCAGAGTGGATCCGTGCGAGCGGTGGTGCAGCGGGTGTCGTCGGCGAGCGTCACGGTGGACGGCGAGGTGGTGGGCGCGGTCGACGGCCCCGGGCTGCTGGTCTACCTCGGCATCACCCACGACGACGACGCGGACGACGTCGCCTGGACCGCTCGCAAGGTGTGGGACCTGCGGGTGCTGCGCGAGGAGCGGTCGGCGTCCGACCTGGGTGCCCCGGTGCTCGTGGTCAGCCAGTTCACGTTGTACGGCGACGTGCGCAAGGGGCGGCGTCCGTCGTGGACGGCGGCGGCGCCGGGTCCGGTGAGCGAGCCGATCTACGAGGCGTTCTGTGGCGAGCTCGAGCGGCTCGGGGCGCGGGTCGAGCGTGGGGTGTTCGGGGCTGACATGGCGGTGGCGTCGGTGAACGACGGGCCGGTCACGGTGCTGTTGGAGCGGTAGGCCGGGGGTCTCGACACGGGCTCGCTGGCGCTCGCCCGGCTCGACCACCGGCCCTCTCGGCTCGACCACCGGCCCTCACGGCTCGCTGCGCTCGTCGGCTCGACCACCGGCGCTGGCTGCAGCGCCGGGGGTCTCGACACGGGCTCGCTGGCGCTCGCCCGGCTCGACCACCGGGGGCGTGTCAGGCGAGGGGCCAGGTGACCTGGGGGCTCGGGGTGCCGTCGAGGGGGGCGGTCCAGGCGACGCCGTCGGGGGCCGGCTGGGCCTTGGTGACGAAGCGGACGGTGCAGCCCTCGAGCACGGCACCCTCGCCGAAGTTCTTCACCTGGTACTCGTTGCCGCAGGACTCGAGGAGGCCGGAGAAGAGCTCGATCTCGTCGCTGATGACGTCGTCGCCGCTGACCAGGTCGAGGTAGACCGAGCCGAAGTCCTTCTGCACCGGGCCGCTGACGTACTCCATCTTGAACGACACGAAGTAGGCCTGGGCGCCCTTGGCGCGCCGGGGCGGGAGGTCGTCGATCACGAGCTGCTCGATCTTGCCCTTCTCGACCGAGGTGATCGTCACCCGAGCGGTGATCGTCTGACGGCCGTTGTCGCTCGGGACGAGCACCACCGCGGGCGAGTCGGGTGCGGACTGCGCGCCCGAGTCGAGCTCGGAGTCGTCGAACGGCACCTCCTCGGTGCCGCCCTTCACCTCGCCGTCGCCGGCGGCGTCGAGCGCCGTGCTGGACGGCGACGGCGTGGCGGCGGGCTTGCTCCCGCCGTCGTCGGGTTCGGAGCACGCCGTCGCGAGCAGCAGGCAGGCGGCAGCGAGGACGATCACGGGAGCACGCACGGAGTCAGGTTACGTGCTCCCGGAACGCACGACAGCCGCCGGTGCTGGGGGGTCCCACCGGCGGCTGTCTTGTGCGTCGAGTCTCGGAGCGTGTCCTAGACCCGAGCGGTGCTGCGTCGGTTGTTGGCCATCGTCCAGACCAGCAGCGCGATGACCGCACCGATGATCGAGCCGATGATGCCGGCGGGCTGCAGGAAGCCGTCGCCGGCGTCCTTACCGAACAGCAGGTAGCCCGAGGAGTCCGCCCACGAAGGAGCCGACGATCCCGAGCACGATCGTGGCGACGAACGAGAGGTCCTGCCGTCCGGGGACGAGCAGCCGGGCCACGAAACCAGCGATGGCACCGACGATGAGGATGGTGAGGATCAGTCCGATCATGTCGCTTCCCTTCTCGATGCACGGGCCGAGGTGGCCCGATGACGAGACAACCACCCCCGGGGCGGTCCAGCACCCCCCTAGGTGGGTTCCTGCTAGCGTCGTCGACCATGGCCAACGACGACGCGATCTGGCTGGCGCTGGTCAACGACTACGACGTCGTCGTCAAGGGCGTCGCCACGATGCTCGACCCCTACCGCGACCGGCTGATCATCGCCGAGCTCGACACCGAGCGCGCCCGTCAAGGACGACGTCGACATCGCGCTGTACGACTCCTTCGCCCAGCCGGAGTCCGACAAGGACGCCGTCAAGGCACTGCTCGAGAACCCGCACGCGCGCCGCGTCGTGATGTACACGTGGAACTTCCACCCCGACCTGGTGGCCGAGGCCCGCGACATGGGCGTGCACGGCTACCTCTCCAAGGCGCTGCCGGCCCGCGAGCTCGTCGCCGCGCTGGAGGCCGTGCACCGGGGCGAGGTCGTCGTCACCGAGTCGCCCGACCGGGCCCGCACCCAGGCCGGCCTCGACTGGCCCGGGCGCCACGAGGGCCTCACCGACCGCGAGGCCGAGATCCTCGCCCTCATCACCCAGGGCAAGAACAACGCCGAGATCGCCGAGCTGACCTACCTCAGCCCCAACACGATCAAGTCCTACGTGCGCAACCTCTACCGCAAGATCGACGTCGACAGCCGCACCCAGGCGGTGGTGTGGGGCGTGCGCCGCGGGTTCCTGCCCGACCACCACCGCATCGACCACTGGAAGGGCGGGCCGTAGGGCCGACGTTGGGGGCCGGGGGTCTCGACACCCGCTCGCTGGCGCTCGCGGGGCTCGACCACCGGCGACCCGTCGTCGGCTTGCGGCCGGGGTCTCGACACCCGCTCGCCGGCGCTCGCGGGGCTCGACCACCGGCGACCCGTCGTCGGCTTGCGCCGGCTCGACCCGGGCGCTCGCGGGGCTCGACCACCGGCGACCCTCGTCGTTGGCGGTCGCGGGGTCTCGACACCGACCACCGGCCCACCTCTCACGCCAGCGGGATGGAGACCTCGGCGACCGAGCCGACGGCGGCGTGGACGACCTTGTCGACCGGCTCGGCCTTGGGGGCGAGGGTGCGCAGCGTCCACTGGCCGTCGCCGGCGAAGAACCGGAAGTGGCCGGTGGCCGAGGTGGGCACCTCGGCGGTGAACTCGCCGGTGCGGTCGAGCAGGCGCACGTAGGCGTTGCCGACGGGCTCGCCGTCACGCACGCACCTGGCCCTGGATCACCGCCTCCTTGTCGACGTCGACGCCCTTGAGCGAGAGGCCGCCCTCGGTGGCGCCGCACATCAGGCCTCACCCTTCTCGTCGCCGAGCGCCACGGGGACGCCGACCAGCGAGCCGTACTCGGTCCAGGAGCCGTCGTAGTTCTTGACGTTCTCCTGGCCCAGCAGCTCCTTCAGCACGAACCAGGTGTGCGAGGAGCGCTCGCCGATGCGGCAGTAGGCGATGGTGTCCTTGCTCCAGTCGACGCCGGCCTCGCTGTAGATCTGCTTCAGGTCCTCGTCGGACTTGAAGGTGCCGTCGTCGTTGGCCGCCTTGCTCCACGGCACGTTGGCCGCGGTGGGGATGTGGCCGCCGCGCTGCGCCTGCTCCTGCGGGAGGTGGGCCGGGGCGAGCAGCCGGCCGGCGTACTCGTCGGGGCTGCGGACGTCGACGAGGTTCAGGGTGCCGATCGCCTCGACGGTCTCGTCGCGGAACGCGCGGATCGAGTGGTCCTGCTCCTGCGCGGTGTAGGAGGTGGTGGGGCGCTCGGTCACCTCGTCGGTGAGCTCGCGGGAGTCGAGCTCCCACTTCTTGCGGCCGCCGTCGAGCAGCTTGACGTCCTGGTGGCCGTAGAGCTTGAAGTACCAGTAGGCGTAGGCGGCGAACCAGTTGTTGTTGCCGCCGTAGAGGACGACGGTGTCGTCGTTGCCGATGCCCTTGCCCGAGAGCAGCTCCTCGAACTGCTGCTTGTTGACGAAGTCGCGGCGGACCTGGTCCTGCAGGTCGGTCGTCCAGTCGAGCTTGACGGCGCCCTTGATGTGGCCCTTGTCGTAGGCCGTGGTGTCCTCGTCGACCTCGACGAGGACGATGCCGTCGGTGTCGAGGTTGTCCTCGACCCACTGGGCGGAGACGAGCGAGTTCTCGCGAGTCATGGGATGTGCCTTTCGTTGACGTGCGGTGTGCGGAGTGATCAGTGCGTGGTGGTGACGGCGACCGGCGTGGTCAGCCGCTTGACGAGCAGGTAGACCTCGCAGCCCAGGCAGAGCCCGACGACGCCGTTCAGCAGCGCGGCGACCAGGGCGAAGCCGGTGGCCACGAAGCCGAGCAGGTCGGCGCCGGCGAGGAACCCGGCCAGCGCGACGACGGCGAAGGCCAGCCCGACGCCCTGCGCGAACCGCGGCGGGGCCGGGTCCTCGAGGTGGTCGGGCGCGGCGAGCCGGGGCCGCACGAGGGTGCGGAACACCAGCGACAACGGCGTCTGCTGCACGCCGGCCGCGGCGCCCCAGGCGAACAGCAGCGCCTGGACCGCGAGCAGCGCGAGGCCGACGGGCCCGGGTGCGGTGAGCAGGACGATCGCGAGGACGACGGCGGTCACGGACGCCACGAACCGTGGTCCGCGCGGGTCGATCCCGCTGGTGGTGCTGGGCATGTCGCTTCTCCTGGTCGACGAGACGTCGTTCCACCACGTAGTGGAGTAGGTCAGGCGACTAAGGCCAAGAGGCCGGGGTCGCCCGTTTCTCAGGAGGTCGGACAGAGCGCCGAGTGCACGCGGCAGTGGTCCACCGCGCGTCGCTTGGTCAGCCAGGTCGTCGACACGTCGATCCACCCTAGGGACGCCGAGCGTGCGTCCCGATCGGTCGTCTCGCATCGTGGACACGGTGTCCGTCATGCGAGACGCTCCGGGAGGGCCGGCCAGCACCTGGTCGCGGCGTCGGGGCGCCCGGCGGCCCGGCCGAGCTCGCGGCCGTCGCGGTCGAGCACCAGCGTGGTCGGCGTCCGCATCACCCCGAGCCGGCGGACGACGTCGAGGTGCTGCTCGGCGTCGACCTCGAGGTGACGGACCCCCGGCTCGCGGGCGGCGACGTCGGCCAGCACGACGCGGGTGGTGCGGCAGGGCGCGCAGAAGGCGGAGGAGAACTGCACCAACGTGGCCCGCTCCCCCAGGTCGTCGGCCCAGGGCGTGCCGTCGAGCACGTTGCCGGGCTCGACGGCGCGGGCTGCGCGGTGCGCACCTGCCCGTCGCGGCGGGCACGCCACAGCGCGAAGCCGGCGACGGCCACGACGGCCGCCACCAGGACCCACGCGCCGGTGCTCATGTGGGGGGTAACGGGTGGGGTGGCGTCGGCATTCCGGGCCGGGGGTCTCGACACGCTGCTCGCTGCGCTCGCTGCGGCTCGACCACCGGAGGTGGCCGGGGGTCTCGACATGTCCCTCGGGAGTTCGCCGGGGCGACTCCGGTGATCGAGCCGTCACGAGCGCAGCGAGGGACGTGTCGAGATCCCCGGAACCACCACGTCCCGGGCCGGGGGTCTCGACACGCTGCTCGCTGCGCTCGCTGCGGCTCGACCACCGGCCGCTCGCACTCCGGTGATCGAGCCGTCACGAGCGCAGCGAGGGACGTGTCGAGATCCCCGGACCTCTCTTGCCTCAGCCGCCCGCGAAGGGTGGGAGGAGCTCGACGATGGCGCCGGGCTCGAGGACGACGGCGGCCGGGTCGGCCTTGCCGACGGGCTGGTCGCCGACCAGCACCGAGCAGGCGAGCAGGACGGGTGCGGCGTCCGGGTGGCGGGTGGTGAGCTCCTCGCGCAGGGCGGCGAGCGTCGTGGCGCCGTCGACGGCGACCTCCTCCGTCGCCTGCCCGACCGCGGCGCGGGCGGCGGCCCAGTAGCGGACCGTGACCGGCGACGGGCGGAGACCTGCGTCTCATCGGTCGCGGAAGTACTGCGGGTGTCCGGCACGTTTCGATAGTCTCACCATCAGTCGAACCGGCCGGAGCCCGAGGACGTGTTTCGGTCTCACCCGTCAGGGAGGAGACCTGTCCATGAGTGCACTCCTGCTCCTCACCAGCGCACTGCAGCCGTCCGCCGAGGTGCTGCCCGCGCTGACGCTGCTGCCGCACCAGGTGAAGATCCTGCCCGCCGAGGGCAGCGCGCTGCTCGACGCGCCCCAGTCCGACCTCCTGCTCGTCGACGGCCGCCAGGACCTCGCGGGCGCCCGCGACCTGTGCCGGCTGATCCGCACCACCGGCACCGACGTGCCCGTCGCTGCTGGTGGTCACCGAGGGCGGGCTGTCCGTCGTCAGCCACGACTGGGGCGCCGACGACGTCGTGCTCCACACCTGCGGCCCCGCCGAGCTCGAGGGCCGGGTCCGCCTGGCCATCGGCCGCCTCGCCGCCGCCCGCGAGGCCACCGACCCCGAGGCGCACGTGATCCGCTCCGGCGAGGTGGTGGTCGACGAGGCCACCTACACCGCACGGGTCGGCGGGCGCGCGCTCGACCTCACCTTCAAGGAGTTCGAGCTCCTCAAGTTCCTCGCCCAGCACCCCGGCCGGGTGTTCAGCCGTCAGCAGCTGCTCCAGGAGGTCTGGGGCTACGACTACTTCGGCGGCACCCGCACCGTCGACGTCCACGTGCGCCGGCTGCGCGCCAAGCTCGGCTCCGAGCACGAGACGCTGATCGGCACCGTGCGCAACGTCGGCTACCGGTTCGTGCTCCCCAGCAAGGAGCAGCAGGGCAACGCGGACTCCGCGCGGATGCGCGAGACCGAGTCGCAGGACGCGTGACCCCGGAGGACGCCGAGCTCGACGTCGTCGCCGCCGTCCGGACGGCGTGCACGGCAGCAGGCGAGCCCGACCCGCTCGACGAGGCCGCCGTCCTCGATCTCCAGCACCGCGGCCTCGACGGCGCCTCGCTGGAGGTCGAGGACGGCGGGTTCGCCCTGACCCGCGACGGCGACCTCGTGCTCGCCGTCGCCCCCGACGCGCGGAGCTCCGGCATCGGCGGGCGACTGCTGGCCCGGGTCACCGGTGCCGAGCAGGCGTGGTCGCACGGCGACCACCCGGCCGCCGCGGCACTGGCGAAACGTGCCGGGTGGAGGCGCGCCCGCGAGCTGTGGGTGATGCGGCGGCCGGCGTCGGAGCCGCTCGACCCGCTCGACCCCCGACCGGCGACCACCGTCCGCTCCTACCGCGACGACGACGCCGCCGCGGTGCTCGACGTCAACGCCCGCGCCTTCGCCCACCACCCCGAGCAGGGCGGCATGGACGAGGCCGACCTGGCGCGGCGGATGGCCGAGCCCTGGTACGACCCGGCCGGCCTGCTGGTGGCCGAGCGCGACGGCCGGCTGCTGGGGTTCCACTGGACCAAGCAGCACTCCGCCGACGTCGGCGAGGTGTACGTGGTGGCGGTCGACCCCGACGTGCACGGCGGCGGCCTCGGCCGGCTGCTGACGCTGGCCGGCCTGCACCACCTGCACGGACTGGGGGTCGGCGAGGTGATTCTCTACGTCGAGTCCGACAACGCCGCCGCGCTGCGGGTCTACCGTGACAGGCTCGGCTTCACCCACTCCCCCCAGGACACCCACGTGCAGTACACCTACCGTCGATGAGCACCGTGCCCGACGACGACGCCGTCGCCTCGCTGCAGGCCGAGCGCGACGCCCTCGAGGCGCGCGCGGTGGAGGCCGAGCAGCTGGCCGAGCAGCTCGCCGACGAGCTCGCCGAGACGCGGCGGCGACTGGCGCATTCGGAGGCGGAAGCCGGGTCGTTGACACTGTTCGACGACGCCGACTCCCTCTCCCCGGGCTCCGGCGCCGACCACGGCGTACTGCCGGTGGCGCTCGGCGGCGTCGCCTTCGTGCTCTTCGTCGTCGGCGTGCTGTCGCTGTTCAACAACGGCCTCTCCTCCCCCTTCACCGTGCTCATGCTCGGCGTCGTCCGCCGTGCTCGGCTGGACGGCGTGGGAGGTGCGGCCGATCGGCGCCACGGTGCACGTCGAGGACGGCGTCGTGAAGGTCGAGCGGGCCGGCACCACCTACCGCTTCGACCTGCGCAGCGACAGCTGCCGCGTCGACACCTTCGGCCAGCCCGACGACGAGGGCTGGCGCGCCGTGTTCCGCCGCGGTCGCCTGGAGCCGTTCACCGTCGACGCCTCGATGGTCGACCCGCCGGCGTTCGTCGCCGAGCTGCGTCGCCACCGGCCCGGGCTGTAGGCCCGGGGGTCTCGACACGGGCCTCGCTGCGCTCGTCCCGGCTCGACCACCGGACTCGGTCGGTGGTCGAGCCGCGGTTGAGCCCCGGGGGCAGCCGGTGGTGGCGCGCGACCTGCGGTCGGCGTCAGTGCGCAGACCCCCGGCCGGGGTCCGACGTCGCGCCCGGTCTCGGCGCACCAGATCTCGAGCCGAGTGGCGCAGCGAGCGGCGTGTCGAGACCCCCGGCCCGCTACGCCAACCCGGCCCGCAGCGCGGCGGCGATCTCCTCGACGGCGGCGCGGGCAGACGGCGCGATGAGCACGTTGAGGAACCCGTGGATCTGGTCGGGGAAGCGGCGCAGCTCGACGTCGACGCCGGCGTCGGCCAGCCGGTGGGCGAAGGCCTCGCCCTCGTCGCGGAGCGGGTCGAAGCCGGCGGTGGCGACGTAGGCGGGCGCGAGTCCGGCCGGTATCTCGGCGCGGGCCGGGGAGACCCGGGGGTCGGCGCGGTCGGCCGGGTCGGGCGTGTACAGGTCGGTGCCGACCTTCATGAACGCGTCGTCGAGGAAGTAGCCCTCGCCGAAGATCCGCGAGCAGCGGGTGCGACGGTCGGCGTTCTCGGTGGCGGGGTAGACGAGCAGCTGGAAGGCCAGCGGGAGCCCCTCGCGGGCCGCCGCCAGCGCGACGCCGATCGCCAGGTTGGCGCCGGCCGAGTCGCCGCCGACGGCCAGGCGGGCAGGGTCGGCGCCGAGGTCGGCGGCGTTCTCCACCGCCCACCGGTAGGCGGCGACGGCGTCGTCGTAGGCGGCGGGGAACGGGTGCTCGGGAGCCAGCCGGTAGTCGACGGCGAGCACCTGCACCCCCGCCCGCTCGGCCAGGAAGCGGCAGACGGCGTCGTGGGAGTCGAGGTCGCCGTAGACGAACGCGCCGCCGTGGAGGAACACGAGCAGCGCGGAGGTGGGGTCCGTGGGGGTGTAGAGCCGCGCCGGCCGGCCGCCCGCCTCGAGGTCGCGCACCGCGCCGATCGGGTTCGAGCCCGCCGCGGCCGCGGTCTGGCGCCGCAGGATCCGGCGCCCCTGCGGCACCGGCACCGACGGGATCGCGGGCATGCCGAGGGCGTTGAGGCGCAGCAGCAGCTGGACCTCCGGGGCGAGGGTCTGCCCGTCGACGATCCAGCGGCCGGCCCGCCAGCCGCCGCTGCACCCGCGGGGGCAGCGCCAGACGGCCCGGGCCGCGGCCACGTCCAGTCGATGCATCGCGCTCACGGCGGCAACGTATCCGGCGGACACCCCGCGTTCACCCGCCGGTGACACACTCCGGACATGTCGTTGCACATCGCCTCGGAGAGCCCGACCGGTCACGGCGACGGCGTCCCCGACGAGTCCTACGACGTCGAGGCGTCCTACGAGCCGACGCCGGAGCTGGTGGCCGCCGTCCAGGGCTTCCCCGACCGGTTCCTCGACCGCGAGCTGTCGTGGCTGCACTTCAACCAGCGGGTGCTCGAGCTGGCCGAGGACGAGAGCCTGCCGCTGCTGGAGCGGGTCCGGTTCCTGGCGATCTTCACCAGCAACCTCGACGAGTTCTTCATGGTGCGCGTGGCCGGCCTCAAGCGGCGGATCGCGGCCGGGCTGGCCGTGCAGGCGGCGTCCGGGCTCATGCCGCGCGAGGTGCTGGAGCGGATCCTGAGCACGACCCGCGAGCTCACGCTGCGGCACTCGCGGCTCTTCACCGACGACGATCGTGCCCGCCCTCGCCGAGCACGGCATCGAGCTGGCGCGATGGGACGACCTCGACAAGGACGAGCAGAAGCTCTGCAAGCGGCTGTTCAAGGACCGGGTCTTCCCGGTGCTCACCCCGCTCGCCGTCGACCCCGCCCACCCCTTCCCCTACATCTCCGGGCTCTCCCTCAACCTCGCCGTGGTGCTGCGCAACCCGGAGACCGGCAAGGACCACTTCGCGCGGGTGAAGGTGCCGGGCAGCTTCGACCGGTTCGTGCGGGTGGGCACCGCCCGGTTCGTGCCGCTCGAGGACGTCATCGGCACCCACCTCAAGCGGCTCTTCCCCGGCATGGAGGTGCTGGAGGCGCACACCTTCCGGGTCACCCGCAACGAGGACCTCGAGGTCGAGGAGGACGACGCCGAGAACCTGCTCGCCGCGCTCGAGAAGGAGCTGCTGCGGCGCCGGTTCGGGCCGCCGGTGCGGCTGGAGGTCGAGGAGTCCATCTCCGACGGCGTCCTCGACCTGCTGGTCTCCGAGCTCGACGTCTCCCCCGACGAGGTCTTCCGGCTGCCCGGCCCGCTCGACCTGCGCGGCCTGCACGACATCGCCGACCTGTCCCGCGAGGACCTCAAGTTCCCGGCCTTCGTGCCCACCACCCACACCCGGCTCGCCGACGTCGAGACCGCGACGCCGGTCGACGTCTTCAAGGCGGCGCGGCGGCGCGACATCCTGCTGCACCACCCCTACGACTCGTTCGCGACGTCGGTGCAGCGGTTCATCGAGCAGGCCGCGGCCGACCCGCACGTGCTCGCGATCAAGCAGACGCTCTACCGCACCTCCGGCGACAG
The DNA here is from genome assembly GCA_963845795.1 of uncultured Actinomycetota bacterium. Taxonomy (GTDB): domain Bacteria; phylum Actinomycetota; class Actinomycetes; order Propionibacteriales; family Nocardioidaceae; genus Nocardioides. Next base: position 11,401 of record CAWJTG010000010.1, on the reverse strand, counting down.
CCCGGTGATCGACGCCCTCATCGACGCCGCCGAGTCCGGCAAGCAGGTGCTGGTGATCGTCGAGATCAAGGCCCGCTTCGACGAGCAGGCCAACATCCGGTGGGCGCGCAAGCTGGAGCAGGCCGGCTGCCACGTCGTCTACGGGCTGGTGGGGCTCAAGACCCACTGCAAGCTCGCGATGGTGGTGCGCGACGAGCCCGAGGGCATCCGCCGCTACACCCACATCGGCACCGGCAACTACAACTCCAAGACCGCGCGCCATGTACGAGGACCTCGGCCTCATCACCACCGACGAGGTGATCGGCGAGGACGTCGCCCACCTGTTCAACAACCTCAGCGGCTGGTCGCGCAACGCCTCCTACGAGCAGCTGCTGGTGGCGCCCGACTCGGTGCGCAGCGGGCTGATCGAGCAGATCCACCGCGAGATCCAGCACCACCGCGCCGGCCGCCGCTCCGGCATCCGGATCAAGGCGAACTCCGTGGTCGACGAGGCCGTCATCGACGCGCTGTACCTCGCCTCGCAGGAGGGCGTGCGCGTCGAGCTGCTGGTGCGGGGCATCTGCGCGCTGCGGCCCGGCGTCCCGGGCCTGTCGGAGACGATCTCGGTGCGCTCGGTGCTCGGGCGGTTCCTCGAGCACAGCCGGGTCTTCTGGTTCGAGAACGACGGCGAGCCCGACCGCCTGGATCGGCTCGGCCGACATGATGCACCGCAACCTCGACCGCCGGGTCGAGGTGCTGGTGCGGCTGCCGCGACGCCGACAGCCTGGTCGACGTCCGCGCGCTGCTCGACCTCGCCTTCGACGACGAGCACCGACGCCTGGGAGCTCCGCAGCGACGGCTCGTGGGACGCGCAACGACGGTGACGTGCACCTCCAGGAGGCGCTGATCGAGCGGCAGCGGCGCCGTCGGCTGTCGTCGTCCTGAGAGCCGAGGTTTGCGCGCGGACCGACCTGCTCCCCTAGCCTGAACTCGTTTGTCGCCCTCCTCACAGGAGTTGCTCCGTGGCCCTGCGCTTCCGCCCGGTCGACTCGTCGTTCTACGACCTCTTCACCCAGGCCGCCCAGCACCTCGTGGTCGGGTGCGGAGCTGCTCGCCGAGATGCTCGCCGACGCCTCCGACAAGGAGGACGTCGCCACCCGCATGCGCGCCGCCGAGCACGAGGCCGACGAGACCACCCACGCGCTCATCCGCCGGGTCAACAGCACGTTCGTGACGCCGTTCGACCGCGAGGACATCTACGCGCTCGGCTCGAGCCTCGACGACGTCATGGACATGATGGACGAGGTCGTCGACCTGATCCTGCTGTACGAGGTGCGGGTGCTGCCGGTCGAGCTGTCGCAGCAGGTCGAGGTGCTCCAGCGGTGCGCCGACCTCACCGCCGAGGCGATGCCGAAGCTGACGTCGCCGCAGTCGCTCGAGGACTACTGGATCGAGATCAACCGCCTCGAGAACGCCGGCGACAAGAACCACCGCCGGATCCTGGCCAAGCTCTTCTCCGGAGAGTTCAAGACCATCGAGGTCCTCAAGCTGAAGGACATCGTGGAGTCCCTCGAGGGGGCGATCGACGCCTTCGAGAAGGTCGCCAACATCGTGGAGCAGATCGCGGTCAAGGAGAGCTGAGCGCCCCATGGAGCTCGGCATCATCATTGCCGTCGTCGTCGTCGCCCTGGTCTTCGACTACACCAACGGCTTCCACGACGCGGCGAACGCCATCGCCACCTCGGTGTCCACGCGCGCGCTGACCCCACGGGTCGCCCTGGCCATGGCCGCGGTGATGAACTTCGTCGGCGCGTTCCTCGGCCAGAAGGTCGCCGCCACGGTCTCGGAGACCATCAGCCCCGGCGACGGGTCGAAGCGGGCTGATCGTCGTCATGGCCGGCCTGATCGGCGCCATCGCCTGGAACCTCACCACCTGGTACTTCGGCCTGCCGTCCTCCTCCTCGCACGCCCTCATCGGCGGCCTGGTCGGCGCGGCGATCGCCGCCGGAGTCACGGCCCACTGGGACGTCGTCCTCAAGAAGGTCGTCATCCCCATGGTGCTCTCGCCGCTGGTGGCCTTCTCGCTCGGCTTCCTCGTGATGCTCGGCCTGATGTGGGCCTTCCGGCGGGGCAACCCGTCCCGGCTCAACCGCGGGTTCCGCCTGGCCCAGACCGTCTCGGCGGCCGCCATGGCGCTCGGGCACGGCCTGCAGGACGCCCAGAAGACGATGGGCGTCATCTTCCTCGCCCTGCTCACCGGCGGCTACGTCGCGGCCGACGACCCGCTGCCGCTGTGGGTGATCGTCGCCGCCGCCGCCGCCATCTCGGCCGGCACCTACGCCGGCGGGTGGCGCATCATGCGCACCCTGGGACGCCGCATCATCCACCTCGACCCGCCCCGCGGGTTCGCGGCGGAGTCGGTGGCCGCCTCGGTGCTCTACACGACCGCCTACGTGTTCTCGGCTCCGATCTCCACCACCCACACCATCACCTCCGCGGTGATGGGCGTCGGCGCCACCAAGCGGTTCTCCGCCGTCCGGTGGGGCGTCGCCCGCACCATCCTCGCCGCCTGGGTCCTCACCTTCCCCATGGCCGGCCTCGCCGCCTGGTTCGCCTACGAGATCCTCAGCCTCGTCGTCCCCGTCTGAGGCGCGTCCGGCGGCGTCGTCCTCGAGGCGGCAGGGTGGATAGTCCCTGACGTAAATCAACATTCCAGATCGCCAGATGTTGATTTACGTCAGGGACTATCCCTCTTCGGCCCCTCACCCGGCCCGATAGCGCAGGAGGCGTTCGCGCTGGGGCGGGGTCAGGGCTCGGCGTCCGGCCACCGTGGCGGTGGTGATCCAGCCGGGCGGCGGGGTCAGGGTCCACTGCCGCGCCGACGGCGGACGAAGGGCTGCTCGCCGGTAGGCATCGGCGAGCCTGCTGATGAAGGCGCCGGGATCGGGCCGGTCGGACGCCGTCATGACGACGGGCTCGAGTCCGTGCCCGCGCAGCACGGACTCGCGGACGATGTCGACGTTCCGACGGTCGCGCTCGAGATGGGCGCTCCCGTCGTACTCCGCGACGACGCCGGTCTCCGGGTCGATGAGGTCGGGAGTGGCCACGTGCCGCCCCGTGAGGTCGAAGACCGGGCGATTGGGCACGAGGGCGCGGCGGCCGGCGTCCCGGCTGATCACCATCCGCATGCCCGTCTCCTGCGGTGACCAGCTGTTCTCCTCGCCGTGACCGACGGCCTCACGAGCCAGCGGCACGCCGGTCCAGCTGTTCTGGCCCGGTGTCAGGAAGTCGTCGATCTCCTCGATGCTCACGAGGTCGGAGTAGGCGGCCATGTCGAGCACGACCACCGCCGCCCTGAGGTCGCCGGCGTACCGCATCTCGAAGGAGACCGCGGCCCGCGGGTCGTGCACCGCGACCCCGTCGACCACCGTGACCAGAGCCGGGTCGACCGACTCCGCGCACACCGTGATGCCGGGTCGGGGCCGGATGTCGTGGGTCCCCACCACGAGGGTCACGGGCAACCGCGCACCCCGGGCGGACCGGCCCGAGAACCACCGTCCGCCCAGCCACCGCAGGGCGGCCCATCCGGTGACCGCGCCGCACGGCGGCAGCACCGCCGAGGCCTCCACGATCCGCTGGTCGACGTCCTCGTCGGTGACGGTGGCCGGCAGGTAGAGCCCACGGCTCGTGCGCCGCACCCTCCCGCGCTGGGCTTGGGCCCGGGTGGGACCGGTCACCCCGTCCGGGTCGAGCCGGCTGGGCAGGAACAACCCCGGTCGGGCGGGGTGCACCGGTCGCGGCTCGAACACCGCCCCAGCCTGCGGCCGCCGTCCGACCGTCTGCGTCGCTCATCCACAGGCCCCGCGGCGGCAGATAGTCCCTGACGTAAATCAACATCTCCGACCCTCGACATGTTGATTTACGTCAGGGACTACCCGCCATCCGCCCCGACGACGACGACGGGGACTCGCACAGGGGTCAGCCGAAGCGGCCGGAGATGTAGGCCTCGGTGGAGGGTTCGTCGGGGTTGGAGAACATCTTCTTGGTGGGGTTGAACTCGACGAGGCGGCCGGGCTCGCCGGTGGCCTTGAGGTTGAAGAAGCCGGTCTCGTCGGAGACGCGGGCCGCCTGCTGCATGTTGTGGGTGACGATGACGATCGTGTACTCGGACTTCAGCTCGTGGATGAGGTCCTCGATCGCGGACGTCGAGATCGGGTCGAGGGCCGAGCAGGGCTCGTCCATCAGCAGCACCTGCGGCTCGACGGCGATCGCGCGGGCGATGCAGAGCCGCTGCTGCTGGCCGCCGGAGAGGCTCATGCCGGGCTTGTTGAGCCGGTCCTTGACCTCGGTCCAGAGGTTGGCGCTCTTCAGCGACCGCTCCACGATGTCGTCGGACTCCGACTTCTTCATCCGCCGCGAGTTCAGCCGGTTGCCCGCCAGCACGTTGTCGTAGATCGACATCGTCGGGAACGGGTTGGGGCGCTGGAAGACCATGCCGATCTGGCGGCGGACGGCGACCGGGTCGATCGTCGGGTCGTAGAGCGACTGCCCGTCGACGACGATCTTGCCCTCGACGCGGGCGCCGGGGATCACCTCGTGCATGCGGTTCAGCGACCGCAGGAAGGTCGACTTGCCGCAGCCGGACGGCCCGATGAACGCGGTCACCGACCGTGCCCGGATGGTCATGTTGACGCCCTCGACCGCGAGGAAGTCGCTGTAGTAGATGTTGAGGTCCGAGACGTCGATGCTCTTGGCCATGGTGTGTCCTCTCAGGCCCGTCAGCTCTTGGCCGGGGCGAAGATCTTGCCGATGATGCGCGCCACGAGGTTCAGCACCATCACGATCAGGATGAGGAGGAACGCCGCTCCCCAGGCGTTGGCGATCGCCGCTTCGTCGCCGCGCAGCTTCTGCCCGTAGATCAGCACCGGCAGCGTCGTCATGGCGCCGTCGAACAGGTTCATGTTGGTGCGGTCGGTGGCGCTGGCGATCAGCAGCAGCGGTGCGGTCTCGCCGATCACCCGCGAGACCGCGAGCGTGACGCCGGTGAGGATGCCGCCCAACGAGGTCGGGAGGACGATCTTCACGATCGTCCGCCACTTCGGCGTGCCGAGGGCGTAGGACGCCTCGCGCAGCTCGTCGGACACCAGGAGCAGCATCTCCTCGGTGGCGCGGACGACGATCGGGATCATCAGCAGCGACAGGGCGACCGAGCCGCCGAACCCCGAGAGGTACGCCGGACCGAAGAGCAGGGTGAACAGCGCGAAGGCGAACAGGCCCGCGACGATCGACGGGATGCCGACCATCACGTCGACCAGGAACGTGATCGCCCGCGCCAGCGCGTTCTTCCCGCCGTACTCGACGAGGTAGATCGCCGCCATGATGCCCACCGGCACCGAGATGACGGCGGCGCCGAGCGTGATCAGCAGGGTGCCGATGAGGGCGTGGTAGACGCCGACGGGCTGGTCGATCTGGGTCTTGAAGAACGAGTAGGTGAGGAAGGTGCCGTCGATGCGGGAGGCGCCGTTCGCCACGACGTTCTGCAGCAGCGAGATCAGCGGCAGGACGGCGACGCCGAACGCCGACCAGATCAGCCCGGTCATCAGCCGGTCGGTGGCGCTGCGCCGTCCTTCGACGCCGAGCGACCACAGCGGCAGCGCGACCAGGAACACCAGCGCGCCCACGACGGCCGAGCCCACCAGGGGCGCGCCGGTGAGCAGCATGAGCCCGGCGAGCGCGACGGCGATCGCGGCGATCAGCAGGCCGGCCCACCGGGGCAGCCGCGGCCGCGCGAGCGGCAGGCTGCTCCGGGTCGTCTCGGTCGCCGTCATCGCGCCATCCTTCGCTCGGAGCGGCCGATGATCCACCGGGCCGCGAAGTTGATCAGGAACGTCACCAGGAACAGCACCAGACCGGTGGCCACCAGCACGTTGAGCAGGTCCGCCGAGCGCTCCTTGTACTTCAGCGCGATGTTGGCGGCGATCGACGGCGCGCTGGACGAGCCGAGGATGTTGAGGTCGAGGTCGAGACCGACCGAGAGCACCATCGTGACCGCCATCGTCTCGCCGAGCGCGCGGCCGAGACCGAGCATCACGGCCGACACCATGCCGGAGCGCCCGTAGGGGATGACCGTCATCCGGATCATCTCCCAGCGGGTCGCACCCAGGGCCAGGGCGGCCTCCTGGTGCAGCCGCGGCGTCCGCGAGAACACCTCGCGGGTGATCGCGGTGATGATCGGCAGGATCATCACCGCCAGCACGATGCCCGCGGTGAGGTAGGTGGTGCCCGAGGTGTTCACCTTGCCGAAGAGCGGGATGAAGCCGAGGTGCTCGTTGAGCCACCTCGAGATGCCGACGGTGCGGGGCGCGAGGTAGAAGACGCCCCACAGGCCGTAGATCACCGACGGGACGGCGGCCAGCAGGTCGATCAGGTAGGCCACCGGGGTCGCCACCCAGCGCGGCGCGTAGTGACTGATCACCAGCGCGATCCCGAAGGCGAGCGGGACGGCGAGCACCAGCGCGATCAGGGCCGCCAGCACCGTGCCGGCCAGCAGCGGCACCACGTAGCCGGCGAAGTTGCCGGCGAGCGGCTGGTAGACCTCGGAGTCCTTCACCAGGCCCGGGGCGCCCTTGATGACCAGGAAGACGAACACCCCGGCCAGGGCGACCAGGATCGAGAGCCCGGCGGCGAGGGCCAGGCCGTGGAAGACCCGGTCGCCCACGCCGGAGCGGGCCGTCGTCCAGGAGCCGGGGTCGCCGGACCCACTCGTGCGTCGAGGAGACGGCGTGGGTGCCGTCTCCGTACCGATGGTGGTCACGTAGCTCCTTCAGACCTGCTGGGGTGTCCGGCGGGGGCGGACCGTGGTCCGCCCCCACCGGGCGGGTTCAGCTCGAGGCGCCGATCGAGTCGACGATCTTCTGCGCCTGCTCGGCCGTGGCCGGGGCGAGCGGGGCGGAGCCGGCGAAGTCGGCGGACTCGGCCTGGCCGTCGTCGGAGACGATGTAGCTCAGGTAGCCCTTGACGTTCTCGGCCTCGGCCGCGTCGTCGTAGTCCTGGCAGGCGACCAGGTACGACAGCAGGATGACCGGGTAGGCGCCGGCCTCGGTGGTGGTGCGGTCGACGGAGACGGCCATGTCGAACTCGCCGGCGTCCTCGGCGGGCGGCGAGACCTCGACGGTCTTGGCCGCGCCCTCGGGCGACGGCGCGACGAACTCCTCGCCGACCTTGACCGAGACGACCGAGAGGTCGCCGGTCTGGCTGGCGTCGGCGTAGCCGATGGCGCCCTCGGTGGAGCCGATGCGCTGGACGACGCCGGAGGTGCCGTCGGCCGACTGACCGCCGGAGACCGGGAAGGCGTCGTCGGCCTCGTAGGACCACGAGTCCGAGGCCTTGCCCAGGTAGTCGGTGAAGTTCTTGGTCGTCCCGGAGTCGTCGGAGCGGTGCACCGGGGCGATCTCGAGGGCGGGGAGGTCGGCGTCGGGGTTGGCGCCCGCGATCGCCTCGTCGTCCCAGCTGGTGATCTTGCCGTCGAAGATCTGGGCGAGCGTGTCGGCGTCGAGGTCGAGCGCGTCGACGCCGGGCAGGTTGTAGGCGATGGCGATCGAGGAGACGTACGCCGGGACCTGCAGCACCTCTCCGCCGCCGCAGCGCTCCTTGGCCGCGTCGAGCTCGCCCTCCTCGTTGTTCAGCGCCGAGTCGGTGCCGGCGAAGGACAGCGCACCGCTGACGAACTGGCTGCGGCCGTCGGTGGAGCCGAGCAGTGAGTAGTTGATGGTCAAGCTGCCGCCGGAGGCGCCCTGGACGGCGGTCTTCCACGCCTCCTGGGCCTTCTCCTGCGACGTCGCGCCACCCCCGTTCAGCTCACCGCTGAGGGAGCTGAGGTCGGAGTTGCCGGACGTGGTGCTGCCGCCGTTCTCGTTCGAGGCGCCGCAGGCCGTGAGGGCCAGCGCGAGGGCGGTGATGCCGGGCACGATGCCGCGGCTTACGGAAGTGAGCTTCACTTCGTTTCTCTCCTGACGGATCAGTGTCGTGACATCAGGAGTGTGGGGAGCCGAGGTGGCGAGATGCGTCGTCGGTGGTGAACGAACGGTGAACTGGAACGGGCCCTTCGGCGTCGGTCGGCCGGAGATGAGTCGGCGATCACATGAACACCGCCGCCTGCCCCTTGACGGCGGGTGCTCAGCGTGGGTGGTGGCGCTCGAGCACCGTGACCCGACCCTTGCGCACGTGGGCGACCGCCAGCTCCCCCGGCGCCAGGCCCGCGTCGGCGAGCCCGAGGGCGTCGAAGACGAGCGGGAGCACCGGCCGGTGGGTGCACAGCACCGTGCCGCGACCGTCGGCCAGCACGTCGGCCACGAGCCGGCGTACCCGGGCGGCGTCGGACTGCTCCTCCGAGAGCCGCCGCCGGGTCTCGACGTCCCAGCCGGCGGTCTCGGCGAACGGGGCCACCGTCTGCCGGCACCGGGCGCTGGAGGAGGTGATCACGCGGGTGACGTCGAAGGCGGCCAGCAGCGGCACCAGCCGCTGGGCGGTGGTGTGGCCGCGCTCGAGGAGGGGACGGTCGGGGTCGGCGCCGCGCCACGCCTTGCGGGAGCGGGCCTCGGCATGGCGCAGCACGACGACGGCGGTGGTGCGGGTCCGCACCCGCAGCGCCTCGGCCAGGGTGGCGCGGTCGCGCTCGTAGGTGAGGGCGGCGGCGGCGTCCTCGGCCGGCACCCACCGGACGTCGTCGATCTCGTCGTTGACGGCGTAGCCCGAGACGTCGTCGCTCCCGACCGCGCGACCGGTCCAGTAGCGCACCGTCTTCGGGCGGCCGGCCGCCTGGTACTGCTGGTCGGCGAGCGGCCGGGTGAGGCGCACGTGCAGGCCGGTCTCCTCCTCGACCTCCCGCACCGCCGTCGCCACCGGGTGCTCCCCCGGGTCGACCTTCCCCTTCGGGAACGACCAGTCGTCGTAGCGCGGCCGGTGCACGAGCAGCACCCGGCGGCCGGGCCGGAAGACGACCACGCCGGCAGCCCGGACGGGAGCCGGGTCGGTATCGGGCACGAGGCTAGTCTCACAGCACCCGATCGCAGCCCGGGAGAACCCTCAGGAGAAGTTCGAGTGACACGTCGACGACGCACGCTGCTGCTGGGCGCGGTGGTGCTGCTCGTCGTGGCTGTCGTCGCGGTGGTGGTGGTCCGACGGGTCACTGCGGACGACGGCACCCGGCTCCAGCAGGCGGTGGCGCTCGCCCCGAACGACGCGCAGCGACTCACCTGGACCGACTGGGCCGGCGTCCGTGCCGAGCTCGGCACCGACAACCTCGACCGGCTGCTCGACGAGGGCTTCAGCGCCGACCTCACCTCCACCTCGGCGCTGGTGGGCAGCGCGCCGACCCTCCAGCAGCGCTACGGCTTCTCACCCCAGAGCCTGGAGTGGGAGCTGTTCTCCCAGGGCACCGATGCCGCCGTCGTGCTGATGGGTCTCGCCGACGGCGCCGCCGACACCGTGGCCGACCGGCTGCGCGACCTCGGCTACACCGAGCCGGACGACGCCACGGGGGTCTGGCTTGGCAGCAACGACCTGCTGGCGAAGATCGGCGAGGTCACCCCGGAGCTGACCTACCTCTCCCTCGACGAGGACCGCGACCTGATGCTCGGCAGCGACACCGAGGCCGGCGTGGAGAGGGCGCTCGACGAGCTCGACGACGACGCCGAGCCGGACGTCGCCGAGGTGGCCGAGGCCGTCGGCTCGCCGCTGTCGGCCGCGGTCTACACCGGCGACCAGACGTGCAACGCGCTCGCGATGGCCGGCGCCGACCCGGCCGACCAGGCCGCCGCCGCCGAGCTGGTGGCGGAGGCCGGGGAGATCGACCCGGTCACCGGGTTCGCGATCGGCGAGCGACGCGGCGGCGACCTGCGCGGTCGCGTTGTCGTTCGAGACCGAGGACCAGGCCCGCGACAACGCCGACAGCCGCGCCGCGCTGGCGGCCGGTCCGGCCCCGGGGCAGGGCGGCGACTTCGGCGACCGGTTCACCCTCGGCGACGTCCTCGCCGACGGACCCGTCGTGACTTTGGAGCTCGAGCCGCGCGACGGCGCCTACGTGCTCTCCGACCTCAGCAGCGGGCCGGTGCTGTTCGCCACCTGCTGACCGCCGTCGGCGTCGGTGGGTGGATCAGAGGGAGGGGGCGTCGTCGTGCTCGCCGGCGGGGGTGACCCCGAGGATCCGGTCGATCTCGGCGGCCGGCAGCGGGCCGTCGGCCTCGCTCGCCGCGATGATGAGGTTGGTGGTCAGCTCGACCTCGCCCAACAAGTCGACGTCTTCGAGGGTGACGTCGAACTGGTCATACATCGCCTACCCCTTTCCCCCCAGTCTCCGAGACATGGGCAACCCTACGGGCAAGGTCCCGACCTCAGGATGGTCATTCCGGGCCATTCCCCACCTGGGCATGACCATCCCTGAACGTCCCGGGCCACCCCGGGACGAGCGCGAGGCCCCGTCCGTGCGGACGGGGCCTCGCGCCTGAAGTCGTGTCGACTACATCAGACCGGACGGACGTTCTCCGCCTGCGGGCCCTTCGGGCCCTGGGTGACGTCGAACTCGACCTTCTGGTTCTCATCCAGGGACTTGTAGCCCTGGGACTGGATCGCCGAGTAGTGCACGAAGACGTCGTCGCCGCCGTCCTCCTGTGCAATGAAGCCGAAGCCCTTCTCTGCGTTGAACCACTTCACGGTGCCCTGAGCCATGTGCTCTCTTACTCCTTCTCAACGGGGAGTCGCCACCTCGGCGACCCGCACAGATGCGGTGACACGCCGCTCCGACCCGTGATTGGAAGTACCACAAACTCAGAACGCCGTCGGATCACAACCTCCGCCAGCGTCTAACCAGCCGAACTTGCACCTGTTGCAAGCCTGACATTACCAATCCTCGGCGTCCGGTGTACCCGCACCACCGGGTGGGACGCCGCGAGCGCGATACTGGCGGCCAGCGGGGCCTCTAGCTCAACTGGCAGAGCTCGAGGACTTTTAATCCTTAGGTTGTGGGTTCGAGTCCCACGGGGCCCACCCACCGGACCCGGCGGCGACCCCGCCCGGTTCACGCGTCGGTCAGCCGTGCCGACGTGCGCGGGTCGACCAGGATCTTGGCGTGCGCCTCCGGGTCGCCCAGCGCGTCGAAGGCCTCCGCGACGCCCTCGAGCCCGACGGTGCCGGTGACCAGCGGGCGCGGGTCGACCTTGCCGTCGGCGAGCAGCCGCAGCGCCTCGCGGAACTCCGCGGGTGTGTAGAAGAGGCAGAACCGCAGGTCGAGCTCCTTGTTGATGCCGAAGGAGGGCCGGATCCGGTCCTCGCCCATGCAGACGCCGACCACCACGATGCGGGAGAACAGCGGTGCGGCTGCCATCACCTGCCCGAGGACGCCGGGTGCGCCGACGCGCTCGAACAC
>CAWJTG010000009.1:0-476606 GCA_963845795.1 uncultured Actinomycetota bacterium | reverse complement strand
ACCAGGTCCCAGGCCAGCTCGATGGCGCCCTCCTTGAAGTAGTCGCCGAAGGAGAAGTTGCCGCACATCTCGAAGAACGTGCCGTGCCGGGTGGTCTTGCCGACGTCCTCGATGTCGGGGGTGCGCACGCACTTCTGCACGCTGGTGGCGGGCGGTACGGCGGGGACTCCTGGCCGAGGAAGTACGGCTTGAACGGCACCATGCCGGCGTTGACGAACAGCAGGGTGGGGTCGTCGAGCAGCAGCGACGCCGACGGCACGGCGGTGTGCCCCGCGCGTTCTCGAAGTGCGCGATGAAGCGACGCCGGATCTCGCTGGTCTCCATCAGGTCCTGCCCTCCTCTTCCTGTCGATCGCAGGTGTCTCGCGGCCGCGAGCTCGCGGCGCGCCTCGGCTTCATGGAGCGCGACGGCCATCCGCTCGCGCAACCCGGTTTCCGCCTCGACCCGGCCCTGCGCGACCTCGTCGCGGAAGATCCGCAGCCCGCGACGGCGGCCCCGAGCCGGTCGCGCAGACCGTCGACGGTCAGTGCCTCGGCGACCCGCTTGGCGCGCACGGCGGCGTAGACGCCGGCGCCGGTGCCGGCGGCGAACCAGAGGGCGCGGTTCATGCGGGGGCCCCGCGGAGGGGTTCGCGGAGGGGTTGTCTCGGGGTCCCCCCGACGTCGTGAGTCGGGTGAGCGGAGCGGAGGAGCCCACCACGTCGTGGCGCGACGCGCTGCGGGAGGACCGAGAGACTCCGGGGGGTGGGGTTCACGCGGCGGTCCGCTGCCGCGCCTCGACTCGCGGCGCACCTCGCGCAGGTCGGCACGGCGCTGCCGCGCGAGCCCGCTTGACCTCCTGGCGCATGTGGAAGCGGATCCGGTTGCGGGTCTCGGGCGCGAGCGCCCGGCGCAGCCCCGCCACAGCGAGGCCGCCTGCACGACGCTCTCGCGCAGCACCAGGTCGGCGAAGACCGGAGCCGGCACCACCGCCGCCGGCTCCGGGTCCGGCTCCCGCCGTCCGATGCGTGGTGATGATGTACTCGCGCTCCTCCGGCCCCGGTCCGTGGCGCCGGCTCGGACGCTCGCCGCTCGATGGCCTCCGACCGGGTGCGCAACGCCTCGGCATCGCGGCGGGCAGCCTCGAGCGAGCGGCGGTGCGGCGTCGCGAACGCGCCAGCACGGAGGCCAGCCCGAGCACGAGAAGGACCACGAGACCGGCCGCGGCGAGCACGGCCCAGGCCGGCACGGTCCAGTCGACGGCATGGGAACCGACCCTAGGCGCCTGTTCCGCGGGCGACCGTGGGGCAGCGGTGAGCTGGTGAGGTTTCCGCGCGTCGAGAACCTCAGTGCCTCACCGCTGACCGAGGCGCAGGACGTCACCGGCCGCGGATGATGCGGCGGACCCGCGCCCAGCGCTCCTTGATCGCCGCCTCGGCGCCGAGCTCGGTCGGCTGGTAGTACTCCGCGTCGACGACCACGTCGGGCGGCGTACTGCTGCTCGGCGATGCCGTACGGCGCGTCGTGGCTGTAGGTGTAGCTCTTGCCGTGGCCGAGCTTCTTGCGCGCCCGAGTAGTGCGCGTCGCGCAGGTGCGGCGGGCACCGGGCCGATCTTGCCGGCCCTGACGTCGGCCGGTCGCCGCGCCGATCGCCGTGGTCACGGCGTTCGACTTGGGGCGCGACGGCCAGCGCGATCGTGGCGTGGGCCAGGTTGAGCCGGCCTCGGGCATCCCGATCAGCTGGACGGCCTGCGCGGCGGCGACCGCGGTGGTCAGCGCGGTCGGGTCGGCCAGCCCGATGTCCTCGCTGGCCAGGATGACCAGCCGGCGGGCGATGAAGCGCGGGTCCTCCCCCGCCTCCATCATCCGGGCCAGGTAGTGCAGCGCGGCGTCGACGTCGGAGCCGCGCACCGACTTGATGAACGCGCTGGTCACGTCGTAGTGCTGGTCGCCCTGCCGGTCGTAGCGCACCGCGGCCTGGTCGACCGCGGTCTCGGCGGTCTCGAGGTCGATCGTGGTGCTGCCCCGCGCGACGGCCGCGCCGGCGGCGGCCTCGAGGTAGGTCAGCGAGCGGCGGGCGTCGCCGCCGGCCAGCCGGACCAGGTGGTCGAGCGCGTCGCTCGCTCGACGTCGTAGGCGCCGGCCAGGCCGCGCTCGTCGGCGAGCGCGTGGTCGAGCACCTCGCGGACGTCGTCGTCGGTCAGCGACTCCAGGCGCAGCAGCAGGCTGCGCGAGAGCAGCGGCGAGATCACCGAGAAGAACGGGTTCTCGGTGGTCGCGGCGACCAGGGTGACCCAGCGGTTCTCGACCCCGGGCAGCAGCGCGTCCTGCTGGGCCTTGCTGAAGCGGTGCACCTCGTCGACGAACAGCACGGTCTCGTGGCCGGTCGCGACCAGCTCGCGCGCGCGCGCGCGTCGATCGCGGCCCGCACCTCCTTGACCCCGGCCGAGACCGCCGAGACCTCGACGAAGCGGCGGTCGGTCTGCTGGCTGAGGATCGAGGCGATCGTGGTCTTGCCGGTGCCGGGCGGCCCCCACAGCAGCAGCGACATCGACTGGTCGCCCTCGACCAGCTGGCGCAGCGGCGAGCCGGGCGCGCGCAGCTGCGTCCTGGCCGACCAGCTCCTCGAGCGTGCGCGGCCGCATGCGCACCGCGAGCGGCGCGGAGGCGTGCGCCGCCGAGCTCAGCGACGCCCGCCGCCCCGGCGGCGCGCCGGGCCGTGCGCCGCGGACGTCGGCAGTCGGGTCGGTCTCGAAGAGTCGGCCGTCACGGCCTCGAGGCCAGACCGGTCATCGCCTTGCGGTCGAGGTCGAACCAGGTGTCGGCGTAGCCGGCGGTGCGGTGTAGCCGCGTCGGTGACCGGTCCCGATCGGGTCGGAGTTGCCCTCGGCGTCGACGCCGAGCAGCGACGGCGGTCACCGGCGTCGTCGGGTGGTGGCCGATCTCGCCCGGGAAGTGGCAGGCGACCTTGTGCTGGGGGCCGATCTGCAGCAGCGGCGGCTCGACCTTGGCGCAGATCTCCTGGGCGATCGGGCAGCGGGTGCGGAACCGGCAGCCCGAGGGCGGGTTGATCGGGCTCGGCACGTCGCCGGTGAGCCGGATCCGCTCGCGGCGGCCGCCGATCGCGGCCTGCTTCACGTCGGGCACCGCCGAGAGCAGCGCCTGGGTGTAGGGGTGGTGGGCGTGGTTGTAGATGCTCTCGCGGTCGCCGATCTCGACGATCTTGCCGAGGTACATCACCGCGACCTCGGGGCAGAAGTGCCGCACGATCGCCAGGTCGTGGGCGATGAAGAGGAACGCGACGTCGAACTCGCGCTGGATGTCCTGGAGCAGGTTGACCACCTGCGCCTGGATCGAGACGTCGAGCGCGGAGACCGGCTCGTCGGCCACCAGCAGCTTCGGGTTGCAGGGTCAGCGCCCGGGCGATGCCGATGCGCTGGCGCTGGCCGCCGGAGAACTCGTGCGGGTAGCGGTTGTAGTGCTCGGGGTTGAGCCCGACGATCTCGAGCAGCTCCTGGACCCGGTCGAGGACCTTGTCCTCTCGGGCACGATCTTGTGGATCCGCAGCGGCGCCCCGACGATCGAGCCGACCGTGTGCCGCGGGTTCAGCGAGGTGTAGGGGTCCTGGAAGATCATCTGGATCTCGCGGCGCAGCGGCTTGAGCGTCGCGCTCGCGCGATCGTCGGCGATGTCCTTGCCCTCGAAGTTGATCTCGCCGCCGGTCGGGCTGTAGCAGCCGGGTGATCAGCCGGCCGGTCGTGGACTTGCCGCAGCCGGACTCGCCCGACCAGGCCGAGCGAGCCGCCCTCGACGCACCTCGAAGGAGACGCCGTCGACGGCCTGCACGTGGCCGACCGTGCGGTGGATCAGCCCGCCGGACTTCACCGGGAAGTACATCCTGAGGTTCTCGACCTGCAGGATCGGCTTGGCGTCGTCGGGCGCCTCGGGTCGCGCCGTGCGCCGCCAGCGGTCGCAGGTCGGCGTCGGTGACGAAGGTGCCCTCGTCGGCCCTGCCGGGGCCACTGGTCGTGACGGCCTCCCGGGCCGGCTCGTCGGTTCCGGTCTCGGACATCAGCGCTCCTCGACCAGGTCGGGGGCGATCTCGGGCAGGACCTCGGTCTCGTAGACCTCGTCGGGGTTCGGGCAGGTGGCAGCGCTTGAGGTGGCCCTGGCCCGCGGCTGCCGGGCAGCAGCTCGGGCGTGCGTCGGTGCGGCACAGGTCGCCGGGCGACCTTGTCGCGGTGCGTGCAGCGCGGGTGGAAGTGGCAGCCCGCGCGGCGGGTTGAGCAGGCTCGGCGGGTTGCCCGGGATCGGGATCAGCTTCGCGTTGGTGTCGCCGGTCACGTCGGGGACGCTGGAGAGCAGGCCCCACGTGTAGGGCATCTCCGGGTGCGTGAGGATCTCCTTGGTCGCGCCGTACTCGACCGCGCGGCCGGCGTACATGACCAGGATGTCGTCGGTCATCTCGGCGACGACCCCGAGGTCGTGGGTGATGATGATGACCGCGGAGTCGAACTCGCGCTGCAGGTCCTGCAGCAGGTCGAGGATCTGGGCCTGCACCGTCACGTCGAGCGCGGTGGTCGGCTCGTCGGCGATCAGCAGCGGCGGGGTCGTTGATCAGGCCCATCGCGATCATCGCGCGCTGGCGCATGCCGCCGGAGAACTGGTGCGGGTAGTCGTCGACGCGCCGGTCGGGCTGCGGGATGCCGACCCGGTCGAGCATCTCGATCGCGCGCTGGCGGGCGACCTTCTTCGACACGTCGTTGTGGACCCGGTAGGCCTCGACGATCTGCGTGCCCACGGTGTAGTAGGGGTGCATCGCCGAGAGCGGGTCCTGGAAGATCATCGCGACGTCCTGGCCGCGCAGCTGGCGCATCTCGTTCTCCTCGAGCGCGAGGAGGTCGGTGCCGTCGAGCAGATGCTGCCCGAGACCTCGGCGCTGCTGCCGTGGAACAGGCCCATGATGGCCGAGCTCGACACCGACTTGCCCGACCCGGACTCGCCCACGATGCCGAGGGTCTTGCCGCGCTCGACGCGTGTAGCTCAGGCCGTCGACGGCCTTGACGACGCCGTCGCTGGTCGGGAAGTGGACCTTGAGGTCCTCGACGACGAGCAGCGGGGCTCCGCCGGCGGGCTCGGGACTGCGCGGCTCGGCCGCGGTGACCTCGTGGGTGGAGGACATGTGACTCCTTCTGGCTCTACGTCTCGGCGTCGCTGGGGTGGGCGGTCAGCCGAGCCGCACCCGCGGGTCGATGACGGCGTACAGGAGGTCGACGACGATGTTGGCGACGATCACGAACGCTGCCACCAGCAGCACGATCCCGACGATGATCGGCAGGTCGAAGCGCTGGATCGAGCGGACCGCGAGGCTGCCCGACGCCGTTGAAGTTGAAGACCGACTCGGTGATGATCGCGCCGCCGAGCAGGCCGGCGAAGTCGAGCCCGGACATCGTCACGAGCGGCGTCAGCGCCGCGCGCAGCGTGTGCTTGCCGATCACGACGCGCTTGGGCAGGCCCTTGGCCCGCGCGGTGCGGATGTAGTCCTCGGTCATCGTCTCCAGCACGAAGGCGCGCGTCATCCGGATGTAGCCGGCCATGTAGAACAGCGCCAGGGTGAACGCCGGGCAGGAGCAGGCCGCTGAACCAGGCCCACGGGCCCTCGGTGATCGGACGTGTAGGTCGGGATGTCGACCCAGCCCCACCTGATCGCCACGAACTTGAGAGCAGCAGGCCGATGAAGAAGGTCGGGAAGGCGAAGACGATCAGCGAGAGCCCGACGATGCCGCGGTCGATGATCGTGCCTTTTCGCAAGGCGGCGATCACCCCGAAGAAGACGCCGCCGACCATCCAGAGGATGAACGCGACGATGGCCAGCGAGATCGAGATGGGCAGTGCGTCGGGATCTTGTCGAGGACCGGGGTGTTGTAGCCCTGCGAGTAGCCCAGGCACGGCGCCGGGCACTCGGCGATCAGCTCGGGTCGCGGTCTCCTTGAGCTTGGGGTCGTCCGGGAAGTCGCGGCCGACGACGACGCCCTTGGCGAACTTGCCCCACTGGGTGGAGATCGGCTCGTCGTAGCCGAGGGCGACCCGCGTGGTCTCGAGCTTCTGCTGGGTGCACTTGGGCCGCAGGCGAAGCGCTCGGGCGTGCTCGGAGCTGGCGAAGAACAGCACGAACGTGATCATGCTCATGACGACGAGCAGGATCGGCCCGCGATGACGCGTCGGATGATGTACGCGAACACTGCCACCTCGAGAGTTGTCCGTTGGTCCCGGACCCTACGCCCGGACGGTGCCGCGCGGCCCCACCGTCCGTCGACGGTAGGGCCGCGCGGCCCGGTGGCGCGTCAGCGCCGGTGGTGCTGGTGGTGCTGGTCCCGCTGGGTGATCGGGTCGATCACTTCTCGGGGTCGACCAGGGAGATGACTCCCAGGTCCGGGTAGCCGTTCGTCGACACCGTGTTGACGTAGTTCGCGATCTTGGAGCCGTGCAGGAAGTAGAACTTCGTGATGTCGAGCGGGATGTAGGCGACGTCCTCGGCCAGCTTGTTGTCGACCTCGGCCCACTTCTCGGCGGCGGCGTCGAGGTCGGTCTCGGCGAGGCCTCGTCGATCAGCTGCGTTGACCTCGTCGCTCTTGTAGTTGCCGTAGTCGTTGCCGTTGTTGGTCGGGGTCAGGTTGATCCGGCTGTCGAACAGCGGCGGGATCACCGTGGAGATCGACGGCCAGTCAGCACCCCAGCCACCCCAGATGAGGTCGATGTCGGAGTCCGGCTTCTGGATGGTGTCGTAGTAGGGGCCCGAGGGGTCGAGGCCCTCGAGCTCGACGTCGAAGCCGGCCTCGTCGTAGGTCTCCTTGAGGGCCGCGAAGGCCTTGTCCGACGTCGTCCGAGCCGATCGGGTAGGTGAGCTTGATCGGGTACGGCGGTCTTCTCGCCGGACTCCTCGAGCAGCTGTCTTCGCCGCCTCGATGTCGCCGTCCTCGGGGAGCCGAACGCCGTCGTTCGGCGTGTAGCCGGGCGACGTCGGGGCTCACGATCGGTCTGCGCCGGTGTGGAGGCGTTCTCGCCACCGAGGGCGCCGATGTAGGCGGCACGGTTGGTGGCCAGCGCCAGCGCCTGGCGGACCTTGAGGTTGGTGACCCGGTTGAAGTTCGGCAGCAGGTAGTTGGTGAACGGCGACTCGATGATGCGTGGAGCGCTCCTGGACGTCACCGGTGATCTGCGCGTACCGGGCAGGCCGGGACGTTGGTGCGACGCGATGGTGTTGGCGTCATCGCCGTCGGCGATCAGCCGGTCGATGATGGACCTCGGGCTCGATGCCGATCTCGAAGGTGATCGAGTCGAAGTTGGCCTCGCGGTTCGTGTCCTCGCTCGCCGTCCCACTCGGTCGTTGCGGACGAAGGTGCCGCCGGTGTCCTCGTTCCAGTCCCCGTCGAGCTTGTAGGGACCGTTGGAGATGATGACCAGGTTGTTCTTGTCACCCTTGTCGAGGTCCTCGCGGTAGCGGGTCGAACGCGCGCAGCGCGGCGATGGCCAGCGGGAAGTCCGGCCACGGCTTCTTGAAGTGGTAGGTGATGGTGCTGCCGTCGCAGGTGACGGCCTTGTCGAACTCGCTCCTGGCCCTCGCCGGTGTAGGGACCCTTGTAGGCCGGCTGCGCCGTCGCTCCTCCGTCGGGGATGTCGAGGTAGCGCGACGGGTAGTAGTTCGGGCCGCCGGTGATGACGTCGGTGGCGAAGTTGCGCGACGCGCCGTACTTGAAGTCCTCACAGGTGATCGGCCTGGCCGTCCTCCCACTTGACGCCGTCCTTGACGGTGAACTACCACTCGGTGGCGTCCTCGTTGGCGGTGCCGGTGTCGGTGGCGAGGTCGGGGATCGGGGTGGTGCCCTCGGCCGGGTCGGTCGCGCCCGCGGGGAACGTCACCAGGCCGCGGTAGACCAGCCGGCCCAGGTTCGAGATGTCGCGACCGACGTAGATGCGCTGCGGGTCCAGGTGCTCGGTGACCGACGTCTGCAGAAGATGATCGTGCCGCCCTTGCTCGCGCGTCGGTGCGCTCCTGCTCCGTCGCCACCTGCTGCCTGCTCCGCCATCGTCGCCGCCGCACGCGGCCAGCGTGACCGCGAGCACGGTGGACGCTGCAACAGCGATCGAGCTGCTTGCGCTTCCTGCCCATCGTTTTCTCCTTCGAGGGGTCTCGCCGCCGAAACGCCGGCGGCGGTTCTTTCCTACGGAAAGTCTGGTGTGGGGCGGAGACCGCTCAGCGGACCGCCCTCGGGTCGAGGGCGTCGCGCGCGCCGTCGCCGAGGAGGTTGAACGAGACGACGATGGCCGCGATGATCGCCGCCGGCACGAAGAAGAAGAAGAAGTCGGTCTGCGCGTACCCGAGCGCACCGCGCAGCACGTTGCCGAGCGTGGGGGTCGGGTTGTTGATGCCGACGCCGAGGAAGCTCAGCGCGGCCTCGGCCGAGACGTAGGCCGGCATCAGCAGCGTGAAGTAGACCAGGATCGGCGCCCACAGGTTCGGCAGGATCTCCTTGAAGTAGATCCGGCGCCGCGAGGCGCCCATGAGGATCGAGGCGTCGACGAACTCGCGCTCGCGGATCGAGAGCACCTGACCGCGGATCAGGCGGGCCACCGGCGGCCACCCGAAGACGGCCAGCACGACGACGACGTAGAGGCCGTCGATGAAGGCGCCGTTGGGTCCACGCGGGATGCCGAGGTCGCCCATGCGGTCGGTGAGCACGCCCGGAGAGCGCCAGCAGCATCAGCGTGGCCGGGAACGAGAGCATCAGGTCGATGAGGCGGCCGACGGCGGCGTCGACGAGACCGCCGGTGAAGCCGGCGACGATGCCGAGCACCGTGCCGATCATGACGGTGAGCAGGGCCGCGGTGACCGCGATCGTCGAGCGACAGCGTCGTGCCGAGCATCAGCCGCGAGAGCACGTCGCGACCCGTGGTGCGGCTCGACGCCCAGCGGGTGGCTCCAGCTGATCCCGCCGCCGAAGCCCTCGGGGATGCCGCCGCGGGTGTAGTCGAGCAGGTCCTGGTTGAACGAGTTGGGGTGCAGCACGCCGAACTTGACCAGGATCGGCGTGACGACCGCCGTGACCACGAAGACGGCGGTGATGATGAACGCGACCATCGACAGCTTGTCCTTGCGGAACCGCGCCACCGCCAACTGCAGCGGCGACCGGCCCTTGACGTCGCGTCCGCCCGTGTCGTCACCGTCAGAGGCGTCGCCGTCGAAGTGGTCGTCGCCGTGGGACTCCAGGTTCGAAGCGGTCAACGTCACCTGGTCACCATCTCTCTGAGGATTCGAGCGTTTCCAGCCGTGATGTGGCTGGGGGTCTCCCGCACACCGCAGTGGACTCTATGTGACCTGGGCCGAGGCTCGGCAAGCACACGCTGGTAACGATGTGGTCTCGACCAGCACCCGCTTTCGGGGCGCGGATCAGCCCTCGGCCGGGGACCCGTCCGTCGGACGCGCGTCCACGCCGGCTTCCTTCCGCTGCTCCGGGCTGATCGGAGCCGGGGCGTCGGTGAGCGGGTCGACTCCCCCACCGGACTTGGGGAAGGCGATGACGTCGCGGATCGACTCGGTGCCCGCGAGCAGCGCCACGACGCGGTCCCAGCCGAAGGCGATGCCGCCGTGCGGCGGGGCGCCGTACTGGAAGGCGTCGAGCAGGAAGCCGAACTTCTCCTGCGCCTCGGCCTCGTCGAGCCCCATGAGGGCGAAGACCCGCTGCTGCACGTCGCGGCGGTGGATACGGATCGACCCGCCGCCGATCTCGTTGCCGTTGCAGACGATGTCGTAGGCCCAGGCCAGTGCTCCGCCCGGGTCCTGCTCGATCCCGTCGGGGTCCTGCGGGCTGGTGAAGGCGTGGTGCACCGCCGTCCAGGCGCCCCCGCCGACCGCGACGTCGCCGGCGGCCGTGGCCTCGTCGGCGGGCTCGAAGAGCGGTGCGTCGACGACCCAGACGAAGCTCCACGCGCTCTCGTCCAGGAGTCCGCCGCGCCGGCCGATCTCGAGCCGCGCAGCGCCCAGGAGCGCCCGGGTGGACTTGACCGCACCGGCGCCGAAGAACACGCAGTCGCCGGGCTCGGCGCCCACGTGGGCCATGAGGCCGGCGCGCTCCTCCTCCGACAGGTTCTTCGCCACCGGGCCGCCGAGCTCGCCGTCCTCGCCGTAGAGCACGTAGGCGAGGCCCCGGGCGCCGCGCTGCTTCGCCCACTCCTGCCAGGCGTCGAGCTTCTTGCGCGGCTGGCTCGCGCCGCCCGGCATCACCACGGCGCCGACGTACGGCGCCTGGAAGACCCGGAACGGCGTGTCCTTGAAGTAGTCGGTGCACTCGACGAGCTCGAGCCCCATCCGCAGGTCGGGCTTGTCGGAGCCGAAGCGCGCCATCGCCTCGGCGTAGGTCATCCGCTGGATCGGTGTGGGCACGTCGTAGCCGATGAGCGACCACAGCGCGACCAGGATCTCCTCGGACAGCGCGAGGACGTCGTCCTGCTCGACGAAGCTCATCTCGATGTCGAGCTGGGTGAACTCCGGCTGCCGGTCGGCGCGGAAGTCCTCGTCGCGGTAGCAGCGGGCGATCTGGTAGTACCGCTCGAGACCTCCGACCATGAGCAGCTGCTTGAACAGCTGCGGACTCTGCGGGAGGGCGTACCAGCTGCCGGGCCGCAGGCGCGCGGGCACCAGGAAGTCGCGGGCGCCCTCGGGCGTGCTCCGGGTCAGGGTCGGCGTCTCGACCTCGACGAAGTCGTGCCGGTCGAGGACCTCGCGAGCCGCCCGGTTGACCTGGCTCCGCAACCTGATGGCCGCCGCGGGGCCGCTGCGGCGCAGGTCGAGGTAGCGGTGGCGCAGCCGCGCCTCCTCCCCCACCGTGACGTGCTCGTCGATCGGGAACGGCAGCGTGGCGGACGGGCTCAGCACCTCGAGCTCGGCGGCCACGACCTCGACCTCGCCGGTGGCGAGGTCGGGGTTCACGTTGTGGTCGTCACGGCGGACGACCTCGCCGGTGACCTTGAGGCAGTACTCGCTGCGCAGGGAGTGCGCGGTGCCCTCGTCGCGCACCACCACCTGCACGATGCCGCTGGCGTCGCGCAGATCGAGGAAGACCACCCCGCCGTGGTCGCGCCGGGAGGCCACCCACCCGGCGAGGGTCACGGTCTGTCCGACGTGGTCGGCGCGCATGGTGCCGGCGTCGTGGGTGCGGATCACGAGTTCTCTTCCTTCTGGACGGTGGTGGGGTGCAGATCGATCTCGGGGGTCTCCAGGACGCCGGATCGACCGGATCCTGGTCACCGGACCGGATGTCCTTGACCTGGTGGCTGCCGTCGGGCTGGAGGAACCAGACGAACGGGATGCCGCGGCGCTCGGCGGTGCGGATCTGCTTGCCGAACTTCTGGGCCGCGGGAGCGACCTCGCACGGGATGCCGCGGCCGCGCAGCGCCGCCGCGACCGCGTCGCTCGCCGCCCGGCTCTCCTCGTCGGTGACGGCGACCAGGACGGCGCTGGGCACCGGCCGGCTGCCGGTGAGGACGCCGTCGGCGATCAGCGGCACCAGCGTCCGGGAGACGCCGAAGGACACGCCGACGCCCGGGTAGGTGGTCTTCCCGTCGCTGGCGAGCGCGTCGTAGCGGCCACCGCCGCCGACCGACTTCAGGTGCTCGTAGCCGGCCATGAAGATCTCGACGACGGTGCCGGTGTAGTAGTCGAGGCCGCGTGCGATGCGCAGGTTCGCCTCCACCGACACGTGGCGCCGCTCTCCCGCGCCGCAGCCCTCGACCACGGCAGCGAGCTCGGCCAGTCCCTCCTCGAGCAGGTCGTCCTGCACCCCGAGGGCCCGCACCTGGCCGACGAACGAGGTGTCGGGGGTGCGGATCGTCGCCAGCGCCAGGCATTGCTCGGCCTGCGCCTCGGTGGCCCCGATCTCCCGCAGCTGCTGGGCGACGGCCTCCGCGGGCAGCTTGTCGAGCTTGTCGATCACGCGGATCGCGGCGGCGACGTCGGGCAGGCCGACACCGCGGTAGAAGCCCTGGATGAGCTTGCGGTTGTTGAACTGGAAGCTCAGCGCCGGCAGCGGCAGCTCGTCGAGGGCCTCCACCATCACGCGCATCACCTCGACGTCGTGGTGGAACGGGAGCACGTCGCGCCCGACGACGTCGACGTCGGCCTGCGTGAACTGCCGGTAACGGCCGACCTGCGGCCGCTCACCGCGCCACGCCGGCTGGATCTGGTAGCGACGGAACGGGAACTCCAGCTGGCCGGCGTGCTCGAGCACGTAGCGCGCGAACGGCACCGTGAGGTCGAAGTGCAGGCCCAGCCCGGTGTCGCCGGGGTCGTCGTCGGCGGCCAGCAGCCGGCGCAGGACGTAGATCTCCTTGTCGACCTCGCCGCCCTTGGCCAGCCGGTCCAGCGGCTCGACGACGCGGGTCTCGATGTTGGCGAAGCCGTGCAGCTCGAAGGTGCCCGCCAGTGCGGAGGTGACCTCGCGCTCGACGACACGTTGCGCAGGCAGCAGCTCGGGGAACCCGCTCAGCGGGGTGACACGACCCATCTCATCGCCCCCGGGCGACGTGGTCGTCCTGCAGCTCGAGCAGGTAGGGGTTCGTGGCGCGCTCGCGGCCGATCGACGTCTGCTCGCCGTGACCGGGGAGCACGACGATGTCGTCGGCCAGCGTGAGCACCTTGTGGCGCAGGCTGTCGAGCATCGTGGGGTGGTCGCCGCCGGGCAGGTCGGTGCGACCGATGGAGCCGGCGAACAGCAGGTCGCCGGAGAACAGCACCTCGGAGACCTCGTCGACGTCCGGGTACGGCGAGCGGAAGGTGACCGACCCCTCGGTGTGGCCGGGTGTGTGGTCGACGGTGAAGGTGAGGCCGGCGAGCTCGAGCTCCTGGAGGTCGCTCAGCTCGCGGACGTCGTCCGGCTCGGCGAACTGCACGTCCTGGCCGAGCAGCATCGCGGCCGTCTCGCGGGACATGCCGGCCATCGGGTCGGCGAGCAGGTGGCGGTCGCGCGGGTGCACCCACGCCGTGGCGTCGTAGGTGCCCGCCACCGGCGCCACGCACCACATGTGGTCGACGTGTCCGTGCGTCACCAGCACGGCCACCGGCTTGAGCCGGTGCTCGCGCACCACCTCGGCCACGCCTGCGGCGGCGTCCTTGCCCGGGTCGACGACCACGCACTCCGCGCCGGGGCCGGTGGCGGCCACGTAGCAGTTGGTGCCCCACGGACCCGCGGGGAAGCCGGCGATCAACACCGCGTCAGCGTAGCGAGCGGCCACCGACGGGGTCGCGCCAGTATCGGTCGCCACCGAGGCACGCCCTAGCATGGGTGCCTTCCGGGACGGCGAGTGAAGGAACTGCAGTGACGAGCAGCGAATGGGGTCGTGTCGACGACGACGGCACGGTCTACGTGCGGACCGCCGACGGGGAGCGTTCGGTGGGTCAGTACGCCGCCGGGTCCCCCGAGGACGCGCTGGCCTTCTACACCGCCCGCTACGGCGCGCTGGTGGCCGAGGTCGAGCTCCTCGAGCAGCGGGTGCGCGCGGCCAAGATGTCGCCCGAGGAGGCGCACGAGAGCGTCAAGGGGGTGCGGGCGCAGGTGACCGACGCGAACGCGGTCGGTGACCTCGGTGCGCTCTCGGCCCGCCTCGACGCCCTCGGTCCGGTCATCGCCTCCCAACGCGAGGCGCGCAAGGTCGAGAAGGCCGAGAAGGTCAAGCAGGCCAAGGCCGACAAGGAGAAGCTGGTCGCCGAGGCCGAGGCCGTCGCCGCCGGCACCGACTGGCGCCACGGCGCCCACCGCCTCCGCGACCTGCTGGAGACCTGGAAGGGCCTGCCGCGCCTCGACCGCCCCTCCGACGACGCGCTGTGGAAGCGGTTCTCCGCCGCCCGCACCGCCTACACCAAGGCCCGCAAGGCCCACTTCGCGGTGCAGGACGAGAAGCGCGAGTCCGCGCGCGTGGTGAAGCTGCGGCTGGTCAAGGAGGCCGAGGCGCTGTCGTCGTCCACCGAGTGGGGACCGACCGCCGGCAAGTACCGCGAGCTGATGCGGCAGTGGAAGGCCGCCGGTCCCGCGCCCAAGGACGTCGACGACGAGCTCTGGGCCAAGTTCCGCGGCGCCCAGGACACCTTCTTCGGCGCCCGCGACGCCGCCAACGCCGCCCTCGACGCAGAGTTCGTGGCCAACGCCGAGGTCAAGGACCAGCTCATCGTCGAGGCCGAGGCGCTGCTCCCGGTCACCGACCTCGACGCCGCGAAGAAGGCGTTCCGCGACATCGCCGACCGGTGGGACGCCGCCGGCAAGGTGCCCCGCGACCGGATGCGCGAGCTCGAGGGCCGCATCCGCAAGGTGGAGCAGACGATCCGCGCCCTGGAGGACGAGCAGTGGCGCCGCTCCGACCCCGAGAAGACCCGTCGCGCCGACGACATGGTCGGCAAGCTCGAGGCCGCCATCGCCACCATCGAGGCCGACCTCGAGAAGGCCCGCGCCGGCGGCGACGACCGTGCGGTCAAGGACCTCGAGGAGAACCTGGCCTCGCGCCGGTCGTTCCTCGACATGGCCAAGCAGGCGGCGTCCGACTACTCGCGCTGACCGGTCGGCGGGTCGGCGACCGCGGTCGCGGCTACTGGGTGATGCGGTAGGCGTCGAACACGCCGGGCACCGACCGCACGTTCTTGAGCACGGAGTCGAGGTGCATCGCGTCGGCCATCTCGAAGGTGAACCGCGTCTTGGCGACGCGGTCGCGGGTGGTCGTCAGGTTGGCGCTCAGGATGTTCACGTGGGCGTCGGAGAGCGCCATCGTGATGTCGGAGAGCAGACGGGCCCGGTCGAGCGCCTCGACCTGGATGTTGACCAGGAACGTCGACTGGGAGGTGGGGGCCCACTCGACCTCGAGCAGCTTCTCCGGCTGGTTGCGCAGGTCCGTGGCGTTGGTGCAGTCCTGGCGGTGCACCGAGACGCCGCCGCCCTTGGTGACGAAGCCGAGGATGGAGTCCGGCGGCACCGGGGTACAGCACTTGGCCAGCTTGACCCAGATGTCCGGGGCGCCCTTGACGACGACACCGGCCTCGGTGCCCCCCGTGATGCGCGGGCGACCGCGGCGGCCGGTGAGGGTGACGGCCTCGGCGAGGTCCTCCTGGACGCCGTCCTCGCCGCCGAGCAGCTCGATGACCTTGCGCACCACGGTCGAGGCGCTGAGGTTGCCCTCGCCGACGGCGGCGTAGAGCGCGGAGACGTCGGCGAGGCGGAAGTGGCCGGCCACCTGGGTCAGCGAGTCGTGCGAGAGCAGCCGCTTGATCGGCAGCCCCTCCTTGCGCATGAGCTTGGCGATCTGGTCCTTGCCCTGCTCGATGGCCTCCTCGCGGCGCTCCTTGGTGAACCACTGCCGGATCTTCGAGCGGGCGCGCGGCGACTTCACGAAGCCGAGCCAGTCGCGCGACGGGCCGGCGTTGACGTTCTTGGAGGTGAACACCTCGACGACGTCGCCGTTGTCGAGCGTCGACTCCAGCGGCACCAGCCGCCCGTTCACCCGGGCCCCGATGGTGTGGTGGCCGACCTCGGTGTGGACGGCGTAGGCGAAGTCGACCGGGGTGGCGCCGGCGGGCAGCGCGATCACGTCGCCGCGCGGCGTGAACACGTAGACCTCGGCCCGGTTGATCTCGAAGCGCAGCGACTCCAGGAACTCGCCCGGGTCGTCGACCTCGTTCTGCCAGTCGAGCAGCTGCCGCACCCACGTCATGTCGTTCATGTCGCCGCGCTGCTCGGTGTCGCGACCCTCGCGCCCGTCGTCCTTGTACTTCCAGTGCGCCGCGACGCCGTACTCGGCTCGGCGGTGCATCGCGAAGGTGCGGATCTGCATCTCGACGGGCTTTCCCGTCGGGCCCGATCACCGTGGTGTGGAGCGACTGGTACATGTTGAACTTCGGCATCGCGACGTAGTCCTTGAACCGTCCGGCACCGGGTTCCACCGCGAGTGCAGGACGCCGAGAGCCGAGTAGCAGTCGCGGTCCTGCTTCGACCAGGACGCGGATGCCCACGAGGTCGTGGATGTCGTCGAACTCGCGGCCGCCGACGATCATCTTCTGGTAGATCGAGTACGTAGTGCTTGGGGCGGCCGGTGACGGTCGGCGGTTGACCTTCGCCTCGCGCAGGTCGTTCTCGACCTGGCTGATCACCTCGGCGACGAACTGGTCGCGCGAGGGCGCCCGCTCGGCCTCCGTCCGCCGATCTCGTCGTAGGTCTCCGGGTACAGGGTACGCGAACGAGAGGTCCTCCAGCTCCCCCTTGATGGTGTTCATGCCCAGCCGGTGCGCGAGCGGCGCGTAGATGTCGAGCGTCTCGCGCGCGATGCGCTCCTGGCTGCGCAGCGGCACGTAGCGCAGCGTCCGCATGTTGTCGCAGCCGGTCGGCGAGCTTGACGACGCAGCACCCGGATGTCGCGCGACATCGCGACGATCATCTTGCGGATGGTCTCCGCCTGCGCGGACCTCGCCGTACTGGACCTTGTCGAGCTTCGTGACGCCGTCGACCATCTGCGCCACCTCCTCGCCGAACTCCTCGCGGCAACGCTCCAGCGTGTACGGCGTGTCCTCGACGGTGTCGTGCAGCAGGGCCGCGACGAGGGTGGGCTCGGTCATGCCGATGCCGGCGAGGATCGTGGTGACGGCGAGCGGGTGGGTGATGTAGGGGTCGCCGCTCTTGCGCATCTGGGTGCCGTGCATGCCCTCGGCGGTGCGGTAGGCCCGCTCGAGCAGCGCCAGGTCGGCCTTCGGGTGGTTGGCGCGCACCGCGCGGAACAGCGGCTCCAGCACCGGGTTGGTGGGCTGGCTGCGGTTGCCCATCCGGGCGAGCCGGGCGCGCATGCTGCGGCCGGTGTTGGGGACGTCGGGCACCGGCCGGTCGGCGGCGGGTCGGTCGGGGCCGGGTCGGTCGGGGCCGGGTCGGTCGGGGACGGGGGGCTCGGGCTCGCGCTCGGGCGCGGCCGGCCCCGTGCGCTCCTCCGTCATGCGAGGAGTCTAGGAGCCACCACGAGGGGCCGGCTCAGACCGTCAGGATCGACGTGACCGGGAGGTGACCCACGGTCTCGCGGCCCGGGAGGAACGACAGCTCCAGCACGACGGCGGCCGCCACCGGCTCGGCGTCGCAGGCGACGACGAGGTCGCGGGCTGCGGCCATGGTGCCGCCGGTGGCCAGCACGTCGTCGATCAGCAGGACCCGTGCCCCCGGCGCGAACGAGTCGCGGTGCACCTCGACGGTCGCCTCGCCGTACTCCAGGGCGTAGGAGACGGCATGGACCTCGCGGGGCAGCTTGCCGGCCTTGCGCACCGGCACGAAGCCCACGCCGAGAGCCAGGGCCACGGGGGCTCCGAGCGCGAAGCCGCGGGCCTCGATGCCGGCGACCCGGTCGACCACGACCGCGCCGTCGTCGTCCCGGCCGGCCTCGGCCAGCGCCGCCACCACGGCGCCGAGCGCGCGCGGGTCGCCGAAGACCGGGGTGAGGTCCTTGAACACGACCCCGGGCTCGGGGAAGTCCGGGACGTCGACGACGAGCCGGGTGACCTCCGCCGCGACGTCGGCGGTCACTTGCCCCGCTGCGACTTGGGCTTGCGCGAGGGCTGCTGGCGACCCGAGGCGCGGCTGTCGCCGACCGGTCGGCGCGCCTCGGGCACGGTGCGGCCGCGACCCGACGCCACGGGGGCGGTCGTGGTGCCGGGACCCGGGCGCTCGTCGGCGACGTCGTCGTCGACGACGTCGTCCGGGTCGCCGGGCTCGGCGTCGTCCTCACGCACCGGCATGTCGTCGGTGAAGGCCGGCACCGTGGCGTACTTGTCGGCCATGGCCTTCTCGCGTGCCTTGGCGCGGCGCTCGGCGAGCACGACCTCGTTCTCGTTGGACTTCAGGTGCACCAGCACCCGCGGTGCGAGGAAGATCGAGGAGTACACGCCCGCCGCCATGCCGACGAACTGCGACAGGGCGAGGTCCTGCAGGGAGCTCGCGCCCAGCTGGAGCGCTGCCACCCAGAGGATCGCGCCGATCGGGATGAGCGCCACGATGCCGGTGTTGATCGAGCGCACCAGCGTCTGGTTGACCGCGAGGTTCGCGGCCCCGGCGTAGGTGTGCCGGTTGGCCCGCATGGCCTCGGTGTTCTCTCGCACCTTGTCGAACACCACGACCGTGTCGTACAGGGAGAAGCCCAGGATCGCCAGGATTCCGGTGACCGCCGACGGTGTGACCGCGAACCCGGAGAGCGCGTAGACGCCGATGGTGATGACCACGTCGTGGATCAGCGCGACCAGGGCCGCGATCGACATCTTCCACTCGCGGAAGTAGAAGCCGATGAAGATGAGCACGAGGATCAGGAAGACGATCACGCCGAGCACGGCGCGCTGGGCGACGTCCTTGCCCCAGCTGGCACCGATCTCGGAGATCGTGATGTCGTCGGTCGGCACTCCGGCCGCCTCGGAGATCACCTGCGCCACCTCGTCGGTGTCGGCGGTGCTCATCTCCTCGACCTGGATCAGGATCGAGGAGCCGGCCGTGGTGGCGATCGGCGACTCGGCCTCCGTCACGCCAGCCTCCTGCACCACCTCGCGCAGCCGGTCCGCCGTGTCCTGGGAGACGGTCGAGACCGGGACGGAGTACTGCGTGCCTCCGGTGAACTCGATGCCGAAGTTGAGCCCGCGCAGCAGGATCGCCGCGATGGCCGCGAGCACGAAGACGCTCGTGATGGCGTACCAGATCGGACGGCGGTGGACGAAGTCGATCGACTTCCTGCCGTTGTAGAGCTGGTTGCCCAGACGCGCGAACTTGCCCATCAGGCCTTGCCTCCCGCAGTCGCCGGGACCGGCGTGCGCGGCTCGTCCAGCCCGAGGGTCCCCCGGCTCAGGCCGGAGAGCCGGTGGCCGCTGTTGAAGAACCGGAACTTCGCCATCCACGAGACCATCGGCTTGGTGAACCAGAACAGGATCGCGAGGTCGACGACCGTGGTGAGTCCGAGGGCGAAGCCGAAGCCCTTCACCGCACCGGTGGCGAAGGTGTAGAGCACCACTGCCGAGAGCAGCGAGACGACCTGCGCCGCGAGTCGGGTCACCTTCGCGCGCTTCCAGCCGGTCTCGACGGCGACGCGCATCGACTTGCCGTCGCGCATCTCGTCCCTGATGCGCTCGAAGAAGATGATGAAGGAGTCGGCGGTGATGCCGACCGCGATGATGAGGCCGGCGATGCCGGGCAGGGTCAGGGTGAAGTTCGCCGTCTCGCTCAGCAGGAGCACCAACGCGTAGGTGGTGGCCGCCGCGGCGAGCAGGGAGCCCACCACGACCAGCCCCAGACCCCGGTAGTAGATGAGGCAGTAGATCAGCACCAGGGCGAGGCCGAAGGCGCCGGCAGTGAGGCCCGCGCGGAGCTGGTCGCCGGCGAGCGAGGGACCGATCGTCTCGACCGACGGCTCCTCGAAGGAGATCGGGAGCGCGCCGTAGCGGAGGCTCGTGGCCAGCGACGATGCCCGGGCCTCGGTGAAGTTGCCGCTGATCTGCGCGTTGCCGTTGGGGATGCGGCCCTGGAACGTCGGGGCCGACAGCACCTGACCGTCGAGCACGATCGCGAACTGGTCGACGTCGGTCTGGAGCTTCTCGGAGGCCTGGGTGAAGACGCCCTGGCCCTTGCCGCCGATCTCGAGCGTGACGACGTTCTGCACCTCGCCCTGCGGGATGCCGTAGTCGGCGCCCTCCAGGTCGGTGCCGGCGATGATCGCCTGCGACAGCAGGAACTTCTCCGCGGGACGGTAGTCCCGGTCGTCCGGGTTGCCCTCCGGCGGCGAGCACGCCACCAGCGGCTTCAGCGGGTCGTCGACGACCGCGTCGGCCGTGCCGAGGGACGAGCCGTCGGCCTTGGTGAGGTTGCCCTCCGCGTCGCAGGCGTACTGGTTGAACAGCTCGATCGAGGCCTGGTCGGGGTTCTTGCTCCACTGGTACTCGGTGTCGAGGTCGGCGACCGCCGACTCGTCGGCGACGGCGGCCGGGGAGGGCGTGGTGGCGGGGTCGTCGCTGGCGGCCGGGCCGTCGGACGAGCCGGCCGACGGGCTGGGTGAGGGGGTGTCGGTCTCCTCGGCCGCGTAGCGGGTCGGCGGCCGGTTCGTGCCCTGCGGGGCGGGCTCGGTGCCGGCGGGGGGCGCCGCGGTGGTCGCGTTCGGGGCGGCGGGGCCGGTGGGCGCGTTCGGGTCGGCCGGTGCCTGCGGGGCGCCGGAGGCGCAGGGGCTGGAGTCGGAGCAGGCGACCAGCCGGAACCGCAGCTGCGCCTGGCGCTGCACAGTCTCGATGAGGTCACGGCGGCGCTCGCCAGGGATCTCGACGGCGATGACGCTGCCGCCCTGCGTGGTGACCTCGGCCTCGGCCACGCCGGAGCCGTTGACGCGCTGGTCGATGATCGCGCGGGCCTCGTCGAGGCTGGTCTGGCTCGGGTCGCCCTTGGCGTTCAAGGTGATGCGGGTGCCGCCGCGCAGGTCGAGGCCGAGCTCCGGGGTCCAGCTGCCGGCCAGTGCCACGAGGCCGTAGATCAGCGACAGCCCGACGAAGAACCGGATCAAGGTGCGACCGGGACGGGCGGGCTTCTTCGCCACGTCAGCGCTCCTCGGGGTCGGTGGGGCGCTCGTCGTGGGTCGTCGGCTCGATGACGTCGTCGCCCGGACGCGGCACCACGGAGCCGATCGCGCCCTTGGCGACCGTGACCACGGTCCCGCCCGGCGTCAGCTCGATCTCCAACCGGTCGTCCAGCACACCTCGAACGGTGCCGAAGAAACCGGAGGTCAGCATCACCTCGTCGCCGACCGACAACCGGGACTGCATCGTGCGCAACTCCTTGTTGCGACGCGACGCCGGCCGGATGATCAGAAGCCAGAAGACGAGGGCGATGCCCACCAGGGGCAGCAGCCCGATGACATCCACGAACAGACCTCTCAGCGTCGAGTGCGGGGAGCAGCGGCACGCGCCTCGGGAGCGCAGGACGACCGACGGGAGAGTGTAGCCGTGGGGGTCCTGCCGTCCGCGAATCCGCGAGGCTGCCGGAGGGCTCAACGAGCGGCCCCCCGCGCGGGTTCCCGTGCTCAGTCGTCGAACAGGGCGATGTCCGGACCGGCGAGCGAGCCGGTGACGGGCGCGGTGAGTCCGAGGTGGCGCCAGGCAGCCGGCGTGGCGACCCGACCGCGCGGGGTGCGAGCCAGGAAGCCGCTGCGCACGAGGAACGGCTCGGCGACCTCCTCGACGGTCTCCCGCTCCTCCCCCACGGCCACCGCCAGGGTCGAGAGCCCGACCGGTCCCCCGCCGAAGCGGCGGCACAGCACGTCGAGCACCCCGCGGTCGAGCCGGTCGAGCCCGAGCTTGTCGACCTCGTAGAGGTCGAGGGTCGCGTGCGCGACGTCGAGCGTCACGACGCCGTCCGCGCGCACCTGGGCGTAGTCGCGCACCCGGCGCAGCAGCCGGTTCGCGATGCGCGGGGTGCCGCGCGATCGGGAGGCGATCTCGGCGGCGCCCTCACCGGTGACGACGACGTCGAGCAGCCGCGCCGAGCGCCGCACGATCTCGTCGAGCTCGTCGGCGTCGTAGAACTCCAGGTGGCCGGTGAACCCGAACCGGTCGCGCAGCGGACCGGGGAGCAGGCCCGCCCGGGTGGTGGCCCCGACCAGCGTGAACGGCGGGATCTCCAGCGGGATCGCGGTGGCGCCGGGGCCCTTGCCGATCACGACGTCGACCCGGAAGTCCTCCATCGCGAGGTAGAGCATCTCCTCCGCGGGCCGCGACATCCGGTGGATCTCGTCGACGAACAGCACGTCGCCCTCGTTGAGACCGGAGAGGATGGCGGCGAGGTCACCCGCGTGCGTGATCGCCGGACCGCTGGTGAGCCGCAGCGGTGCGGTCATCTCGGCGGCGATGATCATGGCCAGGGTGGTCTTGCCGAGCCCCGGAGGTCCGGAGAGCAGCACGTGGTCGGGGGCGCGGCCGCGCTGCCGGGCCGCCTCGAGCACCAGCCCCAGCTGCTCGCGGACCCGGTACTGGCCGACCACCTCGTCGAGGGTGCGGGGGCGCAGCGCCGCCTCGACCACCCGCTCGTCGCCGTCCGCCTCGGCCGCGGTGAGTGAGCGGAGGTGCTCCTCCTCCGCGACGTCGAGCTCGTGGTGGTGCGCGGCGTGGTCCATGGCGTCCAGTGTCCGTCAGGCCTTGCTCAGGGCGCGCAGCGCCGCGCGGAGCAGCGCTCCGACGTCCGGGGCGTCGCCGGCCTGGTCGGCCACCGACTCCACCGCGCGGTCGGCGTCCTTGGCGGACCACCCGAGGCCGACCAGCCCCTGCGTCACCTGGTCGCGCCAGGGCGCCGTGGGGGCCGTCGCGACCCCCGTGGTGGTGCCCGCGGTGCCGGTGGGTGGGCCGATGCGGTCCTTGAGCTCGAGAATGATCCGTTGCGCCCCCTTCTGCCCGATGCCCGGCACCTTGGTGAGCGTCTTGGTGTCGTCGGTGGCGATCGCCCGGCGGACGTCGTCGGGGCCGAGCACCGCGGTGATCGCCTGCGCCACCTTCGGGCCGACGCCGGAGGCGGTCTGCACGAGCTCGAAGATCGCCTTCTCGTCGTCGTCGGCGAATCCGTAGAGGGTGAGGGAGTCCTCGCGCACCACCATGCTCGTGGGCAGCGTGGCCCGGCTGCCGGCCCGCAGCCCGGCCAGCGTGCCCGGCGTGCAGTGCAGCTCGAGCCCGACCCCCCCGACCTCCAGCACCGCGCTGGTGAGCGTGAGCGCGGCGACCTCGCCGCGGACGAAGGCGATCATCGACCCCTCCTGCCGGCGGTGCTGCTCGCGGCCGCGAGGGCCGCGTCGATCCGGGCCTGGGCGCCACCGCGCCAGATGTGGGTGATCGCCAGCGCGAGCGCGTCGGCGGCGTCGGCCGGCTTCGGGGCGACCTCGAGCCGCAGGATCCGCGTGATCATCTGCGCCACCTGCGCCTTGTCGGCGCGTCCGTTGCCCGAGACCGCCGCCTTGACCTCGCTCGGGGTGTGCAGCGCGACCACCAGGCCGCGCCGCGCGGCCACCACCATCGCCACGCCGCTGGCCTGGGCCGTGCCCATCACGGTGCTGACGTCGGAGCGCGCGAAGACCCGCTCGATGGCCACCGCGTCCGGCCGGTGCTCCTCGACCCACGCCTCGACACCCCGCTCGATGGTGACCAGCCGCTCCGGGACCGGCAGGTCGGCGGAGGTGCGCAGCACCCCGACGTCGACCAGCGTCAGCGGGCGCCCGACGTCGCCGTCGACCACCCCCATGCCGCACCGGGTCAACCCGGGGTCGATGCCCAGCACCCGCACAGCAGCTCCTCACGGTCGAACGTGTGTTCGTCACGGTAGGTCGCCCCGGACGCCGGGGGCTGCTGCGACACGCGGGCGGTCGGCGTCGGGTGGCCGGACGGAGGGCTCGGTCCGTCGTCGGGTGCGCGGCAAGCGGCCGGCGGGGGTGGGTTCGGCGGGGGTGGGTTCAGCGGGGGTGGGTTCAGCGGGGGTGGGTTCAGCGGGGTGGGCCGGGGCGGGGGTGCGGCGCCCCACCTGCCTCCCCCGTCACAGCCCTCACCCGGACTGCACGAATCTCTCGCCTACCCCACGAACCTTCGTGTGGGAAGCGAAAGATTCACCGCTGAGGCGGTGAATCTTTCACCACCCGAGGCCCTCACGCGTCGGCGCCGGCCAGCTCCTCCAGCACCGCGTCGCTGACCTCGTGGTTGGCGTAGATCTCCTGCACGTCGTCGAGGTCGTCGAGGGCGTCGACCAGGCGGAAGAGCTTGCCGGCGGCGTCCTTGTCGAGGACGACCTTGTTGTCGGGGACGAAGGCGGCCTCGGCAGAGTCGTAGTCGATGCCGGCGGCCTGGAGCGAGGTGCGGACGGCGACGAGGTCGGTGGCCTCGGAGACCACCTCGAACGCCTCGCCGAGGTCGTGGACGTCGTCGGCGCCGGCCTCCAGGGTCGCCTCGAGGATGTCGTCCTCGGTGACGGTGCGGCCGTCCTGCGCGGCCGGCACGAGGACGACGCCCTTGCGGTTGAACAGGAACGACACCGAGCCCGGGTCGGCGAGCGAGCCGCCGTTGCGGGTCATCGCCATGCGGACCTCCATGGCGGCGCGGTTCTTGTTGTCGGTGAGGCACTCGACGAGCATCGCGACGCCCGACGGGCCGTAGCCCTCGTACATGATCGTCTGGTAGTCGGCGCCGCCGGTGTCCTCACCGGAGCCGCGCTTCACCGCGCGCTCGATGTTGTCGTTGGGCACCGAGCTCTTCTTGGCCTTCTGGATCGCGTCGTAGAGCGTCGGGTTGCCGGCCGGGTCGCCGCCGCCGGTGCGGGCCGCCACCTCGATGTTCTTGATGAGCTTGGCGAACATCTTGCCGCGCTTGGCGTCGACGACCGCCTTCTTGTGCTTGGTGGTGGCCCACTTGGAGTGTCCGGACATGCCCCTACCTCTGTGAAACCTCTGCGGACTGACTTCTCTACGACTGGCGGATCAGGTCGACTGGCGGATCAGGTCGACGAACAGGGCGTGCACGCGGGGGTCGTGGCCCATCTCGGGATGGAAGGACGTCGCCATCAACGGGCCCTGTCGGACCGCGACGATCCTACCGGCCGCCGCGCCCTCGGCCACGCGGCCGAGCACCTCGACGTCCTGGCCCGTGGACTCGACCCACGGCGCCCGGATGAACACCCCCGGCACCGGGCCGGCGATGCCCTCGATGTGCAGCGACCCCTCGAAGGAGTCGACCTGACGGCCGAAGGCGTTGCGGCGCACGGTGACGTCGAGCCCGCCGATCGTCTCCTGGCCCGGCGCGCCGTCGAGCACGCGCTCGGCGAGCAGGATCATCCCGGCGCAGGTGCCGAGGGC
Source organism: uncultured Actinomycetota bacterium (assembly GCA_963845795.1). Taxonomy (GTDB): domain Bacteria; phylum Actinomycetota; class Actinomycetes; order Propionibacteriales; family Nocardioidaceae; genus Nocardioides. The sequence goes on along the minus strand of CAWJTG010000009.1, from coordinate 451,725 downwards.
CGGCATGCCCTCCTTGATCCGCAGCCGCAGCGGCTCGAGCAGGTCGAAGGCGCGGGCGAGCTTGGCCATCGTGGTGGACTCACCGCCGGGCAGCACGACGGCGTCGACGGCGTCGAGCTCGGCAGGACGCCGCACCCCGGTCGCGGAGACGCCGAGGCGGGCGAGCGCCTGCAGGTGCTCACGCACGTCGCCCTGGAGGGCGAGCACACCGATCCTCACCACCGCAGTCTAGGAACGGCCGGTCGGGCTCAGGAGGTGGCGGTGAAGGTGAAGGTGCTGGTGGCCGCGTTCCCGTAGGTGTCCGCGGCCCGGACCGCGAGGGTGAACGTGCCGGGCTGGCTGTTCGCAAAAGCTGTGGTGCGGCTGCCGGGCACGGTCCACGACGCCGTCGTCCCGGTGGTCGAGGCGAGCGTGCATGCGGCGCTTGCCGCGACCCACGCCGAGCCGCTCCAGCAGTCGTCGACGGTGGTGCTGGTCCGGTTGCGGCGCAGGGTGTACTGCACCGAGGTCGGCGGTGCCGGCTGATCGTGCCGCAGGCCGGGGCGCTGCCGCTGCAGGTGATCGAGGTCCGCAGGCGCGAGGCCGAGCCGGAGTACCCGTCGGCGGGTCGAGGTGAACCGATCGTCGGCGCCGGGTGTCGGCGGTGAAGGCAGGCGCGCGCGCCCTCGTTGACCCAGTTCGGTCGGAACCGGGCCCGCACCGCGTAGTGGAAGGTGCCCGGGCTGGTGGTCGTGGTGCAGGTGGTGCCGACGGCCGAGCAGACCGGGGTGCCGGTGCCGCCGGTGGCGGCCGGGTAGCGGAGACGCTCGTAGGTCGTCGCGCGTGGTGTCGCCGCCGCCGGTGGTGACCGCGGTGGCCGTCCAGGTACGATCGCGGTCCCGGTCCTCGTCTGCTGGGTCACCGTGGGGGTGACCGGGACGAGACCGAGCCCGCGGTGAGGCTGCCCGCTGCCCCCGCGGTCACGGTCGCGGTGTCGGTGAAGGCCGCCGACGGGCGGTGACGCCGCGTCGATGGCGAGGACCGCGAGCGACCGCCGGCGACCCGGCAGCCGGCGGCCGGCGGCTCACGAGACGACCTGGGTGGCGACGACCGTGACGGTCACCGAGCCGCTGGTCGCGGACTGGAAGGCGTTGTCGGTGCTCGGGGGCAGCGAGACCTTCACGCAGACGGTCTGCGAGGCGTCCGGTTGAGCCGGGTCGCGGTGCTGCCGGAGGTGATCGGTGTCGCGGTGCTGGTGCAGCCCTCGGTCCGCGGGTAGGTCGCGTCGTCGCCGGTCTCCGTGGAGCCGGCGTAGAGCTCCACCGACAGCGGCGCGGCCAGCGCGCCGGCCTTGGTCACCGTCGCGACGTAGGTGAGGTCGGCGTCCCCGGCGTTGGCCAGGGCCAGCGTCGAGGCCACGCTCTCGCCGGGCACCATCGCGCTGAGCGCCAGGTTCGTCTTGGCGTAGGCCGTCGGGTTGCCCTGCTGGCCGTCGACGGTCAGGTCGAGCTTGCCGGCGGTGAAGGTCCCGCCGCTGACGGCGGCGGAGTCGTTCCAGAACGCGAAGGTCCCCTGCCCACCCATCCCCAGCAGCGCGGCGACGGCCAGCGCGACGACGCGACCACGAGGACCCGCGACGGCTGTCGCCAGGCTTGACGTTCATTCGGCTCCTCCTCGTGGGGTCGGGAGCGCAGGCAGTGCGTGGGGGGGTGGGTCAGACGGAGGAGGCGAGGTCCTCGCCGGTGGTGCGGCGACGGTCGCGAGCCGCTCCCAGGAGGTAGCGCCGGCGTACACGACCAGCAGGCCGGCCACGGCGTACACGCCGAGCTGACGGGTGTGGCCGCTGAGCACGCCGTCGACGCGGCCGAGGTGCGGGACCGCGTACCAGACCTCGCCGCGGACGGCGGCCGACGGCCTCCAGTCGGCGTCGGGCACGGCGTTGGCGTCGCCCTTGGTGATGAACTCGGGCTCACCGTTCGCGCCGGCGCGGACCGCGATGACCCGGTGGGTGACCACGTCGGGACGGCCGGACTCGACCTGGAAGGTGACGACGCTGCCGATCCTGATGTCCTCGGGGTCGACCGGCCGGTCCACGACGAGCGTGCCCGGCGGGTAGGTCGGGGCCATCGAGCCGGTGAGCACCGTGAAGGCGGTGCCGCCGATGAGCCGCGGGACGAGCACGGCCGCGGCGATCGCGGACAGCAGGACCAGGATCACGAGCCACGCGGTGACCTGGAAGGCGAAGCGCACGGCGCCTCCCGGCTCGAGGTCTCCGCGGCGGGGGTGGTCGGCTCGTCGGCCGACTCCGTCCCGGTGGCGGGGCGCTCGATCGTCGCGGTGCTCATGAGGTCTGCTCGGTCCGTCGGTGTCAGGCGTGGATCAGGCGGCGGACTGGGTGGCGGTGACGGTGTAGTCGGCGAGGTTGATCGTCTTGAGCTTGCGGCGTTGTCGACCGACGAGCCGCGCGGGAACGTGACGGTGATGGTGGCGTCGACCGACTGACCGGTGTTGGCCGAGGTGATCGTGGACAGCGCCTGGCCGCCGAGCTTGAAGTCGCCGACGACGGAGAACGAGCTGCTGTCCATGGTGGAGGCGGTCGCTGGTGCCGCCGGTGACGCCGAGGTCGGCCTTCAGGTTCTTGCCGACCGCCACGATGCCGACGGTGCAGGTCTTCTTCAGGACGTCGCCCGGGACGACCTTGTCGGAGCCGGGGGTGAAGGCGACCGCGGTGGTCTGCGTGACCGAGTTGGTCACGGTCCAGCCGGCGGTGGTGCACGACGTCGCGTCCAGCTTCAGGTCGCCCGCGGTGAAGGTGGCGCCGCCGACGGTGGCGGTGTCGTTCCAGTAGGCCAGGGTGCCGGCGCCGCCGACGAGAAGGACAGAAGCGGTACCGGCGGCGAGAACGCCCTTGATGGTCTTGTTCATGACGGGTCCTGAGGTGTGGGGGGTTGGTGTTGACCCCTATTCCACGGGACGCACATCAAGGCGCGAGGCAGGTCGCCCTCGGTCCACCTCAAGATCGCCGCAAGGTGGTGGCCCCGAGGAGGCAACGCCGGTCATCCGCGGCCGCGCTACCAGCCGCGCTCGGCGAGCCGGTGCGGCTGCGCGATGTCCTCGACGTTGATGCCCACCATGGCCTCGCCGAGCCCGCGGGAGACCTTGGCGATCATCGCGGGGTCGTCGTGGAACGTGGTGGCCTTCACGATCGCCTCGGCCCGCTCGGCGGGGTTGCCCGCCTTGAAGATGCCGGAGCCGACGAAGACGCCCTCGGCGCCGAGCTGCATCATCATCGCGGCGTCGGCAGGAGTGGCGATGCCGCCCGCGGTGAACAGGACGACGGGCAGGCTGCCGGTGCGCGCCACCTCGGCCACGAGGTCGTACGGCGCCTGCAGCTCCTTGGCGGCCACGAACAGCTCGTCCTCGGGCAGGCTGCCCAGACGCCGGATCTCGCTGGCGGATCGTGCGCATGTGGGTGACGGCGTTCGACACGTCGCCGGTGCCGGCCTCGCCCTTGGAGCGGATCATCGCCGCGCCCTCGGAGATGCGGCGCAGCGCCTCGCCGAGGTTGGTGGCGCCGCACACGAACGGCACGGTGAACGCCCACTTGTCGATGTGGTGGGCGTAGTCGGCCGGCGTGAGCACCTCGGACTCGTCGACGTAGTCGACCCCGAGGGCCTGCAGCACCTGCGCCTCGGCGAAGTGGCCGATGCGGGCCTTGGCCATCACCGGGATCGAGACGGCATCGATGATGCCGTCGATCATGTCGGGATCGCTCATCCGGCTCACGCCGCCCTGGGCGCGGATGTCGGCCGGGACGCGCTCGAGCGCCATCACCGCGACCGCACCGGCGTCCTCGGCGATCTTCGCCTGCTCGGCGGTGACGACGTCCATGATGACGCCGCCCTTGAGCATCTCGGCCATGCCGCGCTTGACGCGGGTGGTGCCGGTCTCGGGGTGGGGCGAGGTGGTGCTGTCAGTCATGGTCCGAGGGTACGGCCGTCAGGCCTCCGGAGCCGAGTCGGGACGAGGGGCTGCGGCGGCGTCGAGGGCGAGCGCCTGGCGGCGGACCTTCAGCACGCGGACGACGACCGTGGCGGTGCTGGCCGCGGCGAGGAGCCACAGCGCGCCGTAGAGGAGCTCGGGAACGTCGAGGATGTCCGAGAGACCGGTGAGCACGAGGATCAGCACGAGCCGGTCGGCGCGCTCCGCGATGCCGCCACGGGCGTCCAGCCCGAGCGACTCGGCCTTGGCGCGGGCGTAGGACGTCACCGACCCCGTCACCAGGCAGTAGAGCGCCACGCACAGGTACAGGAAGCTGTCGCCGTCGCGGGCGAAGTAGAGCGCGAGACCGACGAAGACGGCGCCGTCGCCGAAGCGGTCGAGGGTGGAGTCCCAGAACGCGCCGAACTTCGAGTCCCGTCCGAGCTCGCGGGCCATCTTGCCGTCGATGAGGTCGCTGAACACGAAGGCGGTGATGACCAGGACGCCGATCAGCAGCTCTCCCTGTGGGAAGAACACCAGCGCGCCCGCGGCCACACCGATGGTGCCGACGAGGGTGACGGCGTCCGGGCTGATGCCGAGCCGGATGAACAGGCGGACGAACGGCAGCAGCACCACTCCCTGCCAGAACCCCTTGAACCGGTCCAGGACGCTCGTCTCCAACACGCCGCGAGGGTAGAGGAAGGCCTCAGCCCGAGCCGGTCAGGGTGGCCGCGACGCCCTGCGGGTCCGGCTGGGGAGCGGTGCGAGGCGGGCAGGACGGCGCCCGACGGCGCTCCTCACGCAGTCGTCGACCCCCGCGGTCTCGAGGCTCGTCGCTGGCGCTCCTCACACCTCAACCGGCGTCGGCGGTCACCCAGGCGTCGGCGAGGAGGGAGCGGGTGTCGGTGAGGAGCTCGGGCAGCGTCTTGGTGCGGCCGATGATGGGCATGAAGTTCTGGTCACCGGGCCAGCGCGGCACGACGTGCTGGTGCAGGTGGGCGGCGATGCCGGCGCCGGCGATGTCGCCCTGGTTCATGCCGAGGTTGAAGCCGCCCGCACCCGAGACCGCGCGGACGGTGCGCATGGCCTCGCGGGTGAGGTGGGCGATCTCGGCGACCTCCTCGTCGGTGACGTCGGTGTAGTCGGCGACGTGGCGGTACGGGCAGACCATGAGGTGCCCCGGCGCGTAGGGATAGAGGTTGAGGACGGCGAACGCCACCCGGCCGCGCCGCACGACCAGCCCCTCGGCGTCGTCGAGGCCGGGCACCCGGCAGAACGGGCACTCCCCCGCCGTCGTGTCGGCCGGCTTGTTCTCGCCGCGGATGTAGGCCATCCGGTGCGGGGTCCAGAGCCGGTCGAGGTCGTCGGGCTCGCCGACGCCGTCCTGCGTACGGGTCATCCCACGAGCTCCGCGAGCGGCTTGTCGGGGTCGATGGCGAGGCCGAGCTTGCGGGCGTGCCCGTCGAGGATGAACCACACCGAGTCGCTCAGCAGGTCGCCCAGCTGGGCGGCGGTCGGCACCTGCTCCTCGCGCGCGATCCACGGTCGGACCGCACCCAGCACGGCGCCGACGAGGCCGTGGGCCAGCGGGTCGATCGAGGCGCGCTCGTCGGCGTCGAGGCTGACCCCGAGCAGGTCGACCGCCGTCTCGAGCAGCTGCACCAGGGTGGTGGCGATCTGCGCGATGCCGTGCTGCATCGGCCCTGCTCCCTCCTGGTCGGCGTAGCGGTGCAGCGAGGGGTGGGCGACGACCCAGTCGACGTAGGTGGACACCACGCGGCGGATGATCTGGCGCACCGTGCCGTCGAGGGTGATGTGCGGCAACAGCTCGGCGGCGAGGCCGTCGAGGATGTGGGCACGGACCGCGCGGTCGAGGTCGGCGCGGTCGGTGAAGTGGCGGTAGACGACGGTGCGGTTGAGCCCGGCCCGCTCGGCGATCTGCTGCACGTGGACCTCGGTGCCCGGCGGCTCCGACTCGAGGACGACGACCGCGGCCTCGAGGACGTGCCGGCGGCGCTCGCGGTTGTGGCGCTCCCAGCGCGCCTGGCGGCCGTCGCGCTGCGCGGTCGCGGCCATGTCACCTCATCTGCTCGAGCCGGTCCTCCGGTGGTCGTCGAAGCGTATCGGCGGGGGTGTCGCGGACCGGGCAGCCCGGTCGTCGAGGTCGTCGAGGTCGTCGAGGCCGTCGAGGCCGTCGAGGTCGTCGAGGTCGTCGAGGAGTGAGGCGACCGTCTCCTGGGCACACCACTTGTTGGTGCCGATGAAGCCGCTGGGTCCGCGCTTGGCCCATCCGGCCACGTAGACGCCGGGCCGGACCCGGCCCGCCAGGTGCGGCACCGTGCCGGTGGCGGCGTCGTGGGGCAGGCCGGGCACCGGCTGCCCGTGGTAGCCGATCGCCCGCACGACCAGCCCGGCCGGCACGGTCTCGGTGCGACCCGCATGCGTCACCACGACACCGGTGACCCGGTCCGGTCCGACCAGGCGCACCGGTCGGGCGCCGAACCGCAGCACCACCCGCCGCAGACCGGGCCGCGGCGAGCGGGCGGCGAGGTCGCGCAGGACGTCGGCCCGGGCGTCGTCGCCCCTGACCGGGTCGCCGCCGGTGTCGACGACGACGTCGAGCCTTCCGTCGTCCACGAGGCCGGCGAGCCCGAGCAGCTCGGGCAGCGTGAACGCGGCGTGCTCGGCACCGCGGCGGCCGAGGACGACCACCTCACGCAGCCGGCTGCCGGCCAGGGTGTCGAGCGCAGCGGGGTCGATGTCGGTGCCGGCCAGCACCGCGGGGTCGTGGGTGAGCATCCGAGCGACGTCGAGGGCGACGTTGCCGGTGCCGACGACGACCGCCCGCTCGTGGGCGAGGTCGAGGTCGAGGTCGCGGCGCTCGGGATGGCCGTTGTACCAGGCGACGAGGTCGGTGGCGGCGAGCGAGCCGGGCAGGTCCTCCCCCGCGATGCCGAGCCGGCGATCGGAGGCCGCGCCGACCGCGTAGACGACGGCGTCGTAGCCCCGCTCGAGCTCGTCGAGGGTGACGTCGCGACCGACCTCGACCCCCAGCCGGTAGCGGAATCCGGGCTGCCGCTCGATGTGCCCGAAGAGCCGTTGCACCCGCCGGGTGTGCGGGTGGTCGGGCGCGACGCCGTATCGCACCAGCCCGTAGGGCGCGGCGAGGCGGTCGAAGACGTCGACGCGCGTGCCGGGGTGCCGCAGCAGCTCGTCGGCGGTGTAGAGCCCGGCCGGTCCCGCTCCGACCACCGCGACCCGGATCGGACCGGCGCGACGCAGCCGGCGCTGCGGCGGCACGGGGGCCAACGGTGCTCGGTCACGGTGCGGGAAGCAGTCGTAGTAGGCGGCGTTGACGGCGACGAACGGCTCCTCGGCCGGCGTCAGCGCGGTGTGCGGCTTGATCGCGTCGACCGGGCAGGCGGTGGCGCACGCGCCGCAGTCGACGCACGCGGCGGCGTCGACGAAGACCATCTCGGCCTCGGCGAAGCCCGGCTCCCCCGGCGCTGGGTGGATGCAGTTGACCGGGCAGGCCACGACGCACGAGGCGTCGGCGCAGCAGGCCTGGGTGACGACGTACGGCACGGTGCCTCGCTCGGCTACGCGGCGGCGGGGGCGACCTCGCCGCGGTACCGCGAGGAGCGTCCGTCGATGCCGAGCAACCGCCACACCCGGCGCGAGACCGGGTTCATCATCCCGGTCTCCTCGGCGAGCATCCGGACGTCGCCGAACAGGTCGCGCAGCACCTTCTGGGACTCGGGGCGGTCCCAGTAGAGGTCCTTCACCACCTGCTTCGGCAGGCCCATGTCGCGGCGGGCCTGGGCGCTCGGGACGAGGATCTCGTCGCACAGCCACCGCATCACCACCGGCACCACCAGCGAGAGGAGCGCGCGCTCGTGCCGCTTGAGCCGCGGCGCCTTGTGCAGGAGGTACTCGTGCGCGAACCCGATGTGGCGGGCCTCCTCGGCCACGTGGATCTGCATGATCCGCTGCAGCAGCGGGTGCAGGTCGCCACCGCCGCGCAGGATCGACTTCTGCAGGTGGTCGATCGGCTCCTCACCGGCGAGCACCCCGTAGAAGAAGCCGTACGGCGCCACCCGGGCGGCCAGCGGCAGCACCGGGCCCAGGGTGCGGAAGAGCCGCGACCCGCCCGGGACGTCCTGGCCCGAGCGGTTCACGAACTCCTGGAACATCTGGGTGTGGTGGCACTCCTCGGTCGCCTCGTGGGTGGCGTAGCGGAACTCCGCCGACCCGTTGGGCAGCTTGTTGGCGTACATCATCAGCCCGGCGACGAGCACCTGCTCGAACTGGAGCCCGACCTTGGTGACGTTGGCCTGGCGGTAGATGCCGATCCGGATCTGCTCGGACCGCGGGAGCCCGCGGTACCAGGGATGGCGGCCGAGCGGGTCGCTCATCGGCAGCACCCACCGCTCGTCGCTCGGGTCGACGGCGAGGTCGGGGTGGTCCCAGTCGATGTCGAGGAAGGCGTCGAAGTGCTGGTGCACCGACGCCTCGGAGAGGGTCTGCAGTCGCTCGTGGAAGGTCTGCGTCATGAGCCGCACGTTAGTGCGACGTCGCGTTGCGCGTAAATAGTGTGTGCGACGTTACGTGACAGTAACTTTGGGGGGTGTCGGAATCCCCGGCCGACCGGGGATTCCTGCACCTGACGGGCGAAACTTCGGCCCACAAGTGCTGGAGTCCCCGGCTGACCGGGGATTCCTGCACCTGCCGAGGCTGGAGTCCCCGGCGACCGACCTGCGAAACTTCGGCCCACAAGTGCTGGAATCCCCGGCCGACCGGGGATTCCTGCACCTCAGGCCGCGACCGCCTCGTCGTCCGCGATGACCCAGCCGCCGTCGGCCTCGGTGAGGTAGAGGCGGCGGGTCTCCTGCTCGCGGCCGTTGGCGGTGACGTAGGTCAGGGCGACGTCGACGGTGCTGTCGTCGACCATCTCCACCCCGCCGACCTCGACGTCCTCGACCGTGTTCCAGAACCCCTCGTAGTCCCCCCGGGAGACCCGCGCCCGGTAGTCGTCCGACAGCAGCCGGTACGCCGATCGGGGGTCGTCGGGGAGGTAGGCGTAGTAGGTCTCGGCGAACGCGGTGGGGTCCTCCGATGTCGTGTCGCCGTCGTCCGGTTCGCTCTCCGACTCCTCGGGGCTCGGCTCGGGGGCCGGGGGCTCGGACTCCTCCTCCGCCGGCGCCGACCCTGACGAGTCCGGAGTGCTGTCGGGAGATCGCGGCTCGCTGCTCGCGTCGGCGGAGCTCGTGTCACGGGCGGACGAGGTGTCGTCACCGCGTGTGGCCAGCCCGATACCGATCGCCCCGACGGCCAGGAGCAGCACCGCCGCCGCGACCAGCACCAGCCAGGGGCGCCGGCGGCCACTGGCGGAGCTGCCGGAGTCGACGGTCGCCGCCACCGGCGCGGGGACGAGCTCCGGCTCCGGCTCCGGCTCCGGCTCCGGCGCCGTCCGGCTCGGGAACGAGGTCGGGCTCAGTGGTGGCGTCGGGCTCCGGGGGCGGGGCGTGCGGCACGCCGAGCACAGCCGTCGCGCTCGGGTCGACGTCGCCGGTCGCGATCCGCGCGAGCTCGCGGGCGGCGTCGTCCATCGTCCAACGGTCCTCGGGGTCGCGCGCCATCATGGCGGCGATGGGCCCGGCGAGGACGCCGGCACGGGTGGGGGGCGGTGCCTCCTCGCCGGCGATCGCGACGAGGAGGGCGAGCGGGTTGCCGCCGCCGCGGCCGGCGTAGGGCAGCTCGCCCTCGACCGCCTCGTAGAGCGACACTCCCAGCGCCCAGACGTCGCCGGCCGGCCCCGGCTCCCCGCCGCGGGCGGCCTCGGGCGAGAAGTACGACGGGGTGCCGACGACGAGCCCGGTCTGCGTCAGGCGGGGGTCGCCGGTGACCAGGGCGATCCCGAAGTCGGTGATCTTGGCGCGGTCGTCGTCGGTGACCAGGATGTTGCCGGGCTTGACGTCGCGGTGCACGACCCCGCGCGCGTGAGCGGCAGCGAGGCCCTCGGCCGCCTGCGCCCCGAGGTGGGCGGCGCGGCGGGGGTCGAGCGGGCCGTCGGAGGCGAGGACCTCGGCCAGGGTGCGCGAGGGCAGGTACTCCATGACGAGCCAGGTGCGGTCGTCGTCCTCGACCGCGTCGAAGACGGACACGACGTGCGGGTGGTTGAGGCCGGCGGCGGACCGCGCCTCGCGCAGCGCCCGGTCGAGGTCGGTGGTGGTCTCGCCCGGCAGGTTGCCGACCTGCTTGACCGCCACCTGACGGCCGAGGACGTTGTCGCGGCACAGCCACACGGTTCCGGTGCCACCACGGCCGACGGCGCGGTCGACCGTGTAGCGACCGGCGATCTGGGTTCCTGGGGAGATCATTGCGACCGTCCTACCGGGATTGTCGGGACCCGCGCACCACCTGCCCCGGTGAGACGCGCGGCCTCGTCTCAGTCGGCGTCGCCGGCGAGGCGGGGCGGGAAGCCACCGGTCGCGATGGGTCCCCAGCGCAGCGGCGTGACGCGGATCAGCGACTTCCCCTGGTCGCGCATCGCCTGCCGGTACTCCTCCCAGTCGGGGTGCTCCCCCGCCACGGCGCGGAAGTAGTCGACCAGCGGCTCCACCGAGTCCGGCGGGTCGATCACCTCGGCGGTGCCGTCGACCTGCACCCAGGCGCCGTCGAAGTCGTCGCTCAGCACCAGCACCGAGACCTCCGCCTCGCGGCGGGCGTTGGCGGTCTTGGCGCGCTCGGGGTAGGTCGCGATGACGAGCCGCCCCTCGTCGTCGACGCCGCCGGTGACCGGGCTGACCTGCGGGCTGCCGTCACGGCGCTTGGTGAGCAGCACGTAGTGGTGCCGCTCGCGGGCGAAGTCGAGGACGGCGTCGCGGTCGACGTGGTCGGCGGTGGCGATGGTGCGGGGCATGGGCACCAGCCCAGCACACCGGTCAACCGGTCGGCTTCACCCAGACGCTCACGTGGCGGGTGCTGGTGCTCGTGTACGGCGTGCGGTCCCACCACTCCCAGCGCTCGCTCAGGCTCAGCCCGGCCAACCTCGCCATCAGGTCGAGCTCGGCGGGCCAGACGTAGCGGAACGGCACCGACGCCCGCCGCCAGGTGCCGTCGTCCTCGAGGCTGTAGTGGTGCGACCACATCGCCTGGGTGGCGCGGTCGTACTCGTCGATGCCGGTGTGCCGCTCGCCGTGGTGGAAGACCACGAACGGGTCGCCGTCCACCCGAGGCGGGCCCGGCACCCCGGTCTCGACGACGAACGCCCCGCCCGGTCGGAGGTGGCGGGCGGCGTTGGCGAAGGTGTCGACCTGCGCGTCCTGGGTGGTCACGTTGCCGATGGTGTTGAACACCAGGTAGACCAGGTCGAAGTCGCCGTCGACCCTCGTGGTGGCGAAGTCCCCGATGCTGACCGGGATCCGGTCGCCGCCGGGCTTGGCGCGCAGCTCGGCCACCATCGCCTCCGACAGGTCGATCCCGGCGACGTCGACGCCGCGCCCGGCCAGTGGCAGCGCCACCCGGCCCGTGCCGATCGCGAGCTCCAGCGCCCTGCCGCCCGGCCCCGCGAGGTCGGCCAGGAAGCCCGACTCGAGCGCCAGGTGCTCGGGGGTGAACCGCTCGTCGGCCGGGTCGTCGTACGAAGGAGCGACGTCGGGGCCGAAGTGGTCGGGCAGGTCGGTCGGCAAGCCTCAGACCTGCTCGCGCGATGCCACGGCGGCCGTGACGCGCGCGATCGCCTCGTCGACCGGGACCCCGTTGTCCTGGCGGCCGTCGCGGTAGCGGAACGAGACCGCGCCGGCCGCGACGTCGTCGTCACCGGCGATCACCATGAACGGCACCTTCTGCAGCTGGGCGTTGCGGATCTTCTTCTGCATCCGGTCGTCGGAGTCGTCGACCTCGACCCGCAACCCCTGACCGGTCATCCGCGCGGCGATGTCGCGCAGGTAGTCGTGGTGGCGCTCGGCGATCGGGATCCCCTGCACCTGCACCGGCGAGAGCCACGGCGGCATCGCGCCCGCGTAGTGCTCGAGCAGGACGCCGTAGAACCGCTCGATCGACCCGAACTTCGCCGAGTGGACCATCAGCGGCTGCTGCCGGCTGCCGTCGGCTGCCTGGTACTCCAGCCCGAACCGGGCCGGCATGTTGAAGTCGTACTGGATGGTCGAGAGCTGCCAGGTGCGGCCGATCGCGTCGCGGGCCTGCACCGAGATCTTCGGGCCGTAGAACGCGGCGCCCCCGGGGTCGGGCACGAGGTCGAGGCCGGAGGCCTCGGCGACGTCGGACAGCACCGTCGTGGCGGTGGCCCAGTCGTCCTCGGTGCCGGCGAACTTCGGGTTGCCCTCGTCGCGGGTCGAGAGCTCGAGGTAGAAGTCGTCGAGGCCGAAGTCGCGGAACAGGCTGAGGCAGAAGTCGAGCAGGTGCTTGATCTCGGCGGGCGCCTGCTCCGGGGTCACGTAGGAGTGCGAGTCGTCCTGGGTCATGCCGCGAACCCGGGTGAGGCCGTGCACGACGCCGGACTTCTCGAAGCGGTAGACGCCGCCGAACTCGAAGAGCCGCAGCGGCAGCTCACGGTAGGAGCGGCCCCGCGCCTTGTAGATCAGGTTGTGCATGGGGCAGTTCATGGGCTTCACGAAGTAGCGCACGCCCTCGAGCTCCATGGGCGGGAACATGTTCTCCTCGAAGAAGTCGAGGTGTCCGCTGGTGCGGAAGAGCTGCTCCTTGGTGATGTGCGGGGTGCCGACGTACTGGAACCCCTCCTCGATGTGCCGCTGCCGGACGTAGTCCTCCATCACCCGCTTGATGACGCCGCCCTTGGGGTGGAAGACCGCCAGGCCCGAGCCGAGCTCGTCGGGGAAGGAGAAGAGGTCGAGGTCGCGCCCGAGCTTGCGGTGGTCGCGGCGCTCGGCCTCGGCGAGGTGGTCGAGGTGGGCCGCCAGCGCGTCCTTGGACTCCCAGGCAGTGCCGTAGATGCGCTGGAGCATCTTGTTCTTCTCGTCGCCGCGCCAGTACGCCGCCGCGGAGCGCATCAGCTTGAACGCCGGGATCCGCTTCGTGGTGGGCAGGTGCGGCCCGCGGCACAGGTCGCTCCAGGCGATCTCGCCGTCGCGGCGGATGTTGTCGTAGATGGTGAGCTCGCCGGCACCGACCTCGACGGCCGCGCCCTCGGCGGCGTCCTCGCCCTGTCCGGAGCCCTTGAGGCCGATGAGCTCGACCTTGTAGGGCTCGTGCGCCAGCTCGGCCAGGGCGTCGGCGTCGGTGGTGACGCGCCGGGAGAAGCGCTGGCCCTCCTTGATGATCTTGCGCATCCGGGTCTCGATCTTCTCGAGGTCCTCCGGCACGAAGGGGGTCTCGACGTCGAAGTCGTAGTAGAAGCCGTTCTCCACCGGCGGTCCGATGCCGAGCCTGGCGTCGGGGAAGAGGTCCTGGACGGCCTGGGCCATCACGTGCGCGGTGGAGTGCCGCAGGATGTCGTGCCCGTCGGCACTGTCGATGGCCACGCCCTCGACCTCGTCGCCGTCGGCGAGCTCGTGCGCCAGGTCCCTCAGCTCGCCGCCGACCCGGGCGGCGATCACGTCGGTGTCGTCGGCGAACAGCTCCCACGCCTTGGTGCCGGTCGTGACGGTCCGGTCCTCGCGCTTGCCGGCGTGGACACGGGCGATCTTGATCTCAGGCACGCTCGCGATCGTAACGAGGAGCGCTACGCCCCCGCGCCCGGGTTTCGCCGGAGCAGCGGGAAGGGTCGAGCAGTGTCCGACCCGAGCCGTCGGCGGTCCCTCAGCAGTGCCCCCACAGACCGAGACCGTGACGCTTGGCCCGGGTCTGCACCTGCCGGTAGACGCGCACCCGCTCGAAGGGCCGGGTCACCACGAAGACCCGGGCATGGCCGCGCTTGAGCTGGAAGCGGCCCATGTCGTACTTGCCGCGCTTCATCACGTACCGCAGCAGGCGGCCGTAGCGGTCGGCCCGCGCCTGGGTGCGGTCGGAGACCAGCAGCACCGGGGTGCCCCGCGGCATCAGCCCCTTGGCCGACGTCGAGGCGGCCGGACCACCGCACTCGGTGCGGCCGTAGACCTCGGGGGTGTCGATGCCGAGGATGCGGACCCGCTTCACCCGGCCGTTCGACCGCAGCCGGACGTCGACGGTGTCGCCGTCGATGACGCGCACCACCACGGCCCGCTGCTTGAGCCGCGCCGGCCGGGTGGGAGCAGCGGTCTGTCCGCCGCCCCCGCCGCCCTGCGAGGTGCTGCAGGGGCACGGGTTGGTCTCGCACGCGATCCCGTCGCCGTCGGCGTCGAGTCGGTGCGGGTCGGAGCGCGGGCCGCCGTGGTCGAGGAAGAACCGCTGGGCGGCAGCCTGGGTGGCGAAGTCGCCGCAGTCGCGATCGGCGGCGCGCTGGACCGACACGCTCGGCACGGCCTGCGCCGGGACGGCGTGGACCGTGGCCAGCAGGGTGCCGAGCGCTGCCAGAACGGTGACGGCGAACCGCCGGGTCGTGGGGGTCATGGTGCTGCTCCAGGGTCGGTGAAGGCCCAGACCGTAGGCAGCAATGGGCGTCGCTGTCCGGCAAACGGCGAAAGCAGCCGGACGGCGGCGGGCGATGCTCGGGCGCGGGCTAGCCCGTGATCGTGGCGGGGACGCCGACGAGGAGGCCGTGCCGGACTCCCCAGACGATGGCGTGCGAACGGGTCTCGGCACCGATCTTCCGGTAGCTCGTGCGCACGTAGGTCTTGATGGTGTTGAGGCTCAGGTAGAGCATCCGGCTGATCTCGGCGTTCGAGTAGCCGTTCGTGATGAGCTCGACGATCTCGCGCTCGCGGCCGGTCAGGTCCGTGAGTCCGGCTCGGGTGAAGTCGTAGGGAAGCTCGTCGATCTGCACGGGGTTCAGGGTGCTGGTCATGAGGATGACCGCCGTTCTCGCCCGCTCGGAACCGCGGGTCACGTAGAAGTTCTCTCCACCTTGGCACGCTTTCGCCGAGCCGCCCGGGCCGTCACCTGCCCGGGTGACGGTGGCATGACAGGCGGTGGGGGGCCTCGGTCGGCCCGGCGCGCGCGCCGCGGCCCGGCGGTGCGTAGACACACCCCCGAGCCGCGGGGCTCCCGACACCCCGGTTCTGGTGTGAGAGACGCACCCGGTCGTGGTGTGGTCCGGGAGCAAGTCGACCTTCGCACCAGCCGGAGGCGGATGTAGTCACCCGCAGGGGCCTGCCACCGGCATCGCGACCCGCGGCACTTGCCGGAAGTGCTGCGCACTCCCCGGCGTTCCTCGAAGCGGTGTCGCGTCCGGCGCGGGAAAGCTGAGGTGGGCGATACTGGGTTCGAACCAGTGACCTCTTCGGTGTGAACGAAGCGCGCTACCACTGCGCCAATCGCCCGTGCGGGGACGAATCTAACGCATGCCGGCGGGCCGCCCGCACTCGGTACGGGTGCGGAGAATCATGTGCTTCTCAGGGAGGTTTCAGGCATGCCCGTCACGCTGGTCACCTCCCGGGGCGTGCCGTCCGCCGGGCGCTCCGCCCCCTCACCTCCGTGCCGAAGGAGAGTGCCCGTGATCATCTCGCACCGGCATCGGTTCATCTTCGTCAAGGCCCGCAAGACCGCGGGCACGAGCGTCGAGATCGCGCTGTCGCGGCACCGCGGCCCCGAGGACGTCGTCGCACCCATCTCTCCCGAGGACGAGGTGCTGCGCGCGCAGCACGGTGGCGTCCCGGCCCAGAACTACGAGCCGCCCCGCTTCCCGGTTCCGGCGTTCAGCCACCTCGGGTGTCGCGCGACCCGGGGTGCCGTCGGCGTCGAGACCTGGGATGCGTACCTCACCTTCGCGGTGGAGCGGAACCCGTGGGACGCCGTCGTGTCGTCCTACCACTACCGCTACCGCGACCGGCCCGCGATCGCGTTCTCCGACTTCGTGATGAGCGCCCGGGCGGACCGGCTCGCGCGCAACCAGCGCAAGATCCGCATCGACGGCCGGGTGGTGGTCGACCACGTCTGCCGGTTCGAGAACCTGGCCGAGGACCTCGAGGCCGTGTACGACCGGATCGGGCTGCCAGGTCCGGTGTGCCTGCCGCACGCCAAGTCGGGCTTCCGCACCTCCCGGCACTACCGGGAGTACTACGGGCCGCAGCAGAGACGGCGGGTCGCGCGGCTGTTCCACCGCACCATCCGCGACTTCGGGTATGAGTTCTGAGCGTGCGGAGGATCTCGGGGCGCCGCGCGGCGCTCGTGACCGGCCTGGTGCTGGTGGTGGTCGCCGGCGTGCTGGTGGCCACCTGGCGCTACCACGACCGGACGGGGACAGGTCCACCACCGGACGCCGTGGAGCGCACGCACTCCGACCACCGGGTCTCCGACCTCCCCACGCCGTCGCGGCCGGGCGACGACCGGCCCAACGTGGTCGTGGTGCTCACCGACGACATGCGCGCGGACGAGATGCGCTACCTGCCGCAGACCCGACGGTTGCTGCGCGGCACGACGTTCACGAACGCGATCTCCTCGCATCCGCTGTGCTGCCCGGCCCGCGCGATGCTCCACACCGGCCGCTACGCCCAGAACAACGGCGTGCGCGCCAACCGTGGCCCCCGCGGCGGGTTCCAGGCGCTGCTCGACCCCACGGCGACGGCAGCGCACTGGCTGCAGGAGAGCGGCTACCTCACCGCGCTGCACGGCAAGTACCTCAACGGCTACCACCGCGACCACGGCCGACAGGTCGGCTGGGACGTGTGGGACCCGCTCGTGGGCCCGCCGTCGCGCTACACCACCTTCGACTTCTTCGACGGCGACCACTACGCCGACGACTACATCACCACCCGCATCGCCCAGCGCGGCGAGGCGACCGTGCGCGCGATGGCCGGCGCCGGCTCGCCGTTCTACCTGTTCGTCAACCACACCGCGCCGCACGAGACCGTGCAGTACACCGACCGCGGCATACGGCAGGTCAGCCCGACGCCCGACCCGACGTACGCCCACCTGCTGCCCGACGCCGTGCCTCCGAGCTTCGCCGCGCCGTCCTATGACGACCTGTCCGGGTGGCGCAAGGGCTATGGCCGCCGCGCGTCGGGCGCCGCGCACGTCAAACGGCTGTTCCTCGGCCGGATCCGCTCCCTGCGCTCGGTGGACGATGCCGTGGCGTCGCTGGTGGCGACGCTGCGCGAGACCGGGGAGCTCGACAACACCTACGTCGTCCTCACCTCCGACAACGGCTTCGCGCTCGGCGAGCACACCTACACGACCAAGAACCTGGTGGCGCGCGAGTCCCTGGCGGTGCCGCTGCTGGTGTCCGGGCCCGGGGTGCCGGTCCAGCGCGTGGACGCGCCGACCTCCCTGCTCGACATCCCGGCCACCGTCGTCGACCTCGCCGGCGTGCGCCCGCCGGTGCCGATGGACGGCGCGTCGCTGCTGCCGTTCCTGCGCGGACGTCCCCCGTCCGGCTGGCGCACCACGACGCTCGTGCAGACCAGCTCGAACCGCAGCCGGGGCGCCCTCGCCGGCTGGCGCTCACGCGGCGTCACCACCGACCGCTACCTCTACGCCGTCGACGTCACCGAGCCGGGCTACGCGCAGCTCTACGACCACCGCACCGACCCCTACGAGATGCGCAACCTCGCCGACGACCCGCGCTACCGCCAGGTCCGCGCCGAGCTCGACCGCCGCCTCCGCGTCCTCGAGACCTGTGTCGGCCCGCAGGACTGCAACCGCCCGTTCCCACCCCTCCCACCCCCACGCCCCCCACGCGCTGGTTGAGGTGCCGAGGCCGGCCACGGCCGAGCCTCGACACCACCGGCGTGAAAGGTCAGCCCCTCCGGCGGCGGATCTCCTCGTTGATGGCGGGCACGATCTCGTGCATGTCGCCGAGGACGGCGTAGTGGGCCTGGGTGACCATCGGCGACTCCGCGTCGGTGTTCACCGCGAGGATCGTCTTGGAGCCCGAGCAGCCCGCCCAGTGCTGGATCGCCCCGGAGATGCCGCAGGCGACGTAGAGGTCGGGGGTGATGCGGCTGCCGGTCTGGCCGACCTGCTCGTGGTGCGGGCGCCAGCCGTTGCCGGTGACGACGCGCGAGACGCCCAGGGTGCCGCCGAGCAGGTCGGCGAGCTCGAGGACGCCGTCGAAGCCTTCCGGGCCACCGGCGCCGCGGCCGGCGCCCACGACGACCTTGGCCGACTTCAGCGCACCGGACAGGTCCGGCGGGGGCGCCTCACGGGAGACCACGCGGGCCACCAGGTCGGCCTCAGCGATCTCGGGCTTGAACTCGACGACCTCGGGGGACGTCGGGGAGTCCGCCGGCCTTGCCTCGACCGCGTGCCCGGCGACGCTGAGGATCGCGGGACGCCGGCTGAGGTTCATCTCCTCCAGCGCCGAGCCACCGACCACCTGGCGCACCACCACGAACGGTGAGAGCCCCTGGAACGACAGCACGTTCGCGCCCATCGGGACGTCGAGCCGGGCGGCCACGTGGGCCAGGATCTCGTTGCCCCGCGGGGTGCCGGAGCCCATCACGACGACGGCGCCGGCCTGCTCACGGGCGCTGACGAGCGCCGAGGCCCAGGCGGCGCCGGCATAGGCGCCGAAGGCGTCGCCGACGGCGTGGTAGGCGCGCCGGACGCCGTACTCGCCGAGCTGGTCGACCAGGCCGTCGGGCAGGTCGCCGACGACGAAGGCGTCGACCGGCACTCCCCCGCCGGACTCGGACAGGCTGCGGGCGAAGGTGAGGGCCTCGCAGGAGAGCTCGTTGATGGGCGAGCCGTCGACCTCGCCGGAGCCGCGGGGCTCCACCAGCACGATGATCACTTCGCCAGCACCCCCAGCCGCTCGAACAGGTCGACCACGGCGGGCGCGGCGGCTGCTCCCTCGCCGAGGATCTCGACGTCGCTGCTCACCGGCGGCGGCAGCGTCAGCCGCACCCGACTCGGGCCGCTGGGCTCGGTGGTGAGGCTGCGCTCCTCGATCGGCACCTTCTTGGCCTTCATCCGGCCCGGCACCGACGGGTAGCGCGGCTCGACGCCACCCTCGAGGATCGTGACGACGGCGGGCGGCGGCACCCGGAAGGTCTCGTGGCCCTCGGGCCCCTCCCCGCGCGCGACGACGTCGCCGTCCTCGACCTCGACCGTGAGCACGCCGTTCACCACCGGCCGGCCCAGCTGGTGGGCGAGTCGGATGCCGACCTGGAAGTCGCCGCTGTCGGCGGCGTCGTTGCCGAGCAGCACGAGATCGTGGCCGCGGCCCTCCGCCTCGTGGTCGCGGACGACGGCCGCGATCTCGCGCGCGACGTCGGCCGGTCCGAGCAGCGTCGGGTCGGCGACCACGTGGGTGGCGGCGGTGCAGCCGACGGCGAGCGCGTTGCGCAGCTGCTCGACCGCCTCCTCGGCGCCGAGGGTGAGCACGGTGGCGGTGCCGCCGGTGGCGGTGGCGATCCGCACCGCCAGCTCGACGGCGCACGACTCGTGGTCGCTCACCGTGAACCCGAGCTGCCGGGCGTCGACGCCCTGCTCGTCGTCGGTCAGCGACACCTCGCCACCGACGTCGGGCACCCGCTTCACGCAGACGAGGACGTCGGTCATCGCATGCGCTCGTTGGTCGGGTCGAACGGCGCGGTGGCGTCGACCGAGACGACGGTGACGGGGTAGAGCTCCTCCATGTAGGAGACGGCGAGCTCGTTGCCGATCGTGGCCTCGGCCGGCGGCAGGTAGGCCAGCAGCACGTGCTTGCCGAGCGACGGCGCGGAGCCGGCGCTGGTGGCGTACGGGTGGTGGCCGTGCCCGTCGGTGAGGGTGCCACCGTCGCGGGTGAGGATCGGCTCGCCGCCGAGCATGTAGCGCTTCACGCCCGAGGCCGAGGTGTGGTCGTCGACGGTGAGGGTGCACAGCACGGTCTGCGGCTCGGCCTCGCGCTGGGCGAGGTAGGTCTCCTTGCCGGTGAAGTCGGCGGCCTTGACCTTCGGCCGCTGCATGCCGGCCTCGACGATCGTGCGCTCGCCGTCGAGCTCGGCGCCGTAGGCGCGGTAGCCCTTCTCGATCCGGCCGGTGGTGCCGTAGACGCCGATGCCGACCGGGCGGGTGCCGTGGCTGTCACCGGTGTCGAGCAGCGCCTCCCAGAGCCGTGCGGCGTCGTCCATCGCCACGTAGAGCTCCCAGCCGAGCTCACCGACATAGGAGATGCGCGAGGCGAGCGCGGTCACGCCGGCCACCTCGATCTCGCGGCAGGTGAGCATCCCGAAGCCCTCGTGGGAGACGTCGGCCTCGGTGAGGCCGGCGAGCACGTCGCGGGCGTTCGGGCCCCACAGGCCGATGGTCGACACCTCGTCGGTGACGTCGGTGAGCGTGGCGCCGTCGACCAGGTGGTCGCGGAACCACTTGCGGTCGGCGGGGCCGTGCGCGCCGCCGGTGACGACACGGAACCGGTCGTCGCCGAGCCGCATCACGGTGAGGTCGGACCGGAAGCCGCCACGGCCGTCGAGCACGGGGGTGTAGATGACCTTGCCGACGGCGACGTCGCACTGCGCGACGCAGGTGCGCTGCACGCTGTCGAGCGCGCTGCCCGATCCCTCGGGTCCCTCGATGTCGAAGACCTGGAACGCGGTGAGGTCGATGACGCCGGCGGCCTCGCGCATCCGGAGGTGCTCGGCGTTGATGATGGGGCTCCACCAGCGCGAGTCCCACTCGTGCTCGCGCGGCATGACGGCATCGCCGTACTGCTCGACCAGGTCGGCGTTGGACTCGTACCAGTGCGGCCGCTCCCAGCCGGCGGTCTCGAAGAAGAACGCGCCGAGCTTCTCCTGCGTGTCGTACATCGGGGACTTCCGCACGCCGCGGTCGGACTCGTACTGCTCGGCCGGGTGGATGATCCCGTAGGTCTTGATGAACGACTCGGTGGTGCGCGCCTTGGTGTGCTCGCGCGGCTTCTGGTGCTCGTGGAAGCGGGCGATGTCGCTGTGGCTGACGTCGATCTCGCTGTAGCCGTGGGTCATCCACTCCGCCACCGCGCGTCCGACGCCCGGGCCCTCCTTGATCCAGACGGCGGCCGCCGTCCAGAGTCCCTTCACGTCGCTCTCGCCGAGGATCGGCAGGCCGTCGCAGGTCAGCGAGAGCAGGCCGTTGATGGCGTAGCGCATCTCGGCGCCCTCGGCGCCCAGCAGCTCCGGCATCAGCTCGTAGGCCTGCTCGAGCTGCGGGTCGAAGTCCTCCTCGGTGAACGGCATCTCGGTCGGCGAGAGCTTGCTCGCCTCGATCGAGGGGATGTCCTCGGGCTCCATGAGGATCGCGCGGTGGGCGTAGGACCCGACCTCCATGTCGGCGCCGTGCTGGCGCTCGTAGCAGAAGGTGTCCATGTCGCGGACGATCGGGAAGGTGATCTCGCCGTCGGTGCCCGACAGCTGCGGGCACGGGCCCACGCTGATCATCTGGTGCACCGCGGGCGTGAGCGGCAGGCTCACCCCGGCCATGTCGGCGATCTTGGGGCTCCACACCCCGCAGGCGACGACGACGTACTCGGCCTCGATGTCGCCGCTGTCGGTGCACACCTTGGTGACCCGCCCGTCGACCACCTCGACGTCGGTGACCTCCACGTTCGGCACGGTGGTGAGCACGCCCTTGGCCTGCGCGCTCTCGCGCATGATCGTGCCCGCGCGCAGCGAGTCGACCACGCCGACGCCCGGCTGCCAGAAGGCGCCGATGATCTGGTCCTCCTCCAGGAAGGGGACCTTCTCCTTCACGAAGGAGGGCTCGACGATCTCCGCCTCGATCCCCCACGCCTTGGCCGACGACATCCGCCGCCGCAGCTCCTCCATCCGCTCCTCGGTGCGCGCCACCTCGAAGCCGCCGCACTGCGTGAAGACGCCCATCTCCTGGTACTGCTCGACCGAGTCGAGGGTGAGATCGGTGATCTCACGGGAGTGGTCGGTGAGGAAGATGAAGTTCGAGGCGTGCCCCGTGGAGCCTCCCGGGTTGGGCAGCGGCCCCTTGTCGATCTGCACGATGTCGGTCCAGCCGAGCTCGGCGAGGTGGTGGACGAGGCTGTTGCCGACGATGCCGGCGCCGATGACGACGACCTTGGCGGTGGCGGGGACGGTGGCCATGCGGGTGCTCCAGACTGTTGTTGCGTAGTTCGCAACTCGATGCGCGATACGAGACAATGATAGAACGACGCCCGCCCGGGGGCAATGCCCCGGACGGGCGTGTCAGGTCGGGCTGTCGGGCCGGGGGTCTCGACACGGGCCTCGCTGCGCTCGTCCCGGCTCGACCACCGGCGGTCGGGGTCTCGACACGGGCCTCGCTGCGCTCGTCCCGGCTCGACCACCGGCGGTCGGGTCCGCAGGGCCTCGCCGCTCGTCCCGGCTCGACCACCGGCGGTTGGACGGGGGTCCCGTCATTGGCCTCGCCGCTCGTCCCGGCTCGACCCCGGCGGTCGGACGGGGGTCTCGACACGGGCCTCGCTGCGCTCGTCCCGGCTCGACCACCGGCGGTCGGACGGGGGTCTCGACACGGGCCTCGCTGCGCTCGTCCCGGCTCGACCCCGGCGGTCGGCCGGGGGTCTCGACACGGGCCTCGCTGCGCTCGTCCCGGCTCGACCACCGGCGGCAGGCGTCAGCGAGCGGGTGTCGAGACCCCCGGTCCGCTCAGCTCAGGTCAGCCGATCCATCCGTCGACGGTGTCCTGGTTGTCCTCGATCCACTTCGCGGCAGCCTCTTCAGGGCTCATCTTGTCCTGGGAGATGTACTTCGCCACGAGGTTCTGGTCGTCGTTGGTCCACTCGAAGTTCTCGACCAGGTCGACGGCGGGACCGCCCTCCTCCACCCACGACGTCGAGACGATCTTCTTGAGCTCGGTCTCGGGGTAGTCGCAGTCGACCTTGGCCGGGTCGTCCTGGCAGCCCTCCTCGTACGGCGGCAGGTTGACCTTCTGGAGCTCGAGCTCGGCGAAGAGCCACTGCGGCTCGTAGAAGTAGCCGATCATGAACTCCTTGTTCTTCTCGGCGCGCTGGAAGGCGGTGATGCTCGCCGCCTCGCTGCCGGAGAAGACCACCTTGAAGTCCAGGCCCAGGTTCTCCACGATCGCCTCGTCGAACTGAACGTACGACGGGTCGGCGCCCAGGAACTGGCCCTTGCTGCCGGTCTCCGACGTCTTGAACTTGTCGGCGAAGTCGTTGAGGCTCTTGTAGTCGAGGATCTCGGGGTGCTCCTCGGCGAGCCACGGCGGCACGTACCAGCCGATGATGCCGACGTTCCCTGTCGGGCCCATCTCCATCGCGCTGCCGTCGCCGGAGCCCTCGAAGAACTGCTTCTCGAGGTCCGGGTGGCCCCAGTCCTCGATGACGACATCGACCTCGCCGGTGCCGAAGCCCTGCCAGGAGACGTCCTCCTTGAGCTCCTTGTAGGTGACCTTGCAGCCCAGCTGCTCCTGGGCGATGGTGCCGACCACGTAGGCGTCGGCCTCGAAGCCGACCCAGGGGTTGACCGCCATGTTGACCTCACCGCAGTCACCCTGCTCGGCGGCGCGGTCCTCGTTGGCCTTGGTCTCGCTGTCGATGGAGCTGTCGCCGCAGCCCGCGATCACCAGGGCGAGCGAACCTATCGCCACCCCGGCGAGCAGGCGGGCACCTCGCTTGTTCTTGATCATCATGCTTCCTCCAGGTAGTGGTGCTGCTGCCCACCGGGACGCGCGCCCGGGGTGGGTTCGTAGTGGGGAGATCTCCGAGCTCGAGGGGTCACCGCGCCGGCCCGCGCATCAGGCCCAACCGGCGCTTCGGCGTGCCGGCCTTGTAGTCGGCCGCCGCCCGCGTGATGCGGTCGATCATGATGCCGAGCAGCACGATCGTCAGGCCGGCGCAGGCCCCGCGGCCCCACTCCTCGGAGCGGGAGAACCCGAGCACGACGTCGTAGCCGAGCGCGCCGGCGCCCACCAGGCCGCCGATGACGACCATGGCGAGGACGTAGAGCAGACCCTGGTTGGCGGCGAGCACGATCGAGCCGCGCGCCATCGGCAGCTGCACCTTGACGATCTCCTGCCAGGTGGTGGCGCCGGTGGAGCGCGATGCCTCCACGGTCGTGGGCGACACCCCCTTGACGCCGTCCGCGACCAGCTTGATCGCGGCCGGGGCGGCGTAGACGATCGCGGCCACGATCGCGGTGAAGCGGCTCGCGCCGAACAGGGCCAGCACCGGGATCAGGTAGACGAACGGCGGGATGGTCTGGCCGGCGTCGAGCAACGGGCGCATCAGGAAGTCGACCCGCCCGCTGCGCGCCATCCAGACACCGAAGACGAGCGCCAGCACCATCACCATGAGCGTGGCGACCAAGGTCATCGTCAAGGTGAGCATCGCGTCGTGCCACAGGTCGAGGAACAGGATGCCGGTCAGGCAGATGACGGTCGGGATCACCGCCTTGGTGCGGCCGAAGGTCCAGGCGAGCGCCAGGATCCCGGCGGCGGCGACGTACCAGGGCGACTCGGCGAGCAGCGCCTGGAGCGGGTTCAGCAGGGCCCGGGTGAGGACGTCGCGCACGGTGTCGGTGACCCCGCCGAAGACGTCGACCACCCAGGCGGCGAAGCGGTTCACCTGGTCGGCGAGGTTGCGACCGAGCTGACTCTCCGGGAACCGGGCGGCCCACACCTGCTGGCGCGAGAGGTACAGCGCCACGAGCACGCCGACGCCGGCAGCGGCCAGCAGCAGCCGCCGCTGCCGCGGGTTGCCGCCACCGCCGCGGATGACCTTCTCGGCGCGCTGGCTGGCCGCCGTCGTGGTGCGGTCGAGCATGATCGCGCAGACCACGATGAGCATGCCGGGCACGAACGCACCGCCGATGTCGAGGCGGATCAGCGAGCTGAACACCGGGTCGCCCAGGCCGGGGCCATCGACGTAGGCCGCGAGCGTGGCCATCGCCAGCGCCGCCATGATCGTCTGGTTGAGGCCGACCACGATCGTGCTGCGCGCCATCGGCAGCTGCACCTTGAACAACCGCTGGCGGAACGTCTGACCGGCGGAGTCGGTGGCCTCGATCGTGGTGGGCGAGACGGTGCGGATGCCGTAGCCGGCGATGCGGATCAGCGGCGGCAACGAGTACACCAGCGTGGCGACGACGGCCGCCGAGGCGCCGATGCCGAAGAAGAGCACGATGGGCAGCAGGTAGACGAACGTGGGCATCGTCTGCATGAGGTCGAGCACCACCGTGACGGCGCGCTCGGCCCGGGTGCTGGAGGCGATCCACACCGCCAGCGGCATGCCGACGAGGATCGTGATCGCCACCGCCACGAAGGTGACGATGAGCAGGTCCATCGCGTCCGACCAGTAGCCGAGCGCCCCGAACGACACGAACGAGGCGGCGATGAGCGCCGCGATGCGCCAGCCGGCCACGGCGAGGCCGATCCACACGGCGATGGCGGTGACGCCGAGCCACCCGATCTCCGGCACCGGCCGCGGGAAGTTGGGCACCGAGATCATCCGCTGCAGCCAGTCGACGGCGTCGACGAACGTGCCACCGAGCCAGTAGGTGAACTGGATGATCGGGTTGGAGTCGCGGCCCGCGATCACGTCGTTGCGGAAACCGGTGAAGTCGTCCATCAGGCCGGTGCGCTCGCGCACCGGACGCGCCAGGGTGTCGTTCCCGCGCAGCACCAGCCAGGCGAGGAACCACAGCCCGACGACACCGAGTGCGAGCAGGCCGCGCGGCGGCTCGGACCGGGACTCGCGTGTCGACGACGCCGGCTCGGGCTGCTCGGCGTCCGGCCCTCGCTCGAGGGTGGCGGTCACCGCGCGCCTGCCAGGTCGGTCGTGCCGGCGGGTGTCTCCTCGGCCACGACGACGCGCAGGATCGCGTCGTCGTCGACGATGCCGATCACCTGGTCCTGGTCGTCGACCACCCGCACCGGGTGGTCGGAGGCCAGCGCCGCCTGGGCGGCCTTGCGCACGATGGTGTCGGCCGACATCACGGGCCCCTCCATCGAGTCGCCGGGCCGCGGCTCGCGCATCACCCACTTCAGCGTGAGCACGTGGGAGCGCGGCACGTCGGAGACGAAGTCGCGCACGTACTCGTCGGCCGGTGCGCCCACCACCTCGTCGGGCGCCCCGATCTGCACGACCTCGCCGTCGCGCATGATGAGGATGCGGTCGCCGAGCTTGAGCGCCTCGGCGAGGTCGTGGGTGATGAAGACCATCGTCTTGCCGAGCTCGTGGTGCAGACGGATGACCTCGTTCTGCATGTCGCGCCGGATCAGGGGGTCCAGCGCCGAGAACGGCTCGTCGAACAGCAGGATCTCGGGGTCGCCGGCCAGCGCGCGCGCCAGCCCGACCCGCTGCTGCATGCCTCCGGAGAGCTGGTCGGGGTAGGAGTGCTCGTAGCCCGTGAGACCCACGAGGTCGACGATGTCGCCCGCCGTCGCACGCCGCTCCTTCTTGGAGACGCCGCGGATCTCGAGCCCGTAGGCCACGTTGTCGATCACCTGCTTGTGGGGCAGCAGCCCGAAGTGCTGGAAGACCATCGACACCCGCTTGCGGCGCAGCTCGCGCAGCTCACTCTCGCTCGCCCCGGTGACGTCGGTGTCGAGGATCGAGATGCGGCCCGCCGTGGGCTCGATGAGCCGGGTCAGACAGCGCACCAGCGTCGACTTGCCCGAGCCCGACAGCCCCATCACCACGAACACCTCGCCCGGCGCGACGTCGAAGCTGACGTCCTTGACGCCGACGACACAGTCGGTCTTGGCCTTGAGGTCGGCCCGGGACAGGTCGGCGTCGGGGGTGCCGATGATCTGGTCGGCCTTCGTCCCGAAGATCTTCCAGAGGTTCTCCACCGTCAGGGTCGGTGTCACGACCCCACCTCGCTCTCGTCGTTGCGCTCGTTGCGCGGATCTCCGGGCGGGTGGAGGGGGGACCCGTCCCGATACCGGTAGTAAGCCACGTCCGACGGCGGCAAGGGGGTGTTTCCGAGGATCAGGTCGGCCGCCTTCTCCGCGACCATCATCACCGGGGCGTAGATGTTGCCGTTGGTGACGTAGGGGAAGACCGAGGCGTCGACGACCCGGAGTCCCTCGAGGCCGTGCACCTTCATCGTGGCCGGGTCGACGACGGAGTCCTCGCCCAGGCCCATCTTGGCCGTGCACGACGGGTGCAGCGCGGTCTCGGCGTCCTGGCGGACCCAGTCGAGGATCTGCTCGTCGGTGTCGACCTGGGGGCCCGGCGAGAGCTCGCCGTCGTTGAAGGGGGCGAAGGCGGGCTGGTTCAGGATGTCGCGCGCCACCCGGACGGCCTCGACCCACTCGCGCTTGTCGTTCTCGGTCGAGAGGTAGTTGAAGCGCATCGACGGGTGCTGCCGCGGGTCGCGGGACTTGATCCGCACGTACCCGCGGGTGTCGGCGTACATCGGGCCGATGTGCACCTGGTAGCCGTGGCCCTCGGTGGGCGCCGAACCGTCGTAGCGGATCGCCACCGGCAGGAAGTGGAACATCAGGTTCGGGTAGTCGACGTCGTCGTTGCTGCGCGCGAAGCCGCCGCCCTCGAAGTGGTTGGTGGCGCCGAGGCCGCGGCGGTGGAACAGCCACTGGTAGGCGATGCCGGGCCGGGCCCGCCACCGCAGTCCGGGTGCGATCGAGACCGGCTGCTTGGAGGCGTACTGCACGTAGACCTCGAGGTGGTCCTGCAGGTTCTCCCCCACCCCGGGCAGGTGGTGCACGAGCGGGACGCCGTGCTGCCTGAGCAGCGACTCGTCGCCGATGCCGGAGAGCTGCATCAGCTGCGGGGTGTTGATCGCCCCGCCGCACAGGATCACCTCGCCGGCGTCGACGCTGCGGTGCCGTCGTCCCGCCCGCTCGTAGTCGACGCCGACGGCGCGCTTGCCGTCGAACCGCACGCCGGTGACGAACGCCAGCGTCTCGACCGAGAGGTTCGTGCGGCTCCGCACCGGGTGCAGGTAGGCGCGGGCCGCGGAGAGCCGGCGGCCGCGGTGCACGTTGCGGTCGAACCGCGCGAAGCCCTCCTGGCGGTAGCCGTTGACGTCGTCGGTGAGCGGGTAGCCGGCCTCCTGCGCCGCCGCGAAGAACGCGTCGAACAGCGGGTTCTCGGCCGGGCCGCGCTCCAGCACCAGCGGGCCGTCGCCGCCGCGCCAGTCGTCGGCGCCCGCCACGCAGTTCTCCATGCGCTTGAAGTACGGCAGGCAGTGCCGGTAGTCCCACTGGTCGAGGCCGGCATCGGCTGCCCAGCGCTCGTAGTCCATCGGGTTGCCCCGCTGGAAGATCATCCCGTTGATCGACGACGAGCCGCCGAGCACCTTGCCGCGGGCGTGGAAGACCTTGCGGTTGTTGAGGTCCGGCTCGGGATCGGTCTCGTAGCGCCAGTCGTAGAACCGGCTGCCGATCGGGAACGGCAGCGCCGCGGGCATGTGGATGAACGGGTCGATCTTGTAGTCGGAGCGGCCCGCCTCCAGGACGAGCACCGACGTCGACGGGTCGGCGGAGAGCCGGTTGGCCAGGGCGCAGCCTGCCGAGCCGCCCCCGACGATCACGTAGTCGTAGCGCTCGTTCACCCTCGGAACCACCTCTGCTCGGCGGGATTGATGTTGTGCCACACGTGCTTGGTCTCCCGGTACTCCTCGAGGCCGGCCTGGCCGAGCTCGCGGCCGAAGCCGGACTGCTTGTAGCCGCCCCACTCGGCCTGCGCGACGTAGGGGTGGTAGTCGTTGATCCACACCGTGCCCATGCGCAGCCGGGCCGCGACGCGCTGCGCCTTGCCGGCGTCCTGGGTCCACACCGCGCCGGCCAGACCGAAGATGCTGTCGTTGGCGATGGCCACCGCGTCGTCCTCGGTGCGGAACGTCTCGATCGTCAGCACCGGCCCGAACGACTCGTCCTGCGTGACCGACATGTCGGAGGAGCAGCCGTCGAGCACCGTGGGCAGGTAGTAGTAGCCCTCGGCGAGCGCGGCGTCGTCCGGACGGGCGCCACCGCACCGCAGCACCGCGCCCTCGGCGATCCCGCGGGCGACGTAGGCCTCGACCTTGTCGCGGTGGGCGGCGCTGGTGAGCGGTCCGGTCTCGGCGTCGTCGTCGAAGGGTCCGCCGAGCCGGATCCGCTGCGCGCGCTCGACCAGCTCGTCGACGAACGCGTCGTGCAGCGACTCCTCCACGAGCAGCCGGGCGCCGGCCGAGCACACCTGTCCGGAGTGGAGGAAGACGGCGGTGAGCGCGAAGTCGAGCGCCACCGGCACATCGGCGTCGGCGAAGACGATGTTGGGGTTCTTGCCGCCGAGCTCGAGCGCGACCCGCTTCACGGTGGCGGCGGCTTCGCGCATGAGGCCACGGCCGGTCTCGAGGCCGCCGGTGAAGGACACCAGGTCGACGCGGGGGTCGGTGGCAAGCGGCGCGCCCACGGCGGGGCCCGCGCCGAGCACCAGGTTGCCGACGCCGGGCGGCAGACCGGCCTCCTCGAGCAGTCGCATCAGGTGGATCGAGCTGTGGGGGGTGATCTCGCTGGGCTTGAGCACGAAGGTGTTGCCGGCCGCGAGGCAGGGCGCGACCTTCCAGGAAGCCTGCAGCAGCGGGTAGTTCCACGGCGCGATGAGACCGCAGACGCCCACCGGCTCGTGCACGATGCGGCTGACGACGTCCGGGTTGCCGGTGTCGACCATGCGGCCGGCTTCCTCGGCGGCCACCCGGCCGAAGTGCCGGAAGACCGACACGACGTCGTCGATGTCGTACTCGGACTCGACCAGCCGCTTGCCGGTGTCGAGGCTCTCGGCCCGGGCGACGTCGGCCTTGTCGCGCTCCAGCAGGTCGGCGAGCCGCAGCAGCAGGTCGCCGCGCTCGCGCGCGGGGGTGCTCGGCCACGGGCCGGCGTGGAAGGCCCGGTGCGCGGCGGCGATCGCCCGCTCGGCGTCGGCCGTCGTGCCTTCGTCGACCTCGTCGACCAGGGACCCGTCGGCCGGGCAGTGGATCTGCCGACGGCCGCCGTCGGCCGCGCCCTCCCAGGCGCCGCCGATGTACAGGGTCGGACTCGAGGCGCTCAGGTCAGGGCCCGTCCGGGAAGCGCTGCGAGTGCTCGACGGCCCGCCGGACCCGGCTCGGCAGCGTGGACTCGAACGTCTCCTCGCGCAGCGCCTTCATCAGCGAGAAGCACATGCCGATGAGGATCAGCATGAACGGCGCGGCCACGAGGATCACCAACGTCTGCAGGGCACTGAGCCCGTTGCCCTCGCCCGCCCACAGCAGCACCGCGGCCACGGCGCCGGTGGCGACGCCCCAGAACACCACCAGCCAGCGCTGGGGCTCCTCGGTGCCGTTCTGACTCAGCATGCCCATCACGATCGACGCGGCGTCCGCTCCGGTGATGAAGAAGATGGCGATGAGGAACACCGCGATCGCCACCGTGATCGCCCCGAGCGGGTACTCGCGCAGGACGGCGAACAGCGAGCCCTGGCTGTCGACCGCCCCGTCGATGGTGGGCGGGTCCCAGCCCTCGTTGAGCTGCAGGTTGATGGCCGAGCCACCGAGGATCGCGAACCAGATGAACGACACCAGGCTCGGCACGAGGATCACGTAGATCACGAACTGCCGGATGGTGCGGCCCTTGGAGATCCGCGCGATGAACATGCCCACGAACGGCGTCCACGACATCCACCAGGCCCAGTAGAAGATCGTCCAGCCACCGAGCCAGCTCTGGGCCTCGCTGTCGTAGACGCCGGTGTTGAACGCCATCGACGGCAGCTGGGTGAGGTAGTCGCCCATCGTGGTGGTGAAGGTGCCCATGATGAACACCGTCGGGCCCACGACGAACAGGAAGAACACCAGGACTGCGGCGGCGATCGCGTTGGCGTTCGAGAGGTACTTGATGCCCTTCTCGACGCCGGACACCGCGGAGAGCACGAAGCACAGCGTGAGCACGGCGATCACCGCGACGGCGAGTGTCTCGCTGCCGGCGCCGCGGTCGAAGACGTCGTCGATGCCGCCGGTGATCTGCAGCGCCCCGAGGCCGAGCGAGGTGGCCGATCCGAAGAGCGTCGCGAAGATCGCGAGCACGTCGATGGCCTTGCCCGGGCCGGTCGAGGCCCGGTGGCCGAGCAGCGGCCGGAAGGTGGCCGAGATCGTGTTGCCGTAGTTCTTGCGGTAGGCGAAGTAGCCGATGGCCAGACCGATGACGGCGTACATGGCCCACGGGTGGAAGCCCCAGTGGAAGTAGGTGTACTGCATCGCCATCTCGGCCGAGTCGGCCGTCACGGGCTCACCCTCGCCGAGCGGCGGCGCGTTCATGTGGGTGAGCGGCTCGGCCACGCCCCAGAACATGAGACCGATGCCCATGCCGGTGGCGAACATCATCGACACCCAGGAGAACGTGCTGAACTCGGGCTCGCTGTCGTCGGCACCGAGCTTGATGTTGCCGTAGCGCGTGATGGCGAGGTAGGCGGAGAACACGAGGAACGCCGCGCTGGTGAGGATGAACAACCAGCCGAAGTTCGTGGTGACCCATCCGAGCGCGTCACCGGTCTTGTCCAGCAGCCCGTCGGGCCAGATCACCCCGGCGACCACGAAGGCCACCGACAGCGCCGCAGAGACGCCGAAGACCACCGTGTTGATCGGCACCTGCTGCCGCAGGTGGAGTGGTGTCTCGTCCACCGGCGCTTCGGCTGGTTCCTGGATGTCCGTCATTGCCGCACCCTCCTCCGGGAGTTGCGTATCACGCATCTCTGATGCTTCTGACACAACTCGTACGTGAGCATGTGTGATCGTGAGCCGAGCGTCAAGCACCCTCCCGTTGGGTGTGGTGGCCCCATCCGAGCCGGTGCGACACCTCGGCGCCCGCCTCGACCACGGCCGGCACGATCTCCTCGATCCGCTCCTCCGGCATCCGGAAGGTCGGCCCCGAGACGCTGATCGAGGCGATCACGTCGCCGTGGGCGTTGCGGATCGGCGCGGCGATGGCGGCCAGCCCCACCTCGAGCTCGTCGACCGCGACCGCGAACCCCTGCTCCCGCACCTCGGCGAGGTCCTCGCGCAGCCGCTTCGCGGTGGTGACGGTCTGCTCCGTGTACTGCTGGAGCTTCCCCATCATCTCGGCGCGGCGCGCCTCGTCGAGGTCGCAGACGAGCACCTTGCCGTTGGCCGTGGCGTGGAGCGGGATGTGCTGCCCGACCCAGTTGTGCGACTGCAGCGCCGAGGATCCCGCCACTTGGTCGAGGTACAGCGCGGACCGGTCGGACAGCACCGCGACGTTCACGGTCTCGCCCGTGTCGGCCGCGAGCTTGCGCGAGACCGGCCGGGCCTCCTGCACGACGTCGAGCCGTGCCGTCGTCGCGCCGGCCAGCCGCAGCAGCCCGACCCCGAGCCGGTACTTCCCGCGCCCGTCGACCTGCTCCACCAGCCCGTGAGCCTCCAGCGTGGCCACCAGCCGGAACGCCGTCGACTTGTGCACCCCGAGCGACCCGGCCAGCTCGGTCACCCCCGACTCACCCGCGCGCGCCAGCGCCTCCAGGATCGAGAGCGCCCGGTCCACCGACTGCACGCTCGACGTCGCGTTGCTCATGGCGCAACGGTAGTGCACATCGTGCTCTGCGCGAGGCCGGACAGCCGGGCGCCTCGCGTGGGCGGTGACTTACTGAGGAAATCTACGGCCGCAAACCTCAGTAACCCACCGCTCCCGCCCAGCGCCCCGCACCGTCGGACCGGGGCCGCCCGACCTCAGCGGAAGACGACCGTCCGGTGCCCGTTGAGCAGCACCCGGGACTCCGCGTGCCAGCGGACGGCGCGGGAGAGGACCTGGGCCTCGACGTCGCGGCCGGCGCGGACGAGCTGGTCCTGGGTGTAGGCGTGGTCGACGCGGATGACGTCCTGCTCGATGATCGGGCCCTCGTCGAGGTCGGCGGTCACGTAGTGGGCGGTGGCGCCGACGAGCTTCACGCCGCGGTCGAAGGCCTGGTGGTAGGGCTTGGCGCCCTTGAAGCTCGGCAGGAACGAGTGGTGGATGTTGATCACCCGCCCCGACAGCTCGCGGCACAGGCCGTCGGAGAGCACCTGCATGTAGCGCGCGAGCACCACCAGGTGCACGCCGTGCTCCTCCACCATCGCCAGCAGCTTGCCCTCGGACTCGGCCTTGGTGTCGGGGGTGACGGGCAGGTGCACGAAGTTCAGCCCGTAGGACCGCACCAGCGGCTCGGCGTCCGGGTGGTTCGAGACGACGGCGGGGATGTCGATCTGGACGGCGCCGGTGCTGGCCCGGAACAGCAGGTCGTTGAGGCAGTGCAGGTGCTTGGAGACCATGATCAGCGTGCGGTACGGCGCCCGCGCGTCCCACAGCTCGTACTCCATGCCGAACCTGCCGGCCACCGTGGCGAACTGCTCGCGCAGCGTCTCGGCCGTCGTCGCGCCGGCGATCACGAAGTCGACGCGCATGAAGAACCGGTCGGTGAGCAGGTCGTCGAACTGCTGGCTCTCCACGATGTTGCCGCCCTGCTCGAGCAGGAAGCCGGAGACGGCGTGGACGATGCCCGGCCGGTCGGGGCACGAGAGCGTGAGCACGTAGTCGCCGGACGGCGCGCCGGCCGGGTCGGTGCCGCTGAGGTCGAGCGTCACTCTCAGTCGCCCAGCTCGGCGCGACGACGGACCACGTACTCCTCGAGCTCGAGCCGCACGGCGTCGTCGAGCGGCGGCTGCTCGTAGGCCTCGAGCTTCGCCTGGTAGATCTTGGTCGCCCGGGCGGCGGCGTCGGCGCCACCGTTGCGCATCCACCGCTCGTAGTTCTCCGAGCTCGACAGCAGCGGCCGGTAGAAGCAGGTGCGGAAGCGCTCCATCGTGTGCATCGCGCCGAGGAAGTGGCCGCCGTGGCCGACCTCCTCGTGGGCGCCGAAGGCCATCGAGTCCTCGTCGATCTCGAGCGGGGTGAACTCGGCCTGCATCATCTGCAGGATCTCGACGTCGACGATGAACTTCTCGAAGCCGGCCACCAGCCCGCCCTCGAGCCAGCCGGCGGAGTGCATCACCCAGTTCGCGCCGGCCAGGAACGTCGGCATCATCGTCATCAGCGCCTCGTAGCCGGCCTGCGCGTCCGGCACCTGCGACGACGTCAGCCCGCCGCCGGTGCGGAACGGAAGCCCGAAGTGCCGCGCGATCTGGCCGGTGCAGAGCAGACCGATGCCCGACTCCGGCGTCCCGAAGGTCGGCGAGCCCGACTGCATGTCGATGTTGGACAGGAACGACCCGAAGATCACCGGCGTGCCGGGCCGGATGAGCTGCGCGAGGGTGATGCCCGAGAGCGCCTCGACGATCTGCTGCACCAGGGCGGCGGGGATGGTCACCGGCGACATCGCGCCCATGAGGATGAAGGGCGTCAGGACGACGGGCTGCCCGGCGGAGCAGTACTCGAACTGCGCCTCGAGCATCCGGTCGTCCCAGCGCAGCGGGCTGTTGCAGTTGATGAGCGAGATCGACACCGGCGTCTGCTCGATCGCCTCCCGCGAGCCGAACAGGATCTCGCCCATGCGGATCGTGTCGGCGGCGTTGACGCCGGAGACCACGTTGCCCATGTAGACCTTGTCGGTCAGCGTCTGCAGCGCGTAGGTCATGTCGAGGTGGCGGCTGTCGAGCGGGGTGTCGTTGGGCTCGCAGATCACGCCGCCGGCGGAGTCGAGCACCGGGAACGACTGGGCGAGCTTGGTGAACCGCTGGAAGTCGTCCATCGTCGCGTCGCGGCGCACCTCGCCCTCGCGCACGAACGGCGGCCCGTAGACGGCGCCGAACGCCATCGCGTCGCCGCCGATGTGGATCGAGTGCTCGGGGTTGCGCGCCTGGACGTCGAACTCGCGGGGCGCCTTGGCGACCTGCTCCAGCACGAAGTCGGGGTCGAGGAAGACCTTGTTCTCCTCGACCCGCTGGCCGTTCGCCGCGAACAGGTCCAGCGCGCGCTGGTCCATGAACTCGACACCGATCTCGGTCATCAGCCGGCGCCAACCTCGGTCGAGGGTGGCCATCGCCTCCTCGGAGAGGATCTCGTAGCGCGGCATCCGATTGCGGAACATGCGTGGCTCCTTGACCTCGGCCCGAAACGGACCTCATGATGTGGAACAGGTGGTTCCACATCATGGGACTTCATTCGGAGGCGGGTCAAGCATGAGCGGCACTCAGGCGGTCGATCGGGCAGCACTGCTCGTCGCCACCGTCGTCCGCGCCCCCGACCCGGTCCCGTTCGCCGACCTGGTCGAGGTCTGCGACCTGCCGAAGTCGACGGCCTCGCGCCTGCTCACCGCGCTCGAGCGCACCGAGCTGCGTCGTCCGCCACCAGGCCGGCGGCTACATGGCCGGTCCGCTGTTCGCCGAGTACGCCTCCCGCCACGACCCGTGGGAGACGCTGGCCTCGCTCGCGCAGGGCGTGCTCGCCGACATCAGCGAGGAGTCGGGCGAGACGGTCAACCTCGGCGTCCCCCGCGGCGACCGGGTGCGCCACGTCGCCCAGGTCGACGCCCGCTACCTGCTCGGCACCCGCGACTGGACCGTCGTCGAGGTGCCGCCCCACACCTCGGCGCTCGGCAAGGTGCTCTACGCCTACGGCGCCCTCACCCCGCCCGAGGGCCCGCTGGCCGCCGTCACCGAGAACTCGGTCTCCGACCCGCAGGCCTTCGCCAACCAGCTCGCCACCATCCGCCGCAGCGGCGTCGCCTCCACGGTCGACGAGCTCGAGGTCGGCCTCACCGGCGTCGCGGTCCCCGTCCGCGACGAGCACGGCGACGTCGTCGCTGCGCTCGGCATCTCCGGGCCCACCGCCCGGCTGGCCGACCGCCTCACCCCTGTCGGGCGGCTCCTCACCACGCAGTCCGAACGCATCACCACCCTTTTAGGAAAGGTCGGAGCGGCATGAACGAACAGGAGATCCTCCAGGGCCTCTATGACGAGACCCTGATCGGCAACGCGCCGCGGGTTCTCGAGCTGACCCACGAGGCCCTCGGCATGAGCATGGAACCGCAGAACCTGTTGTTCGACGCGCTCATCCCCTCCCTCGAGGAGGTCGGCGCCCGATTCGAGCGCGGCGACTTCTTCGTGCCCGAGATGCTCATCGCCGGGCGTGCCATGGCCGGCGCGATGGAGGTGCTGCGGCCGCTGCTCGCCGAGACCGGCGTCGAGACGGTCGGCAAGTTCCTCATGGGCACCGTCAAGGGCGACGTGCACGACATCGGCAAGAACCTCGTCAACATCATGCTCGAGGGTGCCGGCTTCGAGGTGATCGACCTCGGCGTCCAGGTGGCACCGGAGAAGTTCGTCTCCGCCATCGAGGAGCACCAGCCCGACATCGTCGGCTTCTCGGCGTTCCTCACCACCACGATGCCGATGTTCAAGGCCAACATGAACGCCCTGCAGAAGGCCGGCCTGCGCGACTCGGTGATCGTCATGGTCGGCGGTGCCCCGGTCACCCAGGAGTACGCCGACGCCGTGGGCGCCGACGGGTACGCCGCGGACGCCTCGGCCTGCGTCAAGCGCGCCAAGAGCCTCCTCAAGGAGAAGCGCGCGAAGGTGCTCGCATGACGGCGCCCCTCCGGCACACCGTCATCCGCTCGGCCTCCAAGGAGGTCACGCTCGGGCGCGACAAGCCGTTCTGCGTGATCGGCGAGCGCATCAACCCCACCGGCCGCCGGATCTTCCAGGAGCAGCTCAAGGCCGGCGACATGTCGGCGATCGAGCGCGACGTGAAGGCGCAGATCGAGGGCGGCGCCGACGTGCTCGACGTCAACATGGGCGTGCCGCTCACCGACGAGGCCGAGCTGCTCGCCAAGGCGATCACCCTGATCCAGGAGCTCACCGACCTGCCGATCTGCATCGACTCCTCCGTGGTCGAGGCGCTCGAGGCCGGCCTGTCGGTCTACCAGGGCCGCGCGCTGGTCAACTCGATCACCGCCGAGGACGAGCGGATGGAGCAGATCCTCCCGCTGGTCAAGAAGTACGACGCCGCCGTCATCGCCCTCCCCAACGACGAGGAGGAGATCCCGATGGAGCCGGAGAAGCGGCTCGAGCTCGTCGACAAGATCGTCCGCGTCGCCACCGAGGAGTACGGCATCGCGCTCGACGACATCGTCATCGACCCGCTGGCCATGCCGATCGGCGCCGACGTCACCACCGCCTTCAACACCATGGAGACCATGCGCGGGGTCCGCGACAAGCACGGCCTCAACATGACCTGCGGCGGCTCCAACGTCTCCTTCGGCATGCCCGGCCGCCACGTCATCAACGGCATCTTCCTGCCGATGGCCATGACCGCCGGCCTCACCAGCGCGATCATGGACGCCCGCACCCCCTCGGTCGTCGAGTCCGTCCGCGCCGCCGACCTCCTGATGGGCAACGACGAGTGGGGCATGGCCTGGATCGCCGCCCACCGCGCCAAGCAACAGACGTGAGCAGCCGGGGCGCTCGCCGAGCGGCAGGTCACCCCGTCGAGATCGCGACCCCGGCCGGTGGTCGAGCCGCGAGCCGCGCCAGCGGGTCGCGTGCGAGACCCGGCCCACCCCGGCCGGTGGTCGAGCCGCGAGCCGCGCTAGCGGGTCGCGTGTCGAGACCCCCGGCCCGACCCCGGCCGGTGGTCGAGCCGCGAGCCGCGCTAGCGGGTCGCGTGTCGAGACCCCCGGCCCGACCCTGGCCGGTGGTCGAGCCGCGAGCCGCGCTAGCGGGTCGCGTGTCGAGACCCCCGGCCCAACCCCGGCCGGTGGTCGAGCCGCGAGCCGCGCTAGCGGGTCGCGTGTCGAGACCCCCGGCCCGACCCCGGCCGGTGGTCGAGCCGCGAGCCGCGCTAGCGGGTCGCGTGTCGAGACCCCCGGCCCGACCCACCCACTGGATCCATGACCACGAAGCCACCAGAAGTAGGCAACCTCGCCCGCGAGGGCCTGATCACCCCACCCGGCGCCGACGACGTCGAGCACGACGGCGCCGGCCGGGTCGACCTCGCGTTCACCGTCGAGGCCAAGGACGGCCCGCCGTCCAACCGCACCGTCCGCGTGCCACCGGGCGTCACGGTCTTCGACTCCGCGTCGTGGAACGGCATCGCGATCGACTCCACCTGCGGCGGCCACGGCACCTGCCACAAGTGCAAGGTCCGCGTCGCGCCGGCGGCACCGATCACGCGGCACGACGAGAAGACGTTCTCCCCCGACCAGCTCGACGACGGCTGGCGGCTCGCCTGCCTGGTGCAGGCCACCACCAACCTGACGGTCGACGTGCCGCCGCTCCTCACCCGCCCGAAGGCTGCCACCG
The DNA here is from genome assembly GCA_963845795.1 of uncultured Actinomycetota bacterium. GTDB lineage: Bacteria > Actinomycetota > Actinomycetes > Propionibacteriales > Nocardioidaceae > Nocardioides. Next base: position 413,572 of record CAWJTG010000009.1, on the reverse strand, counting down.
TCGGCGTCGGGCGGCAGGTGATCCTGCGGCCGGCGATCCAGAAGCGGCACGTGGTGCTCGAGGAGCCGACGCTCTCCGACCAGCGCAGCGACCTCGACCGCCTCCTCGACGCGATCGACGACCTCGAGCTCACCTGCGACCTCGCCGTCCTGCGGCGGATCCCGGTCGTGCTGCGCGAGGCCGACTTCGACGTCACCGCCGTCGTCGTCGACGAGGCGCTGATCGACGTCGAGCCGGGCGACACCACCGCCGTCCAGCACGCGATCGCGTTCGACCTCGGCACCACCACGGTGGTGGCCACGCTGCTCGACGTCACCACCGGCACCCCGCTCGCCGTCGCCTCGATGCTCAACAAGCAGCAGCCATACGGCGGCGACGTCATCACCCGCATCAGCGCCACGATGCTGGACCCCGAGACCCTCGGGCGGCTCCAGGAGGCCTCGGCCGCCACGCTGCGCGAGCTGGCCGACCAGGTGTGCGAGGAGGCCGGCGTCGACCCGACGACGGTCTACGAGGTGGCGGTGGCCGGCAACGCCACGATGACGGCGCTCGCCCTCGGCATCGACCCCGAGCCGCTCGGCGTCGCGCCGTTCGTGATGTCGACGGCGACGCCGCCCACCGTGCTCGCCTCGGATGTCGGGCTCGCCGTCCACCCGCGGGCCCGCGCCGTGATGTTCCCCGCGCTCGGCGCCTACGTGGGCGGCGACATCGTCGCCGGCATGCTCGCCACGGGCATGGACCGTGACAAGCGCACCCGGCTCTTCATCGACGTCGGCACCAACTGCGAGATCGTCCTCTCCGACGGCGACACCATCGTCTCCACCGCCGCTCCCGCCGGTCCCGCCTTCGAGGGCGGCGCGATCCGCTGCGGCATGCGCGCCGCCGACGGTGCGATCGAGGTGGTGAAGCTCGACCGCGACGTCGAGCTCGGCGTCATCGGCGACGTCGAGGCCCGCGGTCTGTGCGGCTCCGGCCTCGTCGACGCCGTCTCCGAGCTGGTGCGCGTGGGCCTGCTCGACGCCACCGGCCGCTTCATCCCCGAGGACCTCGCGAAGGACGCCGTCCCCCACCTCGCCCACCGGCTCTCCAAGATCGGCGAGGAGCGCGTCTTCTACCTCTCCGACGACGTCTACCTCTCGCAGCGCGACGTGCGCGAGCTGCAGTTCGGCAAGGCGGCGATCTCCACCGGCTGGACCCTCCTGCTCGAGCAGCTCGGCCTCGAGCACGGCGACGTGCAGCAGGTGCTCCTCGCCGGCTCCTTCGGCTCCTACCTCTCCCCCGCGTCCGCCGTCCGCATCGGCCTGGTGCCCCAGCTGCCGGTGCTGCGCATCGTCTCGGCCGGCAACGTGGCCGGCGAGGGAGCGAAGATGGCCCTGCTGTCGGTGCGCGAGCGCGCCGGCGCCGCCACGCTGCTGAAGGAGGTGGAGTATGTCGAGCTCAGCGACCGCCCCGACTTCAACGACCGCTTCGTCGAGCAGCTCTCCTTCTGACCTTGATCGCCTGCGGGGCCTGGTCCCAGCCTGCCGACGGAAATCATCGCCCGCCGCGGCTGGTCGGTGACCGTCCACCCGCTGCCCCCGCTGCTCCACAACCAACCGCAGCTGATCGCCGGCGAGGTCCGCGCCCTGGCCGTTCGCCTCCAAAGCGAAGGCCGGCGCGTAGTGGTCGGCTATGCCGACTGCGGCACCTACGGCGCTCTGGACGACGTCTGCCGCGACCTCGGCCTCCAGCGCCTCCCCGGCCTCCACTGCTACGACGTCTACGCCGGCGCCTCGCAGGTCGAGAAGTTCTTCGCCGACCAGCCCGGCACCTATCTCCTCACCGACTTCCTCGCCCGCTCCTTCCACCGCACGGTGATCCGCGAGCTCGGCCTCGACCGCCACCCCGACCTCCGCGACGCCTACTTCGGCGCCTACACCCGCGTCGTCTGGCTCGCCCAGGACCGCACCCCCGAGCTCGAGGCGCTGGCCCAGCAGGCAGCCGCCTCCATCGGCCTCCCCCTGACCGTCATCGACACCGGCAACCACGGCCTCGAAGCGGCGCTCGCCCACACGCTGGCCGAGGAGGTCGAGCCGGACGAGCGCCAGCGCCCACCCGCCGGTGGTTGAGCCGGACGAGCGCCAGCGCCCGCCCGCCGGTGGTCGAGCCGGGCGAGCGCCAGCGCCCCACCCGCCGGTGGTTGAGCCGGACGAGCGCCAGCGCCCACCCGCCGGTGGTCGAGCCGGACCAGCGCCAGCGCCCACCCGCCGGTGGTCGAGCCGGACCAGCGCCAGCCCCCCACCCGCCGGTGGTTGAGCCGGACCAGCGCCAGCGCCCCGCCCGCCGGTGGTTGAGCCGGGCGAGCGCCAGCGAGCCCGTGTCGAAACCCCCGGCCCGCCGGTGGTTGAGCCGGGCGAGCGCCAGCGCCCCGTCCCGCCGGTGGTTGAGCCGGGCGAGCGCCAGCGAGCCCGTGTCGAAACCCCCGGCCCCCGTCATCCAGACTGACCCCCATGGCGCTCCCACCCGACGACGTCGACCGCATCCGCCACTGGTGCGCCGCACAGGTCCCCGAGCACGTCCAGGACCGGGTCCGGGTCGAGGCGGACCTGGGCCAGAATCACGTCACGATCGTGGAGATCCACTCGGACCAAGGCGGCTTCGACGCAGCGCCGCGGTTCCCGATCGCCCGCCTCCGCTACGTGAAGTACGCCCGCATGTGGACGCTCTACTGGCTTGACCGCAACAGCAAGTTCCACGAGTACGACCGGCTCGACCCGACCGAGGACGTGCAGGACATCCTCGACTACCTCGACAGCCACGAGGACCCGATCTTCTGGGGCTGACCCCGATCAGTCGCGGAGCCGCTTGAGCCAGTCCTGCCGCCACGCCTCGGTCTCGGCGACGGCGTTGAACGTGTAGACGTGCAGCCCCGTCACCCGAGCCTCCGCCTCACCGATCGTGGGCGCGCACTTCTCGATGAACGACTCACCGGTGAACCCACCCGGGGCCACGAGCCGCGCCATCATCCCCTTCTGCTTCGACAGGAACCGCGTCGAGTCGCCGACGCCGATCTTGGTCGCGATGTTGAGCAGCTTGGCCCGGTCGATCGGCCCGGGGACGCCGAGCAACAGCGGCAGGTTGATCCCCCGCAGCCGCATCCGGTGCACCCAGTCGCGGATCACCTTGGCGTCGAAGGTCAGGTTGCTGACGACGTAGGTGGCGTGCTTCCGCTTGTCCCACATCGACTGCACCGTGAGGTCGTCGTGGATCGTCGGGTGGCTCTCGGGGTAGCCGGCCACCCCGACGTCCTTGAACGGGCTTCCGAGCGCTGTGAGGTCCTCGAGCATCGAGAGGGCGTCCGGGTAGTCGCCGACGGGCTCCGCGTCGCCACCCGGCACGAACACACCGGTGATGCCGGCCTCCCCCAGCCGCGCCACCAGCTCCTCGAGCTGCGCGCGGCCGCTGATCATCTTGGCCGCCAGGTGCGGCACGACGTCGTACCCCTGCCGGGCGAGGCTCTCGGCCAGGTCGAGGCCCTTGTCGAGCCCCATCGACGGCGACGAGGTGATCGTCACCGGCACCTCGGTCGGCACCGACTCGACGACCTTCGCCTCGATGCTCGCCGTCGGCAGGATCTCGTACCGCGAGCTCTGCAGGAGGCGTTCGACCGTCGCCCTATCTTTGTTGCGCATGATGCATACCTGTTTCGTGATGCGCTTCGATAGGAAGAGCGTACAAGCGCCGAGGCCCGCCGTCGAGCATGAGCCGAACGATGATCGAGATGCGAGCAGCCACGCCGGTGGTCGAGCCGGCCGAGCGCCAGCGAGGCCGAGTCGACCCCCCGGCCCACCACGCCGACTATCGCCCGAGCAGCTCCGGCTCCCGCCGCTTCCACGTCGCCCGCGCCTCCGCCGTCACCGGCCCCGGCTCGAGCTGCCGCTCGTCCCACCGGACGACGGCCTGCACGTCCCGCGTGGTCGACACCAGGAACACCTCACTGGCGGAGTCGACGACCTCGACCGGCTCGTCGACCTCCACGCCACCGAACCACTCGAGCAGCAGCGCCCGCGTGACCCCGGCGAGGCACCCGCTGGCCAGCGACGGCGTCCGCAGCTCGCCGTCGACCACGTAGAAGACGTTCGACCCGGTGCCCTCGCACAGGTGCCCGGCGAGGTTCGCGAAGATCGCCTCGGTCGCACCCCTCTTCTTGGCGTGGGCGAGCGCGACGACGTTCTCGGCGTACGACGTCGTCTTCAGCCCCGCCAGCGCTCCCCGCTCGTTGCGCGGCCACGGCACCGTCGCCACTTTCGTCTCGGTCGGCGCCGGGTCCATGGGCGCCGCGACGACCGCGATCGTGGGCGGGTGCTCCCCCCGCCCGGACCCCAGCGGAGCCGGTCCCCCGGTCACCGTGATCCGGATGCGTCCGAGCGCCAGGTGTTCGCCCTCCAGCACGGCGTCGATGCCGGCGCGGACGGCGTCGACGTCCACCTCCGGCAGCCCCAGACCCTCCGCCGACACCACCAGCCGGTCGAGGTGCCGCTGCAGTGCGAACGGCTCACCATCGACGACCTTGATCGCCTCGAACACCCCGTCCCCCACGGTGAACCCGTGGTCCGCGACCTGCACCGCCGGTGCCTCCGCGTCGTCCAGCAGCTGCCCGTCGACCCATGCCCTCACGAGCGACACCCTAGGAGGGAACCGGTTTTGGTGGCCCCCAGCCCGTCGGCTATGGTTCTGACGCATTCGAACCGGGCAACCGGAGCGGATCAAGCGGACGTAGCTCAGTTGGTAGAGCGCAACCTTGCCAAGGTTGAGGTCGCGAGTTCGAGCCTCGTCGTCCGCTCGTTTGGCCTCCACGGTGGGTTGGCCGAGAGGCGAGGCAACGGACTGCAAATCCGTCTACACGGGTTCAAATCCCGTACCCACCTCGAACCCACCACAACTCAACACCACGGGCGATTGGCGCAGCGGTAGCGCGCTTCCTTGACACGGAAGAGGTCACTGGTTCAAACCCAGTATCGCCCACCCGAGAGTTTGCAGGTCAGGGGCCGATTTCCAGTTTGGGAACCGGCCTCGTGCCATCTACATGCCAGATGGACCGAGGTTCCGCTACCGAAGGGGAACCCAGGCATGACCACGGCTCAAACCGCCTGCCCACCGAACCGATCTGCCCGCCTTGGTGTACCGGCCACCAGGGCAACTACCAAGGCTGGGAGACCCGTACCGACAACGACCGTCGGATTCGTCTGCACGGCCGCGAGGTCAGTTCGGTCGTCAATATCTACCTGACCGTCATTCGCACCGAGAGCTTCACCCCAGACAACGACCCCCCTCGGGGTGCGGGGGCGCGTCGATAGCTCGCTCGTGTGGGCGGTAAGTCGCCGGGACGAAATTTCTCGAACATCAGCGGACCGGGAGCACACGCAGTTGCCGTGCGACTCGGGGGGTGTTGGCCGTGATCCGTTCTCATGTGATCGCGCTTGGGATCGCTGGCGCGTTGGTCGTGCCGGCGGGGCAGGTCGTCGCATCTGGGCAAGCTGGCGCAGCAGCCGAGTCTCAAGCCAGGGCTGCGGTTGCTCCGTCCCCCGTCGCGGTCGGCTCCATATGGACCGGTTCGGTGTCGATCATGCGGAGGTACGACTACACGCTGCCCGGCAGTCAGGACGTCGTTGAGGAGCAGGCCGTATTGACCGATCTCGTCAGCATCGCTCCGACCGCGACGGGGGCAATACACCGGGCACGTTCTTGGAGCCGGGACGTTTGACCTGGTTGCGCCGGCTTGGTCATCGAACGATGTCAGGACACCTATTCGATCGTTCCGCGCGCGGACAGTTCTCGCCGTTCGTCGGACAGAAGTGCGATCGCGCGCTTACGGTCCGGGCATCTCACCCTCAGTCCTTTGGAGTTCTCGATGTCCGTTTCTCGTCGTCTCGCCGCTGTCGCCATGTCGGCTGGCCTCATCCTGAGCGGCGCCACCGTCGTGACGCTCGCGCCGGCGCAGGCGCACACCACTGGCATCCACGACAACTGCACCAAGCTCAACCAAAAGTGGCCTCACGGTGTGGGGCGACGCCGAGCTGTTGACCGCACGTCCGGCACGCCCGTCCGGAACTTCTACCGCAACACCGACGCCTACAACCTCGCCGACCGTCACAACGGCACCCTCGACCGCGACAACGACGGCATCGCTTGCGAGAAGCGCTGAGATGAGTTGGGGAGGTAGGAGCTCAATATTGATGCGCAGGTCCAGGCCAACCCTGAGGGCTTTCGGGCTCACTATTGGCGGCGCCTTCGCACTGGTAGTAGTTACCGGCAGTGCGGGTGCGGTGGCGGCCAAGCTCGTCACCAGTAGTGACATCGCGGACGGCACGATCCTAGGCGTTGATGTCAGGGACGGAACCCTGTCGGGCGAGCACATCCGTGACGGTTCGCTTACCGAAGCCGACTTCGGCGGTCCGTTGCAGGGCCCAGCAGGACCACCTGGGCCGGCTGGGCCACCGGGTCCCCCCGGGGTAGGCGGAAGTGGACCGGACGAGATTGCCGAATGGCAGGTCCACTTCGTCGCCGACGGTACGACGAAGAATGAGAGCGATATGGCAGTGCAGGTGCTCGTCTCTCGGGATGAGCTACCCGCAAACAGCCGCATCGTGGTAACCCGGGCGACCGTGGAAGGCGCCTGGGCGACGGAGTGCTTGTTCGGAGGGGTGTGGGTGTACCCCACCCGTACTCACGATCAATTCATGCCAGAGACGCTGATGGAGGCGCAGACATTCGGGCGGCATTCCGGGCTTGGGCAGCCGTACCTCTACCAGGGCGCCACGGTCGGCGAGGCCGCCTCGAGACTAACTGTCTACGCAGATTGTGTGGATGACCAGTACCGCAGTGAGCCGATTCCCAGCTTCACTCTGACACTCACCTTCACGATGACCGCGCTCAATGGTGAGCCGACCTCGACATTCAACTAGCACGGGGACCGAGACGGCGCCCGTCGCGCCCGCAGTGCCCCCTTCTCAACGTTGATTTGGTCGGCTGTGCGGGGCGTAAGTGAATGAGGGGTCAGTCAAGGCTCGTTCTGCCGTGCTGCTGGGGTCGCAGGCAGAGGGTGCTGGAAGTGTGGCATCTGCGGGCGGACTGAGTGGTGCGAGGGTCCTCCGCTCGCACGGTGACCCCGTCGGGGTCGGGTTGGGAAGAGCGGCTCCAGGGTTTCGAGGCTCGGCGCTGGCGCGCCTCGCACCTCAACCAGCGTTAGGGGCCGGGGTTTCGAAGCTCGGTGCGCGTCGGGGCTCGGGGGGTGTCGAGGCTCGGCGCTGGCTCGCCTCGCACCTCAACCAGCGTTGGGACGGTTGTGGTTTCGAGGCTCGACCGCCGTCAGATCGGGATGGGTCAGGGGACCATCCAGCTCAGCACGGGGGTGGCCTGGAGGGCGACGATCGCGCACATCAGCACGAGCAGCAGCAGGCTCCAGCCGATGACCTTGCGGAAGATCTCGCCCTCGCGCCCGGCCATGCCGACCGCGGCGGCGGCGATGGCCAGGTTCTGCGGGCTCACCATCTTGCCGAGCACGCCGCCCGAGGAGTTCGCAGCGGCCATCAGCACCGGGTCGAGGCCCGCCTTGGTCGCGGCCTGCACCTGGAGCGCCCCGAACAGGGAGTTCGACGAGGTGTCCGAGCCGGTGACCGCGACGCCGATCCAGCCGAGGATCGGCGAGAGGATGGCGAACGCGCTGCCGGTGCCGGCCAGCCACACGCCGAGCGAGACGGTCTGCCCGGACAGGTTCATCACGTACGCCAGCGCCAGCACGGCCATCACCGTGACGATCGCCGACCTCAGCTCGACGTACGTCGCGCCGTAGGTCTTGAGCGCCCGGCTCGGCGAGACCTTCAAGATGGCCATCGAGATCAGCCCGGCGAGGATCAGGAGCGTGCCCGCGGCGGGCAGCCAGTTGAACTTGAACTGGGTCGGCACCGGGTCGCCCGCGGCGTTCGCGATGTCGAGCCCGGGCCAGTCGAAGAGGTAGGTGAACGGCTCCTTGGCCAGGAAGTCCACGATGGCGGGGATGTTGGTGATCGCGAAGATGACGATGATGACGACGTACGGCGCGTAGGCGCGCAACACGTCGCCGGGATTCTCCACCGACGGCACGCGCTGGGCGCCGCCGCCGCCGGTGGCGGTGGCCGTGGCGGTGCCGCCCGAGCGGGCGCCCGCGCGACCCGAGGCCCGCGCCTCGGCCTCCGCCTCGGTCTCGGCCGGGGTGTCGTCGGAGTCGGCGGTGAGCACCTCGGCGGGCTGCCAGACCCGCAGCAGGGCGACCAGCGAGCCGGCCGCCAGCAACGAGGCGACGATGTCGGTGAGCTGCACGGAGATGAAGTTGGCGGTGACGTACTGGGCCACCGCGAAGACGGCGCCGCCCACCAGCGCCGGCAGCCAGGTCTGGCGCACGCCGCGTCGGCCGTCGACGATGAAGACGAGGATCAGCGGGACGACGAGCGCCAGGATCGGGGTCTGCCGGCCGACCATCGAGCCGAGGGTGCCCAGGGCGTTGGCGTCGGAGAGGCGCGGGTCGTCACTGACGCCTGCGGCGATCGGGGCGAGCGTGACGATCGGGATCGCCATTGCCCCGAAGGCGACCGGCGCGGTGTTCGCCACCAGCGCCACCGTCGCGGCCTTGACCGGTTTGAACCCCAGCGACATCAGCATCACCACCGAGATCGCCACCGGCGTCCCGAATCCGGCCAGCGCCTCGAGCAGCGCGCCGAAGCAGAAGGCGATGATGATCGCCTGGATGCGCTGGTCGGAGCTGACCCGCTCGAACGAGCGGCGCAACACGTCGAAGTGCCCCGAGGCCACCGTGAGGTTGTAGATCCAGACGGCGTTGATGACGATCCACAGGATCGGGAAGAAGCCGAACAGGGCGCCGTCGGCAGCGGCGCTGAGGCTCTGGCCGACCGGCATCCCGAACAGCACGACGGCGACCAGGATCGCGACGAGCAGCGACGCCAGGCCCGAGACCCAGGCGCGGATCTTGAGCCCGCCGAGCATCAGGAACAGCACGGCCAGGGGTAGGAGCGCACAGAGCGCGCTGACGGCCAGCGAGTCGGCGACGGCCTGGGGGTCTTGCTGGAACATCCATGTCCTCCGAGAGTTGTCGATCAGCGTGCTAGCAGGTCGGAGGCAGGGATCCCCCGGATCGAGGCGTCGAGCACCTCGACGGTGTGGGCCATCCCCATGGAGTGCCCGGCCGCCTCGATCGAGGCGGCCACCTGCATCAGGCAGCCGGGGTTGGCGGTGACGAGCAGGTCGGCGCCGGTCCGCACGATGTTGGCGGCCTTGCGCTCCCCCAGCTCGCGGGCGGGCTCGGGGTTGAGGATGTTGTAGATGCCGGCCGAGCCGCAGCACAGCGCGGCCTCGTCGATCTCCTTGAGCACCAGCCCCGGGATGCCGCGCAGCAGCTCGCGCGGCTGGGCGCGCACGCCCTGCGCGTGGCCGAGGTGGCAGGCGTCGTGGTAGGCCGCGCTCACCGGCAACGGGTGGCGCGGCGCGACCGGTCCGAGCTCGACGAGGATCTCGGAGACGTCGCGCACCTTCTCCGCGAAGGCCGGGGCCCGCTCGGCGTACGCCGGGTCGTCGGCCAGCAGCTCGGCGTACTCCTTCATGGTCGAGCCGCAGCCGGCGGCGTTGACCACGACGAGCTCCACCCGGTGCTGCTCGAAGACGTCGACCAGGGCGCGGGCGAAGTCGCTGCGCCTCCGGCTCGCGGCCGTTGTGCACCGACAGTGCGCCGCAACAGCCCTGCGCGCGCAGGGACGACGACGTCGCACCCCTCGGCCTGCAGCACCCGCGCGGTGGCCGCGTTGACGCCGGGGAAGAAGGCGCCCTGCACGCACCCGGTGAGCAGGCCCACCGTCGCGCGTCGTTGCGCCGGTGGCGGTGATCCGCTCGGGCAGCGGGCACCGGCCGGCCAGGCGAGGCGCGAGCCGCTCCATCGCGGCCACCGCGGCGCGCATCCGCTCGAGCAGTCCGGTGCGACGCACGGTGCGCCGTCGAGCCCGGAGGCCTGCCATCAGCCGCAGCGGGCCCCGCAGCATGCGCAGCCGCCGCGGGTGGGGGAACAGCGAGAAGATCAGCCCGCGCAGCGCCTTCTCCGAGGGTGAGCGCTCGTGCGTGGCGCTCGACCTGTGCCCGGGTCTGCTCGATGAGCCGGTCGTACTGCACCCCCGACGGGCAGGAGGTCACGCACGACATGCAGCCCAGGCAGGCGTCCCAGTGCGACACCATCGAGTCGCTCATCGGCTCGCCCTCGAGCCCCTGCTTCATGAGGTGGATCCGGCCGCGCGGTGAGTCCATCTCCTCGCCCCACAGGACATAGGTCGGGCAGGTCGGCAGGCAGAAGCCGCAGTGCACGCAGTCGCCGACGAGAGCGGCGTCGGGCGGGCGGTGCTCGTCGAAGGCGCCGCCGGGAGCCGGACCGTCCCGTTCGATGATGCGGCCGGTCTCGCCCAGCGCAGCCTGCTCGTCGCGTTGCTCGGTGCTCATCAGATCCCTCCCACGAACCGGCCCGGAGCGAGCCGGTGCTCGGGGTCGAACTGGTCCTTGACCCGGCGCATCAGGTCGAGCGCCGGCACCTCGCCCCACAGGTCCAGCGAGTGCCTCAGCCCGGCCGGGCCGTCGAGGACGACCGCGGGGCCCCCGTGCGCCACGCACGCGGCGCGCAGCCGGGTCACGGCGACCGACCTCCTCGGGCGAGCCGCCGGGAAGCGCGGCGTGCTGGACGCCGGTGCCGACGCTCCCGCGACCCGCGCCCGCACGTCCTCGGCCGCCGCGAGCACAGCGGGAACGCCGGACGGCACGCAGGTGAGCTGTACGAGCGCGACCTCGCCCTCGTGCCACGGGTGGCTCGCCCAGCCCACCGGCGGCTCGTCGCTCTCGAGGACCGTGGGCTCCGCCCCCGACCGCCATCGAGGCTGACGGCGGCGGCACGCTGCTCGACCCCGGTCTCCCGGCCCGCCACCAGGACGCTCACCGAACCCGCCCCGTCGGCGTCGACGTCGAGCTCGAGCCGCGTGCGGCACCACCTGGGAGTGCGTGACGGTCCGGACCGCCGCCGATCGGCGGCGCCGAGGTCGGCGACGGGGGCGCTGACCCAGCGCGACGACTCGGGCACCGGGTGGAGCCGGAAGATCGCCTCGGTGATCACCCCGAGCGTGCCGAACGACCCGATGAGCAGCTTGCCGAGGTCGTAGCCGGCGACGTTCTTGACCACGCGCCCGCCGGCCTTGGCCACGACGCCGTCGGCGCGCACCACGTGACGCCGATGCAGCAGGTCGCGGGCGGTGCCGACGAGCATCCGCTGCGGACCCGAGGTGTCGGTGGCGAGCATGCCGCCGACGGTCGTCGCCGGCACCATCTCGTCCACCACGAGTCGCTGCCCCTCCCGGCCGCACTGCTCCTGCAGGGAGTGCAGCGGCGTCCCGGCCTGGGCCTCGGCGATGAGGTCGCCGGCCTGGTGGTCGAGCACCCGGGCCAGTCGCGGAGAGATCGAGCAGCACGTCCACCGATCGCGGCGGGTGCCCCCACCCGAGCTTCGTGCCGGCGCCGCGCGGGACGACGGTGAGGCCGTGCGCGGCGGCCGCCCGCATCACCTCAGCGACCTGGGCGGTGTCGCCGGGCAGGCGACCCGGCCGGGCGGGACGCCGTCGACGGCGTCGCTGCCGGCCAGGTCGCGCACCTCGGTGACGGCGGCGACGGCCTGGCGCCCAGCCTCCAGCGTGGGCATCAGAACACGTCCGCCAGTCCGGCCTGCTGGAGCGGGTGGGCGGCCTTCCGACGGCCGGGCACCTCGCCGCACAGGCGCGGGGTCGGGAAGATCTTGCCGGGGTTGGAGACCCCGGCCGGGTCGAAGGCGCACCGCACCAGCTGCATGGTGTCGAGGTCGTCCTCGGTGTACATGCGCGGCATGTACTTCGCCTTGTCCATGCCCACGCCGTGCTCGCCGGTGATCGACCCGCCGTGCTCGATGCACAGGTCGAGGATCGCGCCGCTGACGTCCTCGGCGGCCTCGCCCGCGCCCTCGACCGGAGTCGCGTCGAAGAGCACGAGCGGGTGCAGGTTGCCGTCGCCGGCGTGGAAGACGTTGGCCACCCGGACGCCGGAGGCCTCGGAGACCGCGGCGATCGCGCTGAGCACCTCGGGCAGCGCGGTCCGCGGGATCACGCCGTCCTGGACGATGTAGTCGGGGCTGATCCGGCCGACCGCGGCGAACGCCGACTTGCGGCCCTTCCAGATCAGCGCCCGCTCCTCCGGGTCGGTGGCCAGGCGCTGCTCGAAGGCCCCGTTCTGTGCACACAGCCGCTCGACGTCGACGTACTCCGCCTCGCACCTCGGCGGCCGGCCCGTCGAGCTCGATGACCAGCACCGCTCCGGCTCCCGCCGGGTAGCCGCAGTGCACGGCCGCCTCGGCGGCCTCGATGGCCAGGGCGTCCATCATCTCGATCGCCGCGGGCACGATGCCGGCCGCGATGATCGCGGACGTCGCCGCGCCGGCCTGGTCGGTGGACTCGAAGCCCACCAGGATCGTGCGCACCTCCTCGGGCAGCCGCACCAGCTTCAGCGTGACCGCGGTCGCGATGCCGAGGGTGCCCTCGGAGCCGACCACCGTGCCGAGCAGGTCGTAGCCCGGGGCGTCGGGCGCGCGGCCGCCGAGCTGCACGACGTCCCCCTGCGGCGTGACCAGCTCGGCGGCGAGCACGTGGTTGGCGTGAAGCCGTACTTCAGGCAGTGGGCGCCGCCGGAGTTCTCGGCCAGGTTGCCGCCGATGGAGCAGATCTGCTGGCTGCTGGGGTCGGGGGCGTAGTAGTAGCCGTGCGGGGTGGCGGCACGGGTGACGTCGAGGTTGATCACGCCCGGCTCGACGAGGGCCCGCTGGTCCTCGAGCGCCACCTCACGGATGGCCCGCATCATCGAGGTGACGACGAGCACCCCCTCGGCGTGGGGCAGGGCCCCGCCCGAGAGGCCGGTGCCCGAGCCGCGTGCCACGAAGGGCACCCCGTGCTCGCTGCAGGCGCGCACCACCGCGGCCAGCTGTTCGACGTCCTGGGGGATCACCACCAGCGCCGGCGTGACCCGGTAGTGCGCCAGCCCGTCGCACTCGTAGGTGCGCAGCCGGGCGCGGTCGGTGATCACCGCACCCTCGGGGAGCAGCCGCCGCGCGGTTGCCGTGCACCGCCTCGATCCCCTGCACCGGTCGGCCCCCTGCCTCAGTCGACCTGCGCGGTGAGGCCGGCCGACTCGACGCCCGCCACCGCGGCGGCCTCGTCGTTGTCGGAGGTGTCGCCGGTGATGCCGACGGCGCCGAGGAGCGTGCCCTCCTGGCTCTTCACCAAGACGCCGCCCGGGACGGGGACGAGGGACCCGCCGACGGCGGCCGTCACGGCGGCGATGAAGTAGGCCTGGTCCTCGGCGCGCCCCATGATCGAGCGGGACCCCATCCCGAGGGCGAGGGCACCGTGGGCCTTCCCGAAGCCGATCTCGAAGCGGCTCATGGAGGAGCCGTCCTGGCGCTCGGCCGCCACGACGTGACCACCGGGGTCGAGCACGACGACCGTCAGGGGCTTGAGACCGGCGTCGGTGGCGTGGCGTTGCGCCCCCGCGATGATCGCGCGTGCCTGCTCGAGGTTCATGCTGTCGCCTTCCGGTGGGCACGGCGTGCGTGCAGGATCGGCTCGGTGTAGCCGCTGGGCTGTTCCTCGCCCTCGAAGACGAGGGCGTGCGCGGCGGCGAAGGCGTCGCCGTCGAAGTCCGGCGCCATCGGGGAGTACGTCGGGTCCCCGGCGTTCTGGTCGTCGACCACCGCCGCCATCCGGCGCAGGGTCTCCTCGACCTGCTCGGGTGTGACGACGCCGTGGTGGAGCCAGTTGGCCACATGCTGGGAGGAGATCCGGCAGGTGGCGCGGTCCTCCATCAGGGGCTCGGCGGTGATGTCGGGCACCTTGGAGCAGCCGACGCCGCCGTCGACCCAGCGGACGACGTACCCCAGCAGGCTCTGGCAGTTGTTGTCGATCTCCTCCTGCCGGTCGTCCTCGCTCCAGTCGTCGGGGTCGCCGAGCGGGATCCGCAGCAGGTCGAGTCGATCGCGTCGCCGTCCGCCCGCCACCAGCTCCTCCTGGCGGGCCAGCACGTCGACCTGGTGGTAGTGCAGGGCGTGGATGGTGGCGGCCGTCGGCGACGGCACCCAGGCACAGGTGGCGCCCGCCTCGGGGTGCCCCGACTTGGTCTCGTACATCGCGGCCAGCGAGTCGGGCGCGGGCCACATGCCCTTGCCGATCTGACCCTTGCCGAGCAGCCCGCACTCCAGGCCGACGTCGACGTTGAGGTCCTCGTAGGCGCCGATCCAGGTCTCGGACCTCATGTCGTTCTTGCGCACCACCGGGCCGGCCAGCATGGAGGTGTGGATCTCGTCACCGGTGCGGTCCAGGAACCCGGTGTTGATGAACGCCACCCGGTCGCGGGCCCGCTCGATGCACGCCTTGAGGTTGAGCGACGTGCGCCGCTCCTCGTCCATGATCCCGACCTTGATCGTGAGTGGCTCGAGGCCGAGGAGCTGCTCGACCCGGCCGAACAGCTCGACGGCGAAGGCCACCTCGTCGGGCCCGTGCATCTTCGGCTTGACGACGTACATCGAGCCGGTGGTGGAGTTGACGCGCTCGGTGCGGCCCTGGATGTCGGCCAGCGAGCCGAGCGCCGTCATGACGGCGTCCAGGATCCCCTCCGGCACCTCGGCGCCGTCGGCGTCGAGCACGGCCGGGGTGCTCATCAGGTGCCCGACCTGGCGGATGAACAGCAGCGAGCGGCCCTTGCGGACGACCTCGCCGCCGTCGGGTGCGGTGTAGCTGCGGTCCTCGTTCATCGACCGGGTGAAGGTCTCCTCGCCCTTGCTCACCTCAGCGGACAGGGTGCCGTTCATCAGGTGCAGCCAGTTGCGGTAGCCGAGCACCTTGTCCTCGGCGTCGACGGCGGCGACGGAGTCCTCGAGGTCCATGATCGTGGAGACCGCAGACTCGACCAGCAGGTCCTTGACGCCCGCGGCGTCGGTGCACCCGACGGGGTCGTCGGGGTCGACCTGGATCTCGACGTGCAGGCCGTGGTGGGCCAGCAGTACCGCCTCGGGCCGCTCCCGCTCGCCGCGGTAGCCCGTCAGCTGGGCAGGATCGGCGAGGCGGAGCGGCTGGGTGTCGGACTCGGTCGTGGCGGCGAGGCCGACGTCGTCGACGGCGTAGGCCCTGACGTCGGCGTGGGACCCGTGCTCCAGCGGGAAGCTCTCGTCGAGGAGGGCGCGACCGCGTGCGATCACCTCGTCGCCGCGGGCCCTGTTGTAGCCGTCGCCGGGCTCGAGCTCACCCTCGCGCGGCACCACGTCCGAGCCGTAGAGGGCGTCGTAGAGGGACCCCCACCGCGCGTTGACGGCGTTGGTCGCGAACCGCGCGTTGAGCAGGGGGACGACGAGCTGGGGCCCGGGGATGCGGGCCACCTCGTCGTCGACACCGCTGGTGGTGACCGTGACGTCCGCCGGCTCCTCGAGCAGGTAGCCGAGCTCGCGGAGGAATCCGGCGTACTCCTCCTCGTCGGGTCGGCCGGGGTGCTCGCGGTGCCAGTCGTCGATCGCCTTCTGGAGCTCCTCGCGGCGCGCGAGCAGCTCGGCGTTGCGTGGCGCGAGGTCGCGCACGAGGGCACCCAGCCCGTCCCAGAAGGCGTCGGGGTCGAGGCCCGAGTCAGGGAGGAGCTCCTTCTCCACGAACCGGTGGAGCTCGGCAGCGACCTGCAGGCCGCCCTCGGTCACGCGCTCGGCCTCTGTCACCCGGTCACTCCCTGCGCTCGTCGGTCGACGTTCGAACCTAGGTACCCCGACGGCCGGCAGGCAACCACCCCACTGGACGAGCCGCCCGGGACGGGGCGGGGAGCCATGGGTGCTCTTCACCCCGCTGGGCTAGCACGGTGTGACCATGGGCGGATCGACGGGTCGGCGCGTACCGTGGAAGGCCACGAGAGCCTCGTCGTTCGCCCACCACGTAGGTCCGCGTCCCCCGGTTCACACCCCCAGACCTCGGGAGACCCGATGATCGAGCACTGCTCCGTCTCACGCGTCAGCTACCGACTCGACCGGGCGGATCATCGTCTCCGGCGACATCGACGTCTTCGGCGCCAGCGACGCTGCGGCACGCCCTCGGCAAGCAGTCCGCCAACGGGGCCGAGCTCGATCAGCGTCGACCTCTCGCAGATCACCTGGATCAACGGCTCCGCGCTGCGGCACGTCGCCGCCACCCGGCGCTGGATGTCCGACCTGCTCGGCGTCGACGTCGACCTGGTGGAGTGGAGCGCGGCCGTCCTGCAGATGAGCACCCGCGCGCGGCTCGACGGCGTGCTGGGGCGCGTGGCCTGAGGCTTCTGGTCGCCGGCCACGGGGTGACCGTGGCCCGACCCTGACTCCGTCGGCCGGGCCACGGATCTTCCGAATCACCCCGGATCGGGTGAAGCCACCACCCGGACGTGGTGAGCTTTCCGGAAGACATTCCGACCGTCGCACGCGACGGGAGGGCCTGGTTCACCCCGCCGTACGGACCGGAGCCGCCATCGCGTCGGCGACGGCAGCGGCAGCGCGGTCGACCGAGGTGACGACGGCGTGCACGATGCGCAGGTCGGCGGCCGACACCCCCTCGACCAGGATCGAGAGCGGCCCCGCGGTGGAGACCCTTGCGCGATGGCCGAGGTCGTGCAGGACGGCGAGCGCCCGGCTACGGGCCTGCTCGTCGGTCAGCGTCAACTCGAGATTCATGCCTACCCCACGGTCAGCGGCGCGGCAGAGCACCGCGCGTCCGGGAGGTCCTTCCCGTCTCGGGACGAGATAACCCCGAGCCGGGGTAAAACAAGCCGGGTCAGCCGGCTCGGAGCAGCAGGTCGCGCAGCACGTCGCCGTCGAGGTTCCAGGAGTAATCGGCTCGGACGGTTGCCGGCGCGCCCATCGAGCCCGTCGTGTCCTCGGCAACGGCCGTGAGGTCGACCACGACGTCGCGATCGGGTGTGGGGGTCATCCATGGACAGTGGCACCGCTCGTAGGGCGTGTCAGCCGGCGTACCGAGTTGTATCCGCACCGTTGACAGGCGGAAGACGGGTCGAGGACGAAATGAAACCGAGCCGCTGGCGTCTCGGGTCACCAGCGGCTCGGTACTGAAAACGCTACCGGGTGACCCCGACCCGATGCACCTGTTTGCTCGATGTTTCCCCATCTTGACTGCGTCTGGTCTGGACCGCCGCCCCGCGAGCCCGACCACCTAGTCCATGTCGGAGGCGAAGTCCTCGTTGTGGGTGCCGGGGCGGGGCGCCCACGGCAGCTCGCGGGCCGGCCGGACGACGACCAGCCGGTCGCCGCGGGCGAGCATCGTGACCGTGGGGTCGAAGTAGCGGTAGACCTTCTCGTCCCGCACGACGGCGATCACCTGGTCGGGCAGCGCCTGCGGCTGCTTGCCGACCTCGTTGACGAGCAGCTCGCGCTCGGCCACCTCGAGCCCCTCGCCGTAGCTCAGCAGGTCCTCCATCACCGAGCCCAGCGTCGGCGAGAGCGTGGAGAGGCCGAGCAGCCGGCCGACGGCGTCGGAGGAGGTGATCACCGAGTCGGCACCGGACTGCTTCATCAGCGGCGCGTTCTCGCCCTCGCTCACCGACGCCACGATCCAGGCGTCCGGGTTGAGCTGGCGCACGGTGAGGGCGGCGAGGACGTTGGAGTCGTCGCGCCCGGTGGTGATGATCACCTGCTCGGCCGTGGCGACGCCGGCGCGGCGCAGGACGTCGCGACGGGTGGCGTCGCCGGTGATGACGGCCAGCTGGTCGGCGTGGGCGTCCGCGAGGGCGGTCGGTGACGGGTCGACTACGACGACGCTGTCGCGGTCGAGACCGTTGCTGACGAGGGTGTCGATCGCGCTGCGGCCCTTGGTGCCGTATCCGATGACGACCACGTGATGACCCATGTGCTTCCTCCAGCGGGCGATGCGGATGAGCTCGCGGCCCTGCGAGGCGAGCACCTCGAGGGTGGTGCCGATCAGCAGCACCAGGAACGCGATGCGGAGCGGCGTGATGACGAAGGCGTTGACCAGGCGGGCCTGGTCGGTGGCGGGGGCGATGTCGCCGTAGCCGGTGGTGCTGAGCGTGACCGTCGTGTAGTAGATCGCGTCGATCAGGCCGATCTGCTGGCCGGGGTGCGCATTGTCGTTGTAGCCGCCGCGGTCGAAGTAGACGAGCAGCACCGTGCCGACCAGGATCGCCGAACGCCGCCAGGACCCGCCGTCCGAGCTCCCACCACGGCGATCGGGAGCGGTCGGGAAGGGCGATCCTGCCCCGCAGCGAGCCGACGCCGTCCTCGTTCACGCCGCGAATCTAGCCCTCCGCGGAGCGCGAACCGGTCAGGCCGCGCGGCCCCGGTCGCGGGCGACCGCGTTGCGGAGCCGGCCGACGAGCTCGAGCCGGGCCCGGGTGGTGTGCTTCTGCGGGAACACTTCGTCGAAGGCGGCGTTCACGGCGGCCCCGATGAGCACGGCGAGCGCCACCACGTAGAGCCAGATCAGGACGGCGATCGGCGCGGCCAGCGGGCCGTAGATCGAGCGGGAGTCGGCCGCGGTGACGGTGAGGATCCAGCGGAGCAGGTAGGAGCCTGCGATCCACGCCAGGAGCGAGAAGCACGCGCCGGGGAGGTTGAACGACCAACGGGTCCGCACCGGCACCGACACGTGGTAGAGCGTGGCCAGGAAGCAGATGCAGATCACCAGCACCAGCGGCCAGTAGAGCGTGGCCATGAAGTCGAGTCTCGACGGCAGCCAGCGGTCGACGAGTCGCGGACCGGCCACGATGAGCGGGATCGAGATGCCACCGGTGACCACCGCGAGGATGTAGAGCACGAACGACAGCGCCCTGGTCTTGATGATCCCGCGGTGGCCGCCGAGTCCGTGCATGATCGTGATGGTGTCGACGAAGACGTTGAGGGCCCGCGAGCCGGACCACAAGGCCAGCACGAAGCCGAGCGAGATGACGTCGAAGCGGCCGCCGTCGAGGACGTCGTCCATCGTCGGCACGATCACGCGGTTGACGGCGCTGTCGGTGAGGAACGTCGAGGTGAGGTCGATGACCGCCTGCCGCACCTGGTCGACCTGTCCGGCGCTCAGCTGCTCGGAGACGTAGCCGATCGCCCCGGCGAGGGCGAAGATCAGCGGCGGCACCGAGAGGATCGCGAAGAACGCCCCCTCGGCGGCGAGGCCGGTGACGCGGTACTGCAGGCACGACGACACCGTGGTGACGATGAGCCGCCACAGCGTGTGCAGACCGGAGCGGCTTCTCGCCACGCGCGCGGTCTCGCCAGCGCGGAGCCGTCGCTGCTCCCGGACCGGCTCGGCCCGGTCCGGCGTCTCGGCCGTCATGGCTCAACCGTACGGCCGCCGGCGGGGTACCACCCCGCCGCGGGGACGCGAGTCGGCGTGCGATCGCGCGCCGAGCCGACGTGAGTCGGCGCTCGATCGAGCGCCGAGTCGGCGTGCGTCAGCGCGGGACCGTGACCCGGAGCGTGCGTTGCGACCGCAGGATCGCGGTGGTGCCGGGGAAGCTCACCACGAGCACGTTTCGGCCACGGGACACCCCGTTGGTCCCGACCGGGATCGTGACCGCGAAGCGGTTCGCGCCGTCGAGCCTCGGCGAGGCGAGCAGGCGGCTGCCCCTGGTGATGCGCACGTAGCCGGTCGGGTCGACGGCGCTGCTCACCCGGCCGCTCACGCGCACGCCGACCACGCGACCTCGACGACGCAGCAGCGCGGCGCTCGCGGTCGTCGTCGAGCCGGCCTTCTGGATGGTCAGCACCACCCGCGCCGGGGCGCTGTGCTCACCAGCGACCGAGGATCGGTAGGTGAAGGAGTCGAAGCCCGCGAACCCGGCCCGCGGGGTGTAGGTGAACCCCCCGGTCGACCCCATCGTGACGGTCCCCCGCGCGGGTTGGGTCGCGAGCGCCGCCGTCATGGCGCCACCGCCCGGCGCGGTGTCGTTCGCCAACACCCCCCGGACGGCCGGCACGACCAGCCGGGCGCCCGCCGTCGACCGGTAGGCGTCCGGTCGCGCGACCGGCGGGCCCACGATCCGGAGGTGGGCGGTGCCCAGCCCGGAGGCGAGGAGGCCGTCACTGACCCGGTAGGTGAAGCTGTCCTCGCCCCCGGCCCAACCGGCGTCCGGGGTGTAGGTGAGCGATCCGTCCTGGGCGAGCGACACGGTGCCGTGGGACGGCTGCGACACCAGGACGGCGCTCAAGGCGTCGTCGTCGGCGTCGCTGTCGTTGGCCAGCACGCCCGGCGCCTCGACCTCCAGCGGCACCTCGACCCGGCCGGAGGGCAGCAGCTCCGAGACGACGACCGGTGCGGTGTCGACCACCAGCGACACCGTGGTCTCCTCGCTGTCGTTCTCCCCGTCGGTGACGCGGTAGGTGAAGGCGTCCCGTCCCCGGTACCCGGCGTCCGGCTCGTAGCGGAACGACCCGGTCGACGACAGCTCCACGGTGCCGGACGCGGGCGGGTCGTCGAGGACGGCGACCAGTGCGCTCCTCGGAGTGTCGGGGTCGGAGTCGTTGGCCAGGACCCCCTGCTCGAGACCCACCTGGAGCACCGTGCCGATGGGGGTGGTGTAGGAGTCGGCCACACCGACGGGAGCCAGGGTGCCCCCGCCGCACACCACCGGGACGCAGGTGGCGTGGCGGCTGGCACCGGTCGTGCCCGGCAGGCTGACCCGGCCGTCGGCCGGGGTGACGCCGGGCGACCCGCTCGCACCGGCCGGACCCGTCGGGATCGGGTCGGTGCTGGTGTCGTCCCAGCCGCGGACCCCGCCACCCCCGGGTCCGGCCGGGCCACCCGGCCCGCCCGGCCCGCCCACCCCGCCGCAGCCCCGTCCGCTGAGGCAGGGGGAGTGCCGCCCGCGCCGCCGGCGCCGCCGCTGACCGTGGTGCCGACGTAGGTGGTCTGGGTGTAGCTCACCGGGGCGACCTGGGCCCACACGCCGCCGCCGTCGGCCGGACCGCCGTCGCCCGCGACCGCCCCGTGGGTGGCGCCGCCGCCCCGGCCGCCCGCGCCACCCGCCGAGCCGGCGCCGCCCGGCACCGTCTGCGGACCGCTGCCGGGGTTGCCGCCGCCACCGCCGGCGCCACCCGGGCCGCCACCGCCACCGGACCCACCCTGACCGGGGAGACCCCCGACACCACCGACGGCCCGGTCGTCATCGAACCTGACGCTCGTCAGCCTCCACTCGGCACTCGTGTCATCAGCGGCGATCCCGACGTGGGCACCGGCCCCCGTGGCCGCGCCTCCATCACCGCCGGCGCCGCCCGGGCGTCCGGCGCCACCCGCCCCGCCCGACTTGCCGGGCGACGACGCGCCCGGAGACCCGTTCGGCGGAGAGCCCTGACCACCGCCGCCGCCGCGGCCGCCCTCACCGCCGTTGCCGCCGCGGCCACCACCGTCGCCGTGGCCGCCGTCACCTCCGGTAACGCGCCCCCGTTCCACCACGGTGCGCTCGAGGAGAAGATCGCCGGCCGCGAACACGCCGCCACCGCGCGCCGCGCCGCCCGCGCCGCCCGCGCCGCTCGTGCCACCGTCACCGCCGCGGCCGCCCGCGCCGGCTGCGGCCGCGCCCGTGACGGCCCCGGTGCTGCCGTTGCCGGCGTTGCTCGAGCCGCCGGCTCCGCCGGCGACACCGCTCGCGCCGTCCGGCCCCCAGCCGCCCCGGCCGCCGATCCCGCCCGGCCGGCCGAGCCCACCGGCCCCACCCCGTGCCTGACCGTTGAGCCGCCCATCGATCATCTGCAACCCGCCCGTGACCGCGACGTAGACGCTGCCACCCAGCGCGTCCCCGCCGTCGCCGGCGCGTCCGGTGGCTCCACCGCCGCCGCCCGCTCCGCCGGAGCCGGCTCGCCCGTAGGCCATCGCGGGGGCACCGTCGCCGCCCTCGATCTCGGGGTCGAGGGAGTCACCACCCGACCGGCTCGGTCCGCTGCTGCTGCCGTAGCCGCCGTTGCCCCCGCTGCCGGCACCCGCGGAGTAGCCCGCGGTCCCGCCGAGGCCGCCGACGCCGCCACCGGCCAGGTTGGTGGAGGTGCCGGTGACGACCACCGCGCCCGTGGTCGCGAGGCCTCCGCCGTGCGAGTCGCCACCGTCGCCACCGTCGCCGCTGGCGCCGCCCGCCGCTCCTGAGCCGCCGTCACCGCCCCCACCGCCCGCGCCGCTGGGGACGGCGTCCAGGGCGGGTCCGGGGACGCCCGCCGGTCCCCCGACGCCGCCTGTCCCACCGCTGCCCCCGCTGCCGCCGGTGCCCCCCGTGCCGCCGGTCCCTCCGGTCCCGCCGTCGGCGTTGCCCGAGATCCGGGCGTCGACCAGGGTCGCCGTGCCGCTGGAGTAGATCGACGCGCCGGTCGCGAGGCCGCCGGCGCCGCCGGCGCCCCCGTCGCCGCCCGGGGTGCCGGACTGTCCGGTCCCGGCGTCGCCGGCATGACCACCTTCGAACGGACCGCCCTTCTCGGGATCGCGCGTGCCTCCGCCTCCCGGACCGCCGTCAGGACCACGAGCGCCGCTCAGTCCGGCGGCGCCGTTGCCGCCGTTGCCGCCGGCGCCGCCGGTGACCGAGAAGGCGCCGTTGCCGGCGGGCGTCCACAGCGCGCCGGTGAGGGTGAGTGTCCCCTCGTTGAGGATGAGCCCGCCGACCACCGCACCTCCGGCGCCACCGTCGCCGCTGGTGCCGGCCCGACCTGCCGTGCCCGACGCGCCGGCGTCGCCGCCGTTGCCGCCGTCGCCACCGTCTTCCGGGGAACCGGCGCCGCCGGGTCCGGACCATCCCGCCTGGCCTCCCCGGCCGCCCGCGCCACCCACGCCGCCGTCGCCGCCGCGCCCGGGCTGTACGTTCGGCTGCTCGATCGCGGAGCCCGTGATCCGCAGCGTGCCCCGGTTGACGATCGCTCCGCCCCGTACCGACCCACCGGCGCCCCCGGCGCCGCCCGCACCGCCGGCCCCGCCGGCCCCGCCGTCGCCGCCGTCGCCGCCGTGACCGCCGTCCACGCACTTGCGCCCGCCGGGCTCCTTGAAGCCGACCTGCCCGCGGCCACCGGCCCCGCCCGCACCGCCGTCACCGGCCTCCCCGCCCCAGCCGCCCGCGCCGCCGGCGCCGGCGCGAGCCGTGAACCCGAGGATGTGGACCGTGGTGAGCTCGACCGTGCCCGACTCGACGAGCAGCGAGGCCGCTCCCACGTCCTGCCCCGGCGTGCCCGCTGTCGCGTCGGCGCCGTCGCCGCCCGCGAGCGCATCGGCGCCTCGTCCTCCGGTCGGCGCACGGGTACCGGCCGGACAGACCTCGGCATCGGGGCTGTCCCCCTCCCGCGCCGGCTCCTGGTCCTCGCCGCCGAGCCCCCACTCGCCGCGCTCACCCGCGGCGCCGACGACGGACCCACCGGTCAGGCGGATGCCGCGCAGTCGGAGAGTGCCGCCGGTGACGCGGAAGTGACGGCTGCGGCCCTGGGCGTCGAGGGCGATCCGGGTGGCCTGGTTGAACGAGGTGACCCCACCATCGATGGTGACGTCGAGGCCGGCGGGAACCTCGACCTGCGAGGTCAGCCGAACCGCACACGGCTCGCTGACGTTCCAGGTGATGGTGCCGCCGTCCTCGACGGCATCACGGAAGGCTGTCTCGTCGCAGGAGGTGAGGACGGTGGTCGCGCTGACCGGCGCCGGCGACACCGCCGTGACCACGGAGAGACCCGCGGCAGCGAGGGCGAGCGCGGTGAGACGGGCGACGGACGGTCCGGGCACCTCCTCACGATGTCCGTCGCTACGGCGACTCGTAGGAAATTCAACGAACCTTTACCGTCACCGCCCGCTTCTCGGGAGATCCTCGACCTGTCGTTCCGTGAGGAGGCCACGTGGACCGGAACCTGCTCGGACCCGCCGACGTCGAGGACGCCGTCCTCGCGCGCATGGTGGCCGACCTGCTGGGGTTGGCGACCGCAGAGCTGCTCGAGGTGTCGGTGGAGCCGGTGCTCTACGACGTCCCCTCGCTCACCACGGTCGGTCGGTACTGGGTGAGCGGCGTGGCGGCCACACCGTCGGGCGAGCGCCCGTTCCGGTTGTTCGTGAAGCACGTGCAGGCCTGGCACCACTCCCCGTTCTTCGCGGACGTCCCGGCGGAGATCCACGAGATGGCGAAAGCGTCGTACCCATGGCGCACCGAGCCGCTCGCCTACGCCTCCGACCTCGGCGACCGGCTGCCCGACGGGCTCTCCATGCCGCGGGCGGTCGGCGTCGTCGAGTTCGAGCCCGACTCCGCCGCGATCTGGATGGAGCCGATCGACCACCCGCCGGTCGCGTGGGATGCCGCGCGCTACCGTCGCGCGGCGTACCTGCTCGGCCGGCTCGCAGCGAGCCCCGAGGTGGCCGAGCTCGGCAACGTGGGCAGGTTCGAGTGGTCGGTGATGCAGTACGTGCACGGTCGGCTCGTCTTCCAGGTCGTCCCGATGCTGAGGGCCGACGACCTGTGGCGGCACCCGGTGCTCGCCGCCGGCTTCGGCACCGCCCTCCGCGACCGGTTGCTCGAGGCGGCCGACCGCGTCGAGGAGTACGGCGAGGAGCTGACGCGAGCGGAGGAGGTGCGGGCCCACGGCGACGCCAGCCCCGGCAACCTCATGCCCGGCCCCGATCCCGACTCTTTCGTGCTCATCGACTTCGGTTTCTGGCGTCCCCAGCCGGTCGGCTTCGACCTCGGCCAGCTGGTGGCCGGCGACGTGCAGCTGGGCAAGAGCCCCGCTTCCGACCTTGCCGCCACTGACGAGGCGTGCGTCGTCGCGTACGTGGAGGGGCTGGCGGAGGAGGGTCTCGAGGTCGACGTCGACGTCGTCCGCCGCGCCCACGCCCTCCAGCTGCTGCTCTTCGTAGGACTCTCGTCGCCGCCGTTCGAGATGCTCGAGACGCCGCCGACGCCCGAACTGGAACGGCTGGTCGCCGAACGGGCCTGCTCGCCGAGTTCAGCCTGGACCTGGTCGAGGCGACGTCCTGAGTGGTCCGTCACCAACGGTGGTCGAGGTGCGACGAGCGCAGCGAGGAGCCTCGACACCACCCGCCGCGACGGGTCCGGTGTGCAGATCGGCTCCGCAACCGAGCTCAGGTCAGCTCGAGTCCCGGGTACAGCGGGTGCTTGTCGAGCATCTCGGCGGAGGCGTCCTTGACCTTGTCGGCGACGCCGTCGGCCAGCCGGTAGGAGGCCTTGGACGGCCCGCCGGCCTTGGTGGTGCCGGGCTCGGTGTTCTGCAGCACGTGTCACGATGAGCTCGGCGACGGCGTCGAACTCGTCGTGGCCGAAGCCGCGGGTGGTGAGGGCGGGGGTGCCGAGGCGGACGCCGGAGGTGTACCAGGCGCCGTTGGGGTCGGCCGGCACCGAGTTGCGGTTGGTGACGACGCCGGCGTCGAGCAGCGCCGACTCGGCCTGCCGCCCGGTGAGGCCGAACGAGGAGACGTCGAGCAGCACGAGGTGGTTGTCGGTGCCGCCGGTGACCAGCGTCGCGTCGCGGTTGAGGAAGCCCTCGGCCAGCGACTTGGCGTTGTCGGCGATCGACTGCGCGTAGTCGCGGAACGAGTCCTGCCGCGCCTCGGCCAGCGCCACCGCCTTCGCGGCCATCACGTGCGAGAGCGGGCCGCCGAGCACCATCGGGCAGCCGCGGTCGACGCTCGGGGCGAACTCCTCGGTGGCGAGCACCAGGCCGCCGCGGGGGCCGCGCAGGCTCTTGTGGGTGGTGGTGGTGACGACGTGCGCGTGCGGCACCGGGTCCTCGTCGCCGGTGAACACCTTGCCGGCCACCAGGCCCGCGAAGTGGGCCATGTCGACCATCAGCGTGGCGCCCACCTCGTCGGCGATCTCGCGCATCTTGGCGAAGTTCACCCGGCGCGGGTAGGCCGAGTAGCCGGCCACGATCACCAGCGGCTTGAACTCGCGGGCCTTGGCGGCGACGGCGTCGTAGTCGAGCAGGCCGGTGGTGGGGTCGGTGCCGTACTGCTGCTGGTGGAACATCTTGCCGCTGATGTTGGGGCGGAAGCCGTGGGTGAGGTGGCCGCCGGCGTCGAGGCTCATGCCGAGCAGCCGCTGGTCGCCGAGCTCGCGGCGCAGCAGCTCCCAGTCGGCGTCGCTGAGCTCGTTGACGTTCTTCGAGCCTGCCTTCTCCAGCCACGGCCCCTCGACGCGGTGGGCGAGGATCGACCAGAAGGCCACCAGGTTGGCGTCGATGCCGGAGTGCGGCTGCGCGTAGGCGTACTCGGCGCCGAACAGCTCGCGGGCGTGCTCGGCAGCGAGCGCCTCGACGGTGTCGACGTTCTGGCAGCCGGCGTAGAACCGGTGGCCGACCGTGCCCTCGGCGTACTTGTCGCTGAACCAGGTGCCCATCGTGAGCAGCACCGCGGGCGAGGCGTAGTTCTCGCTGGCGATGAGCTTGAGCGAGCTCGCGCTGGTCGGCGAGCTCCTGGCGGGTGGCCTCGGCGATGCGGGGCTCCACCGAGGCGATCACCTCGAGGGCCTGGGAGTAGGCGGAGCTGGTGAGCGCGTCGAGGTCGGCCATGGCCGACAGCGTAGGACCACACCTCGTTCCGGGGCAGGACCCACTGGGTGGGTCCTGCCTCGTGGAACGGCTCAGCCGACGCCTACGGGTTCTGCCGCTTCCCCGACCTCGGGCGCGCACCCACGTCGGACGCGGAGCCGACCCGTGCCACCCAGGACCCGTACTGGACGCACGCGGAGCTGGTGCAGTCGCCCCACAGACCGAACCCGACCTTCGACGTCGGATCCTGGCCATCGGTGGCGTTGTAGCTGTTGACGCCGGTCACGCTGATCTGCGTGGTCGTGTACACGCACAACCACCCGCGCGGCACGACCCGTCCCGCCGCGGGACACTCGGTGGTGAACGGGTCGCCTTCGTCCAGAACGGTGATCCGCGCCAACGGAATCGGTACCGGAATCGTCTTGCCGAACGCGACGGTGTCCTCCACGTAGCTGCCGGAGCCCCCGCCCCACATGCCCCACTCGCCCCGCAGCACCTCGCCGCGCCTGGCGACCCGGGTCTGGAAGGACCCGCTGCTCGAGCCCGTCGAGACGGTCGGCGTCACGCACCTTCCGCACGATGTTGTTGGGCAGGTAGCCGAACCGGTTGGTTGCCACGAGCTTGCCCCGCCGGGTCGCGACCGATGCTCCCGCGCCGACCGCGTGCTTGCCGTCGACCTTGTCCGCGTTCGTGACGCGTGCCGCCACGCTGGGGGTGGCCATCACGAGTCCGCTGACCAGCAGCGCCACCGCCGCGGTGCGGAGATCTCGTCGCAGGTGCTCACGAGTGAACAGGCCACGCAACACGTTCAGCAGGTCTCGAAACATCGTTCTCTCCTCGGCCGACGGATAGTCACTCCACCGTGGCCTGCCTCGGACCTCTCCGCATGACCAATTCGGACCACATGCGCACCGCCCGATCGTGTGACGTGGGTCGCATCTCGTGACGACGACGAGAGGCGCCCCGGTCAGCGAGTCCGGATGGTGATACGGCTGTCCACATCACGAGATTCGCCGTTGTGGACGGGCGGTCCGCGTCGTGAGACTCCACCTCATGGTCACTGCTGCCACCTCTGCGCACCTCGTGGTACGTCGCCACGTGGACTTCGGGCGCACCCGCAGCAGCATGTGTCGACCTCGCTGAGCACGACGTCGAGCCGCCGCTCCCGCGGCACCCTCTCAGCGAAGGACACCGTCTCCTCATGCCCGACTTGCGCTTCCAGGCCTCCGCGCCGCAGCACACCGAGATCCCCCGGCCCCGCAAGGGCGAGGGCCAGTGGGCGTTCGGCTACACCGAGCCGCTCAACAAGAACGAGCAGTCGAAGAAGGACGACGACCCGCTCAACGTCCGCGACCGGATCCTGCACATCTACTCCAAGCGCGGCTTCGCCTCGATCGACCCCGCCGACCTGCGCGGCCGGTTCCGGTGGATGGGCCTCTACACCCAGCGCGCCCCCGGCTTCGACGGCGGCAAGACCGCGATGCTCGAGGAGGAGGAGCTCGACGACGAGTACTTCATGCTCCGTGTCCGCTCCGACGGGCAGCTGCTCTCCCCCGCCACCGTGCGTGCCCTCGGGAGCATCGGCGTCGACTTCGCCCGCGACACCGCCGACGTCACCGACCGCGCGAACATCCAGTACCACTGGATCCGCGTCGAGGACGTGCCCGAGATCTGGCGGCGGCTCGACGACTCCGGCCTCTCGAGCGTCGAGGCCTGCGGCGACTCCCCCCGCCCCTTCCTCGGCTCCCCGGTCGCCGGCGTCGCCCAGGACGAGATCATCGACGGCACCCCCGCGCTGGAGGAGATCTACGAGCGGTTCATCGGCAACCCCGAGTTCTCCAACCTCCCGCGCAAGTTCAAGACCGCGGTGACCGGCCACCCCAGCCACGACGTCTCCCCCGAGACCAACGACGTCGCCTTCGTCGGCACGGTGCACCCGGTGCACGGCCCGGGCTTCGACCTCTGGGTCGG
The DNA here is from genome assembly GCA_963845795.1 of uncultured Actinomycetota bacterium. Classification (GTDB taxonomy): domain Bacteria; phylum Actinomycetota; class Actinomycetes; order Propionibacteriales; family Nocardioidaceae; genus Nocardioides. The sequence goes on along the minus strand of CAWJTG010000009.1, from coordinate 384,993 downwards.
CGGCGGGCTGTCGACCAACCCGATGCTCGCCCAGCGGATGGGGGTCTGGATCCCCGTCGACGAGGTGGCCGACGTCTGGGCCGGCGTCGCCTCGATCTTCCGCGACTACGGCTACCGCCGGCTGCGCTCCCGCGCCCGGCTCAAGTTCCTGGTGGCCGACTGGGGCGTCGAGAAGTTCCGCGAGGTGCTCGAGAAGGAGTACCTCGGCCGCGAGCTCGTCACCTGCGCGTCGCCGCCGTCCCCGCCGGTCACCGCGACCACATCGGCGTCCACGAGCAGAAGGACGGCCGCTTCTACGTCGGTCTCGCGCCCACCGCGGGCCGCGTGTCCGGCTCGATGCTCGTGGCGCTCTCCGACGTGATGGACCGATTCGGCGTCACCGGCGCCCGGCTCACGCCGTACCAGAAGATCGTGCTCATCGGCGTCGACGGCGACGACGTCGCCCGCCTGCTCGACGCGCTCGACGGGATCGGGCTGTCCGGCCGGCCGTCGCAGTGGCGGCGCAACACGATGGCCTGCACCGGCATCGAGTTCTGCAAGCTCGCCGATCGTCGACACCAAGAACCGCGCCCGCGACCTGGTCGCCGAGCTCGAGCGGCGCTTCCCCGACCTCGACGTGCCGATCACGGTCAACGTCAACGGCTGCCCCAACGCCTGCGCCCGCACCCAGGTGGCCGACATCGGCCTCAAGGGCCAGCTGGTGATGGACGGCGGCGAGCAGGTCGAGGGGTTCCAGGTGCACCTCGGCGGCGCCACCGGGCTGCAGGCCAACTTCGGCCGCAAGCTGCGCGCCCACAAGGTCACCAGCCGGGGCCTCGACGACTACGTGACCGCCGTCGTCTGCAACTTCCTCGCCGACCGCGACGGACGACGAGAGCTTCGCGACGTGGGTGGCCCGCGCCGACGAGGACCTGCTCCGCGGTGAGCCCGCGAGACGCGCGCTGCGCCTCCTCAGGAACCGAAAGTCCTGGTCGCTGATGAGCAGTCGCGGCATCCCCTTCCACTGCCCCTACTGCGGGGAGACCGACCTGTGGCCGCACGAGCCCGGACCGCAGCGGGCGCCGGCCACGGCGCCTGGGAGTGCCGGGGCTGCCTGCGCGCCTTCCAGCTGAAGATGCTCGGGCTGGTGCGGCCCACCGGCTCGTCCGGGGCGTCGTCGTGACTGCGGCGACGACCCGCCGAGGCCAGCATCTCGCGCGGTGCCACCACCGCCGGCCGCTCGCCCGAGGAGCTGCGCGACCTGGTGTGCCACTGGGGTGCCGAGCTCGAGCTCGCGCCCGCCGAGACGATCATCGAGTGGGCCGCCGCCACCTTCGGCGAGCCGGTTCTGCCTCACCTCCTCGATGGCCGACGCCGTGCTGGCCCACCTCGCCTCACGCGTCGTGCCCGGCATCGACGTGCTGTTCCTCGACACCGGCTACCACTTCGCCGAGACCCTCGGCACCCGCGACGCCGTCGCCGCGACGGTGGACGTGAACCTGCTGTCGATCACGCCGAAGCAGACCGTCGCCGAGCAGGACGCCGCCCACGGCAAGGACCTGTTCCGCACCGACCCCGACCGGTGCTGCCGGCTGCGCAAGGTGCGCGCCGCTCGCCGAGCGGCTCGCCGACTACGACGCGTGGGCCACCGGCCTGCGGCGCGCCGAGACCCGCAACCGCGTGATCGCGCCCGTCATCGGCTGGGACGCCAAGAAGGGCAAGGTGAAGGTCTCGCCGCTCGCGCGCTGGAGCGACGAGCAGGTCGAGCAGTACATCGCCGACCACGGCGTCCTCGTGAACCCGCTGTCGTACGACGGCTACCCCTCGATCGGGTGCGCTCCCTGCACCCGACGCGTCGCGCCCGGCGAGGACCCGCGCAGCGGGCGCTGGGCCGGCACCGCCAAGACCGAGTGCGGGATCCACACGTGATCCCCCCGACTCGACTCGGAAGGCAGGCACCATGACCGCTCCCGCCCTGGTGGCCGTGGCCCACGGAGTCCGCGATCAGCGCTCCACCAAGACCGTCACCGCCCTGGTCGACGAGGTGAAGGCGCAGCGCCCCGACCTGCGGGTCGAGCGCGCGTACCTGGAGCACCCCTCGCACCGGTGCCGTCCGGCGTTCCAGGCGGTCGTCGACCGGCTGGTGCGCGCCGGGCACGACGAGATCGTCGCGGTGCCGCTCGAGCTCTCCGAGTGGCGGCCCGACCGCGCCTCGCTGACCGACGCCGTCGCCGAGGCGACCGTCCGGCACCCGGGCCTCCAGGTGCGGGCCACCCCCGTCCTCGGCCAGGAGGCCGTGCTTCCTCGAGGTGCTCGACGAGCGGATGCGCGAGGTGCTCGCCGCCTCCCGGGTGCGCGAGCTCGACGCCCTGGTGCTCGCCGCCTCCGGCTCGACCGACCCGCTCTCCGAACCAGACCGTGGCCCGGCTGGCCCGGCTGTGGGGCCAGCACCACAAGCTGCCCGTGACGGCCGCCTACGCCGCCAGCGCCCCGCCGGCCACCGGCGAGGCGGTGCGCGCGTTCCGCCGCGAGGGTCGCCGCCACGTCGCCGTCGCCTCGCTCTTCCTCACCCCGGGTGAGCTCACCGACCAGGCCGCCGAGCTGGCCGTCGAGGCCGGCGCCGTCGCGGTGTCCGCGCCCCTGGGCGCCCACCCCGTGGTGGCCCGCACCGTGCTGGCCCGCTACGCCGTCGGCGCCGTCGAGCTCGTGCCCGGTCTGAGCCGGGCTGGACCGACCTTGACGGCACGGCCTCCGCGAGGAGTACCCCGAAGGTGGTGCGCCCTCCCCTGCCCGACCGAGGAGGACGAGATGACCACCACCTTCGACCTGGACGCGCTGCGGCGCGGGCTCGAGGAGCGCGACGCCGACGTCCTGCTGGCGCTGTACTCCGCCGACGCCGAGATCGTCGAGATCGACAAGGACCACCCGCCCACGTCGCCGCGCACGATCACCGGGCCAGGACGCGATCGCTGCGCACCTGCGCGACGTGTGCGATCGCGACATGACCCACCGGCTGGCACGACCGGTGGTCGGCGACGGCCGGCTGGCCTTCACCGAGGAGTGCGCCTACAGCGACGGCACCGCAGGTCGTCTGCATGGCCACCGCCGACCTCGACGACGCCGGCCGGATCTCCCGCCAGGTCGGCGTCACCGCCTGGGACAGCTGAGCGGTCGGGGGTCTCGACACGGGCTCGCTGGCGCTCGCCCGGCTCGACCACCGACACCCGGCACACCACCGGCGTCCTGCCGCCAGTGGTGTGCCGGTGATCGAGCCGCGGGCCGCGCTGCGGCGTCCTGCCGCCAGTGGTGTGCCGGTGGTCGAGCCGTGGGCCGCGCTAGCGGGCCGCGAGTCGAGGCCCCCGGTCCCACTACCCGACGAGCTGGTGGAGCAGGCGCTCCAGCTGGCGGGCGGGGTCGGGGGTGACGCCGCCGTGGACCGGTCCGGGCTGCACCACGGTGCTGCGCGGTGCCTTGAGGAAGCCGAAGCGCTGGCCCAGCGGCGCCCGGCCCGCCCCGCCGGCGGTCGGGTCGCCGGCGCAGACGGCGTCGACGAAGGCAAGGGCGTCGCACACCAGGTCGGCGTCGAGCCCGGGGTGGACGGCGGCCAGCCGGTCGCGGTCGACGTGCCAGGCCGCGCGCAGGAAGTCGACCGACTGGCAGTGGACGACCACGCCGACGTTGACGAACTCCTCGCGGTCGACGCGCGGCACGCAGCGCAGCACGACGTACTGGTAGGGCATGCCGCTCATCCGGCCACCTCGGGCAGCCACTGCCGGGTGCCGAGCCGAGCGGTGAGGAACGCGACGTAGGCCGCGCCGCAGGTCCGCCGCCGTCTCGGCGCCGGGCACCGGGTCGAGCCAGTCGTCGGGCACCAGGCCCACGACCTCGTCGCAGCACGGCGGGGGTCACCTGCGGCGGTGAGCCGCTCGTCGGTGCCGGCGAGGTCGCGGACCCGGTCGAGCAGCACGTGGCCCGAGGGGTCCCACGGCTGGACTGCGAACCGCTCCGGGTCGGTGACGCCGCCACCCCAGGCGTGGTGGAAGTACAGCGAGGCGCCGTGGTCGATGACGTGCAGGACGCCGTTCCACACCAGCAGGTTGGGGTTGCGCCAGGTGCGGTCGACGTTGGCGGTGAAGGCGTCGAGCCAGAGCACGACGGCCGCCTCCGGGAGCGGGCGTGCCGTCCACGCTCGCCGTCGTAGCCGAACGACCCGGGCAGGAAGTCGATGCCGAGGTTGCGGCCGGGGCTGGCCGTGAGCAGGTCCTGCACCTCCTCGTCGGCCTCGTAGCGGGCGATCTCGGGGTCGAGGTCGAGCACCACCTGCCGCGGGGTGGCCAGACCGATCCGACGGGCCAGCTCGCCCACCACCACCTCCGCGACCAGCACCCGCGGCCCCTGCCCGGCGCCGCGGAACTTGCAGACGTAGGTGCCGAGGTCGTCGGCCTCGACGACGCCCGGCAGGCTGCCGCCCTCGCGCAGCGGCGTGACGTAGCGGGTGACCGCGACGGTCTCGAGCGCGGTGACGGTCACGCCGACCCCTCGAGCGGGACCTCGTTCTCCAGCCGGGCCCGCTGCTCGGCGACGTCGTAGTCGGCGGCCGGCCACTGCGGGTCGAGCGCGCGCAGCGCGTCGAGCAGCAGCGTGCCGACCGCCAGGTTGCGGTACCACTTCTTGTCGGCCGGCACGACGTGCCACGGCGCGGCGTCGGTGTGGGTGCGCAGCAGCGCGAGCTCGTAGGCCTCGCGGTAGGCCGGCCACAGGGCCCGCTCGTCGATGTCGCCCGGGTTGAACTTCCAGTGCTTGGTGGGGTCGTCGAGTCGGGCGAGCAGCCGCTCCTTCTGCTCGTCGGCCGAGATGTGGAGCATGCACTTGATCACCGTGGTGCCGGCGTCGACCAGCCGCTGCTCGAACTCGACGATGGCGCGGTAGCGGCGCTCGATCTCCTCGGGCGGCGCGAGCTCGCGCACCCGGGCGATCAGCACGTCCTCGTAGTGCGAGCGGTCGAAGACCCCCACGTAGCCCGGAGCCGGCAGCGCCTTCTCGATGCGCCACAGGAAGTCGTGGGCGCGCTCCTCCTCGGTCGGCGCCTTGAACGAGGTGATCCGCACGCCCTGCGGGTCCATCAGGCCGACGGTGTGGCGCAGCGTGCCGCCCTTGCCGGAGGTGTCCATGCCCTGGAGCACCAGCAGCACCGAGCGGTTGCCGCCGGCCTTGCCCTCGGCGAACAGCCGCTCCTGGAGCTCGGCGAGCTCGGGGCCGAGCTCGAGGAGCGCCTTCTTGCCGGCCTTCTTGCCGTCGTCGAAGCCGGGCGCGGCGTCGGTCTCGATCGTCGTCCAGGTCGACGAGGCCACCGGGGAGTCGCAGCTGCTGCATCCGCCCATCATGGCGGGTCGGCGCACGTCAGGCGCGCGCCGGCTGACGCTGCACGAGTGGCGCCTCCACCGACCACGGGAAGTCGACCCACGCCTCGGTGCGCCGCCAGGCGTAGTGGGCCGCACCACCGAGCGCTCCTTCTCGTAGATCACCGCGGTGCGCGCCTCGGCGACGTGGTCGGCGCAGAACTCCTGCACGATGCGCAGCGTGTGGCCGGTGTCGGCGATGTCGTCGGCGATCAGCACCTTCAGACCCGCCAGGTCGACCGCAGCCGGCGTCGGCGGCAGCATGATCGGCACCGGCAGCCGACGGTCGACCCCGGTGTAGAACTCGACGTTCACGCACGCCAGGTTCTTCACGTCGAGGGCGTAGCCGAGGCCCATCCCGACCCCGAGCCCGCCCCGGGCGACCGAGAGCACCAGGTCGGGCTCGAAGCCGTCGTCGACCACCTGCTGCGCGAGCTCGCGCACCGCGTCGCCGAAGCTCTGCCAGGTCAGCGTCTCGCGCTCCTCGCTCACGACGAGGAGTCTGGCACGCCTGTGTCACGTCCGTGGTGCTTCAGCTCGTCCTTGACCACCGAGAAGGCCAGGCCGGAGCCGTAGCCCTTGCGGGCGAGCATGCCGACCAGCCGGCGGGTGGCGGTGGTGTCGTCGACCCGGACAGCGAGCGCAGCTTCTTGCGGACCAGCAGCCGCGCCGCCTGGTCCTCGGCGTCGGGGTCGACCTCGTCGAGCACCTCGCGGACGACCTCGTCGTCGACGCCCTTGCGCCGCAGCTCCTGGCTCAGCGCGCGCTTGGCCAGTCCCTTGGTCTGCTGCCGCGCACTCACCCAGGAGCGGGCGAACGCCTCGTCGTCGATCAGCCCGACCTCGGTGAACCGGTCGAGCAGCCGCTCGGCGATCTCGGGCGGGACGTCGCGCGAGGCCAGCTTGTCGGCCAGCTCGCGCCGACTGCGGGCCCGGCCGGTGAGCTGGTCGAGCAGGATCGTGCGCGCCACCGACTCGGCGTCGGCGTCGGGGCCGAGGGCGTGCCGTGTCGGCGGGGGGTCTCGAGACAGGCGCTGGCGCGCCTTCCTCGACCACCGAGGGGCCACGCCGGCCGTGGGTCCAGGCGTCGACCCCGAGGCCGACGTCACCGTGCCACTCAGAAGTCATCGATCCCGATGGGGCTGTCGGGCAGGTCGGCGAACTCGTCGCTCGGGTTGTCGACGGTGGGGCCGACGCCGAGCTTCTCGAGGATCTTCTTCTCCAGCTCGTTGGCCAGGTCGGGGTTGTCCTTGAGGAAGGTGCGCGAGTTCTCCTTGCCCTGCCCGAGCTGGTCGCCCTCGTAGGTGTACCAAGCACCGGACTTGCGGACGAGGCCCGCCTCGACGCCGACGTCGATCAGACCGCCCTCGCGGCTGATGCCCTTGCCGTACATGATGTCGAACTCGGCCTGCTTGAACGGCGGCGCGACCTTGTTCTTGACGACCTTGACCCGGGTGCGGTTGCCGACCATGTCGGTGCCGTCCTTGAGGGTCTCGATGCGGCGGACGTCGAGCCGCACCGAGGAGTAGAACTTCAGCGCCCGGCCACCCGTGGTGGTCTCGGGCGAGCCGAACATGACGCCGATCTTCTCGCGCAGCTGGTTGATGAAGATGGCGGTGGTGCCGGAGTTGTTGAGGGCACCGGTCATCTTGCGCAGCGCCTGGCTCATCAGCCGGGCCTGGAGGCCGACGTGGCTGTCGCCCATCTCGCCCTCGATCTCGGCGCGCGGCACGAGCGCGGCCACCGAGTCGATGACGATGAGGCTGAGCGCACCGGAGCGGATCAGCATGTCGGCGATCTCGAGCGCCTGCTCACCGGAGTCGGGCTGGGAGACGAGCAGGGCGTCGGTGTCGACACCGAGCGCCGCGGCGTAGTCGGGGTCGAGCGCGTGCTCGGCGTCGATGAAGGCGACGATGCCGCCGGCGGCCTGGGCGCTGGCGACCGCGTGCAGGGCGACCGTGGTCTTGCCGCTGGACTCCGGGCCGTAGATCTCGACGACCCGGCCGCGGGGCAGCCCGCCGATGCCGAGCGCGACGTCGAGCGCGATGGCGCCCGTGGGGATGATCTCGAGCGGCGCGCGGGTCTCGTCGCCGAGGCGCATCACCGACCCCTTGCCGTAGGCCTTCTCGATGTTGAGGAGGGCGACGTCGAGCGCCTTGTCGCGGGGGTCGCCGGTGGCCTTCTGGGTGATCCGGGTGTCGGTGCGCTGGGTCATCGGTGGGTCCTTGTCTTGTCGGTGCGGGCCAGGTACATCGGCGACGCTAGGGCGGCCCACCGACACCGCCTGGTCAGCGATGTCGACGCCTGTGGAGAACTCCGCCCACGTCGTACCTGTGGACAGGAATCTAGACGAACAGACGTTCGAACGCACTGCCGACACGCCCGGGCGGCTCGGGTGCGGTCAGACCGCGCAGTCCGTCAGACCGAGCGCGGCCAGTCCGTCGTCGACCTGCTGGAAGATCAGGTCGTTGTCGAGGTAGCGGGACGGGTCCTCGTCGATGAAGTCGAGGACCCGGTCGGCGTCGTCCAGCACCGGCGTCAGCTTCCGCTCCAGCCGGGCGGGGCCGCGCAGGCCGCGGAGATCGGCGACCTGCTCGCGGATGTTGGGCACGATCACGCTCCGCACCGCGCGCCGTGCCTTCGCCGGCGTCGAGGTGTCGACGTTGCTCTTGCGGCGCTCGAGCTCGGCGCTGCCCCGGCGGCAGATCTCGTTGCCGCGGCTGAGGAACTCCTCCTTCGACAGCTTCGGCGTCTGCCTCGACGGGGTTGGCCTCGGGCTCCTGGCTGCACCCGGCGAGGGCGCCGCACCAGGAGGGCGACGAGCAGCGCGACGGCGGAGGAAGGGTCGGTCGGGTCGCGCACGGAGCGAACCCTACGTCCGGTCAGCGCTCGGACTCCGGGAGTCCCAGCGCACGCCACACGGCCTGCCACACGCGCTTGGGCGGCACGCCGGCGTCGAGCGCCTCCAGCGTGGTGCGGCCGTCGAGGTCGGCGAGCACGAACTGGTCGGCCCACACCCGGTGGTAGCCGACGCCGAGCGCCTGCTCCATCCGCGTCCAGAACTCGGTGTGCCTCACGCCCCCAGTCTGCACAGCGGGGCCAGCCACGACTCACCCCGGTTGCCGTCGGCGCGGTCGACCCGCTCGACCACCCAGCCGGCGGCGGTCAGCACCTCGCGCAGCGGCTCCTCGCGCCAGTAGACGAACATCCGCGGCAGCGCGACGTCGCCGTGGCGCGACCAGCCCTCGCCGTCGCCCTCCTTGAGCGACAGCCGCAGCAGCCCGCCGGGCCGGGTGACCGCCGCCAGCCGGGCCAGGACGACGGGCAGGTCGGCGCGGGCGACGTGCAGCAGCGACGCGCTGGCCCAGACGCCGTCGAACGGTCCGCCGGCAGCGAGCTCGTCGTCGGAGCAGGTGAGCGGGTCGAGCACGTCGGCGTCGTGGCCGTCGTCGCGCAGCAGGGCGACGAAGCCGGGAGTGACGTCGGTGCGGCGCACCTGCAGCCCCGCCTCCTCGAACCACAGCGCGTCGCGGCCGCCGCCGCTGCCGATCTCGAGCACCCGGCGCGCCGGGCCCGAGCGCGGCTGCGAACGTCGTCGAGGGCCTGCCGCTGCACGTCGTTGAGCCGGCTGGTGGCGTCGCGGTACGCGGCCGCCGCGAGGTCGTACCCGGCCCGGGTGACGTCTCGCCCGGACGTCCCAGAGGTGGTGCACGACGTCGTGCAGGTGGTAGCGCGCCAGCGAGGCGACGGTGAACCGGTGCCGTTGTCGCGGACGCCGGGCCGGTCGAGGTCCGACTCCCCCACGCCCTCGTAGACGTCGGCCACGGCGCCCGCCGCGGCCACCAGACCGGGCCCGACGACGGCCGGGTCCTGCAGGTCGTAGCGGTCGGCGACGGCGGTCTCGTCCTGGTCCCAGTTGGCGAAGACCGGGTCGTCCTCGGTGAGCATCCGCCGTGCCCGCTCCGCGAAGATGCGGTGCACGTCGCGGACGTGACAGGCGTACTCGGTGGGCGACCAGACGTCCGGGGCGGGGGCGGTCGGTGACCCCGGGCCGGGTGAGCAGCGCACCCCAGACCTCCGCGTTCTCGCGGATCCGCCGGGCGACGTCGGCCGGGGTGATGCCGCGGGTGTCGAGGCCGCACTCCTCGCAGGGGCGGTCGAGGACCCAGGTCCAGTCCTTGGTGTCGGGCGCGATCGTCACACCTCGGATGGTGGCAGCGGCGCATCCCGTGCGTCGCCCGACATCCGGCCAGCCTGCGACAGGATGCGGCCATGCCGGGCACCAGCACGCCGAGGATCCGCGACGCCACCGAGCACGACCTCCCTGCCGTTGCCGCGATCTACGACGCCGAGGTGGTCGGCGGGTACGCCACCTTCGACACCGAGCCGCCGCCCCTCCACTACTGGGCGGCCAAGCTCGACGGGCCGCTGCTCGTCGCTGAGAGCGGACGGCGCGGTGGTGGGGTTCGCCTACGCGACGCCGTACCGGCCGCGCGCCGCCTACGACCGCACCCGCGAGGTGTCGGTCTACCTCGCTCCCGCCGGTCGGGGCCGCGGCACTCGGCCGGGCGCTCTACACCGAGCTGCTGGCCCGGTTGCGTCACGCCGGCGTCCACACCGTGCTGGCCGTGGTCGCGACGCCGAACCCGGCCAGCGAGGCGCTGCACCGCTCGTTCGGATTCACCCGCGCCGGCCTGCTCCCCGACGTGGGGTGGAAGTTCGACCGCTGGATCGACGTCGCGTTCTGGGCGCTGGTGCTCGACGGCGACGAGGTTTCCGCGCAATTGCCCGGTTCGGCAGGTTCGGGGCCGAGACCCGCGCCGCCTCCCACCGCGGAAACTCCCCCCGAGGCGCCTAGAAGTCGTCACGTCGCCGCAGCGGCCGCGGTCGGCCGTCGGGGTCGTGCGCGAGCAGGTAGAGCGGCGTCGCCAGCGCGCGGGTCACCGCGCCGATCCGGGCGGCTCCAGACGGCGGAGCCGGCCCGGTGGTCGGGGGCCGGTGCGGCCGCCGTCGTGCCACGCGGTCGAGTGCGCGCGGCGCACTCCGCGTAGGCCGCGAACATGCCGGCCGGCTCCTCGCAGTCGGTCATCGGGTCGTCGTCGTCGCGCTCGAGGTGCTCGGCGGCGAGCCGCAGCCGCAGCGTGCGCGCGTAGCTCGCCGGCCGTGTCGACGACGACCGCCGACAGCTCGGAGTCGTGGGTCCAGGAGCGGCGGTTGAAGTTGTCGGACCCGATCGTCGTCCAGGTGTCGTCGACGATGCAGGTCTTGGCGTGCACGTAGATCGGCGTGCCGGCCCGGTTCTCGATGCCGTAGACGGCGACCCGGTCGGGCGCGGTGCGCGCCATGTCGAGCATCGCGCGGCGGCGCCCCACGAGCTGCGCCGTCCGGTTGACGCCGGTGACGTCGGGGAACATCGGCACGACCGCGATCACCCGCAGCTCCGGGTGGGCGTCCAGCGCCTCGGTGAAGACGCTGCCGACGTGGGCGCCCCACAGGTACTGGTCCTCGACGTAGACCAGGCGTCGCGCCCGCTCCACGGCCTTCGTGTAGCCGTGCGCCACGCTGCGCTCGCCGCCGCGGGCGAACGCGTAGTCCCGCCCGCGCCGGAGGTTCGGGTAGGTGCGCAGCAGCTGGACGACGTGGGTGCCGCCCTCGACCGGCGGCGGTGGCGGCGCCTGCTCGGGCAGCGGGTCGGGGCTGGTGTCGAGGCCGCGCAACCGGTCGCGGGTCAGGATGATCGGGCTCCGGCGCAGGGTGGTGGGGTCCTCCCACCGCTCCCGGAAGACGGTCTCGACGTCGTGGACGGCGGGTCCGCTGATCGCGGCCTGGATGTCGTGCCAGGGCGGGGTGTCGCCGTACTCCTCGCCCATCCCGCCCTGGGCCTGCGGGTCGCCGCCGTGGTCGCCGTCGTCGCGGCGCGAGTGGCACAGGTCGATCCCGCCCACGTAGGCGACGTCGCGGGACGGGTCGTCGCGGTGCCGGATGACGACCAGCTTCTGGTGGTGCGACCCGCCGGTGCGGACCCGCATGTCGAGGATCGCCTCGACGCCGCGGGCCTGCAGCCGTCGTCCCAGCTGGAGGTTCTCGTCGCGCGGTGAAGCCGATCGCGCCGCTGTGCGAGCGCCAGACGAGCCCGCGGACGTCGACGCCGCGCTCGTCGGCCCGGCCCAGCACCTCGGCCACCTCGCTCCCCGGCTCACCGGTGAGCCGCTCGTCGGCGTCGCCCTGCCAGTCGGTGAACAGCACCAGGTCGCCCGGCCGGGTGGCCTCGATCCGCTCGAAGAGCTCGGCGAAGTAGGTCGCCCCGTGCACGAGCGGGCGCACGAGGTTGCCCTCGGACCACGCCTGGTCGTCCGGGTGTCGGGCGTCGAGCCGGGTCGTCGGGGTTGCCGCGCTCGGCCGCGGTCAGCAACCAGTCCGTGACGCGTCGCGGCACGTCACCCGTCCGGTGCATCGCGAGCTTCACCGGGGCGGTGCCGAAGGCGACGTCGAAGCGGTCGCACCAGATGACGACGCTGACCAGCCCGCCGAGGTCGGCGTTGTCGGGGATCTCGTAGTTCTGGTTGCCGTGGGTGGCCTTGAGGTCGCCGAGCCTCACGTAGCGGCCGTCGTCGTAGGAGCCCCAGTCGCCGCCGCTGGGCTGGTCGGTGATCCACACGTGCAGGTCGGGGCCGTCGGAGGAGGCGAGGTCCTCGAGCCGGACGAACCGGCTGCCGTCGGCGAGCTCGAGCACGCGGGCGCGGCCGGTGGTCTCGTGCTCGGCGTCCTCGAAGTCACCGGCGCCGAGCTCGACGATCTCCGGCGCGAGGTTCCGACGTCGGCTCCCCGGATGACGGCGTCCGGCTCCGGCGTGCGGGTGGGCACCGAGCTCGGCACCTCGCCGTCGGCGGTGGGCAGGCCCTCGTCGACGCGGCTCTCGGTGAACAGCCGCCACGGCTCGAACAGCGCCAGGGCGACCACCAGCACCACGGCGGCGACCGCCGCCAGCGGGATCGACGACCTTGCGCATGGGACGACGGTACCGGCGGGATCAGGTCAGCAGCAGCGCATCGAGGCGACGTCGCACGATCGCCAGGCCCGAGCGCGCCCATCGCCACCAGGTAGACGACCGAGATCAGCGAGTCGATCGTGACGGCCCCGGTGGTGAGCTCGCGGCACAGCACGACGCCGCGGTAGAGCGGGGTGCACTCGACGACCACCTGGAGCCAGCGGTCGAAGGCGCTGATCGGGAAGAACGTGGCCGAGAACAGGAACATCGGCAGCTGGACCAGCGTGATCTTGTCGAAGTCCTGCCACGACTTCATGAAGGTGGTGAGCGCCATGCCGACCGCGCTGAACGCGAAGCCGATGAGCAGCGCCGCGGGCAGCGCGAGCACCGCCCACCACGAGCTGACGAGCCCCATCGCCACCATCACCAGCAGGAAGGCGGCCGAGTAGGTGCCGCCGCGCAGCTGGGCCCAGGCGATCTCGCCGCGCGCGACGTCGCCGGTGGAGAGCGGGGTGGCGAGCATCTGGTCGTAGAGCTTCACGAACTTCAGCTTGAAGAACACGTTGAAGGTGCTGTCGAGCAGCGCGCCGTTGAACGCCGACACCGCGAGCATGCCGGGCGCCACGAACTCCGCGTACGGCACCGTCTGGCCGTTGAACTCGAAGCTCTCGATGAGCTGGCCCACGCCGATGCCGATCGACAGCAGGTAGAAGACCGGCTCGAGGAACCCGGTGAGGAACAGCTTCCAGGCGTCGCGGTAGACGATGTAGTTGCGCAGCACGAGCAGCCCCACGGCGCGGGGCGGCGTGAGCGGCGTGGGCACGTCGACGGCCATCAGCTCACCATCCGTGCCTGCAGCCCGCGCACCGACCAGACGACGCCGAAGCCCGAGCAGTGCCACCAGCACCGCGACGTTGACGGCGGCCGTGGACCAGTCGACGGCGTCGACGCAGAACATGCGCGAGAGGCTCACGCCGTGCCACAGCGGCGTCAGCCGCGCGAGCCAGGCGCCGACGTCGCCGAGGTTGGAGACCGGGAAGAACGCCCCGCTGAAGAGGAACATCGGGAAGACGCCGAGCCGGTAGATGACGCCGTACCCGTCCTCGCTGCGCATCCGCGCACTGATGCCGAAGACCAGCGAGCCGAACGTCAACCCGACGAGCACCTGGGCGAGGAACGCCAGCGGCGGACCCCACCAGCTCTCGAAGACGCCGAACGGCGCCACCACGAGCATGAACACCGCGCTGGTGGTGGCGACCCGGAACAGCACGAACCCGAGGTGGGCGACCACCACGTGCGAGACCTGCAGCGGCGAGGCGAGCATCGACTCGTAGACGCGCTGCCACTTGATCATCGACATCACCGGGTAGGTGGTCTCGCCGACCGCCGTCATCATCGACTGCGCCGCCACGAGCCCGGGCACCACGAAGGCGAGGTAGGACGTCGCTCCCTCGAGCCGGTCGGGGTCGCCGTCGATGAAGCCGCCGAGCAGCACGCCCATCGCGAGGACGTAGAACAGCGGCGAGAGGAACGACGAGGCCACCGACGACTTCCACGTGCGGCGGTAGACGATGGCCCAGTAGGTGACCAGCCGGCCGACGCCGTCGCCCAGCGGCAGGTCCGTCGTGGCCATCAGTCGACCAGCGTGCGACCGGTGAGGCGGAGGAAGACGTCCTCCAGCGTGGAGCGGCGCACCAGGGTGGCCACCGGCTCGAACCCGCGCTCGTGGGTCTTCGCGACGACCTCGTCGCCGTCGTCGGTGTAGACGAGCAGCCGGTCGGGGAGCGCCTCGACCCGGTCGCCGAGGTCGGCCAGCTTCTCCGCGATCCGTCCGTGGGTGTCATCCTCGTCGCCGAGCCGGAACCGCAGCTCGGCGACCTCGCGGGTGGAGTGGGCGGTGATGAGCTCGCGGGGCGAGCCCTCGGCCGCGATCAGCCCCTTGTCCATGACGACGAGCCGGTCGCACAGCTGCTCGGCCTCGTCCATGTAGTGGGTGGTGATGACGAGGGTGACGCCCGGCCTGCTTGAGCCGGAACAGCCGGTCCCACAGCACGTGCCGCGCCTGCGGGTCGAGGCCGGTGGTGGGCTCGTCGAGCAGCAGCAGGTCGGGCCGGTTGATGAGGCTGCGCGCGATGGTGAGCCGCCGCTTCATGCCGCCGGAGAGGTCGTCGACCTTGGCCCGCCGCTTGTCGGTGAGCTGCACGAACTCGAGCAGCTCGTCGACCCGCTCCCGCACGACGGCCTTGTCGATGCCGAAGTAGCGGCCGTAGACGTAGAGGTTGTCGGAGACGTTGAGCTCGGTGTCGAGGGTGTCCTCCTGCGGGCAGACGCCGAGCCGGGCACGGATCGCCGGACCGTCGACCGCCGGGTCACGACCCGAGGATGCGCAGCTCCCCGCCGCTGACCGGCGAGACCGCCGCGATCATGCGCATGGTGGACGACTTGCCGGCGCCGTTGGGGCCGAGGAAGCCGAACGCCTCGCCGGGGTGGACGTCGAGGTCGATGCCCTTGACCGCCTCGAAGTCGCCGAACGACTTGCGCAGCCCCCGCGCCGAGATCATGGGATCGCTCACGTGGCACCACGCTAGAGGAGTTCACCGACCGTGCTCATGTCCTTTACGTGGCGCACACCCCTGGTTGACCGCCGCTCGGCACCGTGGCGGTCATGAGAAGCCGGGACGACCACCTGACGGACCTGCACCGCGACTCGGTGTGGTTCGACCTCGCCCTCGCCGCCGTCATCCTCGCGGTGACCCTGCTACTCGCCGGACTCGTCGTGCGCTGAGCTCTGGCGGGAGCCCCTACCGTGCGGGCATGAGCAGCCCTCACCGCGCCCGGGTGTCCTCCGGGTCGCCGTACGAGCAGACCATCGGGTTCAGCCGGGCCGTCCGGGTCGGGAACGTCGTCGCCGTCAGCGGCACCGCGCCGGTCTGGCCCGACGGCAGCGTCGACCCCGACCCCGCCGTCCAGGCCCACCGGTGCCTGGAGATCGCGCTCGCGGCCCTCGCCGAGCTCGGCGGCGGGATCGAGGACGTCGTCCGGACCCGTCAGTACCTCGTGTCGGCCGACGACGCCGCGGTGGTCGCGGCCGTGCACGGTGAGGTGTTCGGCGAGGTGCGCCCGGCGTCCACGATGGTGGTGGTGGCGGGGCTGCTCGACCCGCGGTGGCGCTACGAGGTCGAGGTCGACGCCGTGGTCGGGCGGGCTCACCGGTCGGTGAGCCGGCGCCGGGCGACGGCGAGGGTCAGGCCCAGGCCGCGACCTGGGCGCGGGTGGGGTGCCACGGATCGATCCGCAGCCGCATGCCGGCCTCGACGGGCGTGCGGTCTCCCTTGCGCTCGTTGCACGGGCCGCACGCGGCCACGGTGTTCAGCCACGTCCAGGTGCCGCCGCGGGACCGCGGCAGCAGGTGGTCGATCGTGGTGGCCGGCGCGCCGCAGTAGACGCACCGATGCCGGTCGCGGGCGAGGACGCCGTGACGGGTGTAGCCCGCCGGGCGGTAGAGCCACTTGGTGGCGACGTAGCGCACCAGCCGCAGCGCCAGCGGCCAGCGGTAGGGACCGATCATCTGCTCGCCGTGGGCCTCGTGGACGACGGCGACCTCGCGCACCAGCATCTTGACCGCGTGCTTGAAGCTGACCTTGCCGAGCGGCTCGTAGGAGGCGTTGTAGAGCACCACAGGGCCGTGCGGGAGGACCGCGGTCATCGGGCGGACGGCGGTGGTCACGGGTGCCTCCCCTCGGGCTTCCTACCGGGTGTCGCTGGATGAATCGTCCGTGATCGCGGCGTCGGGGGGAAGTCCCGCGGCCGACGACGCGGTGACCGATCGCCTCGACGTCGGCGCACGCGTGGCCGCACCCGTTCAGATGCCGGCGCGGTCGAGCCACCAGGTCGAGGGCGGCGTCGTCGCCGTACGCCGCGCACATCGCCTCGGCACACGCCTGGAGCGCCTTGGCGCCGACGCTCGCGGTCCGGCGAGATGGGCGGCGCGGGCGTGCTCGGCGCCCTCGTCCCAGGCGGCGGTGTCGGCGGGCAGTGGCAGGGTCGCCACCTGACCGGCCGCGAGCTTGAGCGCGGACGCCGTCAGCGCCGTTCCCGCGTAGCGCGCGGCGGCGTGGGCCACGACAGGAGGTGCGAGGAGGACACTGACAACTCGATACAGCAGCGCCGGCGGCGCCGCACCGATCGCCACCGTCACCACCGGCACCGACGGCAGCCAGGCGCCGTGCTCGTCCACCACCGCCTCGAGCACCCGCCCCTGGGTGGCCACCAGCACCTTGGGCACGAGGCGGGCACGAGCCCACCGGGCGAGCCGCTGGTCCGGGCCCGCCGTCGAGGGCGTCGAGGTCGACCACGGGAGCGGTCCAGCGGGTGCGGGCGAAGCGGGTCGTCGCCTCGCCCCAGCGGCAGACCGCGGGGTCGACCAGCCCCGAGGTCACCAGCGGCGCCGTCCGGACGCCGGCGGGCACGTCGGCCGCCTCGCGCACGTACGGCACCAGGCCGTAGTACTGGTCGCGGAAGTCGGCGGTGCAGGCCGCCAGGTCGCCGACGACCTGCGGGGCCTCGGCCGCCGTCCGGAGCCGCACCAGGGGCACTCCGAGCGCGGGCGCGACGAGGGGACCCCACTCGGTGCGGGGCATCGCGACCCTCGGCCCGCGGCTCGCCGTCGGCGCCGTGCCAGGTCGGCACGTCGTCCTGCCGGGCTGCGACCTCCACGACGGGCACGCAGGTGGCGACGTCGGTGCCGCGGAACACCGGTGCCGACGACGACCAGAACGCCGTCACGGCCCCCGCCTCGGCGACTGCTCGTCGCACCGGGGCGGCGTCCCGCGCGGCGAGCAGCGACCAGGGCTGCACCAGCGCGACCGTGCCGCCGGGTCGCACCCGGTCGAGGGCGCGTCGCAGGAACAACGCGCTGGTGTCGGTGTACGCCGCCGGCCCGGCGCCGGCCGGCCGGGCCGAGCGCCGTCGCAGCTGGCCCAGGAACGGCGGGTTGCCGACCACGACGTCGAACGGCGTCTCGTCCGTCGGGTCGTCGAGCCCGTCGGCCGACCCGCACGCTGGGCCTCGACGACGGCGGGATCGACGGCGGGCGCGGCCAGCCGCAGCAGCAGCCGGGTGATGGCGACCGCCACCGGGTCGAGGTCGGTGCCGTGCAGGCCGGCGACGACGTCCTCGGGCGGCCGGCCGGTCGAGCGCCGACCAGTCGTCGCACCGCGGGCGCGAGGAACGCGCCCGCGCCGCACGCCGGGTCGAGCACGCGCCGGGTGTCGGGTCGCAGCGCACGGTCGAGCACCCAGCCCACCAGCCGGGTCGGGGTGTAGTAGGTGCCGCTGCTCTGCCGGCGCTCGACCAGCGCCTCGTGCACGGCCCCGAGGCGCGCGGCGGCGTCCGGATCGGCGCCAGGGGGCGGCGGCCGGGTGCGCGGGGTCGGCGCCGAGACCGTGGGCGGCGGCGACCGTGGCGAGCACGACGTCCCAGCCTGCTCCCGCGAGCCGGTCTCCGCGGCGAGGTCGAGCACGCTGCGGCGAAGCGGGTCCACGCGGTGAGCGTCGCACGCCGGTGAGCCGGATCCCGGGATCTGTTATAGTCATTTTGACTATTGATGAGGAGTGCCGATGGCCGTCTCCCCCGGTCTGCTCACCGACCGCTACGAGCTCACGATGCTCGCCTCGTTCGTGCAGGACGGCAGCGTCGGGCGCCCGTGCGTGTTCGAGGCGTTCGCGCGGCGGCTCCCCGAGGGGCGCCGCTACGGGATGCTCGCCGGTCTCGGCCGGCTGCTCCCGCTGATCGCGCGACTTCGGCTTCGACGACGGCGAGGTGGCCTGGTTGCGGGAGGCCGGTGTCGTCGACGAGGCCACCGCCGACTACCTGCGCGACTTCCGGTTCACCGGCGACATCGACGGCTACCCCGAGGGCGACCTCTACTTCCCCGGCAGCCCGGTGCTCACGGTCAGCGGCACCCTCGGCGAGTGCGTGGTGCTCGAGACGCTGGTGCTCAGCGTGCTCAACCACGACAGCGCGATCGCGGGCGCCGCGGCGCGGATGGTCACCGCGGCCGGCGGCCGCGACGGCCGGCCCCTGGTGGAGATGGGCGGACGCCGCACCCACGAGCAGGCCGCCATCGCCGCGGCACGGGCGGCGTACGTCGCCGGCTTCGCCTCGACGTCGAACCTCGCGGCGGGGCTGCTGCACGGCGTGCCGACCGTGGGCACGGCCGCCCACGCCTTCACCCTCGCCCACCGGACCGAGCTCGACGCGTTCCGCAGCCAGGTCGCCGCGATGGGCAAGGGGACGACCCTGCTGGTCGACACCTACGACACGCCGCAGGGGATCCGCAACGCCGTCGAGGCGGCCGGTCCGGAGCTGGGCGCCGTCCGCATCGACTCCGGCGACCTCACCGAGGAGGCGCACGCCGCCCGGGCCCTGCTCGACGAGCTCGGCGCCACCGGCACCCGGATCGTCGCCACCAGCGACCTCGACGAGTACGTGATCACCGCGCTGGCCGACGCGCCCATCGACGGCTACGGCGTCGGCACCCGGGTGGTCACCGGGTCGGGCCACCCGACGGCGCAGATGGTCTACAAGCTGGTCGCGGTGGCCGACTCTCCCGACGGCCCGCTGCGGCCGGTGGCCAAGAAGTCGCACGACAAGATCTCGGTCGGCGGCCGCAAGACGCCGTACCGGCGCTACGACGGCGACCTGCTCGTGGCGGAGGGGTACCGCACCGATGGGCGGGTGCCGGACGGCGCGGTCGCGGTGCAGGTCCCGCTCGTCCGCGGCGGCGAGGTCGTGCACGCCCCGACCCTCGACGAGGTCCGCGACCACGCGGCCGCGCGCCCTCGCCTCGCTCCCCCCGTCGGCCCACGAGGTGTCCGCCGGGAGCGCGTACCTGACCGTCAGCCACGACGAAGGAGAACGAGATGACCGCGGTGAGTAGCAGCACGCGCCCTGCTGATCGTCGACGTCCAGAACGACTTCGTGGAGGGGGGCTCGCTCGGCGTCACCGGCGGACGCGACGTGGCCACCCGGATCAGCGAGCACCTCGCGGCGCACGCCGACGAGTACGCCGCCGTCGTCGCCTCCCGCGACTGGCACCACGCCGACGGGACCAACGGCGGCCACTTCGCCGAGCCCGGCACCGACCCCGACTTCAGCAGCACCTGGCCGGTCCACTGCGTCTCCACCACGGGCGGCTCCGACTACGCACCCGAGCTCGACACCGCGTCGGATCACCCACCACGTCCGCAAGGGCATGGGCGTGCCGGCCTACAGCGCCTTCGAGGGCGTCACCGACGACGGCTCCGACCTCGCCACCGTGCTGCGCGACCTCGGCGTCACCGAGGTCGACGTCACCGGCATCGCCACCGACTACTGCGTGCGCGCCTCGGTGCTCGACGCCCGCAGGCTGGGCCTCGACGTCCGCCTGCTCGACGGCCTCCACGCCGGCGTCGCACCCGCCAGCCAGCGAGACCGCCGTGGCCGAGATGACCGCCGCCGGCGCCCGGGTGGGGTCATGACCGCCGAGCACCCGCCGTTCGCCGTCACCGTCGACCTCGCGGTCTTCACGATCCGCGACGGCGCCCTGGTCGTGCTGCTGGTCGCAGCGCGGGTCGGACCCGTTCGCCGGGTCACTGGGCGCTGCCCGGCGGCTTCGTCGAGCCGGACGAGGACGCCGAGACCGCCGCCTGGCGCGAGCTGCACGAGGAGACCGGCGTCGAGCGCTTCGGCGAGGACGGCGGCCACCTCGAGCAGCTGCGCACCTACTCCGCGCCCGACCGCGACCCGCGGATGCGCGTGGTGTCGGTGGCCCACGTCGCGCTCGCCCCCGACCTGCCGGAGCCGGAGGCCGGGTCCGACGCCGCCGGCGCCCGCTGGTGGGCGGTCGAGGACCTGCTCGGCGAGACCGCCGGCGACGACCGCCCCGTGCTCGCCTTCGACCACGCCGAGATCCTCGAGGACGCCGTCGAGCGGGTCCGCGCCAAGCTCGAGTACACGACGCTCGCCCTGGAGTTCGTCAGCGAGCCGTTCACCCTGGCCGAGCTGCGCCGCGTCTACGCCGCCGTCTGGGGCGCCCCGCCCGACCTCGGCAACTTCCGTCGCAAGGTGCTCGGCACCGACGGCTTCGTCGTCCCCACCGACAGCCACGGCCCCGGCGCCGGCGGCCGCCCCGCCCTGCTCTACCGCCGCGGCGAGGCCACCGCCATCCAGCCACCCATGCTCCGCCGCTCCTCCGGCCTCCCCTGACCCCCCGCTCGAGGCTGGAGCCCGCGGGGGTCGAAGGATTCACCGCCTCAGCGGTGAATCTGTCGCTCCTCGGCCAGCCCGCCCCGGCAGGGGGAACCGGGGTGTCGGTGGGCTGAGCCAGACTGGGGCACGTGTCCGACCCGAGCGAGGTGGCCGGCGCGGCCACGGACGCGCTCGAGCTCTTCAGCGCGCCTACGCGCACCTGGTTCGAGGCCGCGTTCGCCGCCCCCACGCCCGCGCAGGCCGGCGCCTGGCGAGCGATCGGTGCGGGCAAGCACGCGCTGGTGGTGGCGCCCACCGGCTCGGGCAAGACGCTCAGCGCGTTCCTGTGGTCGATCGACCGGCTGCTCACCAGCGACCCCCCGGCCGACCGCGCCCACCGCACCCGGGTGCTCTACATCAGCCCGCTCAAGGCGCTGGGCGTCGACGTCGAGCGCAACCTGCGCGCACCGCTCACCGGCATCCGCCACACCGCCGCGCGGCTCGGCACCGAGGTGCCGCAGGTCGAGGTCGGGGTCCGGTCCGGCGACACCTCCCCCGGCGACCGGCGCAAGCTCACCACCCGGCCGCCCGACGTCCTCATCACCACGCCCGAGTCGCTGTTCCTCATGCTCACCAGCCAGGCGCGCGAGTCGCTGCGCGGCGTCGAGACGGTGATCATCGACGAGGTGCACGCCGTGGCGGGCAGCAAGCGCGGAGCCCACCTGGCGCTCTCGCTGGAGCGGCTCGACGAGCTGCTCGAGAAGCCCGCGCAGCGGGTCGGGCTGTCGGCCACGGTGCGACCGCTGGAGGAGGTCGCCCGGTTCCTCGGCGGCAGCGCGCCGGTCGAGATCGTGGCGCCGCCGGCGGAGAAGAAGTGGGACCTCTCGGTCGTCGTACCCGTCGAGGACATGACCGCGCCCGCGGACTTCGACGAGGAGCTCGAGGGCACCAACGACCGCAACGGCGACCGTCGCGGGCGGCATCTGGCCGCACGTCGAGGAGAGCGTCGCCGACCTCATCGGCGAGCACACCTCCACCATCGTCTTCGCCAACTCCCGCCGGCTCGCCGAGCGGCTCACCGCACGGCTCAACGAGATCGCCGCTCGCCGGGCTGAGGAGGCGTTGGAGGAACACCCCGAGTCCCCGGCCGAGATCATGGCGCAGTCCGGCGCCACCAAGGGCGCCGAGTCGGTGATCGCCAAGGCGCACCACGGCTCGGTGAGCAAGGAGCAGCGGGCCCTCATCGAGGACGACCTCAAGCGCGGCCGGCTGCCGGCAGTGGTGGCCACGAGCAGCCTCGAGCTCGGCATCGACATGGGCGCCGTCGACCTCGTGGTGCAGATCGAGTCGCCGCCGAGCGTCGCGAGCGCGCTGCAGCGGGTCGGCCGGGCGGGCCACCAGGTCGGCGAGACGTCGCGCGGCGTCCTCTACCCCAAGCACCGCGGCGACCTCGCCCCCACCGCGGTGGCGGTCGAGCGGATGCGCACCGGCGGCATCGAGGCGCTGCGCATCCCCACCAACCCGCTCGACGTGCTCGCCCAGCAGGTGGTGGCGATGACGGCGCTCGACGAGGTCGACGTCGACGACCTGTTCGGGCTCGTCAAGCGCAGCGCACCGTTCGCCCAGCTGCCGCGCTCGGCCTACGACGCCGTGCTCGACCTGCTGAGCGGCCGCTACCCCAGCGACGAGTTCGCCGAGCTGCGGCCGCGCATCGTGTGGGACCGGGTCACCGGCGCCCTCACCGGCCGCCCCGGCAGCCAGCGGCTCGCCGTCACCAGCGGCGGCACCATCCCCGACCGCGGCCTGTTCGGCGTCTTCCTCGTCGGCGGCGAGGGGCCCGGCAAGCGGGTCGGCGAGCTCGACGAGGAGATGGTCTACGAGTCGCGGGTCGGCGACGTGTTCGCCCTCGGCGCCACCAGCTGGCGCATCGAGGACATCACCCACGACCGGGTGCTGGTCTCCCCCGCCCCCGGCATCCCCGGCCGGCTGCCGTTCTGGAAGGGCGACACCCTCGGCCGGCCCGCCGAGCTCGGCGCCGCCGTCGGCGCGTTCACCCGCGAGCTCGGCGCGCTGACCCGCGAGAAGGCCGTGGCCCGGGCCCGCGAGACCGGCCTCGACGAGTGGGCCGCCGGCAACCTCGTCGGCTACCTCCACGACCAGCTCGAGGCCACCCAGGTGCTGCCGAGCGACACCACGATCCTCGTCGAGCGGTTCCGCGACGAGCTCGGCGACTGGCGGCTCGTCGTCCACTCCCCCTACGGCGTGCCGGTGCACGCGCCGTGGGCGCTGGCGATCAACGCCCGGCTGCGCGAGCGGTACGGCGTCGACGGCCAGGCGGTCGCCTCCGACGACGGCATCGTCGTCCGCGTCCCCGACACCGAGTCCGAGCCGCCCACCGGCGAGATCGTGGTCTTCGACGCCGACGAGATCGAGCACCTGGTCACCCAGGAGGTCGGTGGCTCGGCGCTGTTCGCGGCCCGCTTCCGCGAGTGCGCCGCCCGCGCCCTGCTGCTCCCGCGCCGCGACCCCGGCCGGCGCTCCCCGCTGTGGCAGCAGCGCCAGCGGGCCGCCTCGCTGCTCGAGGTCGCCTCCAAGTACCCGTCGTTCCCGATCGTGCTCGAGGCGGTGCGCGAGGTCCTCCAGGACGTCTACGACCTGCCCGGCCCTGCTGGCGCTGATGCGGGCGGTCGAGCGCCGCGAGGTCACGGTCACCGACGTCACCACCACCACGCCCTCGCCGTTCGCCGGCAGCCTGCTGTTCGGCTACGTCGCCCAGTTCGTCTACGAGGGCGACTCCCCCATCGCCGAGCGCCGCGCCGCCGCGCTCTCCCTCGACCAGGGTCTGCTCGCCGAGCTGCTCGGCCGCGCCGAGCTGCGCGAGCTGCTCGACCCCGACGTCCTCGCCGAGCTCGAGGCCGAGCTCCAGCGGCTGGCGCCCGACCGTCGCGCCCGCGACGCCGAGGGCCTGGTCGACCTCCTCCGGCTGCTCGGTCCGCTCGACGTCACCGAGGTGGGCGAGCGGTGCGTCGAGGGCGCCGACGTCGACGGCTGGCTCACCTCCCTCGTCGAGCTCCCGGCGCGTGGTGCAGGTGCGGATGGCGGGCATCGAGCGCTGGGCCGTCGTCGAGGACGTCGCCCGGCTGCGCGACGGCCTCGGCGTGCCCGTGCCGCCGGGCACCCCCGAGGTGTTCGCCGAGCCGGTCGACGACCCGCTCGCCGACCTCGTCGCCCGGTACGCCCGCACCCACGGCCCGTTCACCACCGCGCAGGTGGCCGAGCGGCTCGGCCTCGGCGCCGCCGTGGCGCGCCACACCCTGGAGCGGCTCGCCGGTCAGGGCCGGGTGCTCGACGGCGAGTTCCGCCCCTCCGGCTCCGGCACCGAGTGGTGCGACGCCGAGGTGCTCCGTCGGCTGCGGCGCCGCTCGCTGGCCCGGCTCCGCCAGGAGGTCGAGCCGGTCGAGCCGGCCGCGCTCGGGCGGTTCCTCGGCGCCTGGCAGCACGTGCACGGCCGCGGCCTGCGCGGGGTCGACGGCGTCGTCAGCGCGATCGAGCAGCTGGCCGGCTGCCCGGTGCCGGCCTCGGCGCTGGAGCCGCTGGTGCTCGGCGCGCGGGTGCGCGACTACTCGTCGTCCTACCTCGACGAGCTCACCACCGCCGGTGAGGTGGTGTGGGCCGGGCACGGGCCGCTGCCCGGCTCCGACGGCTGGGTCAGCCTGCACCTGGCCGACCAGGCGCACCTCACGCTCCCTGAGCCGCAGTCGCTCGCCCCCTCGGGAGAGGCGCCGTCACCGCTGCACGAGGCGCTGCTCGACGCGCTCGAGCCCGGCGGCGCCTGGTTCTTCCACCAGCTCGCCCAGTCCGCTCGCGCCGCCACCGACAGCCAGCGCACCACCGACGCCGCCATCAGCGCCGCGCTGTGGGAGCTCGTCTGGGCCGGCCGCGTCGGCAACGACAGCCTGGCTCCGCTGCGGGCGCTCGTCCGTGGCGGCAAGGCGAGCCACCGCACCCGCCGGCAGCCCGCCCGGCCCGGCCGGGTCGCGCGCGTCCGGCCCGCCGGAGACGGCCGGCCGCTGGGCGATGCTGCCCGCGATCGACACCGATGCCACCCGCCGCGCCCACGCCACCGCCGAGCGGATGCTCGACCGGCACGGCGTCGTGATCCGTGGCGCCGTCGTGAGCGAGCGGGTGCCGGGTGGGTTCGCCGCGGTCTACAAGGTGCTCTCGGCGTTCGAGGACTCCGGACGCTGCCGGCGCGGCTACTTCGTCGAGGGTCTCGGCGCCGCCCAGTTCGGCACCTCGGGCGCCATCGACCGGCTCCGCACCTTCGCCGACGTGCCCGACGACGCCAAGCCGACCGCCACCGCCCTGGCCGCCACCGACCCCGCCAACCCCTACGGCGCGGCGCTGCCGTGGCCCGACTCCGGCGGCGGCCACCGCCCCGGTCGCAAGGCCGGCGCCGTCGTCGTGCTGGTCGACGGCGTGCTCACGCTCTACGTCGAGCGCGGCGGCCGCACCCTGCTCACCTGGCACGACGACGTCGACGTGCTCACCACCGCCACCACCGCGCTCGCCGAGACGGTGCAGCGCGGCTCGCTCGGGCGGCTCACCGTCGAGAAGGCCGACGGTGCGCAGCTGCTCGGCGGCGGCTCCACCCCGTTGCGCGAGGCACTGGACGCAGCCGGGTTCGTGGCGACCCCGCAGGGCCTGCGGCTGCGTCCGACCCGGTGAAGTGGCGCCGGTGAACCGGTGCCAGTGCCGGTGAAGCGGGGGTACTAGGCAGCAGGAGCGACGGCGTCGGCCGGGACCGGGCCGATGCGCGGGGTGAGGGCCGCAGCCTCCTGCAGGGCGACGGCGTCGGAGACGTCGCGCAGGACCGCCGACAGCGGGGTGTCGAGCGCGCCGCACAGCGAGGAGAGCAGCTCGGAGGACGCCTCCTTCTGCCCGCGCTCGATCTCGGAGATGTAGCCGAGGCTCACCCGCGCCTGCGCCGAGACCTCGCGCAGGGTGAGGCCGAGCTCGCGACGGCGCTCCCGCAGGACGTCACCGAGCAGCTGGCGGAACAGCGGCATCTCGGACGCCCCCTCTCGGGCCTCGGGAGTACGGGTGTGCAGAACGCTAGACGAACCCCGGTTGTTCCGGGACACCCCGGATCATGTCAGAGAGTGCCGACACCGCGGAGCGACACGTCGCCACCCCGAACGGCACCGACGCCCTCCGCCCGCGGACCAGGCCGTGCAGGACCTGCACCTGCTCCGCGAGCGTCGGGCGTGGTGACACCGATGTGGGTGCGCTCAGCGCGTCACCCGGATCTGGTCCGTCCGTGCGGCAGTGGTGAACGCCGGGGTGCCGGCGTAGCGGACGGTCAGCGGGAACGTGCCCGTGGCCTGCCGCGCCGCGACCCGGAGCTCGACGCGACCGTCGCCGTCGAGTCGGCGGACGTAGTTCTTGCCGGCCCAGGTGATGGTGACCTCGCCGCCGGGGGTGAGCCCGACTCCGACGAGCCGCACGCCGATGGAGGGCTGCACGCCGCGCCGGACCGACGTCCGGCGACCGGAGCAGGAGCGACGGCGTCTGCTTGACGACCTCCACCGTCACGGTGCTCTCCGAGGGCGCCACGTTCTCGTCGCCCGCGTAGCGGACGGTGAGGGTGTGGGTGCGCACCCCGCGCAGGGCGTCGGTGGCGATGGTGGCCTCACCGTCGCCGTCGAGCGCGCCCGTGCCGATGACGTCGCCGCCGTCGAGGACCTCGACCGTGCCCGTCGGCGTGGCGCCGTCGGCGGTGACGGTCACCGAGATCGTCGTGCCGTCCTTGTGCGTCTCCGCCGTCGTGGGCGAGGCGGTCGCCTCGGTGGTCGACTCCGCCGGCCCCGTGGCCGCGACCGTGATCGGGACCTCGACCTCGGTACCAGTGGTCGGACCCGTCAGCAGCAGCGAGTACTCGCCGGCCTCCAGCGTCGCCGGGCAGCGTGACGCTGACCTGAGCGGTGCCGGCCTCGTCGTAACCCGGCACGGCGCTCTGGATGGTGGTGGTGACCGGGAAGCTGCCGAGGTCCACCCCGTCGAGGCTGACCGCGACTTCGGCGTCCTTGACGTCGCCCGGACCCGTCATCGAGAACGACGAGACGTCGAACTCCACGTCTTCGCCCGGCGTGTACGTCTCCGGCGCACCGGCCGGGAACGTGACTCCGACGCTGCGCTGGCTGTAGTCGACGGCCAGCGGGGAGGTCGAGGCGAACTCCGCGAAGTAGTCCACCTGGGCCTGCAGGTCGGTCTTGCCGGTGTCCTGCTTGCCCGCGCCCTCGTTGAGCGTGGTGAAGCCGTCGCCACCACTGGCGAGGAACGAGTTCACGGTCACCGAGAACACGTCGTCCTCGGCGAGCGGCTCGCCGTCGAGCCACATCCCCGTGACCTCGCCCTTGGTGCCGCTCGGCGCGCCCGCGGCGGGGGGCGTGTAGGTGTAGGTGAAGCCCTCGGAGATGCCGAGTCGCAGGAACGGACGCGACGCGCCGGCGGCCTGCCACTGCTCCTCGAGGACCTGCTCGATCTGCTCACCGGTGAGGTCCATGTTCACCAGGGTGTTGGCGAACGGCTGGACCGTGGCGGCCTGCCGGTAGGTCACGTCCCGCGGGAACGTGGACCCGGTGCCGGTGAGGTCGGCGCGCAGTCCGCCGGGGTTCATGAACGCGATCTGCGCGGCGCCCGCCTCGGGCGTCTCGGTGGCCCACCGCTGGATCTCGGCGACCAGGTTGCCCAGGGTGGACTCCCCGCCGCGGTTCTCGGTGGTGCCGTTGCTCAGCTTGGCGCGGTTGAACCCACCGCTGATCTCGCCGAGCTTGCGACTGCCGAGCACCTCGGCCTCGCGGACAGCGTCGTCGACGATCGCCTGCGCTGCCGGGTCGGCCGGGTAGAGCGGCGCGCCCACGGCCGAGCCGGAGCCGTCCGGGTCCGGGCCGATCAGCGGGAGGATCTCCTGCTGCAGCGACAACACCTCACCGGTCGTGGTGTCCACCTGGAAGGCGATCCGGTTGAAGTTCGAGCCGTACTGGCCCGACGACACGACCGGGCGCTCGCGTCACGTCGCGGCCAGCAGCGGACCAGCCCGCGACCGGGAACGAGCAGTCGTAGGCCAGGTGGGTGTGCCCCGACATGATCGCGTCGACGTTGTCGTTCACCCCGGCGATGATCGATCCGAAGTCGGACGTCGGGTCGTCGTCCATCGTGGCGCAGTCCGTGGTCGGCGCACCCTCGTGCACGAGGAGCACCACGACGTCCGCGTTCGCCTCGCTCTTGAGCCGGTCGGCCTCGGCGTTCGTGGCCGCCACGATGTCGGTGACGGTCACTCCCTCGATGCCGGCCGGTGAGACCAGCTCGGGGAGGTGCTCGGTGACCGCGCCGACGAACCCGACGGTGACCCCGCCCATGTCCTTGGTCCACGACTCGGTGAGGTCGTCGCGACCGGCCGGCTCCTCGACGTTGGCGGCGAGGTACTCCCAGTTCGCGCGGTCCTGCACCCGACCCACGAGGTCCTCGTAGCCCTGGTCGAACTCGTGGTTGCCCACGGACGAGACCTCGAGGCCCGCCTCGTTGAGGACGTCGATCGTCGGCCTGTCCTCAGCGACGAATGACTCGAAGGTCGAGGCGCCGATGAGGTCACCGGCCGCCATGAAGACGGTGTTCGGGTTCTCCGAGCGCAGCTGCTTCGCCGCACCCGACACGATGGCCGCGCCAGCCTCGGCGCCGTTGCGCAGAAGTCGGCCGTGGTAGTCGTTCGCGCCCAGCAGCTGGATCTCCGAGACCTCCGACGTCGTGGCCGTCAGGCCGACGATCTCGGGGTTGTGGTCGGAGGCGGCGAACGGGTCACCGAGGTTGAAGAACCGCGTGACGTTGTAGTTGATCCGGCTGTACTGGAACGCCACCGACTCGTTGGCGTTGATCTCCCAGATGTCGGCGCCGGTCACCATGGCCTGGCCCGCCGGGTTGGCGAGCACGTGGTCGAGCGAGCCCGACTGTCCGCTGAAGCTGTAGGTGTACTCGCCCTCGGTGTCCTCGGGCGCCACGGCGGCGTAGCCGGCCGTGGCGAGGTCGCGGATCGGGTCCTCCTGCGAGTAGGAGTTGAGGTCACCGGTGATGAAGACGGCCTCGATGCCGCGATCGGCGGCGAACTGGTCGGCGAAGGTGGCGAGGGCCGCGGCCTGGCGGCGGCGGTCGCCGTTGAAGCAACCCTGGGGGCCGTTGACGTTGTCGCCGGTCTCGCCGCCACAGCCCTTGGACTTGAAGTGGTTGACCACGACCGCGAACGCGGCGTCGTCGCCGAGTCCCTTCGGCTTGAAGGCCTGGGCCAGCGGCTCGCGGGCGTTGTTGAACGGCGCCGTGGAGGACGAGTTCACCAGCACCTTCGAGGCGCCGACCCGGGTCGACGACGGCGGGGTCGTAGATGAAGGCGTTGCGGATGACGTCCTGCTCGGCGAGCGTCGGCAGCTCGGAGGCCGGCGGGGACGGCACGAAGGTCCAGCGTCGGCTGCCCGCAGCGGCGTTGAGGGCGTTGACGAGCTGACGCACCGCGTCGTCGCGGTCGGTCTCGCCGATCAGCTTGACCGAGTTCTCGATCTCCTCGAGCGAGACGATGTCGGCGTCCATCGTGTTGATGGCGCGCACGATCTTGGCCTGCTGGCGGTTCAGGTCGCCGCCCTCGGCGGCGCCGCGCGGACCGTTCGGCGAGCAGCTGTTCACGGTGACCGGGTCGCCGTCGCGGTCGTTGTAGTAGGTGCAGGTGCCGCCGCGGCTCTCGAAGACCTGGCCGGTGGTGTTGAAGTAGTTCAGCACGTTGAAGGTGCCGAGCTTGATGTCGCCGCCGACGTCCTGCGGGGCGGCGTTGTCGGGGCGGGTGTTGGTGAACGTCGCGACGTCGGCTGCCCGATCGCCGTGACCTGCTGCTGCGGCTGGAACTTCCAGGTGCTGTTGCGGTAGTCGAGCACGACCGGCGCCTGCAAGGTGGCGTGGCACCCACCCGGATCGGGTTGGTCCGGCGACAGCCACGGGAGCGGGGTGCCCTGGTTGGCCGCGCTCAGGAAGTTCAGGCTGGCGCCGTCGTCGAGCGTCGACGCGCGGTCGGCGTTGTCCTGGATCTGCGCCAGTTGTACTCGGGCGTGCCGACGGCGCCGACCTCGGTCGGCGAGATCGAGGGGCGTGCTCCCCGCGGCGAGCCCGATCTCGGCGTACTGGTTGGCGTTGTAGACGTTGCTGACCGTGAACGTGCCGGTCGGTGCGAGCGAGCTCGCCCTCGTGCGCCTCGCGGTCGGCGTCGGTCGGCAGCGACCCGGCGAGCGGGGTCACCGGGTCGACCGCGGGGACTGCCGACGACCTGACCTGCCCGCCGAGGTTCTGGTCGCTCGCGGTGATCTGGGTGAGCCCGTTGAACTCGAAGACGAGCCCCTGGTCACGCTCACCGAGTCGCCGATCGCCGGCATCGTGGTCGCGGTAGGTCCGGGGCGTAGACGAAGATCGCGTCGGACGCGCCGGGGTCGCGTCGGTGGCGCCGCCGGTGCCCCCGGTCTGGAGGTAGAAGCCACCGAGGCCGCCGGAGGGGTACGCGGCCGTGACCACGCCGCGCACCGGTGGCGATGTCGCCGACGTGCGGGCTGCGCGGAGCCGGTGCCCTGGACCTGCGCGATCGGGAGCTCGACCGAGGTCGACCGGGGTGCGGGACCCTCGGCCGGCGCTGTTGACCGGCGAGGTGAGCCCGGAGGTGAAGTCCGCGCCGTTGACGTCGGTGTCGGCGCCGGCTGGCGCTGCGCGAGGACGACGGTCGTGTTGGTCATGGCGGCTGCCTTGCCGGCGCCCTCCCACACGTTGCTGTTCGACGCCGACGAGGTCGATGATCGTCGGCTTCGCCGCGACTGGGTGCCGAGGCCCGGGTCGACCGCGGTGGTGACGTTCGACAGGATCGCCGTGCCGGCCGTGCCGCTCATGGCGACGGTGCCGGTGGCGTCGGCGGCCGGCAGCGCGGTGGATCCACCGTTGCCGGCGGCCTGCTGCACGAGGTAGTGCCCGTTCGCCGGCACGGAGCCACTCAGCGGGGTGACGCCCGTGGCCGGGCCGGTGCTACCGGAGCTGCGCCACTGGACCGACCAGCCGTCGACGCTGATCGCCGCGCCGGTGGGGTTGTAGAGCTCGATGAAGTCATTGGTGAGGGTGGCGCCGCTGTTGCCGCCTCCCCCGTAGACCTCGCTTGATGACCAGGCCGGTACCGGCTGGGTTGGCCTGCGCGGGGGCAGTGGCGAGGAGGAGTGAGAACGACGAGGCGATCGTCGCGAGGGTCGCAGAAGCGACCACCGCACGACGCCGTGAGGCGTGTGTGAACACCGACAGGTAACCCTTCGAGGAACGAGCAGGGGGCCGAGACAGAACGGGTAATGCGCCGGGGAAGCGGGAGGACAGTAACCCGGGTTTCCTGCCGATGTGCGAACTCGCGAGAAACTCGCCGGAAAGTTACGGAGTCGACACGTTCCGGGTGCGGCGCTGACGCCAGAACTCCCGGAAGAACTCGTAGCCCGACCACAGCGTCAGCGCGACGGCGACCGCGAGGAACGCCTGCGCCGAGGTAGAAGACGACGTCGCCGACGACGTCGAGCGAGCCGTCGAGCTGGCGCAGCGGCAGCGTGAGCAGCGAGAGGGCGACCGCCTGGCTCGTCGTCTTCCACTTGCCGCTGGCCGCGGCGGCGATGACGACCGTCTTGGCGACCGAGAGCCGCAGCAGGGTGACCGCCCACTCGCGGACGAGCACGAGGATCGTGACCCACCACCAGACGTCGCCCATGATCGAGAGCGCGACGAGCGCCATCCCGGTGAGCGCCTTGTCGGCGATGGGGTCGGCGATCTTGCCGAAGTCGGTGATGAGGTTGCGGGCCCGGGCGATGTCGCCGTCGATCTTGTCGGTGGCCATCGCGACCACGAACACGCCGAAGCGCGAGACTGCGCCAGCAGCACCGAGTCGTGGTCGTGGCCGAGCAGCATCCAGCCGTAGAGCGGCACGAGCAGGATGCGCAGCGTCGTGAGCGCGTTGGGCAGGTTCCAGTTGCTCGACTTGGCGGGCACGGGGTCGCTCACCGCGCCGCTCCCGTCGGCCGGGCGAGCAGGTCGACACCGTCGGACCCCACCACGACGGCGGGACGAGGTCGC
The DNA here is from genome assembly GCA_963845795.1 of uncultured Actinomycetota bacterium. Taxonomy (GTDB): domain Bacteria; phylum Actinomycetota; class Actinomycetes; order Propionibacteriales; family Nocardioidaceae; genus Nocardioides. The sequence goes on along the minus strand of CAWJTG010000009.1, from coordinate 353,221 downwards.
CGACCCGCCACTCCCCCTCGACCAGGCGGGTGGTGCCGTCGACCTCGGGGCCCTGGTGGTCGGCGCGCCCCTCGGCGCCGTCCGCGTCGGCGACGTCCTCGACGAGGACGCGTGACCGGCTCGCCGATGCGCTCCTCGGCGCGCTGGGCGGTGAGCTCCTCGACGAGGGCGGTGACGTGCTGGGCGCGGGCCCACACCTCGTCGGCGTCGAGCTTGTCGCCCTCGGGGAACGCCGCGGCCTCGGTGCCGTCCTCGTCGGAGTAGCCGAAGACGCCGGTGACGTCGAGCCGCGCCTCCTCCAGGAACGAGCAGAGCGTGGCGACGTCGTCCTCGGTCTCGCCGGGGAACCCGACGATGACGTTCGAGCGGACGCCGGCCGTCGGGCGCCAGAGCGCGGACCCGCTCGAGCAGGCCGAGGAACGCCTCGGGGTCGCCGAAGCGGCGCATCCGGCGCAGCACCGACGGGCTGGCGTGCTGGAAGGAGAGGTCGAAGTACGGCACGACGCCCGGCGGTGGTGGCGATGGCCTCGAGGAGACCGGGGCGGATCTCGGCCGGCTGCAGGTAGGACACTCGCACCCGCTCGACGCCGTCGACGGCGGCCACCTCGGGCAGCAGCGTCTCGAGCAGCCGGAGGTCGCCGAGGTCCTTGCCGTAGGACGTGGTGTTCTCGCTGACGAGGAACAGCTCGCGCACACCCTCGCCGGCCAGCCAGCGGGCCTCGAGGAGGACGTCGGAGGGGCGGCGACTCACGAACGCCCCGCGGAAGGTGGGGATCGCGCAGAAGGAGCAGCGGCGGTCGCAGCCCGACGCCAGCTTGAGCGGCGCCAGCGGTCCGGACTCGAGCCGCTGCCGCGGTGCCACCTCGGGCGCGGTGCGGTCGACCGGGCTGATCGGCAGCAGCCGGCGGCGGTCCTGCGGGGTGTGCGGGTGCAGCTTCTCCCCCGCCAGCACCGACCGCAGCCTCGCTGCGATGTCGGGGTAGTCGTCGAAGCCGAGGACGGCGTCCGCCTCGGGCAGGCTCTCGGCCAGGTCGGCGCCGTACCGCTCGGCCAGGCACCCGACGGCGACGACGGCCTTGGTGCGGCCGTCCTGCTTCAGGTCGGAGGCCTCGAGCAGCGCGTCGACGGAGTCCTTCTTCGCCGCCTCGACGAACCCGCAGGTGTTCACCACCACGGTGTCGGCGTCGGCCGCATCGGCGACGAGCCGGAACCCGTCGGCGGCCAGCCGCCCGGCGAGCTCCTCGGAGTCGACCTCGTTGCGCGCGCACCCGAGGGTGAGCAGAGCCACCGAGAGCGGGGACGTCAGCAGGCGCGGCGTCGGTGGTCATGTCCTGGCGAGGATAGTCGCGGCCCGGCGTCCGCCCCGAAATCACGCCGACCCGTCAGTTATGCGCTGACCCGTCACTTGTACGACTGACGGGTCAGCGCATTAGTGACGGGTCGGCGCATTAGTGACGGGTCAGCGGACGACGAAGACGTTCTGGGCGTCGGCGCCGGTCTCGCCGAGGGCGCCGCGGTCGTCGCCGTCGACGCTGACGCGCAGGCCGCCGTCGGTGGAGCTGATGCGCACCGGCGGGACGACGTCGACCTTCGCGGTCTGCATGAACGGCAGGCTCTCGTCGAAGACGACCTCCTGGTTGCCGTCGCGGACGATCACCCGGGCGCCGCCGGTGGCGGCGGTGAACGTGACGGGCACCTCGGGCGTGCTGCCGGTGAGCGAGGCCTGGCCGCCGGGCGAGCCGTCGAGGACGGGCCGGTCGGCGAGCGGGACGGGAGCCTCCATCACCAGCCGCGCGATCGCCCACACCAGCACGACCGCCATCACGGCCGCGACGAGCACGGACCAGTTCAGACCACCCTTGGTGCCGCGAATCGAGCCCGTGCCCGTGGCCAGCTCGGCCTCGAAGACCGTGCGCGGGTCGATGGGGGCGTCGGAGTACCTCTCGTCGTAGCCGGCCAGCAGCGGCCCGGCGTCGACGCCGAGCACGCGGGCGAGGGTGCGCAGGTGGCCGCGTGCGTAGAAGTCGCCACCGCACGGTGCGAAGTCGTCGACCTCGATCGCCTCGATCACGTGCGGGCGGATGCGGGTGCGGTCGGCGAGCTGGTCGACGCTGAGGCCGATCCGACGGCGGGCGGCGGCGAGCGGAGGCCCGACCACCGGGTCGGCGACGCCCTCGCGCACCGCACCGTCGTCGATCACCATCGTGACGGTGTGCTCGCCGGCGTCCGGCTCAGCAGCGACGACGACCGGGGCCACGATCGGCGCCGCGTCGCGCCGGACCTCGACCCGGCGCCCCTCGTCGAGGTCGCGTCCGGGCGAGGGTGTCTCGCCGCCGGGACCGGTCGCCGCTCGGTCCGCTCGGTCCGCTCGGGCTCGGCGAGCACGACCTGCTCGACCGGCGTCTCCTCCACCTCGCCGGTGACGAGCTCGTGCACCTCGGCGCGGCCGTCGGCGAGCTCGACGAGCGCGTCGGTGAGCTGGTGCCAGTCGGCACCCACGAGCCGGGTCGACAGCGAGAGCCGCACCGACGGCGGGCGCAGACCGGTCTCGGGCTCGGTGGCGGAACTGGTCACGAAGGCCAGCCGGCCGTCGCGCAGCATCGAGGTCCGCGGCCGGTGCTCGACGTGGTCGAGGTCGCCCCAGGCGAGTCCCTCCCACTGCCGGCCGCGCCGCAGCCTGACGCCGTGGCCGTCGACGACGACGAGCGGCACCCGGCCGTCGAGGGCGAGGGCGAGGTGCACGAGCGCGACGACCCCGAGCGCCCCGCAGACCAGCCAGTCCAGCGCCGCGTCGGTGCCGACGGCACGCTGCAGCCAGGCGACGGCGACGCCGGCCGCACTCAGCCCCACCACGCCGGACAGCGCGCCGTCGCGGCGCACCTCCAGCGCGTCGGGGGCCTCGGGCTCCGGTGCCGCCTCGACCGCCGTCGTCGGCTCGATGTCCACGCTCATGCCTGCTCCCCCTGGATCGTCGCGATCACGGAGTCGACCTCGTCGGGCTTGACCAGCACGTCACGGGCCTTGGACCCCTCGCTCGGCCCGACGACGCCGCGGCTCTCGAGGATGTCCATCAGCCGGCCCGCCTTGGCGAACCCGACCCGGAGCTTGCGCTGGAGCATCGAGGTCGAGCCGAACTGGGTCGAGACGACCAGCTCGATCGCCTGCACCACCAGGTCGAGGTCGTCGCCGATGTCGTCGTCGAGGTCGCGGGTGGCCTGCGCCGGCGCCGTGACGTCGTCGCGGTAGGTCGGCTGCGAGCTGCGTCTTGCAGTGCTTGACCACCTGGTGGATCTCGGCCTCGGTGACCCACGACCCCTGCACCCGGATCGCCTTCGAGGCGCCCATCGGCAGGAACAGGCCGTCACCCTGGCCCGACCAGCTTCTCGGCGCCCGGCTGGTCGAGGATGACCCGGCTGTCGGCCAGCGACGACGTGGCGAACGCCAGCCGCGACGGCACGTTGGCCTTGATGAGGCCGGTGACGACGTCGACCGAGGGCCGCTGCGTGGCGAGCACCAGGTGGATGCCGGCGGCCCGCGCCAGCTGGGTGATGCGGACGATGGCGTCCTCGACGTCGCGCGGCGCGACCATCATCAGGTCGGCGAGCTCGTCGACGATCACCAGCAGGTACGGGTACGGCGTCAGCTTCCGCTCGCTGCCCGTCCGGCACCGTGACCTTGCCGGCCCGCACCGCCTTGTTGAAGTCGTCGATGTGGCGGAACCCGAAGTTGGCGAGGTCGTCGTAGCGCAGGTCCATCTCGCGCACGACCCAGGCCAGCGCCTCGGCCGCCTTCTTCGGGTTGGTGATGATCGGCGTGATCAGGTGCGGCACGCCCTCGTAGGCGTTCAGCTCGACCCGCTTCGGGTCGACCATGATCATCCGCACCTCGTCGGGCGTGGCCCGCATCAGCACCGAGGTGATCATCGAGTTGATGAAGCTCGACTTGCCGGAGCCGGTGGCGCCGGCGACCAGCAGGTGCGGCATCTTCGCGAGGTTCGCGACCACGAAGCCGCCCTCGACGTCCTTGCCGAGCCCGGCCACCATCGGGTGGTGGTCGCCGCGGGCGTTGCCCGACCGCAGCACGTCGCCGAGCGAGACGATCTCCTTGTCGACGTTGGGGATCTCGATGCCGATCGCGGACTTGCCGGGGATCGGGCTGAGGATCCGCACGTCGGCGGAGGCCACCGCGTAGGCGATGTTCTTCGACAGCGCGGTGACCTTCTCGACCTTCACCGCCGGGCCGAGCTCGACCTCGTAGCGGGTGACCGTCGGACCCCGCGTGTAGCCGGTGACCTGGGCGTCGATGCCGAACTGGTCGAGCACCTGGGTGAGCCGGTCGACGACGTCGTCGCTGGCCCGCGAGCGGGCCTTGTGCGGCGAGCCGGGCTTGAGCACCTCGTTGCCGGGCAGCGTGTAGACGATGTCGCCGGACAGCGCGAGCTGCTCCATCCGCTGCTCGATCGGGGTGTGCGGCGGCGGCTCGAGCTCGCCGGTGGTGTCGGGGTCGGCCGGGCCGGACATCTCGGCTGAGCCGGCCGGGTCGGCGCCGGCGGCGGCCATCGCGACCGTGTCGTCGCCGGCGTCCGGGTCGTGCAGGTCGACGTCGACCTGCTCCTCCGGGACGGGCTCGGGGTCGGGCGGAGCCTTGCGACCGCGTCGACGGCGGGCCGTCGGCTCCTCGACCACCGGGGTGTCGTAGGCGGGGTCGCCGTGGTGGAAGTCGCTGGTGTCGGCGTCGGTGCGCCACGCGTCGGCCGGGTCGGCGTCGGCCACCGGCTCGCGGCCGAGGGCGGCGTCGCGCAGGCCGCGCAGCTTCTCGGGCACCTTGTAGACCGGGGTGGAGGTGACCACCAGCAGGCCGAAGAACGCCACCAGCAGGAGCACGGGGACGACGACGAAGGAGGAGCGCAGCAGGTCGAGCAGGAGCGAGGCGACGACGTAGCCGACCGCCCCACCACCCTCACGCAGCGGCGAGGTGTCGCCGGCGACGGGCTGCGGGTTGTCGGCCGCGACGTGCACGATGCCGAGCGAGCCGAGCGCCAGGGCGCTCCAGCCGATGGCCTGACGTCCGGCCGGACCGTTGCCGACCGGGTCGCGCATCAGCCGCCAGCCCGACCAGACGAGGGCGAGGGGGACCAGCCAGCCGACCTTGCCGACGGTGCCGGTGACCGCGGTGCGGGCGAGGTCCATGACGCCGCCGGGCACCTCGAACCAGACCGCGGCGGCCACCACGAGGGCGACCGCGACCAGCGAGAGCCCGGCACCGTCGCGGCGGTGCTCGGGCTCGAGCTCGCGGGCGCTGCGACCCAGGCCGCGTGCGCCCGCGCCGAGAGCGTGGGCGATCCCGAGCCACACCGCGGCGAGACCCCGCAGCAGCGCCTGGCCCGCGCGGGCCACCGGACCGGTGCCGGAGCGCACCGCGCGGGGCGCGGGCCGCTTGGTCGAGCGGGACGCCGGCCGCTTGGCCGGCTTCCTCGACGTCGACCGGGTGCGCGACGACGTGGTGGAGGGCTTGGTGGAGGTCTTGGAGGGGGACTTCCCGCCGCTCCGGGTTCGCGTGGCCGAGGTTCCGGACCGTCCCGATCCACTGCGGCTGGAGCCGCTCGAGGCGCGGGACGAAGGGGAACTGCTGCTCCGCGAACCCGGCGGGGAAGACGTACGGGTCGCCATGCCACCAAACCTAGGCGCTCGTCACACCAGCCACAGGGATCACACGGGAGCGTGTCGCGGACGCACGCGGAGCACTCACCCCATGAGGTCACTGGACCGTGGGGTGACCGCTGCCTAGGGTGACGTCGTCCGGTCCACATCGTGGTCGGCAACCCATCTCTCGGATCTGAAGGGTTTCCAACGTGAAACTTCGCGTTCACAGCCGACCTTTGCTGGTCGGCATCCTCTCCACGGCCCTGGCCGTCTCGGCGAGCGTCCTCGCCGGCTCGGCCTCCGCCGTCCCCGGCTCCCCCACCGGGGCTTCCGCGGCCGAGCCGGGCGGCAGCCCGGAGGCCAAGAGCCCCACCGGTCCCGACAGCCTCGGCCAGCACGACCGCGAGCTGCTCGCCGAGGCCATCAGCAACGGCAAGAAGCGCATCAACGTCATCGTCCTGACCGCGGAGGGCGACACCGCCTCGGTGGCGGGCAAGCTCGAGGACCTCGGAGGCGCGGTCATCAACCGCTTCGACAAGGTCGGCTACCTGAGCGCCAACGTGCCCACGTCGGCCGTCACCAAGGCCGCCGACCTGCGCGCGGTCCAGAGCGTCGACGTCGACGAGGTCATCGAGACCCCCGAGCCCAGCGCCGCGACCCGTCGCGGCGCGGCCGCGGCGGACCAGGACGGCCCGGGCGCCAGCACCCCGGGCGACAACCCCTACATGCCGACCGGCGACACCGGCGCGTTCGCCCTCGCCAGATACCCGACCTGGGACGGCCGCGGCACCACGATCGCTTCCTCGACTCCGGCGTCGACCTCGACCACCCGGCGCTGACGACGACCACGACGGGCGAGCGCAAGATCGTCGACTGGTACAACGCGAACGCCACGAACTCCGGCGACGCAACCTGGCGTCGCCACCACCGGCCGGTTCAACGGCCGAGTTCACGGCGAACGCGGCGAGCTGGACAGCCCCCGCGACCGGCGGCCCCTTCGCCTTCGGCCGCCTGCGTGAAGGCGTCGGCGACCTGCTGGCCGGCGAGCCCGGCGGCGACCTCGACCGCGACGGCGTACTCGCCGAGACGATCGGCGTGCTCCAGGACCGGAGCACCAAGCGACGTGTACGTCGACGTCGACCAGGACCGCGACTTCACCGACGAGACGTCGATGATCGACTTCAAGGTGAACCGCGACGTCGGCTACCTCGGGACCGACAACCCGGCGACACCGGTCGTCGAGCGCATGGCCGTTCGTCGTCGTCACCGACCGCTCCGTCTACAACCCGGACTCCGACGCCGGCTCGTTCGTCAACATCGGCATCGCCGCCGCGCAGCACGGCACCCACGTCGCCGGCATCACCGCCGCCAACGGCCTGTTCGGTGGCGACATGAGCGGTGCGGCGCCCGGCGCGCAGGTGATGGCGGTCAAGGTCTGCCTGGCCACGACGTCGTGCACCAGCAGTCGGCCTGATCGACGGCGTCCTGTACGCCGCCAACAACGGCGCCGACGTCGTGAACATCTCGATCGGCGGCCTGCCCGGCGCTCAACGACGGCAACAACGCGCGCGCGGAGCTCTACAACCGCACGATCGACGAGTTCAACATGCAGATCTTCATCTCCGCCGGCAACAGCGGAGCGGGCGCGAACACCGTCGGTGACCCGTCGGTCGCGACCGACTCGATCAGCGTCGGCTCCTCGATCACCGACGACACCTGGCTGTCCAACTACGGCTCGGTGACCGCTCGGCCGAGCGGCCTGCACCCGTTCTCCTCGCGCGGCCCGCGTGAGGACGGCGGGTTCAAGCCCGACCTATCGCGCCCGGCGCGGCCGTCTCGCACCTGCCCCGGTGGCAGAAGGCGGGCGGCCTCGGCGGCCGCTACGCCCTGCCGCCTCGGCTACTCGATGCTGAACGGCACGTCGATGGCGGCACCGCAGGCGACGGGTGCGGCGGCGCTGCTGGTCTCGCGGGCCCGCCAGCTCGACATCGCGGTCACCCCGAAGCAGCTGCGCGAGTCGATGTTCACCACCGCCGACTTCCGCTCCGGCATCCCGGCGGCGGCCCAGGGCCGCGGCCAGATCGACCTCATCCAGGCGTGGTCGCTGGTCCAGCGGGAGCCGAGCATCGACTCCTACGACGTCGACGCCCCCGTCTGCAGCGAGCTCGACGACTACCTCGCCACGCCGCGACGTGGTGAGGGCGTCTACAACCGGTGCGCACCGGGACAGGGCGGTCAGGCGCCCGGCACGCAGCGCCGGTACGGCGTCAAGGTGACCCGCACCAGCGGTCCGGCCGGGAACCGGGTGCACCGGATCTCGATCCAGGGCAACGACGGCACGTTCAGCGCACCCGCCAGGGTCCGGCTGCCGCTCAACCGCGCCGTCCAGATCGTGGTGACCTCGCGGCCCCGCACGACCGGGTTGCACTCGGCGATCCTGCGGGTCGACCGGCCGGGCACGCCGCTGGTCGACCAGAGCGTCCCGCTCAACGTCGTCGCCACCACCACTCCGGCGGCGCCGTCCTACCAGACCAGCAAGACCGGCTCGGTCGAGCGGAACCTGACCACCAGCCTGTTCGTGCCGGTGCCGGAGGACGCGACGTCGCTGCAGGTCAACCTCGGCGGCATCGCCACCGGCAGCCAGGTCCGGTTCATCGCGATCGACCCCTACGGCGTCCCGGTGGAGAGCACCTCGTCGCTGGTCTGCTTCACCAACTACAGCAACCGGGCGACGTGCAACCCGAACTCGCGGGCCTACCAGGACCCGCTGCCGGGGGTGTGGGAGATCGAGGTCGAGGCGCGACGCACGACCAACAGCCTGCGCAACCCCTACCGCCTCACCGCGGCGCTCCAGGGCGTCACGGTCGCCCCGGAGACCCTCACCCTCGACTCGGTCGAGGCGGGTACGCCGGAGCCGGTCGAGTGGGACGTGACCAACAACTTCGGTCCGGTCACGATCCACGGCGAGGGCGGCCCGTTGGGCAGCGCGTTCCGCGACCGTCCCACGATCGCCGACGGTGGCGTCGCCGACTTCGAGGTCGAGGTGCCCGAGGGCGCCACCAGCCTCGACGTCGCGATCGGCAACACCTCCGACCTGGGGGCCGACCTCGACCTCTACGTCTACCTGGACGACGAGGAGGTCGCCTCGGACGCCGACGGCGACTCCGAGGAGTCGGTCAGCATCCCGAACCCCGAGCCCGGCACCTATGTCGTGGAGATCGACGGGTACGAGGTGCCGTCCGGCTCGACCGAGTACGACTACCTCGACGTCTTCTACTCGCCTGCACTGGGTGAGCTCGCGGTCGACCCGACCGAGACCACCCTCGCCAACGGCGCGACCAGGACGATCCAGGGTGAGGTCACGGCCAACGACACCCCGGCGGAGGGTCGGCAGCTCTTCGGTGAGCTGAAGGTCCTCAGCGACCAGAACGCCGTCCTCGGCACCGGCGCGGTCGTGATCGAGGAGGTCACCGAGCCGGCCGAGTAGCCCGGCTCAGCAGCGCCCGACGGGGCCCCGGTCTTCTGGACCGAGGGCCCCGTCGGCGTCTCCAGGTGGTGGTTCTCGAGACCCTTCCGGTGGTTGAGCCCTCGAGACCCTCGGACCGCCAGCGCCGGAGGCTCAGCGGGGCGGGAGGACCTCGAGGCTGGTGACCTGGAGGGGGGTGCCCTGCTGGCAGGTGGTCATCAGGTCGGGGGCGGTGGTGCCGGTGACGCGGACACCGTCACCCTCCTCGACGTCGGCGACGTCGGCGCCCAGGAGCAGGTAGAGCCGGCCGTTGGACTCGAGCAGGGTGCAGCCGGGCTCGACGCCCAGGGAGACCCTGCCCGAGACCGTCACGGTCTCGCCGCCGTCCGGGTCCTTCGTGAGGTCGGGCGGCAGCGGGCCGGTGTTGGTGGGGCTCGGCGGCGGGAACGACGTCGTGGGCACCGGGTCCTCGGCGGAGTCGTCGCCTCCCCGCAGGCTCCGAGGGTGAGCGCCAGTCCGGCGACGAGGGTCAGCGCGAGGATCCGAGGCATCACGTCAGTCTGACGCACGAGCGGCGGATCCGGTTCCCGCTACGCCTCGACGACCACCGGGATGATCATCGGACGGCGACTGGTGCGTGTTGCTGACCCAGCGGCCGACGACGCGGCGCACGGTCTGCTGCAGCTGGTAGGCGTCGGTGTTGCCCTCGGCGATCGCGCGGTCCAGCGCGTCGATGATCGGCTGCTTGATCGTCGTCGAAGGTGGCGTCGTCCTCGGCGAACCCGCGGGCGTGGATCTCCGGGCCGCCGGCGACCTTCCCGCTGACCGAGTCGACGACCACGATCACCGAGATGAAGCCCTCCTCGCCCAGGATCCGGCGGTCCTTCAGGTCGGCCTCGGTGACGTCGCCGACCGAGGTGCCGTCGACGAAGACGTAGCCGCACTCGACCTTGCCGGCGATCGAGGCCACGCCGTCGACCAGGTCGACCACGACGCCGTCCTCGGCGACCACGACGTTCTCGGCACGCCGGTGCGCGGGCCAGCGTCGGCGTTCGCGCAGCATGTGCCGGATCTCGCCGTGCACCGGCAGCACGTTGCGCGGCTTGACGATGTTGTAGCAGTAGAGGAGCTCGCCGGCGCTCGCGTGGCCGCTGACGTGCACCAGGGCGTTGCCCTTGTGCACGACGTTGGCGCCCCAGCGGGCGAGCCCGTTGATGACGCGGTAGACGGCGTTCTCGTTGCCGGGGATCAGGCTCGAGGCGAGCAGGACGGTGTCGCCCTCCTCGATGTGCACGAAGTTGTGGTTGCGCTGGGCGATCCGGCTCAGCGCGCTCATCGGCTCGCCCTGGCGGCCGGTCGAGATCAGCACCTGACGCTCGGGCGGCAGCTCGGCGAGCTCCTTGGCGTCGACCATCACGCCCGGCGGCACCGTGAGGTAGCCGAGGTCGCGGGCGATGGCCATGTTGCGCACCATCGAGCGGCCGACGTAGGCGACCTTGCGGTTGTGCGCGACGGCGGCGTCGAGGACCTGCTGCACGCGGTGCACGTGGCGAGGCGAAGCAGGCCACGATGATCCGCTGCGTGGACTCGTGGAAGACCCGGTCGATCACCGGGGTGATCGTCCTTCTCCGACGTGGTGAAGCCGGGGATCTCGGCGTTCGTCGAGTCGGTGAGGAAGAGGTCGACGCCCTCCTCGCCCAGCCGAGCGAAGGCCCGCAGATCGGTGATCCGGCCGTCGAGCGGCAGCTGGTCCATCTTGAAGTCGCCGGTGTGCAGCACCAGGCCGGCCGCCGGTGCGGATCGCCACCGCGAGCGCGTCGGGGATGGAGTGGTTGACCGCGATGAACTCCAGGTCGAACGGGCCGAACGTGAGCCTGTCGCCCTCGCGCACCGGTGAGTGCACGGTCTCCCTGAGCCGGTGCTCGCGCAGCTTGCTGTCGAGCAGCGCCAGCGTGAGCTCGAGCCGACCAGCGGGATGTCGCCGCGCTCGCGGAGCAGGTAGGGCGTCGCCCCGATGTGGTCCTCGTGGCCGTGGGTGAGCACCAGCGCCTCGACGTCGTCGAGCCGGTCCCGGATCGCGGCGAAGTCGGGGAGGATCAGGTCGACGCCGGGGTGGTGGTCCTCGGGGAACAGCACGCCGCAGTCGACGATCAGCAGGCGGCCGTCGTACTCGAAGACGGTCATGTTGCGACCGACCTCGCCGAGACCGCCCAGCGGGATGACCCGGAGGCCTCCCTGCGGCAGCTCGGCGGGCGCGGACAGTTCGGGGTGGGGATGGCTCAGTGTGTCCTTCGGGTGGGACGGGCGGATCAGAGCAGGCCGGAGGCGACCAGCCCGGCGCGCAGCGCAGCGACCTCGTCGTCGTCGAGCGCCACCAGCGGCGAGCGCACGTGCCGGTTGTCGAGCACGCCGAGCAGCTCGAGCGTGGCCTTGGCGGTGGTGGCGCCGTAGTTGGGACCCCATCACGGCGTCGATCGCGGGCAGCACCGCGGTGAAGATGGCGAGCGCCCGCGCGTGGTCGCCGGCGTCGAACGCGTCGACCATGGCGCCAGCTGGGGCCGGCCGCGTGGCCGACGACGCTGACGAAGCCGGCCGCGCCGTGGGCCAGCCAGCCGAGGTTGGCGATGTCGTCGCCGGAGTAGACGGCGTAGCCGAGCTGCTCAGCGTGCAGGCCGCGGCACGAAGTCGCCGACGGCGTCCTTGACCGCGACCACGGTGTCCCAGTCGGCGGCCGTCTCGTAGGTCTCGAGGGAGATCTGGGTGCCGGTGCGGCCGGGCACGTCGTAGAGCATCACCGGCACGTCGGTGGCCTCGACGACCTGCGGAAGTGGTGGAGCACGCCGGCCGGGCCGGGCTTGTTGTAGTAGGGCGTCACCAGCAGTACGCCGTCGGCGCCGAGCTTCTCGGCCTGCCGGGCCAGCTCACCGAGTGGAGGTGCTGTTGGTGCCGACGCCGGCGACCACGCTGGCGCGGTCGCCCACTGCGTCACGACGGCGGCCAGGATCTCGCCGTCCTCGTCGACCGTCGTGGTCGTGGCGACTCACCCGTGGTGCCCGAGACCACGACACCGTCGTGACCGTGGTCGACCAGGTGCCGGGCGATCCGGGCGGGCCGTCGAGGTCGAGCGAGCCGTCGTCGTGGAACGCGGTGGCCATCGCGGTGAGCACGCGTCCGAACGGCGCGGCGGGAGGCACGGCATGAGCGCCTCAGGCTATCGCTAGACGTGCGGCATGACCTCGGCCGCGATCAGGTCGAGGTGGTCGAGGTCGTGCAGGTCGAGCACCTGCAGGTAAAACCGGTCGGCGCCGAGCGTCGCGCGTAGCGACCGATCCGTCGCGACCTCCTCCGGGTGCCGGCCAGGCCGTTCGCGCGCAACTCGTCCGCGTCGCGGCCGATGGTCTCGGCGCGCCGGCGCGTCACTCCGGCCTCGTCCGCTCCCACGCAGAGCGACCAGAGCGTTGGAGAACACGCATCGACGCCGGGTCGCGATCGATCGCTCGCACGCCGCGCGCACCCGGTCGAACTGCGCGGCGGACGTCCCGCGGCGACGAACGGCAGGTTGAACTCGTCGGCGTAGCGGGCGGCCGAGCGCCGGGGTGCGCTTCTTGCCGAGCCCGCCGATCAATACCGGCGGCTTGGCCTGGGTCGGCTTCGGCAGCGCCGGGCTGTCGGTGACGTGTAGTGCGTCGCCGGCGAAGGCGAAGGTCTCGCCCTCCGGCGCGGCCCACAGTCCGGTGATGATGGCGAGCTGCTCCTCGAACCGGTCGAAGCGCTCGCCGGTGCGTCGGGGAACGGGATGCCGTACTTGGTGTGCTCGGCGTCGAACCAGCCGGCGCCGAGGCCGAGCTCGACCCGGCCGCCGCTCATCTGGTCGACGTTCGCGACGGTGATCGCCAGCGGGCCCGGGTAGCGGAACGTCGCGCTGGTGACCATCGTGCCGAGCCGGATCGTGCTCGTGTCGCGGGCCAGGCCGGCGAGCGTCATCCAGGCGTCGCTCGGTCCCGACGGTCCGCTCGGCGGTCGCCCATCGCCAGGTAGTGGTCGGACCGGAAGAACGCGCCGAACCCGAGCCGCTCGGCCTCGAGCGCGACGGCCAGCAGGTCGTCGTACGTGGCGCCCTGCTGCGGCTCGGTGAAGACCGCGAACTCCTGACCCCACCCTGCCAGGTGCTTGCCGACGCCGGCGTGGCACCGACCCTGGCGGATGGGCACCCTGGACCTCCCGACAGCGGTCGCGGTCGCGGGCGCTGCGATCAGCAGCCACGTGCTGCGCGAGCTTCGCGAGCGCGGCTTCAGCGGACTGCGCCCCCGCCACGGCTACGTCGTGCAGCGGCTGCTCGCGGCCCCAGCACGGCGAGCTCGATCGCCCGCGACCTCGGCGTCTCCCAGCACGTCGTCGCCACGATCGTGCGCGACCTCGTGGCGCTCGGGTACGCCGAGCACGTCGCCCCGCAGCCGACAGCCGCGGCTCGACCGGTCGCCCTCACCACCCGCGGCCGGCGAGCCGTCCGCCGCGGCGCGGCGTCGGGCGCCTCGACGCCCGGCTGCGCGACGCCGTCGGCGGGCCTCGCGCGGACGCCGCCGTCGCACCCTGCGCGCGGCTGCTGCGCCTGCTCGAGATCGAGGAGCGCGTCGACGAGCGTCGGGTCGCAGCTCCCCGACGACCGGTCCTGAGCGCGACGGGCGACGTCGTCGCGGCGCCCCCAGCCGCACGACCTCGAAGCCGTCGCGGGGGTCGCGGTCGACCTCGACCCACTCGACGCGGTCGAAGTCGGGGTAGAAGGTGTCGCCGTCGGGCTCGAGCGTGCATCTCGCTGATCGACCTGCTCGTCGGCGAGCGGGAGCGCCGCCGCGTACACCGCGGCTCCCCCGGCGACGATCACGTCGCCGGGCTGCATCGGCGGCCAGGGCCAGCGCGTCCTCGATCGGTGCGGAGCGACGAGTACCCCGTCGGCGGACCACGCCTGTCGCGGGTGAGCACGACGTGGTGCGGCCGGGCAGCGGGTCGCCCGATCGACTCGTAGGTCGTGCGGCCCATCACCAGCGTGTGACCAGGGTCAGCTGCCTTGAAGTGCGCGAAGTCCTCCGGCAGCTGCCACGGGATGTCGCCGTCCGCGCCGATCACGCCGTTGCGGGCGACCGCGGCCACCAGGATCGACGCGCTTCATGACCGTGCGCTCAGACCGCGATCGGGGCCTTGATGCCGCGGGTGCGGGTCGTAGCCCTCGACGCGATGTGCTCGAGGTCGAACGCGTCGAGCTCGGTCACCGATCGGGTCGAGGCGCGAGCGTCGGCAGCGGCCGCGGCTCGCGGGTGAGCTGGAGCCGCGCCTGGTCGAGGTGGTTCGCGTAGAGGTGCGCGTCGCCGAGCGTGTGCACGAAGTCGCCGACCTCGAGCCCGGTGACCTGGGCGACCATGTGGGTGAGCAGCGCGTAGCGAGGCGATGTTGAACGGCACGCCGAGGAACACGTCGGCCGAGCGCTGGTAGAGCTGGCAGCTCAGCCGCCCGTCGGCGACGTAGAACTGGAACATCGTGTGGCACGGCGCGCAGCGCCATCTCGGGGATGTCGGCGACGTTCCAGGCGGTGACGATGTGGCGGCGCGAGTCGGGGTCGCGTCTTGATCTGCTCGACCACCTGCGCGATCTGGTCGACGTGCCGGCCGTCCGGGGTCGGCCAGCGTGCGCCACTGGTAGCCGTAGATCGGGCCGAGGTCGCCGTCGGCGTCGGCCCACTCGTCCCAGATCGAGACCCCGCGGTCCTGCAGCCACTTCACGTTGGTGTCGCCGCGGAGGAACCACAGCAGCTCGGCGAAGACCGAGCGGGTGTGCACCTTCTTGGTGGTGACCAGCGGGAAGCCGGCGGTGAGGTCGAAGCGCATCTGGTGGCCGAAGACCGACGCGGGTGCCGGTGCCGGTGCGATCCCCCTTCTCCACGCCGTCGTCGAGGATCCGCGTGAGGAGATCGAGGTACTGCTGCACGGTCCGAATCTACCGCCGGCCAGCGATCCGGCCGAGGAAACACCGACACCTGCTGCTGGGCCAGCAACGGGCGCTCGCTCACCGGGTCGACCCTGCCGGCAGCTGCGCAGCTGCGCGTTCGCAGGAAGCAGGTGACGAGGTCGTCGTGCGGGCTGGCGGCCATCCGCGGGTCGTCAATGGAGTCCATCTCGTCGTTGACGAACAAGCACGCCACGCTGTTCTCGGGTCCGAAAGCTGCCCCCGACGCCGGTCCCGAGTCAGGGAGCGACGTGACCTCGCCCGTGGCGCCTCGACGGCCACGGTCCTGGCTGGTGCGCCGGCTCGCCGACCCTAGAGCGGCTCCCCGGTGCGAGCGAGCGCCCTCAGCACGTGCGGTCGTCCGGCCCTCGCGCTGCGGCCGAGAACTCGCCCGGCCCTCGCGACGCTGCTGCGCGCCGCCACGTCGACGAGTCGTCGCGGCACCCGGCCGCGGCCCGTCCGGGCGCAGCACGCGGTGCCGGCGAGCCCTGGGCGAGGCCGGCGTTGAGGCTGCCGGTCGACCGGGTCCTCCACGGACGCCGAGGCCGGGCAGAACGCGCGCACCTCGACCTCGGCGTCGCGGCCGCCGGGCGGCGTACGAGGCCGACCACCCCGATCGTCGAGGTCGCCGAAGCGCCGGCCAGTCCGGCTGGCAGGCGAGCACGGCGGCGGCGTCGGCGAGCAGGACGCCGATCCAGCCCGGGCCGTTGTCGATCCAGGCGGCGTCGACGATGTCGCCCTCGTCGAGGCGCCAGCGCGCGGGCGACGCGGGCGAGGTCGTCGTCGTCGACCGGACCCGACGCGCACCAGCGGCGGCGCGCCGAAGGCGAGCCGGTCGCCGCGCGCGACGGTGACCAGGCCGGCGCCGCACTCCTGCACGACGACGTCGTCGGACCGCGGCGGCTCCCGCCGGCCTCGAGCCAGGCGTGGCGCCGAGCCGAGCGGTCGGGTGGCCGGCGAACGGCAGCTCGCCGCCCGGCGTCAAGATCCGCAGCCGGTAGTCGGCGCTCGGGGTGCGTCGGCGCAGCAGGAACGTCGTCTCGGAGCAGGTTGGTCCAGCGCGCGAACGCCGCCATCTGCGTCTCGTCGAGGTCGTCGGCGTCGTGGACGACGGCCACCGGGTTGCCGAGCAGCGGCTCGCTCGGAGAAGACGTCGACCTGGCGGAACGCGCGTGCGCGTCCAGCCTCGCGACCGGCTCAGGCGTGCAGCGACATCGGGCCGTAGACCTGGCGGTCGTGCTCGAACAGCACGACCGCGTCGACGCCCGGCCTCGGCGAGCTCGGCCCAGATCTCGCCGACCCACGACTCGGCGTCGGCCTGGCTGGCGAAGCGCTGCTCGGCCGAGGTCGCCGCTCACGGCGACCTCGGCGCCGGCGGCGTCCTCGAGGCGCCACGACCACGGCCGCTCGGCGGCGGTGGGCCGGCGGAAGGTGGGCGGCTGCTCGGGCAGGTTCACGACTCGCGCACCGAGGTGTCGACGAAGGGCAGCTTGGTGATCTGGAACATCTCGCGACGGCCGCGCACGTCGACGCCGACCTGCGGCGTCGGGGTTCACCACGGTCGAGAGCAGCGCGAGCGCGATGCCCTTCTTCAGCGTCGGCGAGAACGTGCCGGAGGTGACCTCGCCGAGCAGCACGTCGGGCGTGAGGCTCACGCGCATGTGCGGCCGCGGGATCGCGCGGCCGGTCGACTCGAGCGCGACCAGTCGGCGACGCGGGCCGGCCTCCTTCTCGGCCACGAGCGCGTCCTTGCCCCAGAACGTCTCCTTCTGCCAGCCGACCGCCCAGCCGAGCCGGGCCTCGTTGGGGGTGACGTCGAGGGAGATGTCCTGGCCGTGCAGCGGGTAGCCCATCTCGGTGCGCAGCGTGTCGCGCGCGCCGAGCCCGCAGGGCGCGATGCCGTGCGGCTCGCCGGCCGCCATCAGCGCGTCCCACAGCGGCGCGGCGGCGTCGTTCGCGACGATCAGCTCGTAGCCGCGCTCGCCGGTGTAGCCGGTGCGGCACACCACGACGCCGACGCCGTCGGCGTCCGGGCGACTCGGCCTCGACGAAGCTCATGTAGTCGTGACCGGCCGGCAGTCCGACCGCCGCGAGCACCTCGTCGGACTTCGTGCCCTGCACGGCGAGCACGGCGTAGTCGCGGTGCCGGTCGACGACCTTGACGCCGTCCGGCGCCGCGGCCGCGAGCCGGCGCACGACCTCGGCGGTGTTGGCGGCGTTGGGCACGAGCAGCACGTGCTCGTCGTCGCGGTAGTAGGCGATCAGGTCGTCGACGATGCCGCCGGTCTCGTCGTCGCAGCACAGCGTGTACTGCGCCTGGCCCGGGCCGATCCGGCCGAGGTCGTTGCTCAGCGTGGCGTTGACGAAGCGCGGCCGCGCCCGGGCCGGTGACGGTCGCCTTGCCGAGGTGGCTGACGTCGAAGATGCCGACCGACGTGCGGACCGCGGTGTGCTCGGCGACGACGCCGCGGCGTACTCGAGCGGCATCGACCAGCCGCCGAAGTCGGCGAACTTGGCGCCGAGCGCCGTGCCGGTCGTGGAGCGGCGAGCAGGAGTGGGGTCTCCGGCATGGCGCGAACCTACCGCCTGCGCTCGCGGCGTTCGCGCGGGTGACGACGTACACCCTGCGCAGTGCCAGCCCCGCCAAGTCCCGCGCCGACGCTGTCGTGGTCGGGGTGCTGCGGCGGGCCGGGCAGGCCGCCGACGTGTCGCGCCCGGCGGCGAGGACGTCGCGAAGGCCTACGGCCGCAAGCTTCGCTCCGCTGCTCTGGCCACCCTCGGGGTGACCGGCAAGGCCGGCGAGGTCGTCAAGGTGCCGACGTCCACGACGGCGCGCCGGCTGCTGGTGCTCGTCGGGCTCGGCGACGCGATGTCGACACCCGGCCGTACGCCGAGCCGCCGGTGTCGCGGCCCGCGCCGTCACCAACGCGGCGTCGGTGGCGCTCGCGCTGCCGGCCGACTCCCCCGAGCTGGTGCGCGGCCACGTCGAGGGCGACCTGCTCGGTGGCTACACGTTCGACGACGTACAAGAAGGCCGCGGGCGCGAACCAGCCGCCGGCCGAGGTGGTGGTGCTCAGTCCCGGGCGCCCGCAAGAAGGCGCACGCCTCGGCGCTCGAGCAGGCTCAGGTCGTGGCCCGAGCCGTCGCGGCCACCCGCGACTGGGTCAACACCCGCCGAACGACCTGCGCCCGCCGGGCTTCGCCGACGAGGTGTGCCGCCGTAAGGCCCGCCGCCGCGGCGGCGAAAGGTGTCCGTCACGGTGCTCGACGAGCACCAGCTGCGCGAGCTCGGCTGCGGCGGCCTGCTCGGCGTCGGCGACGCCTCCGACGCACCGCCGCGCCTGGTCGAGCTCCGCTACGCCCCCAGGGCGCCACGCAGCACCTGGCCCTGGTGGGCAAGGGCATCACCTTCGACTCCGGCGGGCTCTCGATCAAGCCGGCCGCGAGCATGCACGAGATGAAGTCCGACATGGCCGGCGCTGCCGCGGTCGTGCAGGCCACCCTGGCGATCGCCGACCTCGGGCTGCCGATCAAGGTCACGACCTACGCCGCGCTGGCCGAGAACATGCTGGGCGGCGCGGCGATGCGTCCCGGCGACGTCATCACGATGCGCGGCGGCACCACCGTCGAGATCTTCAACACCGACGCCGAGGGTCGCCTGGTGCTGGCCGACGCGCTGGTGATGGCCACCGAGATCACCCCGACGTGCTGCTCGACGTCGCCACGCTGACCGGCCACATGGTCGTCGCGCTCGGCGACAAGGTCGGCGGCGTGATGGGCGACGACGACGTCGTCGACGACGTGCTCGCCGCCGCTGAGGCAGCCGGTGAGGACCAGTGGCCGATGCCGATCCCCGAGATGATGGACGAGCGCATCCACTCCAGCAAGATCGCCGACCTCGCCCAGCACGACTGGATCCGCTGGGGCGGCGGACTGTTCGCCGCGGCGTTCCTGCGGGAGTTCACCGCCGGGCTTCCGTGGGCGCACCTCGACATCGCCGGACCGGCCTTCAACTCCGGCGGCCCTCACGGTCACTCACCAGTGGCGGCACCGGCGTCGCCGTCAGCACCCTCGTGGAGTTCGCCCGCACGCTCTCCGCCCAAGGCGTGAGCTGCGGAGGGTCCCGCGCGCTGGATCCTCACCGGCTCACGAGCCCGCCGGCTGAGCGCTCAGAGCCCGGTCTGCGCCGCGCTGCTGCTTCTCGGCGAGTTGTAGTCGCGCATCCGCTGCGGGATGCCGACCACGGCGGCGTCGTAGGACGGCACCTGGTGCTTGTTGGCGAAGTCGTGCGCCCACTTGACCGACGGCACCCGGCGTCGGGTCCACTCGCCGTCGTGCGCCACCAGCAGAAGGGTCACCTCGCTGACCGCTGTGCGCGGCTCGACGAAGCCCTCGACACCGCGCCGAGCGTGACCCACTCACGCAGGTGCTGCTCGTCGACCTTGTCGGAAGCGCGCACTCGCGTCGAGCCGGTGCGGGCGCCGCCGGTGGGCCCGCCATCTTCGTGCCGGAGCGGCGGAACCGGTCGAGGAATCCCATGGCCTCTAGTCTGCCCTGCGCTGGCGCCGTGCTCCGCGTGGATCAGGTGACACGCGGCTGGTGTAAGTAGGACGCGCCGGCCGGGCGGAGCGGACTGACCGCAGACGTGAGGAGCAGCGTGGCCGACGTCGACTTCGACGTGCTCGTCCTCGGCGCTGGCTCGGGCGGCTACGCGTGCGCGCTGCGCGCCGCCCAGCTCGGTCTGAGCGTCGGCCTGGTCGAGAAGGACAAGCTCGGCGGCACCTGCCTGCACGTCGGCTGCATCCCCACCAAGGCGCTGCTGCACGCCGCCGAGGTCGCCGACAGCGCCCGCGACTCCGAGCAGTTCGGCGTCCGCGCCACGCTCGAGGGCATCGACATGGCCGGCGTCAACGCCTACAAGGACGGCGTCGTCTCCCGGCTCTTCAAGGGCCTGGCCGGCCTCATCAAGGGCCGCGGCATCACCGTCATCGAGGGCGAGGGCCGGGTCACCGGGCCGCGCGAGGTCACCGTCGGCGAGCGCACCGACCGGCCGGCACCTGGTGCTCGCCTCCGGCTCCTACTCCCGCACCCTGCCGGGCCTCGAGGTCGACGGCGAGCGGGTCATCACCTCCGACCACGCCCTGCCCCTCGACCGGGTGCCGGCCTCCGTGGTCGTGCTCGGCGGCGGCGTCATCGGCTGCGAGTTCGCCAGCGTGTGGCGCAGCTTCGGCGCCGAGGTCACCATCGTCGAGGCGCTCCCCCGGCTGGTGGCGGCCGAGGACGAGGCGTCGTCCAAGGCGCTCGAGCGCGCGTTCCGCAAGCGCGGGATCGCCTTCCGCACCGGCACCCGCTTCCAGAGCGTCACGACCACCGACCACGGCGTGGCCGTCACCGTCGAGGGCGGCGACGTGATCGAGGCCGAGCTGCTGCTGGTCGCCGTCGGGCGCGGCCCCGCCACCGACGGCTCGGCTACGAAGAGGTCGGCGTCACGATGGAACGCGGCTTCGTGCTCACCGACGAGCACTGCCGCACCAACGTCGAGGGCGTCTATGCCGTCGGCGACATCGTGCCGGGCCTGCAGCTGGCCCACCGTGGCTTCGCTCAGGGCATCTTCGTCGCCGAGCACATCGCCGGGCTCGACCCGCAGCCCATCGACGAGCGGGCCATCCCGCGCGTCACCTACTCCCACCCCGAGGTCGCCTCGGTCGGGCTCGACGAGGCCACGGCGCGGGCCGACTACGGCGACGACGCCGTCGAGACGCTCACCTACGACCTCGGCGGCAACGGCAAGAGCCAGATCCTCAAGACCCAGGGCTTCGTCAAGCTGGTCCGCCGCACCGACGGTCCCGTCGTCGGCGTCCACCTCGTCGGCGACCGGGTCGGCGAGCTGATCGGCGAGGCCCAGCTGATCTACGGCTGGGAGGCGCACGCCGAGGACGTCGCGCCGCTGGTGCACGCCCACCCCACCCAGAACGAGGCCCTCGGCGAGGCCCACCTCGCCCTGGCCGGCAAGCCGCTGCACGCCCACTCCTGATCCGCCAGGACCGCCGACCGCCGCCACAGCGAAGGACCCATGGCCACCGAAGTCAACCTCCCCGCACTCGGCGAGTCCGTGACCGAGGGCACCGTCACCCGCTGGCTCAAGCAGGTGGGCGACACGGTCGCCGTCGACGAGCCGCTGCTCGAGGTCTCCACCGACAAGGTCGACACCGAGATCCCCTCCCCCGTCGCCGGCACCCTGCTGGAGATCAAGGCCGAGGAGGACGAGACCGTCGAGGTCGGCGCGGTGCTCGCGCTGATCGGCGACGAGGGCGAGTCGGGCGGCGACGGACCGGCGACGACTCCGAGGACGGACGCCGGCGACCGAGCCCGAGCCCGACTCCGCACGCCCGAGGCCGAGCCGAAGGACGAGGACGAGGCGGAGACAGAGGCCGAGCAGGAGGAGGAGATCGCCGAGGAGGAGGGCGACCTGGCCGGCGTGACGAGCCCCGAGAAGGAGCAGGACGACTCGTCCGAGCCGAGGAGCGACTCCGGCTGCGAGTCCGGTGCGGTCCGGCGGGGCGGTGGCGGCGGCACCGCGGTCACGCTGCCTGCGCTCGGCGAGTCGGTCACCGAGGGCACCGTGACCCGCTGGCTGAAGAAGGTCGGCGACGAGGTCGCCGTCGACGAGCCGCTGCTCGAGGTCTCCACCGACAAGGTCGACACCGAGATCCCCTCCCCGGTCGCCGGCACCCTGCCGGAGATCAAGGTCGAGGAGGACGAGACCGTCGAGGTCGGCGCCGAGCTCGCCGTGATCGGCGACGGCTCGGGCGGCCGCAGGACACCGCCACCCCCGAGGCCCAGCCGAAGGACGACCAGGAGGCCGAGAAGAAGGCCGAGCAGGAGGAGGAGATCGCCGAGGAGAAGGGCGACCTCCCCGACGGCGACGTGACCCCGGAGAAGGACAAGGACGACGGCGAGTCCGAGCCGGAGCCCGAGCCGGAGCCGGAGCCGGAGCCGGAGCCCGAGCCGGAGGCGAGAGCCCGAGGCGAAGAAGGACGACGCTCCGGAGCCGACCAAGGAGCCGAAGCAGGAGACCGGCAGGTGACCAGCAGGCGCAGCCGGACGCGCGGCGACGCCGGCCAGCGCGGCGGCGCGCGACGACGGCGCCGGCTACGTGACCCCGCTGGTGCGCAAGCTCGCGGCCCAGCACAACGTCGACCTCGCGACGGTGACCGGGTCCGGCGTGGGTGGTCGGATCCGCAAGCAGGACGTGCTCGACGCGGCCCGGTCGCAGGAGACCCAGGCGGCACCCGCCGCGTCGGCCGGCACCCGGCGCCCGCAGGCGGCGTCCGGCGGGGCGCCGGCGCCGAGCGTGACCCCGGACCCGAAGCGCGGCACCACCGAGAAGATGAGCCGGCTGCGCAAGATCATCGCCGAGCGGATGGTCGAGTCGCTGCACGTGGCGGCCCAGCTCACCCCGGTGGTCGAGGTCGACGTCACCCAGATCGCGCGCCTGCGGACGCGGGTGAAGGACGACTTCGCCGAGCGGGAGGGCGTCAAGCTCTCGTTCATGCCGTTCTTCGCCAAGGCGACGATCGACGCGCTCAAGCAGCACCCCTCGCTCAACGCGGGCGTCGACACGGGCAAGGGCGAGATCACCTACTACGACCGCGAGAACCTCGCGATCGCCGTCGACACCGAGAAGGGTCTGCTCACCCCGGTCATCAAGGACGCCGGCGACCTGTCGATCGCGGGCCTGGCCCGCAAGATCGCCGACGTCGCCGAGCGCACCCGCGGCAACAAGATCGGTCCCGACGAGCTGTCGGGCGGCACGTTCACGCTCACCAACACCGGCAGCCGTGGGCGCGCTGTTCGACACCCCGATCATCAACCAGCCGCAGGTGGCGATCCTCGGCACCGGCAGCGTGGTGAAGCGGGCCGTGGTGATCGACGACCCGAACCTCGGAGAGACGATCGCGGTGCGCCACATGGTCTACCTGGCGCTCACCTACGACCACCGCCTCGTCGACGGCGCCGACGCCGCCCGCTTCCTCAGCGACGTCAAGGAGCGGCTCGAGGCCGGCGTCTTCGACCTCTGAGGGCCTGGCCGGTGGGGGCGGGAATCACCGGTTCACCGAGGATTCCCTCGACTTCTCGGCCACTGCATGGGCCGAGAAGTCAGCGAAGTGGACGAGAAGTCGAGCCCGCGCGGGCGGGTGACCCGCGGCGAGCCGACGCTGACAGGCTGAGGTCATGGCCGAGACCCCTCTGACCGTCGTCCTGGCCGGCGCGTCCGGCTTCCTCGGCACCCATCTGCGCGCCGCGCTGCGCAGCGCGGTCACCGGGTGGTGTCGCTGAGCCGTGGCGAGGCGACCGGAGCGGACGAGTCGCGCTGGGACCCGTACGCCGACGAGGTCGACCGCACGCTGGTGCGCACCGCCGACGTCGTGGTGAACCTGGCCGGCTCGCCGACCCTCGGCAACCCGCACTCGGAGACGTGGGCGCGCGACCTCAAGCGAGAGCCGGGTGACCACCACGCGGGTGCTGGCCGAGGCGATCGCCGGCGCCTCCGAGCCGCTGCCCGCCTTCCTCGCCGGCAACGGCATCTCCTACTACGGCGACCACGGCGACGCCGTGCTCACCGAGGCCTCCGACACCCGCGGCCACGCCACCCTCACCGACGTCACCCGTGCCTGGGAGGACGCCGCGCGGCCCGCCGTCGACGCCGGCGCCCGGGTCTGCGTGCTCCGCACCGCGCCGGTCATGGACCGCCGCTCGGCCCCGCTCAAGCAGCTGCGGCTGCTCTTCAAGGCCGGCCTCGGCGGCCGGCTCGGCTCGGGCCGTCAGGTGATGCCGATGATCTCGCTGCGTGACTGGGTCGGTGCCGTCGTGCACCTCGCCGAGCACCCGACGGCGTCCGGGCCGTTCAACCTCACCGCCCCGACCTGCCCACCAACGCCGAGTTCACCCGGGCGCTCGCCCGCGCCGTGCACCGCCCGGCGTTCGTGCCGGTGCCGGCGTCGGCGCTCCGGGCCGCGGCCGGGCAGATGGCTCCCGAGCTGCTCGGCTCGGTCGACGCCCGGCCCGCCGCGCTCCTGGAGTCCGGCTACGCGTTCCGCGACCGCGACGTGCGACGCCGTTCTCGCGGCCGGCCTCGCCGGCGCTCGACGCCTGACCTGGACCGAGGCTCGGGTCTACCATCGGGCGATGGGACTCGTGACCGACGTCCGGGTGCGGCAGCCCGCCCGCAACGACCTGGTGGGCGACCGGTTCCTGGTCGCCGGCCTCGGGTCCGGCTTCGAGGGCACGATCGGGGTCCGGGTGCTCGGCCCCGGCGGTCGCGTGCTCGCCGAGGACTCGGCGCAGTCGGCCGCCGGCGGCATCGGCATCGGCGAGTTCTCCGTGCGCGTCCGGCTCGCCCGACCGCCCCGGCCCGGCACCCGGCTCACCGTGCAGGTCTTCGGCGACGACCCCAGGGGCGGCCCGGCCCCGGCGTCGGACCTCCGCGAGGTGGAGGTCATCTGCTTCCCGGGCTCGCGCGGCTACCTGCTCTACCGCGTGACGAGCGGCGACACGCTCACGAGCATCGTCCGCGACGTCCGCCCGTTCACCCGCACCACGGTGGCGCAGATCGTCGCCGCCAACCCGCGCATCGACGACCCCGACGTCATCCGTGTCGGGCAGCGGATCCGCATCCCGTTGCGGTAGCCGGGAGGTCCGGGGGTCTCGACACGCCGCTCGCTGCGCTCGCGTCGGCTCGACCACCGGCGCCGCTCCGGAGGTCGAGCCGGGCGAGCGCCCGCGATGGCCCGGTCCCGAGCGCCCGCGAGCTCTCCGGTGGTCGAGCCGGGCGAGCGCCAGCGAGCCCGTGTCGAGACCCCCGGCTGCCTACCGCCTGACCGACAGCAGCCGGTCGTCGTCGGCGGCGGGGTCGCCACGGCCGTCGGTGTTGGAGGTGGCGACCACCAGGCCGTTGCCGTCGGCGGCCACGACGACGTTGCGCAGCCGGCCGTGCTCGCCGACGCAGGTGCGGGATCGGGTCGCGCAGCCCCCTCGTCGGCGCCGACCGGGATCTCCCACAGCGTCTCGCCGGCCAGCGCGGTCATCCACAGCGAGCCGTCCCAGAACGTCAGACCCGACGGCGAGGCGTCGGAGGTGCTCCACACGACCTCCGGATCGGTGAACTCGTCGCCGCCACCGGTGCCCTCGACCTCGGGCCAGCCGTAGTTGTCGCCGGCCTCGATCAGGTTGAGCTCGTCCCAGGTGTTCTGGCCGAACTCCGAGGCCCACAGCCGGCCCTCGTCGTCGAAGGCGAGGCCCTGCACGTTGCGGTGGCCCCAGGTGTAGACGGCGTCGTCGAAGGGGTTGCCCGGCGCGGGGCTCGCCGTCGAGCGTGTAGCGCAGGATCTTGCCCGAGAGCGAGTCGCTGGTCCTGGGCGGAGTCGGGGTCGCCGTTGTCGCCGGTGGACACGTAGAGCAGGTCGTCCGGCCCGACGGTGAGCCCGCCGCCCTGGTGGTAGACCTCGCCGCCCGGGATGCCCTCGACGACGACCTCCGGACTCGCCCAGCGTCTCGCCGTCCCAGGCCATCGTGACCACGCGGCTGTCGTCGTCGGTGGTGTAGTAGGCGAGCACCTGCGACTGCGTCCGGCGTGACGGCGAGCCCGAGCAGGCCGGACTCCCCCTCGGCCCGGACGTCGAGCGAGCCCACCATCTCCGGCTCCGCCTGCCCGCCGCGGAGGGCGCGGATCTCGCCGGAGTCGCGCGAGCCGAACAGCAGGGTGCCGTCGTCGAGGACGACCATCCCCCACGGCGTCTCGAGATCGGTGGCGAGGTCATCGACCCCCACCTCGGACGACGACCCGGCCGTCCGGGTCGGCGGTGGCGGTGTCGGGGTTGGGCTCGCTCCCCGGGTCGTCGGAGCACCCCACGAGGAGCGCGGCCAGGAGGGCAGCCAGGACGGACGGGACGACGGCGACTCTCACCACTCCAGGGTGGCAGCCTCGCCAAGCCGCACCGTCGTCACCGACGCGACCCGCCACCGCCCGTCGGCGGCGCGGCGCAGCACGACCTGCCGGGTGTCCCAGCGGTCGCGCGGCAGCACCACCGGCTCCCGCCCGGGGCGCACGGCGACCGCGCGGGCCACCCGGTCGGCCACCAGCAGCCCCAGCGACCGTGGGTGCTCGCGGGTCACACGCACCGCCCCCACCTGGGTGCGCAGTGCCTCGACCCGCCACCCCCGCGCCCGCCAGGCCCGCAACCGCGCGACGTCGCGCCGTCCGGCCACCGAGCCCGCCGTGTAGACCGCCGCGAGCGCCCGTGCGTCGCCCGCCGCCCAGGCCGAGGCGCGCCGCTCGTCCCACCGGCGCAGCACCTCGCGCGGGAACGAGGCCCGCTGTGGCGAGGCGTCCGACACCGCGTCCGACATCGCAGCCGGCGCCGCCCGGTGGGGAGCCGGGTCGCCGTCGACCACGAGCGCGACCCCGAGCGCCACCGCGGACGCGGCGAGCGCGACGACGGAGCGGGCGAGGAACGAGGTCGGCAGCAGGCGCATCCCCCGATGCAACCCGAGGACGGCGACGACCGCATCCGGCTCTCCACAGGCCCGATCGGGCCGGGCGTAGGCTCGACGTCGTGAGTGACCTCGACGTCCTGATGGCCGGTCTCGGCGACGACGCCGTCGACTACGTCGCCGCGTGGGACCTCCAGCGCGAGGTGCACGCGCAGGTCGTCGCGGGCGAGCGGCCCGACACCGTGGTGGTGCTCGAGCACCCGCCGGTGTTCACCGCCGGCAAGCGCACCGAGCCGCACGAGCGCCCGCTCGACCCCGGCGGCGCGGCCGTGATCGACGTCGACCGCGGCGGCAAGATCACCTTCCACGGACCCGGCCAGCTGGTCGGCTACCCGATCGTCACGCTGCCCGACCACGTGAAGGTCGTCGACTACGTGCGCCGGGTCGAGGAGGCGCTGATCCACGTCTGCGCCGACCTCGGCGTCACCACCGCCCGCGTGCCCGGTCGCAGCGGCGTCTGGCTGCGCGCCGACGCGCGCGGCCCCGGAGCGCAAGATCGCCGCGCTCGGCATCCGGGTCAGCCGCGGCGTCACCATGCACGGCTTCGCGCTCAACTGCGACGTCGACCTCGGCTGGTACGACCGGTTCGTCCCGTGCGGCATCGCCGACGCCGGCGTCACCAGCCTCACCGCCGAGCTCGGCCGCCGCGTCACCACCGCCGACGTGCTCCCGCTCGTCGAGCGGCACCTCGGCACCTACCTCGCCTGGGCGCCGTACGAGCGCGACGCCCGACTACGAACCGCGCCCGGACCCTGCGCGTGTCCCGCGCATCGAGCTGCTGACGCCGTGAAGGATGGCCCGGTGATCCCACCGGGCCCCCTCGTCATCGAGACCGAGGGTCTCCGCAAGGAGTTCCGCGGCCGCCGCGGGACGCGCGTCGCCGTCCGCGACCTCGACCTCGCCGTGCCGGCCGGCGGCGTCCACGGCTTCCTCGGCCCCAACGGCTCGGGCAAGACCACGACGATCCGGATGCTGCTCGGTCTGGCCCACGCCACCCAGGGCCGGATGCGGCTGTTCGGCGAGGAGGTGCCGCAGCACCTGCCCGCCGTGATCGACCGGGTCGGCGCGGTGGTGGAGTCGCCGAAGTTCTCGCCCCACCTCAGCGGACGCCGCAACCTGCTGCTGCTCTCGCGCAGCATCGGCGCCCCCGCCGCGCGGGTCGACGCCGCCGTCGAGACCGTCGGCCTCACCGGCCGCGACCGCGACCGCTACAAGTCCTACTCGCTCGGCATGAAGCAGCGGCTCGCGATCGCGGCCACGCTGCTGAAGGACCCGCAGCTGCTGATCCTCGACGAGCCCACCAACGGCCTCGACCCCGCCGGCATCCGGGAGATCCGCGACACCATCCGCGACGCTCGGCGAGTCCGGCGTCACCGTGCTGCTCAGCTCGCACATCCTCGCCGAGGTGCAGCAGGTGTGCACCTCGGCCACGATCATCGGCAACGGCCGGATGCTCGCCTCCGGCCGGGTCGACGACCTGCTCGACTCCGGCGCCGCCGTGCACGACGTGACGGTGCCCGACCCGGACGCCGCCGCGGCCGTCCTGACGGCGGCGGGCCTCGTCGTCCGCCGCGAGGACGACGGCCGGCTGCTGGTCGAGACCGAGCGACCCGGCGCGGGTGACGCGGGTGCTCGGGGAGGCCGGGATCTGGCTGACCGGGCTCGTCGCCGTCCGCCGCGACCTGGAGTCGGTGTTCCTCGAGCTCACCGCCGCCGACACCCTCGGCCACGAGCAGGGTGGCGCGCGATGACCCGGCTGATCAAGGTCGAGCTCACCCGGCTGCTCTGGCGCCGTGCCGTCATCGTGCTGCTCGCCGCGATGGTGGTGCTGCCCGTGGTGATCGCCGTCGTCACCGTGCTCCAGAAGGACCTGCCGAGCGACGACGCTGAAGGCCGAGGGTGAGCGGCAGGCCGCCATCGCGATCCAGGACTGCCTCGACGACCCGGCCGCGTACTTCGGCGGCGAGCTGCCGCCCGACGTCGACCCGCAGGAGCTCTGCGAGGAGAACAACCGGCCCGAGTACTTCGTCGACATCTACAGCCAGCTCGACCTGACGCAGGAGCGCGAGGACGGCTCCGGCTTCGGTGTCGCAGTCATCGTCGGGCTCCTGGCGATGCTCGCCGGCACCACGTTCGTCGGCCACGACTGGAACACCGGCTCGATGGGCAACCAGCTGCTCTTCGTCCCGCGGCGGCTGCTGGTGTGGTTCGCGAAAGCCGTCGCCGTGGGGAGCGCCTGCCTGGCCGCCGCGGCGATCGGGACGACGGCGTTCTGGCTCGTACTGGCCGCCCGGTTCTGGACCGCGGGGTACCGACCTCCCCTCCGGCGTCCTGCTCGACGGGCTGCAGCAGGGGTGGCGCGGGGCCGGGATCGCAGCGGCGGCCGGCGTGGGCGGCTACGCGATCACCATGCTGTCGCGCAGCACCGTGTTCACGCTCGGGCTGCTCTTCGGCGTCTCGGTGGCCGGCGGCATCGTCATCGGCGTGTTCGTCGACGACCCCGGCTGGGTCGACCCGACGGTCAACGTCGCGGCCGTCATCCAGGACGGCAGCACCTACTACGTCGAGGTGCCCGAGTCGTGCTACGAGAGCGTCGAGTTCCAGGAGTCCGGGGCCTGCGCCTCCGAGCGCACCAGGTCGCTCGGGGACGGGCTGATCTACCTCGGCGCGCTCGGAGCGGTGATCGTGACCGGGTCCACCCTCTCGTTCCGCAGGCGCGACGTACCCTAGAGCGAGTGAGCACCACCCACCCCGCCCCCGACGGCCGCAAGCTCCTGCGCCTGGAGATCCGCAACGCGGAGACCCCGATCGAGCGCAAACCCGAGTGGATCAAGACCAAGGCGACGATGGGGCCCGCCTACAAGGAGCTCCAGAGCCTGGTGAAGGGCGAGGGCCTGCACACCGTGTGCCAGGAGGCCGGCTGCCCCAACATCTTCGAGTGCTGGGAGGACCGTGAGGCCACCTTCCTCATCGGGGGCGACCAGTGCACCCGGCGTTGCGACTTCTGCCAGATCGACACGGGCAAGCCGCAGCCGCTGGACCGCGACGAGCCGCGCCGGGTCGCGGAGTCGGTGCAGAAGATGGACCTGCGCTACGCCACCATCACCGGCGTCGCGCGCGACGACCTCCCCGACGGCGGTGCGTGGCTGTACGCCGAGACGGTGCGCGCGATCCACGAGCTCACTGCTGGCCGAGAGGGGGGCTCCACCGGCGTCGAGAACCTCATCCCCGACTTCAACGGCAAGCCCGACCTGCTGACCGAGGTGTTCGAGTCGCGGCCCGAGGTGCTCGCCCACAACGTCGAGACGGTGCCACGCATCTTCAAGCGGATCCGCCCGGCGTTCCGCTACGACCGCTCGCTCGACGTGATCACCCAGGCCCGCGACTTCGGCCTGGTCACCAAGTCGAACCTGATCCTCGGCATGGGCGAGACCCGCGAGGAGGTCTCACAGGCGCTGCGCGACCTGCACGACGCGGGCTGCGAGCTGATCACGATCACGCAGTACCTGCGCCCCTCGGTGCGGCACCACCCCGTCGAGCGGTGGGTGAAGCCGGAGGAGTTCGTCGAGCTCGCCGCCGAGGCGGAGGAGATCGGGTTCGCCGGCGTCATGTCGGGTCCGCTCGTGCGTTCGTCCTACCGCGCCGGCCGGTTGTACCGTCAGGCGATGGACGCCCGCGCGGCCGCTCCGGCCGCCGTGTCGTCCTGACCCCTCAGCAGTCCGCAGAAGCCGAGCAGAAGGCAGGCAGAAGCACGCGCATGGCCAGGAAGCCGAAGGAACCGAAGCAGCCCAAGCAGCCGGCCCCGACCGACCCGACGCAGATGAGCAAGCGGCGGCAGATCGTCGAGACCTACCGGATGTCGAAGCAGGAGGACCCGCGCATCGGCGCGGTGATGGCCCTGGCGTTCCTGGTGGCCGGCGCCATCGGGTTCGGCCTGTTCTGGCTGCTGCCGCCCCAGGACGGTCTCCTGCACCTCCTCCTGCCGATCGTCGGCGGCCTGCTGCTCGGGCTGCTCGCGATGATGGTGATCTTCAGCCGGCGCGCCCAGAAGGCCGCCTACAAGCGGCTCGACGGCCAACCCGGCGGTGCCGCCCGGGCGTTGTCGATGCTGCGCCGCGGCTGGAAGACCGACGAGGTCATCGGCTTCACCAAGCAGCAGGACCTCCTCCACCGCGTGGTCGGACCCCCGGGGATCGTCCTGGTCGGCGAGGGCAACCCCCACCGCCTGAAGCAGCTGATGTCGAGCGAGCGCCGCAAGCACGAGCGGGTGGCCACTGACTTCCCGATCCACGAGATCATCGTGGGCAACGACGCGGGTCAGGTGCCGCTGCCGAAGCTGGTGCGGCACGTGCAGAAGCTCGGGCGTGAGGTGAAGGGCCCGCAGATGACCGACATCATCAACCGGCTCAAGGCCCTCGACGCGCAGCGCCCCAAGGCCCCCATTCCCCGCGGGCCCGTGCCGACCAGCATGAAGGGCATGCGGTCCCAGATGCGGGGCCGCTGACTCTCGGGCCTGGCTCGGGTGGGCGAAGGACTCACCGCTGAGGCGGTGAATCTTTCCACCGTCGCTCAGCCGCCCGGCGTCAGCGGCGTGTAGGCGAACCAGCCGCTGTCAGCGAGGTCGGTCACGTCGCCGCGCGGGGCGGTGATCCGCACCGGCTCGCCCTGGTCCGACAGCGTCAGCTCGACGGTGCCGAGGTCGCCGACGTCGACCACGAGCGCGTCGAGCCGGTCGCCCTGGAAGGTCGCGGTGATCGCCGCCTCGCCGGGACTCTCCAGCGCGTAGCCGCCCAGGTCGGCCGAGCCGGCGAGCTCTGCGAGCAGCTCGGACGGGTCGACCGTGGCGCGCCAGCACCTCCTCGCCGGTGTCGCCCGAGACCTCGACGTCGGTCAGCCCGGCGGCCAGGGAGTCCGCGAGGGCGTCGAGGTCGAAGGAGGACGGGTCGACAGGCAGCATCGAGAGCAGCGCGCTCAGATCGGCCTTGACCCACTGGTCCTGCATCAGCGCGTAACCGACGCCGTCGACCAGCCGCACCTCGCCGACGCCGAACAGCGGTGTGTCCGGGGTGAGCTGAACCGTCGGCGGGCTCGTGGTGAGGTCCGCGGAGCCGGTGGCGGTCGCCTCGAGGTCGCCGGTGAGCCGCACCTCGAACCGCGTCGTCGTGAGCTGCTCGAGCGCCGTCCGCAGCCTGGCCACGAGCGCGTCACCGTCGGCCTCTCGCGACACAGCCTGCACCGCCGGAGCGTCAGCGGCCGAGTCGGCGGATGTCGGCTGGGCGGCGGCGCCGCAGCCGGCGAGCAGCGTCAGGGGGAGCAGGAGCCCGGCGAGGCGGGAGGCGCGGTGGTCCATGCTTCCGACGGTACGCGTCACCCCCGCACGACGGTGCGGGTTCCGGCGAGGATGTCGTGCAGGCCTCGGCCGTCGCTGCGGAAGACCAGGGGCGGAATCACCACCGCGACGAGAACCTGGCGCACCAGCAGGAGCAGCGGGTTCAGCGGGCGGGGCGGTCCGTCGGCCGGCACCAGCCTCAGTCCGGTCGCGAGCTTGCCGAAGGAGCCGCCCAGCAGCCAGGACAGGATCGCCGACTCCACGACGTAGGCGCCGAGCACGAAGAACGGCCCCGGGCTGCCGGTCTCGGCATACCGGTCGAGGCCCATGAAGGCGATGACGACGAGCGTGCTGACCCCCCAGTCGACGAAGAGCGCGAGGATGCGGCGGGGCCACGACGCGGCGCGCATCTCCCCCGGGTCGGCCACCTCACCAGCCTAAACAGGGGTGAGTGAGGACTCTCACGCCACCTGTTACATGGGCGAAACAATGTCGATACCGTCGAGCAACCGCTCGTTCGTACGTTGCGGTCAGCAGCGGTGCACCGAGGTGCCGCAACGCCTACAGACTGTGTCGGTCGGCCGATGCCGACCAAGGAGGACGAATGTTCCAGAACAGCGACGAGCTGCTCAAGTACATCAAGGACGAGGACGTCGAGATGGTCGACGTCCGCTTCTGCGACCTGCCGGGTCTGATGCAGCACTTCACCGTGCCGGTCTCGTCCTTCGACCAGTCGGTCTTCGACGACGGGCTCGGCTTCGACGGCTCGTCGATCCGAGGCTTCCAGGCCATCAACGAGTCGGACATGTCGCTGTTCCCCGACCCGACGACGGCCTACATCGACCCGTTCCGCAAGTCCAAGACCCTCAACGTCAACTTCTTCATCCACGACCCGATCACCGGCGAGGCGTACTCGCGCGACCCGCGCAACATCGCGAAGAAGGCGCTGGCCTACCTCGAGAACACCGGCGTCGGCGACACCGCCTACTTCGCCCCCGAGGCGGAGTTCTACATCTTCGACAACGTCCGGTACTCCACCGACGTCAACGCCGGCTACTACCACATCGACTCCGAGGAGGGGTGGTGGAACTCGGGCAAGGACGGCGAGGACAACCGCGGCTACAAGACCCGCCTCAAGGGCGGCTACTTCCCGGTCGAGCCGTACGACCACTACAGCGACCTGCGTGCCGACATGGTGAAGAACCTCGAGGCGTGCGGGCTGCACGTCGAACGCGCCCACCACGAGGTCGGCACCGCGGGCCAGGCGGAGATCAACTACCGCTTCGACACCCTGCTCAAGGCCGCCGACGACGTCATGAAGTTCAAGTACCTCGTCAAGAACACCGCCTGGGCGGCCGGCAAGACGGTCACCTTCATGCCGAAGCCGATCTTCGGCGACAACGGCTCGGGCATGCACGTGCACCAGTCGATCTGGAACGAGGGCGTGCCCCTGTTCTACGACGAGACGGGCTACGGCGGCCTCTCCGACATGGCCCGCTGGTACATCGGCGGCATCCTCAAGCACGCGCCGTCGCTGCTGGCGTTCACCAACCCGACGGTGAACTCCTACCACCGGCTGGTGCCGGGCTTCGAGGCGCCGATCTCGCTGGTCTACTCCTCGCGCAACCGCTCGGCGTCCGTGCGGATCCCGATCACGGGCGCGAACCCGAAGGCCAAGCGCATCGAGTGCCGGTTCCCCGACCCGTCGGCGAACCCCTACCTCGCGTTCTCGGCCCTCCTGCTCGCCGGTCTCGACGGCATCCAGAACAAGACCGAGCCGGCCGCGCCGATCGACAAGGACATCTACGAGCTCCCGCCGGACGAGATGGCCGACATCGACCAGGTGCCGACCTCGCTGAACGCCGTCCTCGACGCCCTCGAGGCCGACCACGAGTTCCTCACCCGCGGCAACGTGTTCACCCCCGACCTCATCGAGACGTGGATCGACTACAAGCGCACCGAGGAGATCGCCCCCGTGCAGCTGCGACCGCACCCGCACGAGTTCGAGCTCTATTACGACATCTGATTTCGGGGTCCGGACGGCTCTTCGATGAACGCCGAATGATCGAAGGAAACCGCCTCTGACCTGCAGGAACGCCGCCGCGCGACCCTTTGGTCGCTCGGCGGCGTTTCCCGTCTCCTGGCGTCTGCTTGTCACATCCTGGGTACACGGACGTCGGTCGTACACAGTTGAACCGGTTGTGTTGTCGTGCCAACGGTGATGGCCAATCTCCTGCCCAGCAGCGAGCTCTCAGTACCACCCCAAGCGCTCGGAGTGGGCCCACGCACCCTGCGGGTTGCCGTAGCGGGCGGCGATGTACGCCAGCCCCCACGCGATCTGGGTCTCCGGGTTGGTGCGCCAGTCCGGTGCGACGACGGCCATCTTCGAGCCCGGGAGCGACTGGGGAATGCCGTACGCGCCCGACGACCGGTTCTCCGCGAGATGGTTCCAGCCCGACTCGCGTCGCCACAGCGCGTCGAGGTAGGGCCACTGCGCGGCGTCGAAACCGAACTCCTGCACCATCCGGTAGCCGAGCCCGCGGTTGGAGTCGGGGTCGACGTCGGTCGGCACCGTGGCCGGAGGCTGGCTGGCCAGGTTCTGGGCGATCCGTTCGGCGCGGTTCCGCAGCTGCTCGAGGATCACGGCCCGCGGGACGCGGGCGATCGCGCCGGTCCGGCCCGGCGCGGGCGGGGAGGGCGTGGGGGCCGCCGGAGTCGGGGTGGCCTCGGTGGTCGCAGCGGAGTCGGACGCCGCCGGCGTGTCCGGCGCGGCGCGGCGATCCGGGGCAGCCTGCCCCTCCCCGCCGCAGCCAGTGATGAGGAGCACCCCCAAGCCGGCTCCCACGACCCGCGTCAGTCGCACCGGTCCCACCGGCGTGAGGGTACGCGACGCCGAGTCCCGCTCAACCTGACGAGCGGGCGCCCTTGCGGGCGGAGCCCGCGAACTCAGGCCAGGTTGCCGATCCGTCTCGAGATCACGTCAGTCCCACGCCGGGCACTCACCATGCGCCGGCGCTGATTCGGCGGTCGTTCGAGGTCGCCCACGGGTAGGACTCACCGTGACGCGCGCGAGGTCCCGCAGGGCCAGTGCGCGGGACGCTGCTTCAGGTCACGTCGTCGTCGACCCAGTCCAGGGTCTTGGTGACCGCCTTCTTCCAGTTGCGGTAGAGGCGCTCACGCTCGTCGTCGTCCATGCTCGGCGTCCAGCGCTTGTCCTCGCCCCAGTTGTTCTGGATGTCGTCCTCGTTCTCCCAGTAGCCGACGGCCAGCCCGGCGGCGTACGCCGCACCCAGCGCCGTGGTCTCGGCGACCTTGGGTCGGACGACGTCCACGCCGAGGAGGTCGGCCTGGAACTGCATCAGGGTCTCGTTGACGACCATGCCGCCGTCGACGCGCAACTCGGTCAGGGGGACGCCGGAGTCGGCGTTCATCGCGTCGAGCACCTCGCGAGTCTGGAACGCGGTCGACTCCAGCACGGCGCGCGCGATGTGGTTGCGGTTGACGAACCGGGTCAGCCCGACCAGCGCACCCCGGGCGTCGGAGCGCCAGTGCGGCGCGAACAGACCCGAGAAAGCCGGCACGAAGTAGGCCCCACCGTTGTCGTCGACCTCCTTCGCCAGCTCCTCGATCTCCGCGGCGGAGCTGATCATTCCGAGGTTGTCACGGACCCACTGCACCAACGACCCGGTGACGGCGATCGAGCCCTCGAGTGCGTAGACGGTGTCCTGGTCGCCGATCTTGTAGCAGACGGTGGTCAGCAGACCGTTCTCGCTGGGCACCTGCTCGGTCCCGGTGTTGAGCAGCATGAAGTTGCCGGTGCCGTAGGTGTTCTTGGCAGTGCCCTTGGTCAGGCAGGCCTGGCCGAAGGTAGCCGCCTGCTGGTCCCCCAGGATGCCAGCGATCGGGACCCCGTTGAGCACGCCGGGCTGGCAGTCGCCGTACACCTCCGAGGAGGACTTGATCTCCGCCAGCATCGACATCGGGATGCCCATGTCGGAGGCGATCGACTCGTCCCAGGTGAGGTCGGAGAGGTTCATCAGCATGGTGCGGCTGGCGTTGGTGACGTCGGTGACGTGCACGCCGTCGTTCTCCGCTCCGCCGGTGAGGTTCCACAGCACCCAGGTGTCGGTGTTGCCGAACAGCAGTTCGCCAGCCTCGGCCTTCTCGCGCGCTCCGTCGACGTTCTCGAGGATCCACATGACCTTCGGCCCGGAGAAGTACGTCGCCAACGGCAGCCCACAGACCTCCTTGTACTTGTCGGGGCCGTCGTCACCGGCGAGCTCGTCGACGATCTTCTGGGTGCGGGTGTCCTGCCACACGATGGCGTTGTAGACGGGCTGGCCGGTGGACTTGTCCCACACCACCGCGGTCTCGCGCTGGTTGGTGATCCCGACCGCCTCGATGTTCTTGCTGTTCAGGTTGGCCTTGGCGAGCGCGCCGCCGATGACCTTGCGGGTGTTCTCCCAGATCTCGATGGGGTCGTGCTCGACCCAACCGGCCTTGGGGAAGATCTGGCTGTGCTCGACCTGGTCGGCGGCGACGACGCTGCCCGAGTGGTCGAAGATCATCGCCCGGGTGCTCGTGGTGCCCTGATCGATGGACAGGATGTAGGTCTTGTCTGCCATGGCGATGCCTCTCACTGGCTGTTCGGGAGCTGAAGATACTGAAGGTCTAGACGAATCCCACGACGTTGGCGAGCAGACCGCCCAGCACTCCGCCGGAGATCGGCGCCACGACGGGCACCCAGGCGTAGTGCCACCCGCTCGATCCCTTCCCGGGGATCGGCAGCAGGGCGTGCATGATCCGGGGGCCCAGGTCGCGGGCGGGGTTGATCGCGTAGCCGGTCGGCCCGCCGAGGCTGGCACCGATCCCCACCACCAGCAGCGCGACAGCCAGGGGCCCGACCTCGGTGGGGGTCTTCCCGAAGGACAGGATGACGAACACGAGCACGAAGGTGCCGATCACCTCGGTGACGAGGTTCCACACAGGGGAGGCGATCGTCGGCATGGTGCAGAAGACGCCGAGCTTGGCGTCTGGCTCGGCCTCCGGGTCGTCGAAGTGCTTCTTGTAGGCCAGCCAGGCCAGCGTGGCGCCGAGCATGGCCCCGACCATCTGGCCACAGATGTAGACGACGACCTCGACGAAGGACAGCCCGGAGTCTCCTGCGGCGACCAGGCCCAACGTGACTGCCGGGTTGATGTGGGCGCCTGACTTGTAGGCGACGTAGACGCCGGCGTAGACGGCGAGTCCCCAGCCGAAGTTGATCATCAGGATTCCGCCTGCGAACCCGCCGGTCTTCGGCAGCACGACGTTGGCGACGACCCCGCAACCGAGCAGGATGAGGATCGCTGTCCCCATCACCTCCGGGACAAAGATGTCGGTGAGCACCAGGTGACTCCCATTTCTGCTGGGGAGGAGCGGAATCACGCCAGAGTGTGACCTGCGCCACTGCTTGGCGCTGAGCATGATTGCACATCTGCCAGGTGGGGTCGGCCGGCCCACCAGAGCTGGGGTCGGCGGCTCGTAGCGTCACCGGCGCGGCGGGGTGTACTCGCGCCGGGCGTTTCCGGGACTGTCCACGCCCTGCTGGCGATCCGACGCCCTCGGCGTCATCGTCGGGCATCCAGCTTCACCACCAACGCGCACATCGCCCGCGCCACCCTGGCGGCGAACTGAGTACGCCGCCGGTCTCGCTTGAGGCTTCTGGAAGGATCCGAGGAGCAGCGCCAGGTGGGCTACCGTGGTTGGCAGAAGGCAGGCCAGCGGCCCCTCGAGTGGGTGGAGGTGGAGTGACCATGTCGACCGACCCGCGCGGCCTCTCCCTCGACCCGGACCGCAACCTGGCGTTGGAGCTGGTCCGGGCCACGGAGGCCGCGGCGATGGCCGCGGCCCGCTACGTCGGACACGGCGACAAGAATCAGGTCGACCAGGCCGCGGTGGACGCGATGCGACCGGTGCTGGGCTCTGTCGGCATGCGCGGCGTGGTGGTGATCGGCGAGGGGGAGAAGGACGAGGCCCCGATGCTGTTCAACGGGGAGCAGGTCGGCAACGGGTCCGAGCCCGAGGTGGACATCGCCGTTGATCCAGTCGACGGCACCACGGCCGCGGCCAAGTCGCTGCCTGACGCCATCGCGGTGGTCGGGCTGGCCGAGCGTGGCACCATGTTCGACCCCGGTCCGTGCGTCTACATGCACAAGCTGGTCGTCCCCACAGCGGCGTCCGGCACGGTCGACCCGACCGCACCGACGGCCGACATCCTGGCCAACGTCGCGGGGGTGCTGGGCAAGAGTCGCGACGAGCTCATCGTCGCCGTCCTGGACCGGCCCCGGCACACGGACCTGGTCGCGGAGATCCGAGCCGCCGGGGCGGCGGTGAAGTTCTTGCTCGACGGCGACGTCGCCGGGGCCATCGCGGTGGCCAGACCGAGGGTCGGCGTCGACCTGTTGATGGGAGTCGGCGGCACTCCGGAGGCCGTCCTGGCGGCATGTGCGCTGCGCTGTGGCGGGGCCGCGATCTTCGGCCGGCTCCATGCCCGCGACGAGGAGGAGAGGCGCGCGGCGCTGGACTTCGGCCACGATCTCGACCGGGTGCTGACCACCGAGGACCTGGTGCGCGGGGAGAACGTGTTCTTCGCCGCCACCGGAGTCACTGACGGATCACTGCTGCGCGGCGTCCGGTTCGAGCCGGGGACGATCACCACTCACTCACTGTCGATGCGGTCCCGTTCGGGAGCCGTACGGATGATCGAGACCATCCACGACCGAGCGCAGTCCAACCTCGTCAGTGCGCTGGACCACCTCCCCGACTCCTCGCGGACGAACTCCGAACCGAAGGACCACCTGACGTGAACTCGGAACCTCTGAGCCCCGATGCCCGCGCTGAGGCCCTCGCCCGGCTGGCCGACGAGGAGCTGGACGTGCTCGTCATCGGTGGCGGCGTGGTCGGCGCGGGCGCCGCCCTCGACGCGGTGACCCGAGGACTGAAGGTGGGCTTGGTCGAGGCCCGCGACTACGCCTCCGGGACGTCGAGCCGGTCGAGCAAGCTCTTCCACGGAGGGCTGCGCTACCTCGAGCAGTTCAACTTCGCGCTGGTCTTCGAAGCGCTCCGGGAGCGCGCCCTCGTGCTCAACACCCTGTGCCCGCATCTCGCCCAGCCGGTGCCGTTCATCTATCCGCTGCGAGAAGCCCCTCGACCGCGGGTACGTAGGACTGGGCATCGGCGTGTACGACGTGATGGGCGCCGGCCGCGGCGTGCCCGCCCACATGAAGCACCTGGGCCGCAAGAAGACGATGGCGTCCTTCCCGTCAGGCAACCGGTCCAGGATCCGGGGCGCGATCCGCTTCTACGAAGGCCAGGTCGACGACGCACGGCACACCATGATGCTGGCCCGCACGGCCGCCGACTACGGCGCCTTGTGCGCCAACAGCACCCGGGTCACCGGGTTCATCCGAGAGGCCGAGCGGGTGGTGGGCGTCACCGCCCATGACCTGGAGTCGGGCAACGAGATCCGGATCCGAGCCCGCGAGGTCATCAACGCCGCCGGAGTCTGGACCGACGAGATCCAGCGGATGGTCGGCGGCCGCGGCCAGTTCCAGGTCCGGGCATCCAAGGGCATCCACATCGTCGTGCCCCGCAACCGGATCAACTCGGCCACCGGCATCATCACCCGGACCGAGAAGAGCCTGCTGTTCATCATCCCGTGGGGAAGCCACTGGATCATCGGCACCACCGACACCGACTGGCAGCTCGACCTGGCGCACCCCGCGGCGAGCAGGACCGACATCGACTACGTGCTCGACCACGCCAACAAGCTGCTGGCCGACCCGCTCACCCACGAGGACGTCGTCGGCGTCTACGCCGGGCTGCGTCCCCTGCTGTCCGGTGAGTCGGACTCGACCAGCAAGCTGTCCCGCGAGCACGCGGTGTCCAGCCCAGTGCCGGGACTGATCATGATCGCCGGCGGGAAGTACACGACCTACCGGGTGATGGCCAAGGACGCCGTCGACGCCGCGGTGCACGGCCTGGAGCAAGTAGTCCCTCCCTCCTGTACCGAGCGCGTCCTGCTGGCCGGCGCCGACGGCTACCTCGGCGACTACAACGCACGGCACCTGATCGCCGCCCGAAGCAAGTTGCACGTCTCGAAGATCGAGCACCTCCTCGGCCGCTACGGCAGCCTGGTCTCCGAGCTCCTCGAACTCGTCGCCGAGCGGCCCGACCTCGGCGAACCGCTGACCACCGCACCGGAGTACCTGCGCGTGGAGGCCTACTACGCGGCCAGCCACGAAGGCGCACTGCACCTCGACGACGTCCTGACCCGGCGAACCCGGATCTCCATCGAGGTGCCGGATCGCGGAGACGCCGCTGCTGTGGAGGTCGCTGAGCTGATCGCTCCCGTCCTCGGCTGGGACGACCAGCACGTCGCACGGGAGATCGAGCACTACCAGGCCCGGGTCAAGGCAGAACGGGACTCGCAGAACCAGCAGGACGACCGCACCGCCGACGCGGCCCGGCTCGGCGCCCCAGACGTCCGGGTCAGTGCGCCCGGCGCCGACTGAGACTCGGCCCAGCGAGGGGTCAGGCCGACGCCGAACCGGACTCAGATCACCTCCCTGTTTCGCGCTGGCGCTGGACATCGGGTCCAGCGCCAGCATCAGGCGAGCCATGCGGGGGCTTGTATCGAGCCGCCGGTCATGACCAGTGGGCCGACCAGTGCCTGACTACTACCTGAAGGCACGCCGGCCAGGCGCCAGGCTGCTCGGGGGACCTCGGGCGCAGCCGTAGCGATCTCCGGACGTGCCCCGACGACCGGCGCCACCCGGTGAGGTTTCGCACCGCCCGCGATGGGTACCGAGCCGGCGAGTCAATCCATCGAGCAGAGGAGCGAGCGTGTCGGACGACGAGAAGGTCGCGAAGGAGCTTGTCGAGACGCTGAAGGACGGCGAGCGTGGCTTCGCCAGCGCTGCGGAGAAGCTGCAGGACAGTGATCGTGCCGAGTGGGCGTCGGTGCTGCAGCGTCTGTCCGAGCAGCGCGCGGGCTTCAGCCGCGAGATCGTGGAGCTGGGGCACGAGTACCACGACGACGTCGATGAGGGCGGGTCGGCCGCCGCCACCTTCCACCGCGGGTGGATCGCACTGAAGGACGCGCTGACCGGCGACGACGCCGGCAGTGTGCTCGGTGCGGCCGTGACCGGTGAGGACCACGCTGTGTCCGAGTACGAGAGCGCGCTCGAGCAGGATCTGAGCGCAGGGTTCCGAGAGGTCGTGACCCGGCAGCACGCCGCCGTCGTCGCCGCTCGCGACGAGATCAAGGGGCTTCAGGACGCCGACTGACCTGGCGGCTGACTGCCACCACCTGCGCTCCCGTAGGGAGCAGTGAGGCGGCGACGGGGCGTCCCTTCGCCGCCTTCCCGTTGACTGCGCGCGGACGACGCACTGCGGAGCCCGGCCCACCCGGCGATCACGGCGATCACGGCGATGAGCGACCGGGTGCGATCTCAACCGCCCAGAGCAACCGCGAGCAGTTCCCGTCGGCTCGAGGTCGAGGTCTTGCTGAAGACCGCTTTGAGATGGTCCTGCACGGTGAGGTCGCTGATCGACATCAACCCCGCCACCGTGCGGGTGTCGGCTCCGCCGGCCAGATGACCCAGCAGCTCGTCCTCGCGGCCCGTCAGTCCATGGGCGCGGGAGAAGAGGTCACGGCGCTCGTCCGGGGAGGTCGCCTCCATGGTCACGACGATGTCTCGGGCTCGGGCCGGCTCGCTCCCCGCCAGCCAGTCCGCTCGCAGCGTCAGCCAGGTGCCGCCGCCGAGGCGGACCCTGGCCTGCGCCGGATGGGAGTCGACGCCGGCCTCGCGCGCGAGGAGCTGGGCCGCCACGTTGTACGCCCCAGCGGGGACCGGGCCGCGCTCGGACCCTGGAGGGACGAGGGTGGCCAGCCACTCCTGGGTCTGGGGGGTCTGGGCGCGGACGTCGAGCGCCGTCGACAGCACCAGAGCGCCCGGGCCGTGCCGAGCTCCCGGCGGCCGCGCGTCGGTGAACCCGGAAGCCTGAGCGGCACGCAACCGCGACGTGATGACCGGTCGCGCGGCGGCGAGGGCGCCGATCTCGTCGTCGGTGAACGCTCCGTCTCGGCGCCAGAGGTCCAAGAACCCCCACCAACCGAAGCGGTCGGTGAAGACGACGGAGAGCACGTCGCGGATGCCGAACCCCGACAGATGGCTCCGCCACAGCGAGCTCTGCTCGGGCCGCCCACCCGTCGCCTGCAGGAGGCTCGCGCACCCGCTCGTCGGCAGCCCGGTCCATCTGTTCGTCGTCGTGAGGTACTTCGAGCGGATGAGACCCGGCAACATGGCGAGGTCCGGGACCTCGGCGACGGGCGAGCACCCGACCGTGGTCGCGGGATCGGTGAGCAGGAAGGCGTAGGCGTCGAAAGGGATCAGGCCACGGATGACCTCCAGGATCTGCGCCCGCAGGCCGCGATCGTCGGCACCGTTGTCGGCGAGGTGCTCCACGGCTGTGGAGAGACGCGCAGCCCGGACGCGACCTGTCACCCGCCGAGCCTACGCCGGACGGGACCCCCAGATCACTGGGATGGCGGCCACCCGGCGTCCTGCCTAGCGTCGACCACACCCACACCCACACAGACCGGAGGGGCCATGCCCACCCTGCTCATCGAGCATTCCATCAGTGACTTCGCCACCTGGCGCACCGCGTTCGAGGGCTTCTCGGCGCGGCGCCAGAAGGCGGGGGTACTCCGCGAGCGGGTCATGCGGCCGGTCGACGATGCCCACTACGTGCTGATCGACCTCGACTTCGCCACGCTCGACGAGGCGCGTCGCTTCCAGCAGTTCCTGGAGGACCAGGTGTGGTCGACCCCGGCCAACTCACCAGCGTTGGTAGGCAGTCCCCGGGCGCGCATCGCTGACACCGTGGCGGATCCCGTCTGAGGCGGCACGGTCACCGATCCGCGGGCTGTCGGCTCGACGCGCTCACGTGCAGTCTCGTTCTCCCTCGTCCAGGACCTCTCCGGCGGTGTCGATGAAGCGCCACCCGAACGCATCGGGGTCCAAGGTGAGCTCGAGGACACCGAACACTCCGTCGGCAGCGAACTCCGATCCGGGTTCGCGGTCCCCGACCTCGTAGAGCGACCGGCCACCGGTGCCGACGACGAAGTGGGTGGCGGCGGGCGCCGTGTCCGTGGGCTCACCGGCTGCGTCGATCGGTGCGAATCGCTCGTAGTTGTGGTCGTGGCCCGCCAGCGACAGATCGACACCGCCGTCCACCGCGGCCGCCCACAACCCGTCCACCTGCTCCTGCGAGCCGTGGC
Organism: uncultured Actinomycetota bacterium; assembly: GCA_963845795.1. Classification (GTDB taxonomy): domain Bacteria; phylum Actinomycetota; class Actinomycetes; order Propionibacteriales; family Nocardioidaceae; genus Nocardioides. Next base: position 309,908 of record CAWJTG010000009.1, on the reverse strand, counting down.
CCGTGGAGGAGGACCAGCGGGGATGGTGCATGGCGACGGCCGCGCACGTGCCGGGGTGTGAGGCGAGGTCGTCGGTGAGCCAGGAGGCCTCCTGCTCGCAGTCGATGTGGTCGCAGTTCGAGTCGAGCAGGTAGAAGCGCCAGGCTCCGATGTCTCGGGCGTAGTACGTGCTGGTGTCGAAGTAGCTCGTGTACCCGGATGCTGCATCGGTCTCGTACTCGTGGTTGCCGGGCACGGGAGAGACGATGTCGTCGAAGCGACCCCACGACGGCTCCCAACCGCTTCGGAAGTCCTCGAGGTCACCGGTCTCGTACTGCAGGTCACCGAGAGCGACCACCGCATCGGGTTCCAACGAGCTGGTCAGGTCGGCAGTGGCTGCCGACTGACACTCGTCGTCGGTGACCGGCATGTCCGGCGAGCAGACGAGGTCCCCCACGGCCACGACGCGCACGGTCTGGCCCGGCGAGGCCACGGCAGGTGACGAGCGGACGTCGCGCGGTGGGTTGTCGCCGGCCGACTGGCACGCCGCGACCGCTCCGGCCAGCAGCGCCACGGCAGTCGCGTGGCGGGCGAGCGACCCGACCGTGCGCGACCCCGATCCCAAGGCGTCCTCCGTCGGTTCGGTGTGAGTGTCACTCGGACCGTGACGCGAGCGGCCGGAGGCTCTCCGGCACGAGTGAACCAGAGCCGGGTAGCGAGCACCGGCGATGTCCACCCGGCACCAGGTGGCCCGCGCCGGGTGCGGGCGGTCGAGCCGTGGCGTCGGGTGTGAGGTCCGACGTGAGGCGCCCCACACCAGGAAGATCGGGCGCGGGTCGTCGGGTTTCCCCAGGGACCGCCCGAGCCCGACGATCCCGGAGGAACCATGCCCCGCATCCCCGTCCACACCACCGACAGCGCCCCGGAGGCCAGCCGTGACGCGCTGAAGCAGCTCGAGGCCAAGTACGGCAAGGTCCTCAACATCCACGGCGAGATGGCCCACTCCCCCGTGGTGCTCCACTCCTACGTCGCGCTCCAGGACGTCATCCGCGAGCACGCGCTGCTCGACGCCCGGGTCCGCGAGGCGATCGCGCTGGCGGTCGGCAACGAGGACGCGTGCACCTACTGCCAGTCCGCCCACACCGGCGGCGGCAAGGCGGCCGGGTTGAGCGACGACGAGATGCTCGCGATCCGCCGGGGTGAGGTCGACTTCGACCCCGCGCTCGGCGCACTCCTCGCCCTGGCCCGCGAGTACACCGCGAAGGTCGGGGAGACCAGCGACGCCGCCTGGCAGGCGGCGCTCGACGCCGGCTGGAGCGACGAGCAGCTCACCGAGCTCTCGGCCCACGTCACGCTGAACCTGCTCACGAACTACTTCAACCACCACGTCCAGACCGAGCTCGACGTGCCGGAGGCACCCGCGATCTGAGCGGACGCTCCCCACGCCGACCGAGGGTCAGCCAGAGGCGCTGGGCGTCTCAGCGGGCCGCCTGCTGGTCGCCGAGCCGCCGCGCGAGGTACGGCGCCGTGACGCTCCCCTCGGCGGCCGCGACCTGCGCGGGGGTGCCGGTGGCGATCACGGTGCCACCGGCGTCTCCCCCGCCCGGGCCGAGGTCGATGACCCAGTCGGCGGTGGCGATGGTGTCGAGGTCGTGCTCGACGAGGACGACGGTGTTGCCGGCGTCGACCAGGCGGTGCAGCTGGCGCACCAGCAACGCGATGTCGGCCGGGTGCAGGCCCGCGGTGGGCTCGTCGAGCAGGTAGAGCGCGTGTCCGCGCCGGGCCCGCTGCAGCTCGGTGGCGAGCTTGATCCGCTGCGCCTCGCCGCCGCTCAGCTCGGTCGCCGGCTGCCCGAGCCGCAGGTAGCCGAGCCCGACCTCGCGCAGGGTCTCGAGGCTCCGCGACGCGGCCGGCACGTCGGCGAGGAACGCGGCCGCCTCGTCGACCGAGAGCGCGAGCACCTCGGCGACGTTGCGGTCGCGGTAGGTCACCTCGAGGGTCGCGGCGTCGTACCGGGCTCCGTGGCAGGTCGGGCACGGCGCGTAGGTGCCGGGCAGGAACATCAGCTCGACCGACACGAAGCCCTCGCCCTGGCAGGTCTCGCAGCGCCCCTCCGCGACGTTGAACGAGAACCGGCCGGCCGAGTAGCCACGGCGTCGCGCCTCGTCGGTCGCGGCGAAGAGCTTGCGCACGGCGTCGAACAGCCCGGTGTACGTCGCGAGGTTGGACCGCGGCGTCCGCCCGATCGGACGCTGGTCGACCCGCACCAGCCGGTCGAACGCCTCGAGCCCGCTCGCGTCGTCGACGTCGATCTCGAGCGCGCCCTCGTCCGGGTGCTCCGGCGCCTGGCCCAGGTGGTCGCGCACGAGCTCGGCGAGCACCTGCGTCACCAGCGTCGACTTGCCCGAGCCGGAGACACCCGTCACGGCGGTGAGCACGCACAGCGGGACGTCCACCGCCACGTCGTCGAGGTTGTGCCGCGAGACGCCGCTCAGGTGCAGCCAGCCGTGGGGCTCCCGGGGCTCGTGCGCGAGCGGCGGCACCCGGCCGAAGAGGTGGTCGCCGGTGACCGAACCGGCGACGGCCTCGAGCCCGGCGACCGGGCCGCTGTAGAGCACCTGCCCGCCGCCCTCGCCGGCTCCCGGGCCCAGGTCGACGACCCAGTCGGCGCGGCGCACGACGTCGAGGTCGTGCTCGACGACGAACAGGCTGTTGCCCGCCGCCTTGAGCTGGTCGAGGACGTCGAGGAGCGGCTCGGCGTCGGCGGGGTGCAACCCGGCGGACGGCTCGTCGAGCACGTAGACGACCCCGAAGAGACCCGACCGCAGCTGGGTCGCGATCCGCAGCCGCTGCGCCTCGCCGGGCGACAGCGTCGTCGACCCGCGACCCAGGCTGAGGTAGCCGAGCCCCAGGTCGAGCAGCACCTCCAGACGGGCCACCAGGTCGGCGCAGATCCGCTCCGCGGCCTCGGAACCGCGGACCGGACGCAGCACCTCGACGACGTCGGCGAACGCCAGCGCGTTGATCTCCGCGATCGAGCGACCCTCGAAGGTCACGGCCAGCGACTCGGGCTTGAGACCGCTGCCGTGGCACACCGTGCAGGTCGAGTCGCGCACGAAGCGCAGGGCCCGCTCGCGCATCCGCTCGCTCTGCGAGTCGGAGAGCACGTGCATGACGTGCTTGCGCGCGCTCCAGAACTTGCCGTAGTAGCCGTGGTCGATCCGGTCGCGCTCGGGCTTGATCAGCACCGACGGCTGCTCGTCGGTGAACAGCAGCCAGTCGCGGTCCTTCTTGGCCAGCCGCTTCCAGGGCCGCTCGACGTCGATGCCGAGACCGCTGACGATGCTGCGCAGGTTGGCGCCCTGCCAGGCGCCCGGCCACGCAGCGATCGCGCCGTCGCGGATGCTCAGCGACGTGTCGGGCACGAGCAGGTCCTCGGCGACGTCGTGCTCGACCCCCAGGCCACCGCAGCGCGGACACGCGCCGGCGACGGTGTTGGGCGAGAACGCCTCGGCCGCCAGGTGCTCGGCGCCCTCCGGGTAGTCACCGGCGCGTGAGTAGAGCATCCGCAGCAGGTTCGACAGCGTCGTGATCGTGCCGACCGTCGAGCGCGAGCTCGGCGCGCCGCGCCGTTGCTGCAGAGCCACGGCCGGCGGGAGCCCGGTGATCTCCTGCACGTGCGGTGCCCCGACCTGCTGCAGCAGGCGCCGCGCGTACGGCGCTACCGACTCGAAGTAGCGGCGCTGCGCCTCGGCGTACAGGGTGCCGAACGCCAGCGACGACTTGCCCGACCCCGAGACCCCCGTGAACGCCACGAACGCGTTGCGCGGCAGGTCGACGTCGACGCCGCGCAGGTTGTTCTCGCCGGCGCCGCGGACGCGGACGAACGGGTCGGTCGCGTGCTCGTCACGTGGTCGGTCATGGCCCCTGCCTACCGCGTGGTCCAGCGCTCCGCGGCTTCGCTCACCCCAGCAGGGGGTGACCGGACCCGCGCGGCACCGCCCCTCAGGCGACGGCGGCCCGGGCTTCCACGCGACCGGCGCCGATGCCCGCGGCACCACCTGGTGGCGGGTCGGCGTGCGGCGCTCGGGCCTCAGTGCCCGAAGGACGCGGCGAGGTCGACCAGCGACGACACCTCGACGTCGGCGGCGCGACGTGGTCGGGGTAGCCGGAGCCGGCGCGGTTGACCCACCCCGTGCGGAGGCCGGCGCGGTGTGCGCCGGCGATGTCCCACGGGTGGACCGCCACCAGCATGGCCCGGCCCGCCGGCACCGACGTCGCCGCCAGGGCGTGCTCGTAGGCCTGCGGAGCGGGCTTCCAGGCGCCGGCGTCCGCCACGGAGAGGTAGTCCTCGACGACGGCGCCGGCGCCGGTGTCGGCGAGCAGGGCCCGGGCGACGTCCGCGGACCCGTTGCTGAGGGTGACGATCCGGCACCCGGCCGCCGCCAGCGCCCGCAGGCCGGGCACGACGTCGGGGTGGGGTTCCAGGCTGGTGAAGCGGTCCAGCACCCGTTGCGCGCCCGCCGCCGGGTCCGACGAGCCCGCGCCCGCCAGCCTGACCCGCAGCGAGGCGCCCGCGATCTCGGCGAACGAGGGGTTGTCGCCGAGCACGGTGAGCGCGAAGCGCGTCCCGCAGCACGCCGGCGAACCAGGCCTCCACCTCGCCGGCGTCGAGACCGACGTCGGCGAACGTCTCGCGTCCATCGGCGAGAGGTCGGACAGCGTCTCGTTGACGTCGAGCACGATCGAGCTCCGGGCGGGCCGTGTCAGGCTCGTCGGATGGCGTCGGACATCCCTGCTCCTTCGTTCGGTACCCCGACCCGGTTCATCGGGAAGGGCGCGGTCGCGATGAGCGCTGCTGACACTGGAACACATCCGGGACGTCGACGGGTTCCCCCGGCGTGACCGACGCGACGACCGCGGCCGAGGTCGGCGACGTCGCGCGTTCCGCGACGTCGTCGAACCCGAGATCGAGGTGATGCTGCGGGTCGCGCGCAGCATCACCGGGAGCGTCGCCGACGCCGAGGACCTCGTGCAGGAGTCGCTGGTGCGAGCGTTCCGAGCCATCGACAGGTTCGACGGGCGGCACCCCCGGGCCTGGCTGCTGACCATCGTGCGCAACACCAACATCAACATGCACCGTCGCCAGCGGCCGATCGCCGTCGACGACTGGGAGCTCATCCACACCGCCCGACCCGCGTTCGGTACCGCGCGGTTCCCTCGGCGGAGGACGTCTACGTCAGCCAGGAGCTCGACAGTGCGCTCCAGGACGCCGTCGACGACCTGGACCCCAGGTTCCGATCGGCGCTGGTGCTGGTCGACGTCCACGACCTGTCCTACGCCGAGGCCGCCGCCGTCCTCGACGTCCCCATCGGCACCGTCATGTCGCGGCTGAGCCGCGCGCGACACGTGTCCGCACCGCACTCGGACCCACCTTCACCACCTCGCGAGGAGAGCAGTCATGAGCGGAGCGCTCCGGCAGATGATCACGTGCCACTGGACCGCACGGCGCCTCCAGCGCTACCTCGACGCCGACCCCGCGGCGCCGCTGACCCCGGGTGAGGTCGACGCGGCTGGAGGAGCACCTGGCCTCCTGCGCACGGTGCAGCGAGGTGGCGAGCCAGCACCGGCTGCTGCACCGGGCACTGTCGCTGTGGTCCGGCCGGCGGCCCGTCGACCCGGCCTCGGTCGACCGGATGCGCGGCGTGCTCGACGACCTGATCGACGGGCGACGCACGTGAGCGAACCGGCCCGGTGGGACCTGCTCGTCCTCGGCGGCGGCACCGCCGGCATCGTCGCGGCCAAGACGGCGTCGAGCCTCGGGGCGCGGGTGATGCTGGTCGAGCGCGACCGCACCGGCGGCGACTGCCTCTGGACCGGGTGCGTGCCCTCCAAGGCGCTGCTCGCCGCGGCCGCAGCGGCGGCGACCGCGCGGAGCGCGGGCCGGCTCGGCGTCACGTCGACGACGTGCGGGTCGACTTCGCGCGGGTCATGGCGCACGTGCACGGAGCGATCGACCAGATCGCCCCGGTCGACTCCCCCGAGGCGCTGGAGGCGGCCGGGGTGACCGTACGGGCCGGCGAGGGTCGGTTCGTCGGGGAGGGCGAGGCTCGAGGTCGACGGCGAGACCGTCCGGTTCACGCAGGCGGTGCTCGCCACCGGCGCGGCGCCGTGCCTGCCCCCCATCCCGGGTCTGGCCGACCTCGAGGTCCTGACCAGCGACAGCGTGTGGGACCTCACCGAGGCTCCCCGGCGGCTCGCGGTGCTCGGTGCCGGCAGCATCGGGTGCGAGCTGGGTCAGGGGCTGGCCCGGCTCGGCGTCGCAGGTGACCGTGGTCGAGGGAGCGGCACGGATCCTGCCTCGCGAGGACGCCGACGCCGCCGCCGTGGTCCACCGCGCGCTGGAGTCCGAGGGCGTGACGCTCCTCGTCGGCCAATCCGTGGCGGCGGTCACCGCGACCGGACCGCAGTCCGGGACGCTGCGACTCGACGACGGCAGCACCGTCGACTTCGACCGGCTGCTGGTCGCCGTGGGTCGGCAGCCCCGCACCGCGCGACCTCGGGCTCGACACCGTCGGGGTCGAGGTGGGCGAGCAGGGCTTCGTGGTCGTCGACCCCCACCTGCGCACCACCAACGACCGCAGTCTGGGCGGCCGGCGACCTGACCGGCCACCCGCAGTTCACCCACACCGCCGGCGTCCACGGCAGCCTCGCCGCCGGCAACGCGGTGCTCGGGGTGCGCCGCTCGGTGGAGACCTCGGCGGTGCCGCGGGTGACCTACACCCACCCGGAGGTCGCCGCCGTGGGCATCGACACCGGACGCGCACCGGCTCGGGGACCCGGATCCTGACCCAGTCGCACGAGCACGTCGACCGTGCGGTCACCGAGGGCCTGACCGACGGGCTGACCAGGCTCGCGGTGGACCGCAGGGGCAGGATCCTCGGCGCCACCGTCGTCGGACCCCGGGCGGGCGAGACGCTCGGCGAGCTCGCGCTCGCCGTGCGGCAGGGCCTGCGCACCCGCGACCTGGCCGGTATCACCCACGCCTACCCGACCTGGAACGACGGACCCTGGAACGCAGCGATCGCCGACGTCCGCGACCAGCTCGCACGGCCGGCGACCCGCCGCGCGCTACGCACCCTGGCGCGCAGCCGCCGCTGGTGGCTCGAGCGCCGTGCCCCCTGAACGACGGCTCGTCCTGGTCGGCGCCGGGCACGCCCACCTCTACCTGCTCCGGCACGCCTCCCTCCTCGCCGAGGCCGGGTACCGGACCACGCTCGTGGCACCGCGCTGGTTCGACTACAGCGGTGCGGCCTCGGCCGTCGCCGCGGGCGGCCTGGACCCGGCCGCGGGCCGGATCGACGTCGCGGCCCTGACCCGCGGCCAGGTCGACCACCGGCAGTGCCTCGTCACCGACGTCGACCCGGCGAGCCGGACCGTGACGACCGACGACGAGTGCCGACTGCCGTACGACGTGGTGTCCTTCAACATCGGCAGCGTCGCCGCCCTGCCCGACGGCGTCGACGTGGCCGACGACGCGGTGCGGATCAAGCCGCTCGCCGACCTCGCCGGTCTCCGGGCCCGGCTGGCACGGCCACCCTCCGGGCGCGGCCACCACGTCACGGTCGTCGGAGCCGGCGCCAGCGGCATCGAGCTCGCCGCCCACCTCGCGGCGCGCCCGGACGTCGACCGGGTGCACCTGCTCGAGACCGGGTCGCGCGTGGGCGGCTTCGCTGCCGGCACGGGCCGCGGCGCGGCTCGCCCGGTTGCTCGAGGGCCGGGGCGTGCGGATCCGGACCGAGGTCGACGTCGACCGGATCCAGGAGGGCGAGGTCCTGCTCCGCGACGGGACCCGCGTGGCGCACGACACCGTCGTCCTGGCCACCGGGCTCGCTCCCTCCCCGCTGGCCCGTCGCCGCCACTGGGAGGCCCCCACGGGTTCCCGGTACGCGCCACGCTCCGACACCGTGACCACGAGGACGTGTACGCCGCCGGGGACTGCGCCGACTTCCTCCCCGCCCCCCTGCCGCGCATCGGCGTGCACGGCGTCCGGCAGGGGCCGGTCCTGCTCGCCGCCCTCCAGGCGCGCGCCGCCGAGGCCGAGGTGCCGCGCTACAGCCCGCAGCGGCAGGCGCTCTCGATCCTCGACCTGGGCGGCGGGCACCGGGCTCGCGGTGCGGGGGCGATGGTGGTGGCTGGGACGCTCCAGCCTCGCGCTCAAGCGCCTCATCGACCGGCGCTGGATCGCGGGCTACCGGGACTGAGCGGGACCGCCGTCGAGGCCCGGCTCGTCGGCGTCGACCCCCGCCGCGCTCGCTCGCGAGGAGCCGGCGACCGACGGCACCCCCGAGCACGGTCAGGACCACCAGGCCCCCGACACCGATCACGATCCCTCGCGGGTCGGCTCCCGAGGCGCCGACCGCGGCGTAGGCGATGGAGCCCGGCACGATGCCGATCGCCGTGCCGAGCACGTAGTGGCGCAACCGCACACCCAGCAGCCCGGCGGCGTAGTTGAGCGGGGTGAACGGGAACAGCGGCACCAGTCGGACGGCGAGCACGGCCGCCAGCCCGTGGTGGGCCAGCACCTGGTCGGCCTGCCGGAGCCGGCCCTGCAGCAGCCGGTCGACCGCGGGTCGCCCGAGCCGCCGACCGACCAGGAACCCGCCCGTGGCGCCGAGCACGGCTCCCGCCACCGACAGCAGCGCTCCCCACCACAGACCGAACAGAGCACCGGCGAGGATCGTCAGCACCGAGGCCGGCGACGGCACGACCACGAGCACCGCGTAGCCCAGCACGAACACCACGACCCCCGCCCACCCGGCCGCCTGCACGAGGTCCTGCAGCTGCTCGGGCCCGCTCCAGCCACTCAGGTGCAGGGTGACGGCCACCGCCACGAAGGCGAGGACGAGCACCGCGAGCCGCAGGACGGCCACCCGGGGCGGGCGCTCCTCCGAGAGGGGAGTGCGTCGCTGGCGGAGTCGGCGCGCTCCGGAGGGGTGCTCACAACGACGGGAACCCGCTGACGACCGCCGTGGCTTCCCCGGCCGGGGCGGGATCCGAGCCCCCCGCGGCCGGCGCAGGGTCACGAACCCGACCACGATCCGGTGCACCGTGCCCACCCCGACGACGATTGCCCACACCGTCGCGATCGAGGCGGCGTGGGCGGGGAGGAGCAGCCACAGCGAGTGCACGAGGATCGTCTCGGTCCCCTCGGCGACGCCCCCCAGGAAGCTCAGCGACCGGCCGTCGTCGATCCGGTGCCCGGTGCGCTCGGCGATGGAGGAGAACGCCAGGAACGCGGTGCCGTTGACGTAGTAGGCCAGCAGGACGGCCGCGAACGGCAACCAGTCCGCCAGGGCGACCGCACCCGTGGTCGCACCGACCGCGACGCCGACGACGGTGGCACCGTAGACGAGGAAGTCGGCCGTGATGTCCAGGAACCCTCCGTCCGCGGACCCCTGCTCCGACCCGGGTCGACGACGGGCGAGCGGACCGTCGAGCCCGTCCATCACCCGCGACAGCAACCACGTGACCAGCGCCCACCCCCAGTGCTGACCGGCCGCGACCCCGGCGCTGCCGAGCCCGAGGACGAGGCCGGCGAGCGTGAGCCGGTCGGCGACACCCACGACCGGTCGAGCGGCCGGCGACTCCCGCCAGCGGACCGTCGAGCGCGACGGCGGAGCGGCGCGTCGAACATCAGGTGCCTCCTCGGCGCCGGTGGTCGCCGCCACGATGCCCCACCGATCGAGGCGCGGGCACGCGGGGTCGCCGCGGCCATGACGTCCCGGAGCCATCCGGACGGCCATCCGGGACGCAACCCCTGGGGTGCGAACCCCCGCGACGGCGGAGGGGAAGCCCCCGTGCCCCGCACCGGGTTCCCGCGGGCGAGGCCCACCCCCGCACCCCCGATCGAGGAGTCACCACCGCCCATGAGTGTCCGCTCGCTCGCCCTGCCGGCAGCAGCGCTCTGCACCGCGCTGCTCGCCGCCTCGTGTGCCGCCCCGGGTGCCGGTGACCCCGCCGTCGCGGCCGAGCGGCCCTGGAGCGAGGTGCTGGCCGAGGCCGACGGGCAGACCGTCGACCTGTGGATGTACGGCGGGGACCAGCGAGGCAACGCCTACGTCGACGACGTCCTGGCCCCGGCCGCTGCCGAGCTGCGGCGTCACGCTGCGGCGGGTGCCGGTGGCCGACACCAAGGACGCGATGCGCCGGATGCTGGCCGAGCACGCGGCCGGGAGCGACGACGGGTCCGTGGACCTCGTGTGGGTCAACGGCGACAACTTCGCCACCGGTCGGGAGGCAGGGGCCTGGCTCTGCGGCTGGTCCGACGACCTGCCCAACAGCCGGTACGTCGCCGACGACGACCCGCTCGTCACCGAGGACTTCGGCGTGGCCGTCGACGGGTGCGAGGCCCCGTGGCACAAGGCCCAGTTCACTGTCGTCTACGACTCGGCCCGCGTCCCGGAACCGCCGACCACCGTGACCGGGCTGCTGGACTGGGCCGAGCAGCACCCCGGACGGTTCACCTACCCCGCCCCGCCCGACTTCACCGGGTCGGTGTTCGTCCGGCAGGCGCTGTACGCCGTCGACGGCGGCGCCGCGGAGGTGCCGACGGCCTACGACGACGACGCCTCGAGGAGCTGACCCCGGCGCTGTGGGAGCGGCTGCGCGACCTGGCACCCTCCCTGTGGCGCGAGGGGCGCACGTACCCCCGCAACCAGGTGGCGCTGGAGCGGCTCTTCGCCGAGGGTCAGATCGACTTCACGATGACCTACGGCCCGGCCACCCTCACCGACCTGGTGCGGGACGGCACCTTCCCCGACACCACCCGCGTCCTGCCGGTCGAGGACGGCACCGTCGGGAACGCGAGCTTCCTGGGCATCCCCGCCAGCTCCCCGGACCGAGCGGGCGCGATGGTCGTGGCCGACCTCGCCCTCTCCCCCGAGCAGCAGGCCCGCAAGGCTGACCCGGAGGTGTGGGTCAGTTCCGACGTGCTCGACACCGACCTGCTCGACCCGCAGGACGCCGACCGGTTCGACGGCCTGCCCGCCTCGCCCGTCGTGCCGCCGTACGAGGAGCTGTCGGCGAACGCCCAGCCGGAGAACTCGTCGTCCTGGGTGACTCCGCTCGACGAGGGATGGCGTCGCGAGGTGCTGGGACGCCGATGACAGGGCGAGACCCGCACGCGGGAGCACTGCCCGGCATCGTCACCATCACCGTGGTCGCCGGGAGCGGGAATGGCCGCCGTGGTGGCCACCTCGTTCGGCCTGATGCCGCTCTACGGGTGCCCCGACCTCGGGCCTGGACGGCTGGCGCAGCGCCGCTCCCGACCTGGCGGCCGGCATCGGCGAGACGCTGCTGATCGCGACCCCCGCGACGGTGCTGGCCGCGGCCATGGGGCTCCTCCTGGCGGCCATGATGCTGCGCGGCGGCCGAGGGGCGGCCGTGATGCGCCTGGGGTGCCTGGCGGTGCTGGCCGTGCCCCACCTGGTCGGTGCCACCTCGGTCGGGCTCCTGCTCGGCGACGGGGGCAGTAGCCGACCGCCTGCTGGGGACGGCGGGCGGTGCAGCGTGGCCACCGCTCGTCGGCGGCCCGTGGCCGGTGGCCACGGTCCTGGAGCTGGCGTGGAAGGAGTCCGCCTTCATCGCCCTGGTGGCGCGGGCCGTGGTGGCGCCGGGCCACACGCAGCGCATGCAGGTCGCGGCCGGGCTGGGCGCCGGTCCGTGGCACCGGATGTCCCGGGTCCTGGCCCCGACGGCCGCCCCGGCGCTGGCCGTCTCGTCTCTGGTCACGCTCGTCTACGCCGTCGGCTCGTACGAGGTGGCCTGGCTGCTGGGGCGGGCGTCGCCGGAGCCCTTGCCCGTGCTGGCGTTCCGGCTCTTCGGTTCCATCGAGCTCACCGACCGGCCCGCCGCCGCGGCCGCCGCCGTCACGGGTGCCGTACTGGCCCTGTGCTTGGCCGCGCCGGCCCTTGCCGCGCTGCCGCGGGTGCGCCTCGGCGTGAGTGCGGCCCGGAGAGCGCTCGTGACGGGGGCGCTGCGGGTGACGGCGCGGGCGGGATTGGGCGTCGTCGTCACCGCCTGGCTCGTGTTTCCCCTGCTCCCGGTCCTGCTGTGGTCCTCGACCGACCGGCGGGCCTTCCCCGCCGCACTCCCCCTGGACTGGGGCCTCACCGGCTGGCGCGACGCTGGGTGCCGCCGGCCTCCCACCGGCACTCCTCAGGTCGTTGGTGCTGGGGTCTTGCCGTCACCGTCGTCGCGACACCCCTGGGCCTCATGATCGGCCGGACGCTCGGGTGGCGGCTCAGTCGGCGTCCCGCGGCTCATCGTCGCGGTGCTCCTCGTCCCCCCGGCCCCCGCTGTTCGCCGTGTCGATGGGGCTCGACGTCATCCTGATCCGGGTCGGCCTGCCCGGCCCGGTCGCGGTCGTGATCCTCCTGGCCGTGCTGGCGATCCCGTACACGGCCTACACGAGCGCGACCGGCTACGCCCGCACCCCGCCGCTGCTGGAGGAGCAGGCGCGAGCGCTGGGGGCGACCCCACGGCAGGCACGACTGCGGGTGGTCCTGCCGGCGATGCGCGGCAGCATCCTCGTCGCGGCCCTGCTCGCCTTCCTGGTCGGGTGGAGCGACTACGTCGTCACCCTGCTCGTCGGCGGCGGACAGCTCGTCACCGCACCGGTCCTGCTCGGCTCCGCCGCCGCGGGGTCGGGCAACGACGCGATGGCGGCCGTGATCGCGCTGGCCACCTTCGTCCCGCCCGTGCTGCTGGTGACGGTCGCGGCCGGCACCCGGCGGCGTGACCGCAGGCGCCCGACCTCGGCGGACCCGATGCCCGACCAGGAGAGGATCCGCTGGTGAGCACGCTGGAGATCCGTGACATCCGGCACCGCTACCCGGACGCCACGGCGCCCTCGCCGCGCGGCGCCTCGGTCGCCGTGGGTGACGGCGCCATGGTGTCGGTGATCGGGCCCTCCGGGTCCGGGAAGAGCACCCTGCTGAGGGTGGCCGCCGAACTCCAGAGGCCGCGAGCGGGCACGTCGAGGTCGACGGCAGCGACGTCGCCGACCGCCCCACCGAGCGTCGCGACCTCACCTTCATGTTCCAGAGCCCGCTGCTCTTCGACCACCTCGACGTCGCCGGCAACGTCGCGTTCGCGCCACGGCTCGCCGGGGCCAGCCGGCGGGAGGCCCGCAGGTGTGCGCAGCGGTACCTGCGGCTCGTCCACCTCCAGGGTCTCGACCGCCGCACCGTCGAGTCGCTCTCCGGGGGCCAGCAGCAACGCGTCGCCCTCGCCCGCGCCCTCGCCGCCGAGCGGGGAGCCCTGCTGCTCGACGAGCCGTTCAGCTCGCTGGACCGCGAGCTGCGCACCGCCATGCACGACCTCCTGAACGAGGTGCGCGCCGCGTTGACGCCGACGATCCTCCTCGTCACCCACGACCTCGACGAGGCCGCCCTCGCCGAGTCCACCGTCGTCCTCATCGACGGCACCGTGCACCAGCAGGCCCCATGGCCGAGCTCTACCGCCGGCCCGCGAGCCTCCCGACCGCACGGCTCCTCGGCGGCTTCACCGAGATCCCCGGCACGGTCCGCGACGGCGTGCACCACTCCGCGTGGGGCCGGGTCCCGGTGAGCGGCGACGGCCCCGGCGGCGTCCCGATGGTGCCGCCGTGCTCCTGCTGCGTCGCGAGGCGCTGCACCTGCGGCGGACCGACACCGGCGAGCGGGAGCGCGCCGAGCCGGACGACCCGGGACCACGGCGCGCGTCGTCCGCCGTCGGGCGGCCGGGACGCGGGTGATCCTCACCCTGGTCGGGGACGACGAGTCCCCGGTCGAGGTCGAGCTGCCGGTCGGCAGCGACGTGCCCCCCGGGACGACGGCACGGGTGGAGCTCGCCCCCGGGCTGCCGCGGCAGTGGGTCGTCCCCGTCGACCCTGCCGACGACGCGACGCCGACCGATGCCGTGCCGACGCCGATGCCGACGACGGCTTCCCCCCAGCACGGCCCCGGTGGGTCGCGCCCCCGTCGACAGCGCGGCTCGCTGACGTGCCGCCGCGCGGTCGACGCGGCTCCCCGGCCGGTCCGACGACCTTGGCGTCCCCTCTAGCCTCGGGACCGTCAACCCGTTCGTAGGAGAGGTCCATGCCCCGCAGACTTCGTCACGCCCGCCGCCGTGCTCGTCGCCGTGCTCACGGCCGCGTCGGTCCTCACCGCGTGCGGCAGCACCGACGACGACCCCGCACCCACGGCGCGGGCCGACTCCAGCGGCGAGGAGTTCAACGACGCGGACGTCGAGTTCGCCACCGACATGATCCAGCACCACGCCCAGGCCCTGGTGATGGTCGACCTGACGATGGGACGCTCGCTCACCCCGGAGGTCCAGGCGCTGGCCGAGGGCATCCGCGCGGCGCAGTCACCGAGATCGAGCAGATGTCCGACTGGCTCACGACGTGGGGCGAACCGATCCCCGAGACCGTCCGCGACCACACCAACGCCCACGGCGGCGGTGACGGCGACGGCATGGAGATGGACGCCGACATGCCCGGGATGATGTCGGCCGACCAGATGGCCGAGCTGAGAACCATCGCCGACGGCGCGGAGTTCGAGCAGCTGTGGCTCAAGATGATGACCGAGCACCACGAGGGCGCGATCGAGATGGCCCGGACCGAGCAGTCCGAGGGGTCCTTCGGCCCGGCGGTCGAGCTGGCGGGCACCATCGAGTCGACCCAGCAGGACGAGATCGAGACCATGGCGGGACTGCTGACCTCCTGAGCAGTGCCGCGGCCCGCCCAGGCCGGCCGGCGACTACCCTGTCCGGCGTGGGCGGGGCGCTGATCGCTGGGCACCCGAGCGCCGGGCAGCGTTCGCGGCTGCCCGCCTACGACTGCTGTGACGACGAGGGCCGAGCGCGCTGACCGCTGACGCCACCACGTCGGCCGAGCGCTCGTGCCCTTCTCATCCGTCGTCCCCGGGACCGGAGTCATCCATGCCCGTCCTGCCGTCGTACCGTCACGTCCTCCTCCTGGTCGCCGCCACCGCGTGCTGGGGGTGCGGCACCGTGCTGAGCAAGCAGGTGCTCGACCGCGGCGTCGCACCCCTGACGCTGCTCGCCCTCGAGCCACCGCGAGCGTCTCTGTGCTGCTGGTCGCCGTCGCTGCTGTCGGGGGTGCGGGTGGCGAGGTCGCCGGCGACGATGCGGCTCGCCGTCCTCGGCGTCCTCAACCCCGGCGTGGCCTACGCCCTCGGCCTGCTGGGACTGGCGAGCGTCACCGCCAGCATGTCGGTGCTCCTGTGGGCGACCGAGCCGGTCGTCATCATGCTGCTCGGCGTCGCGGTGGTCGGTGAGCGCATCGCGCCGGCGACGGCCGTCGCGGTGGCCGTGGCGATGGTCGGGGTGGTGCTGGTGATCTACCGGCCGGGCGCCTCCGGCGACGCCGTCGGCGTCGTGCTGACCGTGACCGCCGTCGGAGGCGGCGCTCTACGCCGTGCTGACGCCGTCTGCTCCTCGACGACAGCCCCTCGGCGTCGTGCTCGTCCAGCAGGTCGCGGCGCTGAGCCTCGCGGTCGTGCTCGCCGGCGCGGCCGTCGTCGTCGGTGCCGCGGACCTCGGCCTGCCCGAGGACCTCACGACGTGGGCGCTCGTGGTCGCCTCGGGGACGATCTACTACGGCCTCGCGTTCTGGTTCTTCGTCGGTGGGCTGCGAGGTGTGCCCGCCTCGGTCGCCGGCAGCTTCCTGCCCCTCGTCCCCGTCTTCGGGCTCGCCGCCGCGTACGCGCTGGGGGATCGCCTCACCGGCCGGCAGTGGGTGGGCGCGGTCCTCGTCGTGCTGGCGGCGGCGGGCGCCGCGACCCGGTACCTGACCCGCCCGGCCGCCGCTCCCTCCTCTCGGTGAGCCGGCCGGTGTGATGACGAGGGGCCCGATCCCGTCCGCCGCCCGCCCATAGCTTCGACGGGTCATGCCGGACCACCGAACGACCACCGAATCTGGCCCGACTGGGCGATGGCCCCGCGGCCCCGGCGCGTGTCAGCCTGGGCGCCTTCCAGACCACACCACGCCCGGGTGCGTCGCATCACACCAGATTCGGGGTGTTAGGAAGCCCGCAGCCCGCGACCTGGCCGGTCCCGGGCCGCGGGGTTGTGCGCTCCTCGTGCGGGGCGGCTGAGCCGTGCTCGGCCGCCGCAGTCGCGCGCGGGCCCGATGAAAGATTCACCGCTGAGGCGGTGAATCTGCCACGCTCGCCGCGCTAGCCCTAGCGGAGCAGCCCGATCAGCAGCATCGCGCCGCCGGCCACCACGACCAGGACCAGCACCAGCGCCGGGAAGACCCGGTTCGAGACCCGTTCGCCCTGCCTGTGCTCCGTCATGACCCCGAGCCTCCTCCGCCGGATCGCCGTCCGCCTCACCCCGGCAGCAACGGCGCCCGAGCGATCAGTCCTCGGCCGGGGCCGCCACCAGTGGGGTGCGACCGGTGCAGCCGGCGGCGAGGGTGCTGAGGTAGCCGGCCAGGCCGCCCGGCGTCCGGCCGTGGAGCCGGGCCGAGGTGCGGACCACCTCGCGGGCCCGGGCGACGGGGACGCCCTGCCGTCGCAGCGCCGCTACGAGGATGACGTCCTCGTGCTCGGCGACCCGGGGGTAGCCGCCGACCAGGTCCTGGGCCGAGAGCCGCACCCCGAGGTTGGCGCCGAAGACGTGCTCGTCCGGCCGGGCGTGCAGCCGGTCCCACCGGGCCCCGGAGCCCCGGCACCGGGTCGTCGCGGTCGAGGTCGACCCGGCCCCCAGCGCGAGGTCGTGGCCGCGACCGGCAAGCTGCCGCCTGCTCGCGGAGCCAGCGAGCCGGGACCCGCGGGTCCGGCGTCGGTGGAGGCCACCCACACCGCGGCACCGTCGTGGTCGGCGGTGAGCGACCGGGCGTACTCGATGCCGGCCGCCCGCGCCGCGCCGACGCCATCGGTGGCCGCGACCTCGAGGACGTGCCACCCGACCCGGGGGTCGACCCGCGCGCGGTGCGCCCGGTGGTGGCGCGCGATCGCGGCGCTGTCGTCGGTGCAGCGGTCCAGCACCACCGTGCAGTGCACGGTGACGGCGTCGGCCACGGCCGCCGTGGCGAGGTCGAGCGCGGCCAGGCACGCCGGCAGCCGCTCGGCCTCGTCGTGCGCCGGCACCACCACGTGCACGACCCGCGGCACGGCTCATCGGTCGGCCTCCGGCAGCGAGCCCGGGGCCGCCGAGCACCACCATCGCCACGTCGCGGTCGAGGTACTCCACCACGCGGCTCGCGCGACAGCCCCTCCCGGAACCGCGCGTGCACGGCGTCGGCGTCGAGCGGCCAGCCGTCGATCGGGTGACGCCAGTGGCAGAGCGCGACGTCGGCACCGGGGGCGACGTCGGCCACCACGTCGATCAGCCGGTCGAGGGCGGGCGGGCTCAGGAAGTAGCCGGCCTCGGAGAGGACGACGAGGTCGAACGGCCCGTCGTCGCGCGGCGCACTGATGTCGGCCACCTCGACCCGCACCCGGTCGTCGAGGCCTGCCTCGACGACCCGCCTGCCGGGCGCGCCGCGGCCGCGGTGGGGCTGCTGTCGGTGCCCACCACCCGGTCGACGCGGTCGGCGAGGCGCACGGCGAGCGCACCGGTGGAGCACCCGGCCTCCCAGGCCCGGCGGTAGCGACGGCGCGGCAGCAGCGCCAGCAGCAGGTCGCGCTTGCGCTGCTCGAACCAGCGGTCGTCGACGTGCCAGGGCTCGGGCTCGCGCCGGTGCAGGTCGTCGAGGGCGGTGTCGACGGCGGGCTGCTCGAGGAGGATCTCCTCACCCCCGGCGAAGTGGGCGAGCACGTGCTCCGGCACCACCGGCTCGTCGCCCGGGTCGGGCGACAGCGGCTCCACCTGGCTGCGGTGCGCCGCGATCGCCCGTCGCTTCGCGGCCCGCTCGCTCTCGGAGAGCCGGAGTCGTCGGAGATCGCGCCACGGCAGGTCGCCGGCGGCCCGCCAGTGCCACGACCAGATCGGGTACTCGAGCAGCCGCGCGCCGGTGCGGACGGCAACCGTGGCCCCGGCCGTGCCGGCGGCGTCGTGGTCGGGATGGCCGTCGCGACGCCAGGGCGCGGCGAGCACCGTGCTCCGGCCGTCGCCGACGAGGTCGGCGAGCGCGGCGGTGAGCTCGGGCACCCGATCCGCCAGCCGGCCGTCGCCGAGGTCGAGGTGGTGCAGGCGGGCGTGCGGGGCGACCGCGCGCGCGGCGTCCTCGGACTCGGCGCGACGCCGGCGTCCGGAGCTGCTCGGGCGTGACCGTGCGCGAGTGCGGGTGGCTGTGCTCGCCGGCAGTCGCCACGACGATCTCGACGGGCAGTCCCCGTGCGGAGGCCCGCGCCAGGAGGCCGCCCGCACCGAGCGACTCGTCGTCGGGGTGGGCGGCCACCACCACGAGCCGGCGCCAGGGGCCGAGGTCGACGTCGGGCACGTCGTCCCACTCCGGGCAGGCGCGCCCAGGACGGTGGCCGGCGTGCCGACCCCGTCGTGGCGGAACGCAGCGGTGCTCACCACACCTCCAGGTCCAGGACGGCGCGGCCGAGCGCGGCCTCGTCGCGCTCGGCGTGGTGCTGGCGCAGGTAGAGCCGCAGGTCGGCCACCCGGGCGGCGTGGTCCGCCTCCGTCACCAGCGGCGCCGGCCCGAGGGCGTGGTCGACCCGGGTGAGGACCCGCTCGCAGCAGTCGGCGACCGCCGCGCGCACCCGGCCCGCCCACAGCGCGCCCGCGCGGCCCGGCGGCGGCGCCGCGGTCGACCTGCGTGGCCGCCGTCGGCGAGCAGCGACCCGGCCGCCGCGAGCGCGGCGTCGGCGGCCCCGACGTGCATCAGGGCCACCTGGTCGGGCTCGCGCCGGGCCGGGCGGACCAGCCGCCGCTGCAGACCGACCGCGGCGCCCCACCACACGGCGGCGACGCCCATCCCGCCCCAGGCGAAGCCGTCCCGCTCCAGGTACCACCCGGGTCGCGCCGACCGCCCCGGAGTCGGCGTCGGCCACGTCGTCGCAGGAGAGTCCGGTGCTGCGGACGTCGCGCAGGCCGCGGGCCACCCACGGCCCGCCGCGCCAGGGACGTACCCCAGGCCTCCCGCAGGGCGACCGCGAACAGGCCGCGCCGCTCCTCGTCCGCCCACGCCGTCACCAGGGGCATGGCTCACCGTCCGCCGAGCGAGCACCACGACCCGCCCCGCTGCGCAGCACCGAGCCGGCGCTCAGTCGCCGCCCGCAGCCGGCGGGGGCCTTCGGCCGCGTACACGCCCCAGGCGTCCGGACGGCGCGGGCGGTGCCGGCCTCGGCGAGGAATCGCGAGCGCGTCGAGGTGGGGCTTGACCGCACGGGCGATGCAGGTTGCGGGCCGCGAGGCGGCCAGCGCCTCCCACAGCAGCGCGGCGCGCCCGGCGCCGGGGCGCGGCAGGTCCTGTTCGAGCGCCGTGGCGGCCTCGAGGAAGCCGGCGACGTCGCGGGCGTCGGTGGCCGCCACCTGGTCCAACGCGGCCCGCTTCCTCCCGCCACACGTTGTTGCTGGTGTGGATGCGGTACGGTCTGGGTGCTCATGCGGCGCCGTCTCTGCTCACGGGTCGATGGGGCCGGGCGCGGGCCGAGTTATCTACGACGGGGGTGGTTGGCTGAACTGGGCCGGGGAGACGGTGAAGGTGCTGGATGTTGAGACCCCCGAGACCGAGCGGTCGACGGCGGCCGTACCGCCGAGGCAGCGTCGCGCCCGACCAGCCGCCCCGCACTGCGGCGGGCGGACGGGTGCTGTCCTGGACGGCCCCGACCGGGCCCGGGCCCACTCCTCGCCGACCTGCTGTGCGGCTGGTCTGCCGAGCCGCTGGGAGGGGTCGGCGCACGGCGAGGCGTTGCTACTGGACGCTGGGCGGGTCGGGGTGGAGGTGCTGAGGTGGCCGGTGGCTCCTACCCCGTCCCATGAGCACCGGACCGAACGAACCCCCAGACCGAGAAAGGCCTGACGTCGAGGCGGACGTCGACCGACATGGAGTTCTGTACCCCGCCCTCGACGACGGCTCCAGCACCGAGCTGGTCGGGCCAGGGTGGAGCAGTCGCACCGAGGTGCCCGCCACCGACGCCGACCGATCCGCTGGTGTCCTCGCGCCCGGCTCACGCCGACCTGAGCAGTCGCGCAGCCGCGCCGGTCGCGCACGGTGAGGGTCGCGCCGGGGCGGCGGAAGCCGCCGGGTCGGGTCGAGCACGCGCACCGGCTCGTGGAACCGCAGGGACACCGCGCTCCGGCCGTCGGCGGCGAAGCTGACCGTGGTCGGTGAAGGTAGAGGCGGGGCGGGCCGCGGCCTTCCACCACGGAAAGTCGCCGGCGGCTCGCGCCGGCGATGTCGCGGTCGAGGGTGCGGCCGCCATAGGCCGAAGCGCACCAGGAGCCCGTCCGGCACCGGACTCCACCAGGCGGGTGGCGTGGTGAGGGCGTAGCGCCAGGGCCGGGACCTGGTAGGCGGGGTCGAAGTCGAAGTGGTGCGTGGTGGTGCGGCGCTGTTGTCGCGCAGGTCGCTCTCCCTCGTGCGTCGTGGCTCCGCAGGCGGCCGGGGAAGGGCAATCCTAGACAGCGTCCTGAGCAGGTGTCGGGCTGTCGATCTCGTCGCGCAGGTCGTGGCAGATGTGGTTCAGCTCATCGCGATACGTGCACCTGCGGGAAAAAATCGTTGTCCCATCCTCGCGCTGGGTCTGGTCAGAGACCCCAGGTAGAGGATCGGTCGATCTGGGTCCGAGAGCGTGCGGACCACCGAGGAGAGGAGGTGCGCGCATCCATGGTACCGTCGGCGTGAGCGTCGTGTGGGACCGAACCCACCGACGGTGACGTCAGTGCCGAGGGCGGCGATGGGCTGGTCGAGCGAGGTGGGCTGGAGCAGCGGCGGCGGCCATGGCCTTGTCGTACTCCGCCGTGGTCCACCGCGGCCTCGCACGTCTCTGCTGGGGTCGGCTCGGCGCCGAGCTTGACCCACAGGTCGTTGATCGCGCGGTTGACGCGCCATGAAGGTCCTGGAAACGCCGTGGTGGCTGCACCACCCAGCGAGGTCGCGGGAAGAAGCGCTGCACCTTGGCCCGCATCCGACCGGGACGGCGCTGAGGAAGTCGTGGCGCGAGGTCGGGGTCGAAGTCGACCGCCTCGACCAGGCCGACCGACGCGGCTGGTCGAGGTCCTCCAGCCACGCCGCGACCGCGGTTGAGGCGGCAACGGCGTGGGTGATGCGCAGGTTCAGGACCATGCCGCCGCAGGCGCGCTCGCTCGCACTGATCCTCGTGAGGAAGGCGCGCGCAGGAGCGTTGCCGTCCGGTCATGGCGCTCGTCATGGGAGAGGTCGAGGACGTCGGCGGGGACCGGAGCTGTCCGTGGGCGCTCCCCGGTGGGTGGTGGTGTTTCTCCGCAGGTAGTGGGAGGCAACCGAGATGGTCATGAGGAACCCCGACGCCAGGGGCTCGATGGCGGCGCGGCCTCGCCCTCGGCGTGAGGTACGAGGTTCACCCGCGGGGTGGGCGGGGACCGGGTCAGCCGCGGCGGCCGAGCCGGAGCCGTCGCAGCGGCTGGTGCAGCAGCGTGCGCGCGGCGTTGGAGCCGGGCTCAGCCGCGGACCCCGCCGCCTGGGTGCGCCGAGGCCGAGGCCAGGTAGAGCCCAGGCACCCGGGTCCTCGGGGCCGCTGTGCAGCGCGGGGACGGGGCGCAGCACGAGCTGCTGGCGCAGCGGGCGGTGCCGCTGTTGAGCCGACTGCCCACCAGGTCGGCGTTGCGCTGCTCGAGCTTGCGCGGGCCGAGGACCCGCCGGGCCAGCACCGGGAGCCGACCTTGGCGCGCGCCGTCGATCCGGCCCGTATCCGGTCGGCGATCCGCTGGGCGTCGTTGTGCTCGACACGCCGCGGATGCCGCCGTCGCCGGCGTCCCGGGTGGCGGCCGTCGGGCTGGGGCACGCGGGTGTAGGCCCACAGCGACTCGGTGCCCGCCGGGACCGGTACGGGTCGCCGGTGGTCATCTGCCCGACGAGCAGGACGGGTCGGCCGGAAGGTAGCCGCCGGCGACCTGCGCGGTGGGCCTCGTTCATCTGGGCGACCGAGTCGGCCACGTGCACCGTGCCCGGCGGCGGCGGCGGGGGGTCGGCCCAGGGACGGGCCGTCCAGCGCCAGTCGACCTTCACGGTGCCGGGGTCGTAGCCGAACCCGTCGAGCTGGCGCGCCACCCGGGCGGGCACGTCCGCGGGCCGGAGCAGCCGGCCGAAGAGGCCGGGGCGCTGACGTCCGCGAGGACGGCGAGTCGGGCGCGGTGCCGCCGCCCGTCGCGGTGCCGACGCCGCAGGCCGTCCGCCGTCGACCTCCACGCGGGTCACCTCGGCCCCGCACGCGACGGTGCCGCCGGCCGCCTCAACCGCCGGACCAAGGCGGCGGGAGCCCGCCTGCGCCGCCGCGCGGCACCGGCCACCCCACGGTCCGGCCGAGCATCGCTAGCAGGAGCGCGAACAGGCCCGACCCCGCGACCGTCGACCGCAGGTCGGCGTGACCGGCGCACCCCGAGAGCAGCAGACCGGGGCCGGTGGCCGAGTGAACCGCCGGGCGGGCTCGGTGGTCGGGGTCGCCAGGGTGCGCACCAGGTCGAGGCCGCCGGCGCCCGGCAGCGCGGCGAGCGTTCGCAGTCCCGGTCCGACCGGCGGGAACGGGCCGGTGACGGCGTCGACCAGCGGCCCGCCGAGGCGGTCCCAGGACCGGCACAGCTCGAGCCAGCGGTCGCCGTCCCCCGCCCCCGTCGACTCCAGTCCCGCGGCCGTGCTGTCCCGGTCGCGGCTCGGCCGCGCCCACGGACCGTCGCGGGTCGGGTGGCCGAGCACGGCCGGAGCGTGCTCCCAGGTCAGTCCGTGCTCCTCCAGCCCGAGGGACCGCAGGGTCCGCGACGCCACCGCGAGCGGGTAGAACGAGCTGAAGGTGTCGGTCACGAAGTCCGGGTGCACCTCGTGAGTCGCTGCGCACCGCCCCGCCGGCGGTCGGGCTGCGCCTCCAGCACGAGCACCGACCAGCCGGCGTCGACCAGCAGGTTGGCCGCCACGAGGCCGTTGGGGCCGGCGCCGACCACCACGGCGTCGTGCTCGGTGGACCAGCGGCCGGCGGGGCTCATCCCGCGCGATTCTCCGCCAGGAAGGCCAGCCGGCGCAGCGTCTCGACGTTGCGCCAGCGGATCGACTCCGACCGCAACGGGTTCGGCAGCAGCCGTCCGGGTCCGGAGACGACGTCCTCCTCATCACGACCGTCGTGCCGTCGGCGTGGGCTCGAGCGTGATGAGCACCTCGGCGTCGGCGCCTGCGGCCAGCCGCGTGCCTTGAGCCGCAACAGCCGACCGGGCTCCGACTCGAGGACCTCGGTGTCGTCGTTGAGCATCAGCGGCCAGACCCCAACCCCAGTGGTGGAGGCGGCTCCGGCGCCGGGCCACCCGTCGTCGACCTCTGCATGCGGGTCGCGCCCACGACGAAGAGCGGGTAGAGCCAGCCGTCGGCCAGCACGTCCCAGACCTGTTCCGGAGGCGCGTTGACCACGCGCGAGATCGTCGACACACGCCAACGGTTCCCTTGGGCGCGCCCTTCATGCACGGGGTGCAGATCACTCCTTTCGGATACCGGGGAGAGGACAGCCGGTCCCCGAGTACCGGCTCGGAGCGAGGAGCCGCATGCGCGTCGTCATCACCGGGGCCACCGGCAACGTGGGGACGGCGGTCCTGCGACGGCTGACGCCGCAGCGGGACGTCGACGTGGTCGGGCGTCGTGCGCCGCCCCCCGGACACCACCCTCGGCGCCGTCCGGTGGGTGGCCGCCGACCTCAGCGACGACGCCTGCGAGCCGGACCTGCGCTCGGCGTTCGAGGGTGCCGACGCCGTGGTGCACCTCGCCTGGGCGTTCCAGCCCTCGCACCACCCGCGACTACCTGGCCGAGGTCGGCGTGGGAGGCACCCGTCGGGTCCTGCGGGCGGCGACCGACGCCGGCGTCGGCCACCTCGTGCACGTGTCGTCGGTCGGTGCCTACTCACCCGGCAGGACGACGATCCGGTGGACGAGTCCTGGCCGACCGAGGGCATCCCCTCCTCGCCGTACAGCCGGCACAAGGCCGGTGCCGAGCGGCTGCTCGACGAGCACGTCGCCACGGGTGACGGCCCGACGGTTGCGCGGCTGCGGCCCGGCGTCGTCGGCCAGCGCCGGGCCGGGAGCGCCCTGCTGCGCTACGGCATCCCGGGCTACGTCCCGGCCGGCGCCCTGCGCCTGCTCCCGCTGCTGCCCCTCGACCGGCGGCTGCGGATCCCGGTGGTCCACGCCGACGACGTCGCCCAGGCGATCGACCAGGTCCTCAGCACCTCCGCGGTGGGCGCGTTCAACCTCGCCACCGCCTCGCCCGCGAGCCCCGCCGACATCGCCGAGGCCCTGCGAGCGCGGCACGTGCACGTCCCCGCCGCCGTCCTGCGCACCGGCGTGTCCGCCTCCTGGCACGCCCGCGTGCAGCAGCTCGACCCCGGCTGGCTCGACCTCGCCATGCAGGTCCCGGTCATGGACTCCAGCAGAGCTCGCCGGGAGCTCGGCTGGTCCCCCACCTGGTCGACCGTCGAGGTGCTGCGGGAGACCGTGAAGGGCCTGGCGGACGCCGCCCACACCGACACCCCGGTGCTGCGTCCGCGCACGCTCACCGGGCGGTTGCGCGACACCGTCCGGCGCGGTCCGGTGTCGTCCCGGTCCCGCCCCTGACCCGGCCGCTGACGCCGCAGCCCAGCGTCGACTCGAAGCTGCTGGACACCGAGGCGACCGGACGTCGTCGCGATGGGTACCGGGCGGAGTGCCGAACCAGCCCCGCCTGATCCCCGTGACCGCGCCGCGCAACGCCGAGGCGGTCGCGATCGTGGCGCACGGCGGCGCGAGTCGCAACGGGGACCCGATGGTGAGCCCGACGCAGCTGTCGGTGCTGCGCATGATCCCGGTGGCCCGGCGCCTGGCACGCACCGCGCGGGGCCGGCTGGCGGTGTACCGGCTGCTGAACTCCAGCCGCGGCTGGGACACCCGGCACACGCCGGTCGACGACGTCGCCTGGGCGATCGGGCTGGCGACCACCCGACACCCCGACGTGCCGGTGGGTCTGGTCGGGCACTCCCTGGGCGGTCGCGCGGTGCTGCTCGCCGGCGCCGACCCGGCGGTGTCGACCGTGGTCGCCCTCAACGCCTTCGTCTTCCCGCACGACGCCCCCCGGCTGGAGGGGCGGCAGGTGCTGTTCGTGCACGGCGACAGCGACCGGATCGCCCGGTGCGAGCGAGCCACCGTCGTCGCGGACCGGGTCGGCCGGGACGCCGCCACGTCGTTCGTGACCGTGCCCGGCGGTAGACACGCGATGCTGCGCCACGGGCGGGAGTTCGAGCGGGCCGCCGCCGAGTACGTGACCGCCACCTGCACGAGCCACCGGCCCCGCGGCGGCTGGTCGAGGCCGGTCGAGGCCGTGCTGGCCGGCGAGCCCTGGGTCACGGCGTGACCCGGAAGGTCCCGAGACGCTGAGTGCGCCGCCGTCCACGGGGTACCGCAGGGTCCACGCACGCGATGAGAGGTGGAGCGCATGAGGGCAGTCACGTGGCAGGGTCGTCAGGACGTCAGGGTCGAGGACGTCCCGGATCCCCGGATCGAGGACGCCACCGACGTCATCGTGCGCATCACCACGACCGGGCTGTGCGGCTCCGACCTCCACCTGTACGACCCGCTCACGCCGTTCATGACGCCCGGCGACGTCGTCGGACACGAGCCGATGG
Source organism: uncultured Actinomycetota bacterium (assembly GCA_963845795.1). Taxonomy (GTDB): domain Bacteria; phylum Actinomycetota; class Actinomycetes; order Propionibacteriales; family Nocardioidaceae; genus Nocardioides. Next base: position 284,132 of record CAWJTG010000009.1, on the reverse strand, counting down.
GCATCGTCGAGGAGGTGGGCGCCGACGTGCGCACCCTGCAGCGCGGCGACCGGGTGGTGGTGCCGTTCAACATCAGCTGCGGCACCTGCTGGACGTGCGAGCGGGGTCTGCAGAGCCAGTGCGAGACCACGCAGAACCGCGACCAGGGCACCGGCGCCAGCCTCTTCGGGTTCAGCGAAGCTCTACGGGCAGGTGCCCGGCGGCCAGGCCGAGTTCCTCCGCGTGCCGTTCGGCGACACCCTGCCGATCAAGGTGCCCGAGGGGCCGTCCGACGACCGGTTCGTCTACCTCTCCGACGTGCTGCCGACCGCGTGGCAGTCCGTCGAGTACGCCGACATCCCCGACGGCGGCACCGTGATGGTGCTCGGCGCCGGCCCGATCGGCGACATGGCGGCCCGCATCGCGATGCACCGCGGCCACCGCGCCATCGTGGTCGACCTGGTGCCGGAGCGGCTCGAGCGTGTGCGCGCCCGCGGCGCGGAGACCCTCGACCTCCGCGACGGCGGCTCCGACGCGATCCCGGACCAGGTGCGCGAGCTCACCGGCGGACGCGGTCCGGACGCCGTCATCGACGCTGTCGGGCTCGAGGCGCACGGCTCCCCCATCGCCGAGGCGGCGATGAAGGGACTGGCGCTGCTTCCCAAGCGGGTGCAGGGAGCCGTGATGACCAAGGCCGGCATCGACCGGCTCGACGCCCTCCACCTCGCGATCGAGAGCGTCCGGCGCGGCGGCACCGTCTCCATCGTCGGCGTGTACGGCGGCGCCGCGGACCCCATGCCCCTGATGCAGATGTTCGACAAGCAGATCCAGTTCCGCATGGGCCAGGCGAACGTGCGGCGCTGGAGCGACGACATCCTCGCGCTCCTCGGGGAGGACGGGACCACCTCGGCGTCGAGGACTTCGCCACCCACCGCCTCCCCCTCGAGGACGCGCCGCAGGCCTACGCGTCGTTCCGCGACAAGGCCGACGGCATGGTCAAGGTGCTCTTCCAGCCGTAGCGGCGGCGGGAGGCGGGGGGCTTTTCGGCTCGGGTGGCCCACGGCGCGTCGGGTGACCCCCGCGGGGGACCGGACGTGGCAGACTGCCCGCCGTGGTCGCAGACGAGGTGGAACGGCGTGCGCTGGTCGTCGAGGACGACGAGGACATCCGCTCCCTGATCGAGTTCACCCTCAGCACGCAGGGCTTCAAGGTCCACGCGGTCGACAGCGGCCTGGCCGCGGTCGAGGAGATCCGCACCTTCGACCCCGACCTCGTCACTCTCGACCTCGGGCTGCCGGGCATCGACGGCATCGAGACCTGCCGCCGGATCCGCGAGTTCGACCGACGTCTACGTCATCATGATCACCGCGCGCGACGACGAGATCGACCGGCTGCTCGGCCTCGAGACGGGCGCCGACGACTTCCTCGTCCAAGCCGTTCAGCGTGCGCGAGCTCAAGGCCCGCGTGAACGCGATGTTCCGGCGACCGCGCCGCGGTCGACAGCACGGTCGACGGCGGGCCGGCCGCCGCCGCGGAGCCGCCGCGATCGTGCCGCGTGCCCGACCACGAGATGCTCGAGCACGGCCCGCTGCGGGTCGACGTCGACGGCCGGCGGGCCTTCAACGGCTCCGTCGAGCTGCACGCTCACCCGCACCGAGTTCGACCTGCTCACCGAGCTGATGCGCACGCCCGCCCGCGTCTGGACCCGCGAGGCGCTGCTGCGCTCGGTGTGGGGTACCGACTGGGCGAGCGACACCCACCTCGTCGAGGTGCACATCGGCAACCTTCGCCGCAAGCTCGACGACGGCGAGGGGTCGGCGCTACATCAAGACCGTGCGCGGCGTCGGCTACCGCATGGAGTCGATCGACGTCTGAGGCCGTGCTCGGTGCGAGCCGGGCGCGCGGTCAGGCGGAGGCCAGCAGGAAGTCGCTGAGCGCGCGGTCGGCCTGGTTGGCGGCCCGCGGCAGCCGGGCGGCTTCCTCCCGGGCGCGGCCGAGGTCTCCGCAGCGGATCGACTCCTCGATCGAGCAGGCCATGGCGGCGAGGTCCTCGACGCCGGTCATCGCCGAGGACACCTTGAGGCTGAGGATGGCGTCGAGGCTGTCGACGAGGTCGACCTCGGGGGCGTCGCCGACCGCGGCGACGACCCGGGAGACCCGCTGACCGAGCAGGCGCTGGTAGGTGCGCGCCAGGTCGAGCGCGAACGGCTGCGCCGCCTCGTCGTCGACGAGGTCGAGCAGCGGTGCTCGGGTCGAACACGGTCATGCAGCGCCTCCGAGTTGGCCGAGATCTCCAGGTGAGGACCAGTCTGGCCCGTCCGGTTCAAGCAGGCCGGGCCGAACCTCAAGCCTCGCGCAAGTTCTGGCAACAACTGGCACATGTGCCTGGCTCGAGGGCAGTCCGGCGCACTACTACCAGAACAGCCGGTCGACCACCCTCGCGCGAGCCGGGTCGCGCGCAGGTAGTCGTTGACCATCGCATCGGTGCTGCCGGCGGGTAGCCGAGGATCGCGGCCACCGCCGCCCGCTCCCGGACGTCGCTGGGCATCTGGTCGGAGGGCTTCCCCCGGGCCAGCGTCACCGCGTTGCGCACCCGGCTCACGGTGCGCCAGCCCTCGGTGAGCACCTCGGCGTCGGGACCGGCGACGAGGCCGGCCTCCCGGGCGGCGTCGAGCGCGGCCAGCGTGTGCGGCGTCCGCAGCCCCGGCACGTCGGCGGCGTCCGCATCTGGAGCAGCTGGACGGTCCACTCGATGTCGGCCAGTCCCCCGCGGCCGAGCTTGAGGTGCAGCTGCGGGTCGGCGCCCTTCGGGAGCCGCTCCCGATCGACGCGCGCCTTGATCCGCCGGATCTCGACGACGTCGTCCTCGCCGAGGCCGTCCGCCGGGAACCGAGAGCTCATCGATCAGCTCGGTGAAGTCGCGCCGCAGGTCCTCGTCACCGACGACGGCGTCGGCACGCAGCAACGCCTGCGCCTCCCACACGTGCGACCACCGGTCGTAGTAGGCGGCGTAGGACTCGAGGGTGCGGACCAGCGGCCCCTGCCGGCCCTCGGGCCGCAGGTCGGCGTCGACCTCGAGCGGCGGGTCACCGCCGGGCAGCGCGAGCAGCCGGCGTAGCTCCAGGACCACCGCCTGCGCGAACGACGCCGACTGCTGCGGGTCGGCTCCTGCCTCGGGGCGGTGCACGAACAGCACGTCGGCGTCGCTGCCGTACGACAGCTCGAAGCCCCCGTAGCGACCCATGGCCACCACGGCCAGCCGGGTGGGCGCCTCGTCCAGCGACCGCTCCCGCTGCACGGCCCGGACCGCGACGCCGAGGGTGGCCTCCAAGGTGGCGTCGGTGAGGCGCGAGAGCCCCATGCCGACGTCGGCGACGTCGGTGTGCCCGAAGACGTCGCCGGCGCCGATCCGCAGCAGCTCGCGGCGGCGCACCGCCCGCACCGCCCGGACCGCCTTCTCGGGGTCGTCCTGCCTGCCGGCGGTGGAGCGCATCTCGTCGGCGAGCTGCTCGGACGGGAGCGGGGTGAGGTCGTCGCCGAGCAGCTGCACGCCCTTCGGCTCCCGCTCCAGCAGGTCGGTGAGGTAGCGCGAGGTCGACAGCAGGACGGCGAGCCGCTCGGCCACCTGCCCCTCGTCGCGCAGCGTCTTGAGGTACCACGGCGTGCCGCCGAGGTTCTCGCTCAGCCTCCGGAACCCCGCCAGACCCGCATCCGGGTTGGCGCCGTCGGCGAACCAGCCGAGCAGTGCCGGCAGCAGCGCCCGCTGGATGGTGGCGGTCCGCGAGACCCCGTTGGTGAGTGCCTCGAGGTGCCGCAGCGCCGCCACCGGGTCGTCGTAGCCGAGCGCGGCCAACCGGGCCTGGGCGGCCTCGGCGGACATCCGCACCCCGGCACCCGGCAGCTGGGCGACGGCCTCCAGCAACGGCCGGTAGAACAGCTTCTCGTGCAGCCGCCGCACCTCGCGCCGATGGTGCTGCCACACCTTGAGGAGGGACTCGGCGGGCTCCTTGATGAAGCCCAGGCTCCGGCCCAGGCGCCGCAGCGCCACCGGGTCGTCGGGCACGACGTGGAGGCGCTGCAGCCGGTGCAGCTGGAGCCGGTGCTCGAGGGTGCGCAGGAACGAGTACGCCTCGTGCAGCGCCTCGCCGTCCTCGCGGCCGACGTAGCCACCGGCGGTGAGGGCGGCCAGCGCGCTGAGGGTGGTGGACGCCCGGATCCGCTCGTCGCCACGGCCGTGCACGAGCTGGAGCAGCTGCACCGCGAACTCGACGTCGCGCAGCCCGCCCTCCCCGAGCTTCAGCTGCCGGTCGGCCTCGCGCGCCGGGATGTGCTCGAGGACGCGACGGCGCATCGCGCGGGTGCCGGCGACGAACCCTCGCGCTCCGCGACGCACCAGACCATCGGGTCGACCATCGCCACGAACTCCCGGCCCAGAGCGAGGTCGCCGGCCACCGCGCCGGCCTTGAGCAGGGCCTGGAACTCCCACGGCTCGGCCCACCGCTCGTAGTAGCCCTCGTGGCTGGCGAGGGTCCGGCTCAGCGGACCGGCCTTGCCCTCCGGTCGCAGCGCGGCGTCGACCGGCCAGATCGTGCCCTCGGCGGTCTGCTCGGAGCACACCCGCATCAGCTGGGCGGCGAGCCGGCTGGCGGTGCGGACCGCGTCGGACCCGTCGACCCCGGCCGGGTCGGCCGGCTCGTGGACGAAGATCACGTCGACGTCGGAGACGTAGTTGAGCTCGTGGCCGCCGCACTTGCCCATCGCCACCACGGCCAGCCGCACGGTCGCGGCGTCCTCACCGACCCGCTGCCGGGCCACGGCCAGCGCCGCGTCGAGCACCCCGGCCGCGAGGTCGGAGAGCTCGGCGGCGGCGTCGTCGACGCCGAGGTCGTGGGCGAGGTCGCGGGCGGCGAGCCGGAGCAGCACCCGCCGGTGCTCGACGCGCAGCGCGTCGACCGCCTCGGCGTCCGGGAGCGTGGCCACCGGGGCCGGCTCGTCCGGGCCGGCCCCGACGGCGGACAGCAGCCCGGCGCGGACGGCGAAGGCGGGAGGCCGGGTGGAGCCGAGGGTCGGGTCGCGCAGCTCGTGCCAGTGCTCGGGGTGACGCACCAGGTGGTCGGCCAGCGCCTCGCTCGCGCCGAGCACCGACAACAGCCGCATCGCCGTGCCCTCGTCATCGGCCACCGCCGCCACCAGGGCGTCGCCGTCGTCGGCAGCCTCGACCAGCCGCACCAGCGCGGCGAGGGCGGCGTCGGGGTCGGCGGTGGCGCCGAGGTGGGCCACGAGCCTCTCGCCGGGGTCGCCCAGCGTGCCCAGCCGCTCCAGCGCTCCCTCGGCGTCCTCGAACCCGACCCGCAGCAGCTGGCCCTTGGTCGTCGCGGCCCGGCTCATGCCGGCGCTCCCGTCAGCGCGGCGAACCGGGCGGCGAGCTCCCGCTCGGCCGCGACGAGCTCGGTCCGGGCGTCGACAACCTCCCGCAGCACGCGCGCCTGGTCGATACCGCGCTCGGTCTGGCGCCGCACGTCCTCGCGGGCCCACGTCCGCGGGACGCCGCCGGCGATCTCCGGGTGCCACTGGACCCCCCAGACGGTGGGGGCGAATGCCGCCGCCTGCAGCGTGCCGTGGCGGTCTTGCGCGAGGGCGTGGGCGCCGTCGGGCAGCCGGGTGACGACGTCGTCGTTCCAGAACACCGCGCGCCGGGGCGTGGCGCCGTCGTCGCGGGCGGGCACCGGTCCGTGGTCGGGGGCCGCGGTCGGAGAGCCCGAGGTCGTGGATGCCGACGTACTGTCCGTGCGGGCTCCGCTCCACCGTGCCGCCGAGGGCGAGCGCGCACAGCTGGTGCCCGAGGCAGACGCCGAGCGTGGGCACCTCGCGGTCGGCGGCGCGCCGCACCAGGTCGCGTACGGGCAGCAGCCACGGCACCGTGGGGTCGCCGGCGTCCATCGACCCGCCGAGCACGACCAGGCCGTCGTACGCCGTCGGCTCGGGCAGCGCGTCACCCGTGTAGGGCCGCACCACCTCGAGCACGCAGCCGGCCTCGCTCAGCCAGGCGCCCAGGAGGCCCGCCGGGCAGTCCTCCTGGTGCTCGACCACGAGCACCCGCCCCGCCACCGTGATCTCCGGGGCCTAGATGACGGGCAGCATCTGGTCGCGCTCGAAGACCGAGACCACGCCGCGATAGGCGTCCCACTCGGCGCGCTTGTTGCGCAGGAAGAAGTCGAAGACCGTCTCCCCGAGCGTCTCGGCGAGCAGCTCGGAGGACTCCGCCACCTCGATCGCGTCGTGCAGGCTGCGCGGCAGCGGGGCGATGCCCAGGCTCTGCCGCTCCCGCTCGGTGAGCGCCCACACGTCGTCCTCGGCCTCCCGGGGCAGCTCGTACTCCTCCTCGATGCCCTTCATCCCCGCCGCCAGGAGCGCGGCGAAGGCGAGGTAGGGGTTGCAGGCGGCGTCGACGGTGCGCACCTCGACGCGGGTGGAGGCGCCCTTGAGCGGCTTGTACATCGGCACCCGGATCATCGCCGAGCGGTTGTTGTGGCCCCAGCAGATGTAGGACGGCGCCTCGCCGCCGAACATCATGCGCTTGTAGGAGTTGACCCACTGGTTGGTGACGACGCTGATCTCGGCCGCGTGGCGCAGTACCCCGGCGATGAAGCGGCGGCCGGTCTGCGAGAGCTGGTACTCGGCCCCCGCCTCGTAGAAGGCGTTCTGGTCGCCCTCGAAGAGCGACACGTGGGTGTGCATGCCCGACCCGGGGTGGGTGGTGAACGGCTTGGGCATGAAGGAGGCCCAGATGCCGTGGCTCAGTGCGACCTCCCGGATGACGGTGCGGAAGGTCATGATGTTGTCGGCGGTGCTGAGCGCGTCGGCGTACCGCAGGTCGATCTCCTGCTGGCCCGGCCCGGCCTCGTGGTGGCTGAACTCCACCGAGATGCCCATCGACTCGAGCATCGTGATCGCCTCGCGGCGGAAGTCGGCACCCTTGGACTGCGCGGTGTGGTCGAAGTAGCCGCTGCGGTCGACCGGCACGGGCTCCACCCCCGCCTGCGGGGTGTCGCGGAACAGGTAGAACTCGATCTCGGGGTGGGTGTAGAAGGTGAACCCCTTCTCGGCCGCCCGGGCCAGGGTGCGCTTGAGCACGTGGCGCGGGTCGGCGAAGGACGGCGAGCCGTCCGGCATCACGATGTCGCAGAACATCCGCGCCGTCGACGGGTCCTCGCTGCGCCAGGGCAGCAGCTGGAACGTCGTCGGGTCGGGCTTGGCGAGCATGTCGGACTCATAGACCCGCGCGAAGCCCTCGATCGCCGACCCGTCGAACCCGATCCCCTCGGAGAACGCGCCCTCGAGCTCGGCCGGCGCCACCGCCACCGACTTGAGGAAGCCCAGCACGTCGGTGAACCACAGCCGCACGAACCGGACGTCGCGCTCCTCCAGAGCGCGGATCACGAAGTCCTCCTGCTTGCCCATGGCGCCACTATCGCGCATGCCCGGCCGAGGTGGTCGGGGCCGGTGCCGGTTCAGGTCCGTGACCCCGGAGCCGGCCGGCTACCCCTCCCGCACCACCAGCAGCGCGGCGACGTCGTCGTCGCGGGTGGGGTCGCGCACCTCCTCGACGACGCGTCGAGCAGGTTCTCGTCGAGCGTGCCGGGCCGGTCGAGCAGCAGCGCCTTGACCAGCCGGGCGGTGCCGGTGTCGGCGTCCTCGTCGCGGCGCTCGACGAGGCCGTCGGTGTAGAGCAGCAGCCGGTCGCCGGGGCGGAGGTCGGTCTCGAGCACCGCGCGGTCGCCGCCGCCGACGCCGAGGAGCAGCGTGCTCGGGTGCTCGAGCAGCTCGACGCTCGCCGTCGGCGGCGCACCAGCAGCGGGCGGCGGGTGGCCGGCGTTGATGACCGCGAGCTGGTCGAGTGCGGGGTCGGCGACGGCGTAGACCATCGTGACCAGCTGGTCGAGCTGGAGGCCGTCGAAGACCCGGTCCATGCCCGCCATCACCACGGTCGGGCGACGGGTCGACCGCCACCAGGGTGCGGATCGCCGAGCGCATCTGCGCCATCACCGAGGCGGCGCGCGACGCCGCGGCCCATCACGTCGCCGACGAACATCGCGACCCGGCCGTCGCTCGAGCGCGACGACGTCGTAGAAGTCGCCGCCGGCGTCGGTGCGACCGGCCGGGCAGGTAGGCCACGGCGGTCTACCAGCCCGGGCAGGTCCGGCAGCCGCTCGGGCAGCACGGCGCGCTGCAGCTCGAGCGCGGCAGTCGCGCACCTGGGTGTGCAGCTGGGCGTTGTCGATGGCGATGGCGGCGCGCCGGGCGAGGTCCTCGCCGAAGGCGAGGTCGGCCTCGGAGAACCGCCGGCCGTGCTCGCCGGCGATCCAGGTGATGACGCCGAAGACTGCGGTCGCCGACCTTGAGCGGCGCAGGACATGCCGCTGCGCAGCTCGAGCATCCGCATCAGCCGCAGGTGCTCCTCGTCCTGGGCGCTCAGCTCGAGCAGCTCGTCGGTGATCTCGGGGACGAGCTCGCTCACGCCGGTGCGGAGCACCTCGTAGCCGCCGCGCGGCGAGTCGCGGGTCGGTGGGCTACCGCTCCTGCAGCTCGCGCACCAGCGTCGACGTGCTCGGGCTGGTTGTGGGCGACGGCGATGGTGCGCAGGAAGCCGTCCTCCTCCGAGCGAGATGGCGCACCAGTCGGCGAACCACGGCACGGCCGCCTCGGCCACCGCGCTCAGCGTCGACTCGTAGTCGAGCGTCGCCGGCCAGCGTGGCGCTGGTCTCGGCCAGGAAGGTGAGCTTGGCCTCGCGGTCGGCGGCCGCGCGCTGGGCCTCGATCCGGTCGAGGGTCATCGCGCAGGTGTCGGCGAGCATCCGGAAGAAGACGTGCTCGGCCTCGGGCAGCTCGTCCGTGGCCGGGGAAGGACAGCGAGACCGCGCCGAGCACCCGCGGGCCGGCCGCCAGCGGCAGCGATCAGCACCTGCCGGGCGCCGCGTCACCGAGCCCTCGAGGTCGGGGTAGCGGTCCGCGAGCTCCTCGTCGTCGAGGAACAGCGGCTCCCGCGACCGCACGCAGTCGGCGACCGGCATCTGGGTCGACGAGCGGGTAGGTGCGCCAGCGGTTGGCGACCTCGACGTTGCCGCCACGGATCGCCACCAGCGCGAGGGTCTCGTCGTCGACCAGGAGGGTGACGGCGGCGACGTTCGCGCCCGCCGCCGTCCATCACGTGACTCGGTCACGACGTCGCAGACCGCCTCGACCGACTCCGCGGCCGAGCAGCTCGGTGGTGACGGCCGCGAGGGCGCGCAGCCGCGGGTTCAGGAGCCGCTCCGGATCGTCGGATCCCTCCGGTGTCGGGTCCGGCGGGTCAGGGGGAAGCATCGTCAGATGCTGTCACGCCGTCCGGGCCACCGGAGCCGATCGGTGAGGCCCGGAGGGGCTATTTCGTCTGGCCCGATCGGGCCCGGGGCCCCGAGCGGGTTCCGGGGCGTCCGGGTCATCGTCAGGGCCGGATGACCCGCTCGAGGATCCGACCGACCACGAGGTAGACGACCGCGCCGAGGCCGTAGTTGAGCAGGGCCTCCTTGGTGGGTCCGTTCTTGCCGCCGAACTCCTTGATCGGGCTGTCGAGATCGAAGATCCCGAGGTCGACGGCATCGGCGAAGTTGAGCACGAAGCTCACGAAGGAGTTGTCGGGGTTGGCCTCGAGCGCGATGAACAACGCGGCGAGTGCGAGCACCAGCGCGAGGACGAGGAACACGAGACCGACGACCCGCGCGACCTGGACCCGCAGGTGCCTGGAGTCGAACCTCGACCCCTTGCGCCTCGGGCCGTCGCCGTCGGGCACGACCTCGGAGTCCGGCGGCGACTTCTTGCCGGCCTTGCCCGACCTGCCGAACCTGCCGGTCTTCTCGGTCTTCTCGGTCTGGCCGGTCTGCCGGTCTGGCCGGTCTGGCCGGTCTGGCCGGTCGCGTCCGCGTTCCGGACGTCTCGGACGGGTCCCCCACGACTACTTCCCTTCGAAGCGGGCCTTGCCCGGCCCGTTGTCGATGAAGGATCGCATACCGGTGGTCTGGTCCTCGGTCGCCCACAGCGCGGTGAACGCCTGGGTCTCCAGGGCGAGACCGGTGTCGAGGTCGACATCGAGTCCCTGGTCGATGGCCTGCTTCGCCGCACGCAGCGCGACCGACGCGGCGCTGGTGAACTGCGAGGCCCACGCGACCGCCTCGGCGTACACCTGGTCGGCCGGCACCAGCCGGTCGACCAGCCCGATGGCCAACGCCTCGTCGGCCTTGACGAACCGGCCGGTGAAGACGAGGTCCTTGGCCCTGCTGGGCCCGACGAGCCGGGTCAGCCGTTGCGTGCCGCCGGCCCCGGGGATGATGCCGAGCAGCACTTCGGGCTGCCCGAGGGTCGCGTCCTCGGCGGCGATGCGGATGTCGGCGCAGAGCGCGAGCTCGCAACCTCCGCCGAGCGCGTAGCCGTTGACGGCGGCCACCACCGGCTTCGGGATGCCGGCGACGGCCCGGAACGCGTCCTGGAGGTCGCCGGCGAACTCGATCATCTCGGTGTAGGACCGCGAGCCCATCTGCTTGATGTCGGCGCCGGCCGCGAAGACCCGCTCGCCACCCCAGATCACGACCGCCTTGACGTCGGGGCGGCGGGTCGCCTCCTCGGCGGCCGCGCGAATGCCGTCTCGCACCGCCGCGTCGATGGCGTTCATCTTCGGGCGGTCCAGCCGGATCGTGCCCACCCCGTCGACCACCTCGAGCCGCACCACGGTGCCGTCCGTGTCATCCGTCGTGCCGCCAGTCGGGCTGCCTGCCTCAGTCATGTCTCTCCCGTCGGGTTCGCTCGCCTTGCCGATCCCTATCATTGCCGCTCGTGAGTCCCGGCCTCTGGCGCAGTCCCGGCGAGAGCGCGGCAGTCTGGCCCGGCCGCATGGAGCCGCTCGGGGCGACCTGGAGCCCCGAGGCCACCAACTTCGCCTTCCACGCGCCGTCCGCCACCGCGGGTTGGGTCTGCCTCTTCGACGACGACGGCACCGAGACCCGGCACCAGCTCACCGAGCGGAGTCTCGGCACCTGGCACGGCGCCGTCCCGGGTGTCGCGCCCGGCACCCGCTACGGCTTCCGCGCCGACGGGCCGTGGGAACCCGAGTCCGGGCTGCGGTTCAACCCGCACCAGCTGCTGCTCGACCCGTTCGCACGCGCCGTCTGCGGGTCACTCGAGCCGCACCCCGCCATCTACGGGTTCGACGTCGCCGACCCGACCCGGCCGAGCGCCCTCGACTCCGCGCCCCACGTGCCCCGCGGCGTCGTCACCGCACCGGACGACTTCGACTGGCGCGGCGACACCCCGCTCCGGCAGCGGTGGCGCGACACGGTCGTCTACGAGCTGCACGTCAAGGGCATGACCGCGCTGCACGACCGGGTGCCGGAGCACCTGCGCGGCACCTACGCCGGGCTGGCCACCCCCGCGGTCGTCGACTACCTGCGCGATCTCGGCGTCACCGCCGTCGAGCTGCTGCCGGTCCAGCAGTTCGTCTCCGAGCCCGCGGTGATGGCGCGCGGCCTGGTCAACTACTGGGGCTACAACACGATCGGCTTCTTCGCCCCGCACGCCGCCTACTCCTCCTCCGGCGACCTCGGCCAGCAGGTCACCGAGTTCAAGACGATGGTTCGGGCGTTCCACGAGGCCGGCCTCGAGGTGTTCCTCGACGTCGTCTACAACCACACCGCCGAGGCCGGCTCCGACGGGCCCACGCTGTCGTTCCGCGGGCTCGACGACGGGCTCTACGCCCGCTCACCGGGCGGAGTCGACGACTACTGGGACATCACCGGCTGCGGCAACACCGTCGACGCGTCCCACCCGTTCGGGCTGCGGCTGATCCTCGACTCGCTGCGCTACTGGGTCACCGAGATGCACGTCGACGGGTTCCGGTTCGACCTGCTGTCGGCGTTGACCCGCCGCGACCGCAGGCTCGACATGCGCTGCGACCTGATGACGGCGATCGGCCAGGACCCGGTGCTGCGCGGGGTGAAGCTGATCGCCGAGCCGTGGGACGCCTCGACGGACGGCTACGCCGTCGGCGCCTGCCCACCGCCGTGGGTGGAGTGGAACGACCGGTACCGCGACGAGATCCGTGACCTGTGGCGCGGGGGCACGGCGGGCATGCGCACCGTCGCCACCCGGCTCGCCGGCTCCTCCGACCTCTACGCCGACGACGGCCGCTCGCCGTACGCCTCGGTCAACTTCGTCGCCGCCCACGACGGGTTCACCGTGCGCGACCTGGTGAGCTACGAGACCAAGCACAACGAGGCCAACGGGGAGCGCAACCGCGACGGCTCCGACAACAACCGCTCCGACAACCACGGGGTCGAGGGTGAGACCGACGACCCGGGCGTCGTGGCCGCCCGGCGCCGCACCGCCGCCAACCTGATGGCGACGCTGTGCCTGTCGAACGGCGTCCCGATGCTGGTGGCCGGGGACGAGCGCGGGCGCACCCAGGGCGGCAACAACAACGCCTACTGCCTCGACGACGAGACCTCGTGGGTCGACTGGAGCGCCGACGACGCCTGGCTGGACGTCTACGAGGTGACCAAGGCGGCGCTCGCCCTGCGCCGCGCCCACCCGGCGCTGCGGCAGCGGCACTGGTTCGAGGGCCGGCCGACGATCGTGGGCGGACCCAAGGACCTCGCCTGGCTGCACCCCGACGGCCGCGAGATGACCACCGCCGACTGGCACGACGAGCACCTGACGACGCTCGGCATGTTCGTGCTCGGCGCGCCGCTGCGCTCCCCCGGCCCGCGCGGCGAGCAGCAGGTCGACGCCTCGTTCTGCCTGTGGTTCCACGCCGGCCGCGAGCCCCGCGACGTCGTCGCTCATGACCCACCCGTGGTTCGACGCCGGCGAGGTCGTGCTGTCGACCGACGCCGCGCTCGCCGCCGGCACCTCCGTGGCGGGCGGCGCCACGCTGCCGCTCTCCGGCCCGTGCGTGGTGGTGCTCCGCGGCGCCTGAGGGCGGCGGTGAGCTGCTGAGGTTTCTGGGCGCGAGGTGCCTCAGCGGCTCACCGCTGCCCCACCTCGCCACCGGGCGTCGGTGACGCTACAGAGGTTCTCGGCCGCAGAAATCCTCACTGGCTCACCGCTGCCCCGCGGCCACCGAGGGGTCAGGCGGTCGCCACCAGGCCCAGCTCGGCCACCGACGGTGAGGTTCGGGTTGAGCGGGATGACGCGCACGGTGTAGCCGAACGGCCCGCTGCGGTCGAGGCGCACCTGGCCGTCGAAGCGGTACCGGCCGCCGTCGAAGGACTCCCCCACCGCCAGCGGCGCGGTGGTGGCGCCGGTGAGTACGTCGTCGGCGTCGGCGCGGCCGTGGACGACCTGCACCTGCACGTCGTCGGGGGTGAGCGTGCCGAGGTTCACGAACGCGTGCACCGACAGCACCGCACCGACCTCGGCGGCGTCACCGACGCCGGTGCTGTCGACGTGCTCGACGCGGACGGCGTCCCAGCCGTCCTTCACCCGCTGCTTCCACACGGCGAGGTCGCGGGCACCGGCGTAGTCGGAGTTCATCGCGCGGCCGGTGGTGGCGGCGGGGGCGTAGAGCTGCCGGGTGTAGTCGCGCACCATCCGGGTGGCGAGCACCTTGGGGCCGAGCGAGGTGAGGGTGTGCCGCAGCATCTCCACCCACCGCACCGGGACGCCCTCGGCGTCGAGGTCGTAGAACCGCGGGCGCGACCTCGCGCTCGAGCAGGTCGTAGAGCGCGGAGGCCTCGAGGTCGTCGCGCTTGTCGGGGTCCTCGACGCCGTCGGCGGACGGGATCGCCCAGCCGTTGTCGCCGTCGAACCACTCGTCCCACCAGCCGTCGAGGATCGACAGGTTGAGCCCGCCGTTGAGGGCGGCCTTCATGCCGGAGGTGCCGCACGCCTCGTAGGGGCGCAGCGGGTTGTTGAGCCAGACGTCGCAGCCGGGTAGAGCGGCTGTGCCATCGCGATGTCGTAGTTGGGCAGGAAGACGATGCGGTGCCGCACCTCGGGGTCGTCGGCGAAGCGCACGATCTCCTGGATCAGCCGCTTGCCGCCCTCGTCGGCCGGGTGCGACTTGCCCGCGATCACGCAGCTGCACGGGACGCTCGGGGTCGAGCAGGATCCGCTTGAGTCGCTCGGGGTCGCTCAGCATCAGGGTGAGCCGCTTGTACGACGGCACCCGGCGGGCGAAGCCGATGGTGAGCACGTCGGGGTCGAGCGCCGTGTCGATCCAGCCGAGCTCGGCCTTGGCCGTGCCGCGCTTGAGCCACGACCGCGTGAGCCGGCGGCGGGCGTCCTGCACCAGCCGCTCGCGCAGCTGCCGCTTGACCGCCCACATCTCGGCCGACGGGATCTTGTCGACGGCGGCCCAGTAGGAGTCGGTGTCGCTGGTGTCGTCGACGTCGGCGCCGTGCCTCACGGCGAGCTCGAAGACCTCGCGCGCCACCCAGGTGGGGGCGTGCACGCCGTTGGTGATCGACCCGATCGGCACCTCGGCCTCGTCGAAGGCCGGCCAGAGGCCGTTGAACATGTCGCGGCTGACGTGGCCGTGCAGCACCGAGACGCCGTTGGCGCGCTGCGCCAGCCGGAAGCCCATCACCGCCATGTTGAACACGCCCGGGTCGCCGCCCTCGTAGTCCTCGCTGCCGAGCGCGAGGATCCGCTCGGTGGGGACGCCGGGCGTCGCGCCGCCGTCGTCGTTGAGGTACTGCTCGACCAGCGTGCGCGGGAACCGGTCGATGCCCGCGGGCACCGGGGTGTGGGTGGTGAAGACGGTGGAGGCGCGGCCGACGGCGAGCGCGGTGTCGAAGTCCAGGCCAGGGCCGCCCTCGCCCACGGTGAGCTCGCGGATGCGCTCGATGCCGAGGAAGCCGGCGTGGCCCTCGTTGGTGTGGAACACCTCGGGCTCGGCGTGGCCGGTGATGCGGCAGTAGACGCGCAGCGCCCGCACGCCGCCGACGCCGAGCAGCAGCTCCTGGCGCAGCCGGTGCTCGGTGGTGCCGCCGTAGAGCCGGTCGGTGACGTCGCGGTAGTGGTCGGGGTTGCCCTCGACGTCGGTGTCGAGCATCAGCAGCGGTACCCGACCCACGCTCGCCACCCACACCCGCGCGAGCAGCGGCGGGCCGTCGGGCAGGTCGATCGTGACGACGGCGCGCGAGCCGTCGGCCTCGCGCAGCAGCGAGATCGGGAGTCCGTCCGGGTCGAGCACCGGGTAGGTCTCCTGCTGCCAGCCCTCCGCCGAGAGCGCCTGCTTGAAGTAGCCGTGCCGGTAGAGCAGGCCGACGCCGATGATCGGCACGCCGAGGTCGCTGGCCGCCTTGAGGTGGTCGCCGGCGAGGATGCCGAGACCGCCGGAGTACTGCGGCAGCACCGCGGTGATGCCGAACTCGGGCGAGAAGTAGCCGATCGCCCGCGGGCCGCCGTCGCGGGGCCACCTTCTGCTGGTACCAGCGGTCCTCGGTCAGGTAGCGCTCGAGGTCGGCGCGCGCCGCGCTCGAGCCGGCCGAGGAAGCCCTCGTCGGCGGCCAGCGCGTCGAAGCGCTCCGGGCCGCACCGAGCCGAGCAGCTTCACCGGGTCGTGCCCGCTGGAGTCCCACCCGTCGGGGTCGACCTCGACGAAGACGTCCTGCGTCGGCGGGTGCCACGACCAGCGCAGGTTGCCGGCGAGCTCGCCGAGAGCGGCGAGCGCCGGGGGCAGGACCGGGCGGACGGTGAACCGTCGGATCGCACGCACGGGCTGACGCTAACGCCATTCTTGGATCGTTCCAAGTGGTCGTCCACACCGGTCTGGTCACCTCGGCGGGTGACAGTCGCCGGAACGGGACCCGATACCCCCCGGCCATAACCGCCAGCTCTGGGCGCCGTTGAGAGCGGTCATGACCGCTCCCTCTCTCGGGCGACGCCGGCACCCGGCCGCCTCCTCCTGGCCCTCGTGACCGTCATCCTGGTCCCAGGGCTCACCCAGCTCCCCGCCCTGGCGGACCCGGACCCCGGCGATCCCGGCGGAAGCGAGCTCGACCTGATCGATCGCCGGCACACGGCCGGCACCCTCGGCGACCCCGTCGCTGGCCTGGCCGACGTCGACACCCGCGGCGTCACCCGGCCCACCGCGCCCAGCAGCGCGGCCGCCCG
Source organism: uncultured Actinomycetota bacterium (assembly GCA_963845795.1). Taxonomy (GTDB): domain Bacteria; phylum Actinomycetota; class Actinomycetes; order Propionibacteriales; family Nocardioidaceae; genus Nocardioides. The sequence continues at coordinate 268,007 of CAWJTG010000009.1, read as the reverse complement.
CCGTCTCGGCGGGGCCTCGCTGCGCTGGAACTCCTTCGGCACGCCCGTCGTCGATCCTGCCGGCCGACGGCGCACTCGCCGCGATCGACCGCACCGACCCGGTGACCGCCGCCCGCTCGTGGCTGGTCGACCACGCCGCGGTCTTCGGCCTCAGCGCCGCCCAGATGCGGGGCCTCGACCTGGTCAACGACCAGCGGATGTCGGGCTACGACGGTCACGCCGTCCTGTTCCGCCAGCGCTTCGGCGGCCTGACGCCGCCCTCGGCAGCCATGGTCACCGTCGGCGTCGCGCGCGGCGAGATCGCCTACGTGTCCTCCTCGCTCACCCGCACCACCGCAGGACCGCGCCGGCCGCCGAGCTCAGCGCCCTCCAGGGCTGGCTGGCGCCGCCAAGGACGTCGGCCTCGCCTGCCGGCCGGGCCGACGTCGACTCGGATCGAGACCACGCGGTCGCCGGCGGCTGGACCCGGCTCACCGTGCCCGGGCCTGGCCCAGGAGCAGCAGGCCCGGCTCCGGGCGCTCGCGCTGGCCGACGGCAGCGTGCGTCCGGTGGTCGAGGCCAACGTCGTGCAGGTCTCGCGGCGGCAGCGCGCAGGCCTACACCGTCATGGTCGACGCCGTCGACGGCGACGTGCTCCACCGCGAGAACCAGGTCGAGAACAGCAGCGACGTCTTCCCGTTCAGCGGCGCGTACCACGCGCCACCGAGTGCGGGCCGAGGCACCCTTCCAGACTGACCGACGACAACACCCGCAGCATCGGCATCGTCGCGGCTGCGGCCAACAGCGTCAACGACATCGTGATCAAGCTCTACGACGCGGCCGGCAACGCTGCTCGGCACCGGCGACCTCGGCACCAGCCCCGAGCAGCTCGTCTACACGCCCCGACGGAACCATCCCGGAGGGCACCTACTCCGCGGCCGGTCTGCCCGTTCGACGACCCGTCTGTGCCGTTGCTGCCGCCCTACGACTACGCGATGAGCGTCATCACGAGCGACGAGGGATCCGGCGGCGGTGGCGGCGCCGACCTCTACCGGCCGAAGTGGCGCTTCTTCCCGGCCAACCCGACCCTCGACTCGGCCACCCAGACCCCGCGCAACTCGAAGGTCGGCTGCTGGTTCCGCAGGCCCGGCGGCTGCACCCTGCCCACCGGTGAGCTGCGCAACGCGCAGGCCTTCGGACCCTGGGACACCACGGTCGGCCACCGGGCTCTCGACCTTCACCACCTCCGGGCAACAACGCCCAGACCCGCGAGGCGTGGGTGAGCCCGTTGACGCCCGGGCGGCACCGCGCAGGCGCCGGTCTCCCCGACCGGCGACTACACCGAGCCGTTCACCGACGCCTGGAACAACTCCAAGTGCGACCCGGCGCAGCTTCGCGCCCGGCGGCAACGACATCGACGCGTCGGTGACCAACCTGTTCGCGGCCACAACCGGATGCACGACTTCTCCTACTACCTCGGCTTCACCGAGCCGAACTACAACCTGCAGGTCGACAACGTCGCCCGCGGCGGCGCCGACAACGACCCCGAGATCGGCAACGTGCAGGCCGGGCGCCCTCAGCGGTGGGCAGCCGTCGCTACCTGGGACGTGACAACGCCAACCAGATCACGCTCCAGGACGGCACTCCCGGCATCACCAACCAGTACCTGTTCCAGCCGATCGCCGGCGCGTTCTACGCCCCCTGCACCGACGGCGGGCTCGACATGGGCATCGTCGGCCACGAGTACACCCACGCGATCAGCAACCGCATGGTCGGCGGCCCCGACGACGGCCTGACCTCCGAGCAGGGCGGCGCGATGGGCGAGTCGTGGAGCGACCAGGTGGCCGCGGAGTACCAGTTCGAGCACGGCTACACGCAACGGCGGCAACATCTGGGCCGTCGGCGCCTACGCCACCGGCAACAAGTCCCGCGCCATCCGTGACTACGCGATCAACCACAACCCGCTGAACTTCAGCAACTACGGGTTCGACTTCACCGGTCCCGAGGTGCACGCCGACGGCGAGATCTGGAACGGCGTCGCGTGGGAGGTCCGGCAGGCACTGGTGCGCAAGTACAACGCCCGGTACCCGTACTCGACAGCGGCTGCTCCAGCTGCGTTGCGCCCAGGCGGAGCACACCAAGGGCGTCATCAAGGCGCAGTACTGCCCGGGCAACCGGCGCTGGATCTCGATGATGTTCGACGCCTTCCTCCTGCAGCAGGGCGCGACGTCCATGCTCGACGCGCGGGACGCCTACCTGGCGGCCGACCGGATGCGCTTCGGCGGCAGCAACCGCAAGGCGCTGTGGGACGCGTTCGCCCGGCGCGGCATGGGCCGCTACGCCACGACGCCCAACGCGGACTCCGAGAACGTCACCGGCAGCTGGGTCTCGCCGACCTCGCGCAACACCCGGGTGACCTTCCGTACCTCGGCGCCGGGCCGCATCTACATCGGTGACTACGAGGCCCGCATCGACGCCGGTCGCCGACACCTTCGGCTCGACCAAGCTGCGCAACGTCGCCTCGTTCACCCCGGGCACCTACAACGCCCTGGTGGTCGAGCCCGCGCAACGGCGCCAAGCGGTTCCGCTTCACCGTCACCGGGCAGAGCAGCAAGGTCGTCTCGCTGGCCTCCTCCCGCAACCTCGCGGGCGCGGCCTCCGGTGCCAAGGTGCTGTCCTCCACACCGGGCTCGCGCAACGACGCGTTCCTCATCGACGGCACCGAGCGCACCGCCTGGGGCGGCGTGACCGCCACCCCGGTCGACGCCAGCCGGCCCCGGGTCGCCGTCGACCTGGCGGGCGGGGTCAGCACGATCCGCACCGTCAACGTGAGCGCCATGCTCGGCCCGGCGCGGCCCACCGACGAGGACGCGGGCTCGCGCTTCACCGCGCTGCGCTCGTTCGCCCTCGAGGCCTGCGTGTCCGGCTGTGGCTCACCGACCGCCACGTGGCGCCGGTTCTACACCTCGGCGGGCAACGCGTTCCCCGCGGTCCGACCCCGCCCGACCGCGCCCAACCTCAACCTCCGCACCTTCCGGGTTCCGCCGACCCGGGCCGCGGCGCTGCGGCTGGTCGTGCTCGAGAACCAGTGCACCGGGTTCGCCGGGTACGCCGGCGAGCAGGACAACGACCCGATCAACGTCACCGACTGCAAAGCCGGGTCCGACCGCGGCACGATCGTGCACGTGGCCGAGCTGCAGGCCTTCACCTCGGCCTTCACCAGCCGCTACAACGGCGGCAGCCGGGGGCAGTTCACGGTCGTCCGGTAGTAGCCAGGGGCGAGTGGTCCCGAGGCTCATCGCCAGCGCTCGTCGCACCTCAACCACCGTGCCCGTCACGGGCGGTTGAGGTGCGAGGCGGGCGCCGGCCGGGCCTCGAGACCACCACCGCACCCGCCCACCTCACCCCGTGGTGAGTTGCGTCGGGTGGACCGGGCCCGCTTGTCTAGAGGAATGGTCGGCCGCATCCCTGTCATCGACGTCATGCCGCTGGTCGACCACGGACGGTTGCCTGCCAAGGCGGCCGTCGGTGAGCCGTTCCCGGTCACCGCCACGGTGTTCCGCGAGGGGCACGACAAGCTGGGTGCCGACGTCGTGCTCGTCGGACCCGACAAGCGGCCCCGGCCGCCGGTGCGGCTGGTCAAGCTGGACGCCCCTGTCGACCGCCACCGCGCCTGGGTCACGCCGGACGCCCCCGGGCCGTGGACCTTCGAGGTGCGCGCCTGGTCAGATCCCGTGGCCACGTGGCAGCACGACGCCGGGATCAAGATCCCCGCCGGCATCGACGTCGACCTGATGTTCCTCGAGGGCGCGCTGCTGCTGGAGCGGGTGCGCAGGCAGCTGCCCCGCGGCACCGCCGCCGAGAAGTCGGTGGTCGACGCCGCGCTCAAGGCCGCCAAGGACGCCAAGCGCCCGGTGGAGGCACGGCTGGCGCAGCTGCAGTCCGCCGAGCTCCTCGCCGTGCTGGACGCTCACCCGCTGCGCGACCTGCTCTCCACCTACGGCCCGTTCCCGGTCTTCGTCGACCGCGAGCTGGCGCTGTACGGCAGCTGGTACGAGTTCTTCCCGCGCTCCGAGGGCGCCACCGTCGACCCCGATACGGGCAAGGTCGTCACGGGCACCCTCCGCACCGCCGCCGAGCGCCTGCCCGCCGTCCGGGCGATGGGCTTCGACATCATCTACCTGCCGCCGATCCACCCGATCGGCGAGGTGAACCGCAAGGGGCCCAACAACACCCTCACCCCGGGTCCGGACGACACCGGCTCCCCCTGGGCCATCGGCAGCAAGGACGGCGGCCACGACGCCGTCCACCCCGACCTCGGCACGATCGACGACTTCGACCACTTCGTCGCCCGCGCCGGCGACCTCGGGCTGGAGGTGGCGCTCGACCTCGCGCTCCAGGCGGCGCCCGACCACCCCTGGGTCACCAGTCACCCGGAGTGGTTCACCACCCGCGCCGACGGCACCATCGCCTACGCGGAGAACCCGCCGAAGAAGTACCAGGACATCTACCCGATCAACTTCGACAACGACCCCACCGGCATCTGCCGCGAGGTGCTGCGGGTGGTGCGGCACTGGATGAAGCACGGCGTCCGCGTGTTCCGGGTCGACAACCCGCACACCAAGCCAGTGGCGTTCTGGCAGTGGCTGCTCGGCGAGGTGCGGCGCACCGACCCCGACGTGATCTTCCTGTCCGAGGCGTTCACGAAGCCGCCGATGATGCACACCCTCGGCTCGGTCGGGTTCCACCAGAGCTACACCTACTTCACCTGGCGCACCGCGCGCTGGGAGATCGAGGAGTACCTGCGCGAGGTGAGCTCGGAGTCCGACCACCTGATGCGCCCGAACTTCTTCGTGAACACCCCCGACATCCTCCACGAGTACCTCCAGTACGGCGGCCCTGCGGCGTTCAAGGTGCGCGCCGTCATCGCGGCGACGTCGGTGCCGAGCTGGGGCGTCTACGCCGGCTACGAGCTGTTCGAGCACGTCGCGGTCAGACCGGGCAGCGAGGAGTACCTCGACTCGGAGAAGTTCCAGATCCGGATCCGCGACTGGGCCGGTGCCGAGGCGGAGGGCCGCTCGCTGGCGCCGTACCTGACCCGGCTCAACGAGGTCCGGCGCACGCACCCGGCGCTGCAGCGGCTGCGCAACATCACCATCCACGGCGCGGACGACGAGAACATCCTCGTCTTCTCCAAGCACGCCACCCTCCCCGACGGCACCAGCGACGTCGTGATCGTGGTCGTGAACCTCGACCCGCACGCGACGCGGGAGACGACCGTCCACCTCGACATGGCGGCGCTCGGGCTCGAGTGGCACGACAGCCTCACCGTGCACGACGAGATCACCGGCACCGACTGGCTCTGGACCGAGCACAACTACGTACGGCTCGACCCGGGCCACGAACCCGCCCACGTGCTCGCGGTCAGGAGGAAAGGGTGACCCAGGAGATTCCCATCGTCGAGGACGTCAGTCCGGCGACCACCGGGGAGCCGGTCGAGCAGCCCGTGTCACCGGCCTCCCCCGGCGACCCGGTCAACCAGACCCCGGACTGGTTCAAGAGCGCGGTGTTCTACGAGGTCCTGGTCCGCAGCTTCCGCGACTCCAACGGGGACGGCACCGGCGACTTCCAGGGGCTCATCGAGAAGCTCGACTACCTCGAGTGGCTCGGCGTCGACTGCCTCTGGATCCCGCCGTTCTTCTCCTCGCCGCTGCGCGACGGCGGCTACGACATCTCCGACTACACCGAGGTGCTGCCCGAGGTGGGCTCGGTGGAGGACTTCCACCAGTTCCTCGACGCCGCCCACGAGCGCGGCATCCGCGTGATCATCGACTTCGTCATGAACCACACGAGTGACCAGCACCCGTGGTTCCAGGCCAGCCGCTCCGACCCGGACGGCCCCTACGGCGACTTCTACGTCTGGTCCGACACCGACGACCTGTACCAGGAGGCGCGGGTCATCTTCGTCGACACCGAGCCGTCGAACTGGACGTGGGACCCGGTGCGCCAGCAGTACTTCTGGCACCGGTTCTTCTCCCACCAGCCCGACCTCAACTTCGACAACCCGTTGGTGCACGACGCCATCCTCGACGCGGTCAGCTTCTGGTTCGACATGGGCCTCGACGGCTTCCGGCTCGACGCCGTGCCGTACCTCTACGAGCGGCCGGGCACCAACGGCGAGAACCTTCCCGAGACCCACGAGTTCCTGCGCAAGGTCCGTCGCTTCGTCGACCAGAAGTACCCCGGCAAGGTACTGCTCGCCGAGGCGAACCAGTGGCCGGCCGACGTCGTGGACTACTTCGGCGACTTCGAGTCCGGCGGCGACGAGTGCCACATGTGCTTCCACTTCCCGGTGATGCCGCGCATCTTCATGGCGGTGCGGCGGGAGTCGCGGTTCCCGATCTCGGAGATCCTCGAGCAGACGCCGCCGATCCCCCACCACTGCCAGTGGGGCATCTTCCTGCGCAACCACGACGAGCTGACGCTCGAGATGGTCACCGACGAGGACCGCGACTACATGTGGAACGAGTACGCCAAGGACCCGCGGATGAAGGCCAACATCGGCATCCGCCGCCGGCTCGCGCCGCTGCTCGACAACGACGTCAACCAGATCGAGCTGTTCACCGCCATCCTGCTGTCGCTCCCCGGCTCGCCGGTCCTCTACTACGGCGACGAGATCGGCATGGGCGACAACATCTGGCTCGGTGACCGCGACGGCGTCCGCACTCCGATGCAGTGGACGCCGGACCGCAACGCCGGCTTCTCCTCTGTCACCCCCGGCAAGCTGCACCTCCCGGCGATCCAGGACCCGGTCTACGGCTACCAGTCCGTGAACGTCGAGTCGCAGCTCGAGAACCCGTCCTCGCTGCTGCACTGGACCCGCCGGATGATCCACTCCCGGCGCCAGCACCCGGCGTTCGGCATCGGGTCGTTCCACGACCTCGGTGGCTCGAACCCGGCGGTGCTGTCGTACATCCGCGAGCTGTCGACCGGTCACGACGACGACGACGTGATCCTCTGCGTCAACAACCTCTCCCGCTTCCCCCAGCCGGTCGAGCTCGACCTGCGCCGGTTCGAGGGGATGGTGCCGGTGGAGATGCTCGGCGGCGTCCGCTTCCCGGCGGTCGGCGAGCTGCCCTACCTGCTGACGCTCAGCGGCTACGGCTTCTACTGGTTCCGGCTGGTCCGCGGCGACCGTCTCGAGGACGGGCAGTTCCTGTGAGCACCTCCCTCCTCGAGAGCGTCGACCCCCAGGTCTTCGTCGACTACCTCGTCCGCACCCGCTGGTTCGGCGGCAAGGGCCGCCCGTTCGGCGTCTCCGACGTCCGGCGGATCGGCGTGCTCGGCGACCGGGTCGACGTCCTGCTGGTCGAGCTCACCTACACCGACCGCCCGGGCGCCAGCCCGGACGTCGAGCTCTACCAGGTGCCGCTGAGCTACTACACCGAGCCCGAGCACCGCCTCGACCACGCCTTCGTGGGTTGGTGGGAGGACCCCGAGCGGGGGTGGGTGCACGCCTACGACGCGCTCCACGACCGCGAGGCCACCCACCTGTGGCTGGCCGCCTTCGGCGAGCCCGGCACGGTGGGCGGGCTCGAGTTCCACCGGGTGCCGGGGCACGACCTCGACCTCGACGCCGTGGGGTCGCTGTTCACCGGCGAGCAGTCCAACTCCTCGGTCGCGTTCGGCGAGGACTCGGTGCTCAAGCTGTTCCGCAAGATCACCCCCGGCGCGAACCCCGACATCACCACCCACGAGGTGCTCACCCGGGTCGGGTCCGAGCACGTCGCCCAGCTCTACGGCTGGGTCGAGTTCAGCTCGGTGGTCGAGGAGGCCGGCCACGGCCGTCTCGAGACCCTCCACCTCGGGATGCTGCAGCAGTTCCTGCGCACCGCCACCGACGGCTGGGATCTCGCGCTCACCAGCATCCGCAACCTCTTCGCCGATCCCACCGTGTCCGCGCGGGAGGCCGGCGGCGACTTCGCCGGTGAGGCGGCCCGGCTCGGTGAGGCGCTGCGCGAGGTGCACGACGTGCTGCGCCGCGAGATCGCCGTCGACCCCGCCCTGGTGCCGACGCCCTCGGCGATCGCCGGGGCCATGAGCGCCCGGCTCGACGCCGCCCTGCTCGTCGTGCCCGGACTCGACGACCACGCGGACCGCCTGCGCGAGGCCTACGCGGCGCTCGCGGCGCTCCCCGAGGTGCCGGTCCAGCAGGTGCACGGCGACCTGCACCTCGGCCAGACCCTGCGCACCTCGTTGGGTTGGAAGATCGTCGACTTCGAGGGCGAGCCCGCCAAGCCGCTGATCGACCGGCTGCTGCCGGACTCGGCGTGGCGCGACGTCGCCGGCATGCTGCGCTCCTTCGACTACGCCCCGCCCGTCGTCGAGCGCGACCTGCTCGAACCCGACGACCCCGAGCGCGCCGAGCTGCGCGTGCGCGGTGACGAGTGGTCCGAGCGCAACCAGCGCTACTTCCTCCAGGCCTACGCCGGCGGTGACCTCACCGCCGAGCAGGACCTGCTGGTGCACGCCTACCTCGCCGACAAGGCCGTCTACGAGGCCGTCTACGAGACCCGGAACCGGCCGTCGTGGGTGGACATCCCGCTCGCGGGGCTCGCCAGGATCTCCGGGTCAACGATCGGAACCTGATGTCCTCCACACCTCCGCGTCCCGTCCACCCCGTCCACCCGGTCCCCCGGGGCGAGCTCGACCAGCTCGTCCGCGGCGAGCACGGGCACCCGCACGCCGTCCTCGGCCCGCACCTGCACGACGACGTCGTCACCGTCCGGGTGCTCAAGCCCCTGGCGGCGGCGGTCTCGGTCCGCGTCGGCGACGTCGACCACCGGCTCGAGCACGAGCACGGTGGCGTCTGGGCGGGCGTCGTCTCCACCGACGGGCACGTGCCCGGCTACCGGGTCGCGGTCGACTACGGGCAGGGCGAGGTCGTCGTCGACGACCCCTACCGGTTCCTCCCCACGCTCGGCGAGGTCGACCTGCACCTGGTCAACGAGGGCCGCCACGAGAACCTCTGGGAGGTGCTCGGCGCCCGGGTCCACCACTACGAGGAGCCGCTCGGCGGCACCGTCAGCGGCACGTCCTTCGCCGTCTGGGCGCCGTCGGCGCGCGCCGTGCGGGTCAAGGGCGAGTTCAACGCCTGGGACGGCCGGGAGCACCCGATGCGCCAGCTCGGCGAGTCCGGCGTCTGGGAGCTGTTCGTGCCCGGCGTCGGCACCGGCGCCTGCTACAAGTACGCCGTCCTGGGCGCCGACGACGTCTGGCGCGAGAAGGCCGACCCGATGGCCGCGTTCTCCGAGGTGGCACCCAGCACCGCCTCCCGGGTCTGGGAGTCCACCCACACCTGGACCGACCAGGACTGGATGGCGGCCCGCGCCCGGCGCGCGCCCGTCGACGAGCCGATGTCGGTCTACGAGGTGCACCTGGCCTCGTGGAAGCGGCACCCCGGCGGCGGCCTCTGGACCTACGACGAGCTGGTCGACGACCTCGTGCCGTACGTGGCCGAGCTCGGGTTCACCCACGTCGAGCTGATGCCGGTGATGCAGCACCCCTTCGGCGGCTCGTGGGGCTACCACGTGACGTCGTACTTCGCGACCGACTCCCGGCTCGGCGACCCCGACGGGTTCCGCCGGCTCGTCGACGCCTTCCACCGCGCCGGCGTCGGCGTGATCCTCGACTGGGTGCCGGGCCACTTCGCCACCGACGAGTGGGCGCTCGCCCGCTTCGACGGCACCGCGCTCTACGAGGACCCCAACCCGCAGCGGGGCTGGCACCAGGAGTGGGGCTCCCACATCTTCAACTTCGGGCGTCGCGAGGTGCGCAACTTCCTCTACGCCAACGCGCTCTACTGGCTCGAGGAGTTCCACGCCGACGGCCTGCGCGTCGACGGCGTCGCCTCGATGCTCTACCTCGACTACGCCCGCGAGGAGGGCGAGTGGACGCCGAACGTGCACGGCGGCCGGGAGAACCTCGAGGCGGTGCAGTTCCTCCAGGAGATGAACGCCACCGTCTACAAGCGGGTGCCCGGCATCTGCACGATCGCCGAGGAGTCGACGTCCTGGCCGGGCGTCACCCGCGCCACCTCCGACGGCGGGCTCGGCTTCGGCTTCAAGTGGAACATGGGCTGGATGCACGACACGCTCGACTACCTGGCGCGCGAGCCCGTGCACCGCCAGTGGCACCACCACGACCTCACGTTCGCGATCACCTACGCCTGGACCGAGAACTTCGTGCTGCCGCTGAGCCACGACGAGGTCGTGCACGGCAAGGGGTCGCTGCTGCGCAAGATGCCCGGCGACCGCTGGCAGCAGCTCGCCACGCTCCGCGCCTACTACGGCTTCATGTGGGCCCACCCCGGCAAGCAGCTGATCTTCATGGGCTGCGAGATCGGCCAGGAGTCGGAGTGGGCCGAGTCCCGCGAGCTCGACTGGTGGCTGCTGGCGCATCCCGAGCACCGCGGCCTCCACGACGCCGTCCGCGACCTCAACACCGCCTACCGCGACACCCCGGCGCTGTGGCGCACCGACGTCAGCCCGGCCAGCTTCCAGTGGCTCGACGCCGACGACGCCTCGCACAACGTCTATGCGTTCGTGCGCTCGCACCGCGGGCGAGCCCGACCTGGTGTGCGTCGCGAACTTCGCGGCCACGCCGCACTACGGCTACGGCCTCGGCCTGCCGTCCGCGGGACTGTGGGAGGAGGTCGTCAACACCGACGTCCACGCCTACGGCGGCTCCGGCGTCGGCAACTTCGGGTCGGTGCACCGCGGTGGCCGGCGAGCACTCCGGCCAGCCCGCCTCGGCCGAGCTCGTCCTCCCCCGCTCGCCACGATCTGGCTCCGCGCCCCGCGCCGACCCGGCGCCAGATAGCACTCCAGAGACGCCGAGTCGGCGCTACTAGGCTGGCCACGTGCCCTCCCCGGACATCGAGACCATCGCCGACGGCGTGGCCAGGATCCGCTGGGTCGAGGACGAGAACGTCGACGTCGTGCGTCGTGAGGTCGCCACGGCGCTCGCGACCCACCCGCGGGTCGAGGCGCACGTCGGCGTCGACGACGTCGTCGGCCAGCGCACCGCGACCTGGTCGGGAATGCGCCGCGAGGGCGTGATGCGCGGCGTCGACGGCGACGTCGTCGTCTACGCCCGGCTCACCACCGACACCCCCGTCAACGAGCCGGGCGGCTTCCGTGCCCTGCTCAACTCCTTCCTCCCGCGCAAGCGCGCGATCGGCCAGATGCTGATCCGCGACGGCGTCGGCGACGACCCCCGGGTGCTGCTGTGCCGGCTCACCTACAAGCAGGACTGGGACCTGCCGGGCGGCGTGGTCGAGGTCGGCGAGTCGCCGCGCGACGCCGTCGGCCGCGAGGTGCAGGAGGAGCTCGCGCTCACGATCCCGCCCGGCCGGCTGCTGCTCACCGACTGGCTGCCGCCGTGGGGTGGCTGGGACGACGCGCTCTGCCTGGTGTTCGACGGCGGCGTTCACGATCCGTCGCTGGTCGACACGATCGTCCCCCAGGCCCGCGAGATCCGCGACGCCGCCTTCTGCACCTGGACGGAGGTCGAGGAGCGGGCCGCCGACTTCACCGCCCGCCGGATCGCCGCCGCCCTGGCCGCCGTCGGCGGCGACGGCCCCGCCTACACGGAGTCCGGCCGGTAGCCCTGGGATCGGTTCTGCGTCACTGCGGTGCCGTCGGGGGCCGCGTCGAGCACGTCGCGCGCGAGCATCGTGGCTCCGGCGATCGCGGCCGGCATCACGAGCACCCCGCCGAGGGGGATGAAGAAGCACAGCTGGGTGGCGCAGCCGAAGCCCAGCACCCGGCGGCGGTACGGCGCCAGCAACTGCTGCTGCGCCCGGTCGTCGAGACCCCGCGGGCCGAGGGCCCGGCCGAGGAGCTCGCGGCCCAGCAGCCGACCCGACAGCAGGACGCCGATCACCACGCCGGCGACGGGACCGGCCACGGGCACCACCCCGCTGCCGAGCACGACCACCGACGACAGCACTCCCATCGCGGCCAACCGGGCGCCGTCCCGCACCGACTGCACGAGTCCCACCTCCCCGGTGGGCACGGGCCCGCCGAGCGCGGCCTCGGTCTCGCGCCAGATTCGTTCGTAGAACGGGTCGCCCACGGCGAGGGTGAGGCCCACGAACACCGAGGTGAACAGCAGGAACGACCCCACCAGCACCGCCGCGGCGAGCAGGAACCGTGTGAGGTCGCGCAGCGCGCCCGGCCAGTCGTCGGCGAACGGCGTGGCCCAGGAGACGAGGTCGCCGACGACCACGACGAGCGTGACGAATGCTGCGGCCAGCAGCAGGAACACCAGCAGCGCAGGCAGCGCCCCGAGCAGCAGCAGCCGCGGTCGGGAGCGGACGAAGCCGAACCCGCGCCCGAGGATAGGACGCCCCGTGGCCGAGCTCGCTCACGTCATCCTCAGAAGAGTGCGGAGGCGAGGTTCTGGCGGCCCTTGAGGACGCGCGGGTCGTCGTTGCCCACCGCGGCGAACTGCCCGAGCAGGTGCTCTCGCGCCTTGGTGCGATCGGCGTCGGCGGTGCGGCGCACGAGGTCGACCAGTCGGGCGAAGGCGTCCTCCACCTGACCGCTGACCAGCTCGAGGTCGGCCACGAGGGTCTGCGCGTCGACGTCGTCGGGGTCGGCGGCGGCGGCGTCGCGGGCGGTCTGCAGGTCGACACCCTGGGTGCGCTGCAGCACCTTGGCCATCGCGAGCCCGGCGGCGGCCTCGACGTCGGCCGGGTTGGCGTCGACCAGCTTCTGGTACTCGGCGACGGCGGCGTCGACGTCGTCCCGGGCCAGCGCGTCCTGGGCGGCGGCGTAGCGCGGGTCGGCCTGCGGGCCGGCGTCGTCGTGCTCCGCCGGTGCGGCGGCGGTGCGGGGCTGGTGCCGCCCGGTGACGCCCTGGGTGGTGAGCTGCTGGCCGGCTGCTGCAGCAGCGTGCTCACCTCGTCGGCGCTCAGCGCGCCCGGGATCGGCTGGGTGGCGGGCCGGCCGTCGAGCAGCACCAGCAGCAGCGGGATCTGGGTGACCTGGAGCGCCTGGCCGATCTCCGGGTTGGCGTCGAGGTCGACGAGCGCGGCGAGGAAGCGGCCCTCGTACTGCTCGACGATGGCCGCGACGTCGTCGGCGTAGGTGGTGCTCTCGGGCGAGCGGGACGGCGAGTGCACCACGAGCAGCACCGGCGCGGTCATCGACTGCTCCAGCACCGCCTGGAAGTTCTCGGTGCTCACGTGCACGGAGTACGCGCCCCCGGCACCGCCACCACCCGAGCCGGCGGTGCCGGCCGGGCCCCCACCAGCCGAGCCCCCACCGGGCGCGGGAGCGGCCGGCCGCTTCAGCCCGGAGAGGTCGACGGCGCCTGGACGCATGAACGGCTGCTGCGACATGCCGCCATCCTAGGGAGGCGCCTGGTGGCTCGGGACGCGGCGGTCCCCCCCGCTCTGGTCGTTCGATCGAACGGATCGGGGGCGGGGGCTCAGACCTCCCCGACCAGCCGGTCGGCGGCCGCGTAGGGGTCGAGGTCACCGGCCACGACAGCGGCGGCCAGCTCGTCGAGGTCGGTGCCGTCGACCCGCTCCCAGCGGGCGCGCAACCGGGCGACGGCGAGCGCCTCGATCTCGGCACGGGCGCGGCGCCCGCGGCGCCGGCCAGCTCGCCCCGGACGACGGTCAGCCAGTCGTGGTGCTCCTCGAGCGCGATCAGGACCTCGGGCACGCCCTCCCCGGACTGCGCCGTGGTGCGCAGCACCGGTGGGCGCCACGCGTCCTCGGAGCGCTCCGACATGCGCGAGCATCGACGCGCAGGTCGCGGGCGACCTCGCGCGGCGCCGTCGCGGTCGGCCTTGTTGACCACGTAGACGTCGCCGACCTCGAGCAGTCCGGCCTTGGCGGCCTGGATGCCGTCGCCCATCCCGGGCGCGAGCAGCACCACGGTGGTGTCGGCGAGCACCACCACCTCGACCTCGGACTGACCGACGCCCACGGTCTCGACGACGCACGACGTCGAAGCCGGCGGCGTCGAGCACCCGCACCGCCTGCGGGCGTCGACCACGCCAGCCCGCCGAGGTGCCCGCGGGCGGCCATCGAGCGGATGAACACGCCGTCGTCGCCGGCGTGGTCGCCCATGCGCACCCGGTCGCCGAGCAGAGCGCCGCCGGAGAACGGCGAGGACGGGTCGACCGCGAGCACGGCGACGGTGCGGCCCGCCTCGCGCAGCGCCGCGCACCAGCGCGTTGGTGGCGGTGGACTTGCCGACGCCGGGCGCCCCGGTGAGCCCGACGACGCGCGCCCGCCCGGTGTGGAGCGCGAGCGCCGCCGTCACCTCGCGCAGCGACGGCGACCCCTCCTCGACCAGCGAGATCAGCCGCGCGACGGCCCGGGCCTCACCGGCTCTGGCCCGCGCGACCAGATCCGGGACGTCAGCTCGCGGCCGGGACACGCACGATCAGCGCGTCGCCCTGGCCGCCGCCACCGCACAGCGCGGCCGCGCCGACCCCGCCGCCGCGGCGCTTCAGCTCGAGCGCGAGGTGCAGCACCACGCGGGCGCCGGACATGCCGACCGGGTGGCCGAGGGCGATCGCGCCGCCGTTGACGTTGACCTTCTCGTCGGGCAGGCCGAGCTGGCGGGCCGAGGCGATGCCGACGGCGGCGAAGGCCTCGTTGAACTCCACGAGGTCGAGGTCGGTCGGGCTCGATGCCCTCCTTCTCGCACGCCTTGGCGGTGGCGTTGGCGGGCTGCGACTGGAGCGTGGAGTCGGGGCCGGCGACCATGCCGTGGGCGCCGATCTCGGCCAGCCACGTCCAGGCCGAGCTCCTCGGCCTTGGCCTTGCTCATCACCACGACCGCGCAGGCGCCGTCGGAGATCTGCGACGACGTGCCGGCGGTGATGGTGCCCGTCTTGTTGAAGGCGGGCCGCAGCTTGGACAGCGACTCGGCGGTGGTGTCGCCGCGCACGCCCTCGTCGGTGTCGACGACGACCGGGTCACCCTTGCGCTGCGGGATCTCGACGGGGACCACCTCGTCGTCGAAGACGCCGTTCTTCCAGCCGACCGCGGCCTTCCGGTGCGACTGGCGCGGCGAACTCGTCCTGCTCCTCGCGGGTCAGGTTGGCCGAGGCGGCGTTGGCCTCCTCGGTGAGCAGCGCCCATCGCCTGCGAGGTGACCTGGTCGAACAGCGCGTCGTAGGCCATCGAGTCGACGAGCGCGGTGTCGCCGTACTTGAAGCCCTCGCGCGACTTCGGCAGCAGGTGCGGGGCGTTGGTCATCGACTCCATGCCGCCGGCCACCACGATCTCGCACTCGCCGGCGCGGATCATCTGGTCGGCCATCGCGATGGCGTTGAGGCCCGAGAGGCACACCTTGTTGATGGTGATGGACGGCACGCTCATCGAGATGCCGCCGGCCACCGCGGCCGAGCGGGCCGGGTTCTGACCGGCCCCGGCCAGGATGACCTGGCCCATGATCACGTAGTCGACCTGGTCGGCCGAGACGGCGGCCTTCTCCAGGGCTCCCTTGATCGCGACGCCGCCCGAGGTCGGCGGCCGACAGGCTCTTCAGGCCGCCGAGGAGGCGGCCGATCGGGGTACGGGCCCCGGCGACGATGACGGACGAACCGCGGCTGGTCGGGTCGGACATGTGGGTGCCTCCAAGCGTGGGTGGGAACGCTTGCGACCATACCGACATGACGACGTCACCCGGCATCCCGTCCGAGCTGTTCACGGCGATCGACCACGTGGGCATGGCCGTGCCCGACCTCGACGCCGCGGTCGCGTTCTACCGCGACACCTTCGGCATGACGTTGGCCCACGAGGAGGTGAACGAGGAGCAGGGCGTGCGCGAGGCGATGATGGCCGTCGGCGACTCCGGGTCGCACGTGCAGCTGCTGGCGCCGTTGGACGAGACGTCCACGATCGCGAAGTTCCTCGACCGCTCCGGTCCCGGCATCCAGCAGGTCGCCTACCGGGTCGTCGACGTCGAGCAGGTCAGTGCCGTGCTGCGCGAGCGCGGTGTCCGGCTGCTCTACGACGCCCCGCGACGGGGCACCTCGGACTCCCGCATCAACTTCGTGCACCCCAAGGACGCCGGCGGCGTGCTCGTCGAGCTCGTGGAGCCCGCAGGGACCGCCTGAGGAACGAACGCGGTCCCGTGGCGGGCGAAGGTCGAGCGACGGCCCGCGGGTGAGGAACGAGCCCGCGGTGCCGAGTCGAGACCACGGAGCCGAGCCTCGACCCGACCACTGGACGTGCCGCACAGCACGGTGCCTCGCAGGTGACCGATCGGTAACCTGCCCGCAGCCAGGCCCCCGCGACCCCCAGGAGCCCCTCCGTGCAGCACATCCTCGACGCCGTCCTCGCCGGCGACACCAGCAGCGACGACTTCGCCGCCCTCGAGATCCCCGAGTCCTACCGCGCCGCGCTCGTCCGCAAGGACGAGGTCGACATGTTCGAGGGGATGTCGGCCAAGGAGAAGGACCCGCGCAAGTCGCTCCACATCGACGAGGTGCCCGTCCCCGAGCTCGGCCCGGGCGAGGCGCTGGTGGCGGTGATGGCGAGCGCCATCAACTACAACACCGTCTGGACGTCGATCTTCGAGCCGGTGTCGACCTTCGGCTTCCTGGAGCGCTACGGGCGCCTGTCCGCGCTCACCAAGCGCCACGACCTGCCCTACCACGTGGTCGGCTCCGACCTGTCCGGCGTCGTCCTGCGCACCGGCCCCGGCGTCACCCGGTGGAAGCCCGGGCAGGAGGTCGTCGCGCACTGCCTGTCGGTGGAGCTGGAGGACCCCGACGGCCACGACGACACCATGCTCGACCCGCAGCAGCGCATCTGGGGCTTCGAGACCAACTTCGGCGGCCTGGCCGACGTCGCGCTGGTCAAGGCCAACCAGCTGATGCCCAAGCCCGCCCACCTCACGTGGGAGGAGGCCGCCTCCCCCGGCCTGGTCAACTGCACCGCCTACCGCCAGCTGGTCTCCAAGAACGGCGGCGACATGAAGCAGGGCGACAACGTCCTGATCTGGGGCGCCAGTGGTGGCCTGGGCGGGTTCGCGACCCAGTACGCGCTCAACGGCGGCGCCACCCCGGTGTGCGTGGTCTCGAGCGACGACAAGGCCGACATCTGCCGCGCCATGGGCGCCGAGCTGGTCATCAACCGCAACGCCGAGGACTTCCGGTTCTGGAAGGACGAGCACACCCAGGACCCGAAGGAGTGGAAGCGGTTCGGGGCCAAGATCCGCGAGCTCACCGGCGGTGAGGACATCGACATCGTCTTCGAGCACCCCGGCCGCGAGACCTTCGGCGCCAGCGTCTACGTGACCCGCAAGGGCGGCACGATCACCACCTGCGCCTCGACGTCGGGCTACATGCACGAGTACGACAACCGCTACCTGTGGATGAACCTCAAGCGGATCATCTCCTCCCACTTCGCGAACTACCGCGAGTCCTGGGAGGCGAACCGGCTGGTCTCGAAGGGCAAGATCCACCCGACCCTGTCGCGCACCTACCCGCTCGAGGAGGTCGGACAGGCCGCGCTCGACGTCCACCGCAACGCCCACCAGGGCAAGGTGGGCGTCCTCTGCCTCGCCCCCGAGGAGGGGCTCGGCGTGCGCGACGAGGACCTCCGCGACGAGCACCGTGAGGCGATCCACCGCTTCCGGGGCGTGTAGGCCTCACCACCCTCGCCGCGGGCACCCACGGACGGGCATCATGGGGGGCGGCGACCGCTTTCCCCCCAAGATCCCTCCGGGATCCCCCCAGAACCCCCCAGACGACCAACGGTGAGGACCGCTTGATGAGCAACCAGCGCGACCAGGGACTGTCCATCTTCGATGATGTGGAGACCGACGAGGTCGACATCCGGGACGACGCGAGCACCACCGAGACCTCCACCAACGACGCCGACGGCGAGGCCACCCAGGTCCTGCCCGTGCAGGACTCCCCGGGCGGCGGGTCGCAGGCCGTCGAGACCCGCGGATCCACCCTCGCCTCCGGCTCCCCGAGCGAGACGCAGGCCGACTCGGCGCCGAAGAAGGCCGCAGAACCGGCCCAGGCACCGGCGTCCGAGGCGACACCGGCGCCCCGGCCGACTGCCGCGACGCCGGCTCCGGCGGCCCCGGCCGCCCGGCCCCCGCTGCCGCCCCCGCCCGCGAGCGCCCCGGCCACGACGGCGGCGATGAGCACCTTCCCCGTCGTGCGGCGCGGCTACGACAAGAGCGCCGTCGACGCCCGGGTGCGCCAGCTCGCGAGCGAGAAGGCCGGTCTGAGCGCGAGCCTCGCCGAGTCCGAGCAGCGGGTGGCGAGGCTCGAGAAGGACGTCGAGGACCTCCGCCAGCAGCTGGCCGAGCACAGCTCGCCGTCCTACGCCGGCCTCGGTGGCCGCGCCAGCACGATGCTGCGACTCGCCGAGGAGGAGGCCGACGAGATCCGCGAGGCTGCGCAGCGCGACGCCGCCGAGATCCGCTCCCAGGCCGAGCGCGACGGGCAGGCCACCCGCGCCGACGCCCAGCGCGAGGTCGACGACATGAAGACCGTCCAGCTCCAGGAGCTCGACGAGAGCCGGGCCCGGGCCACCGCCGACGCCGAGCAGGAGCGCACCCTGGCCCAGGCCGAGGCTGCCGACCTGGTCGCCGCCGCCAAGCGTGAGGCCGACCAGGTGCGCCTGGCCGCGCAGCAGGAGACCGGCGAGATGCGCACCGGCGCCCAGCGCGAGGTCGAGCAGCTGCGGGCCGCGGCCGACCGCGACCTGCAGGAGGCCCGCCGCACCCTGGCGGTGGAGAAGGAGCGGCTGGCCCGCGAGGCCAACGACCACCACACCACGGCGGTCGCCGAGACCAAGCGGCTGGTGCAGGAGGCCGAGCAGCGCGCTGCCGCTGCCGAGCAGCGCTCCACCGAGGCCACCCGGCAGGCCTCCGAGCACCGCGCGGCCGTCCAGCAGGAGTCCGAGGGCCTGCTGACGCGCGCTCGGCGCGAGGCGGAGCAGATCGTCTCGGCCGCGCGCAGCAAGGCCGACGCCATCGCCGCCACCGGCGACGAGGCGGGCGAGCGCAAGATCGCCGCCACCAAGGCCGAGCTCGAGCGCCTCACCCGGCGCCGCGACGCCATCACCGCCCAGCTCGCGTCGCTGCGCGACGTCGTGGCCGGGTTCGGCACCGACGAGCCCGAGAAGGACGACGCCGCCCAGCAGGCCGCCGGGGACGAGAGTTGACCGACCGCCCGGACGGCGACGCCGAGCAGGGGTCCGCCTCGAGCGACACCCTCGAGGACGCGGTCGAGCACGCGGAGCAGGCAGCCGACCGGGCGGAGCACGCCGCCGACCGCGCCACGGAGGCGGCGGAGGAGGTCGAGCACGAGCTCGGGGAGCTCGGGGAGCCCGGCGAGCCGTTCGCCCGCCGCAACCCGTTCTACATCGGCTTCGTCGGCGGCATCGGCGCCCTGGTGGCGTGGTTCCTGTTCAACGCGCTGACCTCGATCGCCTCGACGCTTCTGCTCGTCGTGGTCGCGTTCTTCCTGGCAGCCGGGCTCAACCCGTCGGTCGAGGTCCTCCAGCGCCGTGGCCTGCGCCGCTCGTGGGCCGTGCTGGTGGTGATCCTCGCCGCGCTGGGCGCCGTCGCCCTGTTCGTGCTCGCGATCGTCCCGGTGATCACCGACCAGGTGCGCTCGCTCACCGACCGGGTCCCGGAGTGGGTGGAACAGCTGCAGCGCAACAAGCGCGTGCAGGAGTTCAACGACGAGTACGGCGTCCTCGAGAAGGCGCAGGACTACCTGACGGGCGGGGACTTCGCGAGCAGCCTGTTCGGCGGCGCGGTCGGCATCGGGCTCGCGGTCCTCTCGGCGCTGTTCAACGCCTTCATCGTCCTCGTGCTGACGCTGTACTTCCTGTCCTCGCTCGAGCAGACCAAGAGCGCGTTCTACCGGCTCACCCCGGCCTCGCGCCGGCCCCGGGTCTCGGCGCTCGGTGACCGGATCATCCACAACATCGGCGGCTACGTGTCCGGCGCCTTCGTGGTGGCGCTGTTCGCCGGCATCTCCTCGCTGATCTTCCTCTTCATCGCCGGGCTCGGCGAGTACGCCGTCGCGCTCGCCTTCGTCGTGGCGGTGCTCGACGTGATCCCGATGATCGGCGCCACCATCGGCGCGGTGATCGTGACCGCCATCGCCTTCGCCACCGACATCAAGATCGGGATCGCCTGCGCGATCTTCTACCTCGTCTACCAGCAGGTCGAGAACTACGTGATCTACCCGCGGGTGATGAAGCGGTCGGTCGACGTCCCCGGTTCGGTCACCGTCGTCGCCGCCCTCGTCGGCGCCGGGCTGCTCGGCGTCGTCGGTGCGCTCCTCGCCATCCCCACCGCCGCCGCGATCCTCCTCATCATGCGCGAGGTCGTGGTGAAACGGCAGGACCGGCGCTAGCCGGGGCGACCGCGGAATTCACCGGCCGGCCGGTGAATTCCGCGCTTCCGGGCCCGCAGCGGGGTAGAAACCGCGGAGTTCTTCGGTCCAGTCCGCCTCAGACAGGGGTGGCGGGGTGGGAGCCGTCGGGGAGGACGCCGTCCAGGAGGACGCCGGGGCCGGACTCGACGGACCGCTCGCCCAGCTTCACGACGACGACGCCGCCGACGACGAGCAGGCCGCCGAACAGCTGCGGCGGACCCGGGAAGCTCGCCGAGCAGCGCCCACGCCCACAGCACCCCGGCGACCACCTCGCTCAGCGCCACGAACGAGGCCAGCCGTGATCCCAGCCGCCGACCGGCGGCGATGCCGGTGACGTAGGAGACGGCGGCGGTCAGGAGGCCGAGCATCGCCAGCGGCAGCAGCGGGCCGAGGTCGAGGCCCGCCGTAGGCGACGTCGGACCCCGACGCGCTCATCGGCAGGAGTCCGACCAGGCCGGCGAGGCCGAGCGCGGCGCCCCCGACCACGAGGCCGCCGGCCGCGAGCGACAGCGGCGGCAGGTCGACCGAGTCGTCGGAGTTGATGATGAAGTAGGTGGCGAGGCCGACCATGGCGCCGAGCGCCCACAGCACCCCGGTCAGGCTGAGGTCGGCACCGGAGAGCAGGTCGAGCACCAGCATCAGCCCGAGCACGCAGAGCCCGGCGCCGCCCAGCGTGATCGGCCCGGGCCGCTCGCCGTGCCGCAGCCACAGCCACCTGACGACGGCGGCCGGGGCGGTGTACTCGATGAGCAGCGCCGGCCCCACCTGCATGTAGTCGATCGCCGAGAAGTAGCAGAACTGCGCCCCGGCGACCGCGAGGAGCCCGTAGAGCACGACGACGCGCGGTGCGTGCGCAGCAGCTACCACCGGCCGTGCAGCGACCGCAGCCCGAACGGCAGGACGATCACCGCCCGAAGCCGATCCGGGCGAGCACGACGGCGCCCGGCGACCAGCCGGCCTCGAGCAGCGGACGCGCGAGCGGCCCGGCGAGCCCGAACGAGACGGCCGAGACGAGAGCGAGCGCGAGACCGGCGCCGGCGCGGGTGGCGACGGGGTCCGAGGATGCGTCATGGGTCAACGTGCTCATGACGCATGACGCTCTCACGCGGTCCGGTAACCTGTCAACGTGGTATTCACCCATGACGCCGAGGTGGCCCTGCTGGCCGCAGTCCAGCTCGCCAACTCGATGGGCGACCCCGACACGCTGGACACCATCGCCGACCTGGACGCGCTCTACGACGAGTTCGAGTACACCGGACGACACGACCGCACCTCCGCCGAGCTCGACGCCGTCCGCGGCGTCCGCGCCCGGCTCCACGAGCTGTTGACCGCCTCCCGCGACGAGGCGGTCGCCCTCGTCAACCCGATGCTCGCCGACGCCGACGCCCTCCCCCAGCTCGTGCGCCACGACCACTTCGACTGGCACCTGCACGCCGTCTCGCCGGACGAGCCGCTCGCCGAGCGGATCGTCGTCGAGATCGCGATGGCGATGGTCGACGTGATCCGCTCCGAGGACCACTCCCGCCTCGGCATCTGCGCCGACGACGACTGCGAGGGCGTCGTCCTCGACCTCTCCCGCAACCGTTCGCGTCGGTTCTGCTCGACGACCTGCGGCAACCGCAACGCCGTCGCGGCCTACCGGGCCCGGCAAGCAAGCAGCGACGCGCGTGAGGGACGAACGCGGCGCGTAGCGAGCGCGTGAGGGACGAACGCGGCGCGTAGCGAGCGCAGATTGAGCGACGGCCCACGGGTGAGGAACGAACCCGTGGCGGCGGAGTCGAAATCGCTGAGCCGATCCACCCAACGCCACCTGGCTAGTCGCGGGGCTTCGGCACCTCGACTTCCTTGAACGCTGCGCCGCTGCGGGCCGCGTAGGCGGAGGTGTCGGCGGTCTCCATCGGGCCGTCCCACTTGCGCGGCAGCGGGAGCTCGACGTCGGGCGCGACGCGGCGCACCGCCTCGTCGAGGACCCGCTCGGCGTCGCCCACCCACAGGTGCTTGCTGCCCTCGAACGGCACCACCTCGGCCTGCGGGACCGCGGCGAACCGCTCGCGGGCCTTCGGCGGCTGCAGGTAGTCGTCGTGCTCGGGCACGAAGGCGTGGACCGGCTTGCCGGACTCCGCCCACGCCTCCAGGTGCTCGGCGCGGCTGAAGCGCAGCAGCAGGCTCAGGAGGATGACGCCGCGGACGGTGGGGTCCAGTCCGTGCATGAGTGCCAGGTCGGTGCCGAAGGACCACCCGAGCAGCCAGATGTCGGGCAGGTCGGCGAACTCCGCCTGCTCGATGGCGGCGGCGACGTCGTACCGCTCCCCCTCGGCGTGGTCGAACTCGCCCTCGCTCGTGCCCTGCTCGCTCCACGTGCCGCGGGTGTTGAACCGCAGGACGGCGATGCCGGCGAGCGCCGGCAGCCGGAAGGCGGCCTTGCGGAGGACGTGGCTGTCCATCATCCCGCCGTGGGTGGGCAGCGGGTGCAGGCAGACGAGGGTGGCGACGACGTCGCGGTCGACCGGGCGCGCCAGCTCCCCCACCAGGGCGAGCCCGTCGGCGGTGTGAAGGGTCAGCGGCTCCCGCTGTGCTGGGAGCACCGAGTTGGCGCGGATCGGCTGGGCCATCCGGCCAGCCTAGGAGTCAGCGGTACCCGGGGCTCGAACGCCAGCCGGGCGAGGTCGCGCAGCACGATGGCGTGCGTGTCGCCGTACCGTGCGCAGGCCTGGCGGAAGTCGCGAAGGCGGTACTCGACCATCACCACCTGGTCGCCGTAGTGGTCGTCGTAGAGGCGACACTCGTTCCACCGCGCGCACTCCTCGGAGACGGCGAAGTCGAACCCGAGCGTGGTGCCGTCGAGGCCGGCGGTGTTCTTCTGACCGGCGGCGAGCCCGGCGTCGTGCGCGGCGCCCGCGCCGCCGCAGCCGGGCGAACGCGAGCGCCTGCCCGCGGGTGAGCGACCGACGGCTCCGGGTGTAGGAGTCGAGGTTGTCGAACTCGACGGCCTCGTAGCCGTCGGCCGCGCACCTGCGGGTCGACCTGGCCACGATCCCGCGCGAGGTCGCGTCGCCGGCGGTGCCGCGGACGTCGAGCAGCGATTTCTCCCACGCCTTGTTCGACGACTGGGATGGCTGGCCAGTCGAGGAAGAGAGGTTCCAGTGGTGGCGGTGCGGAGAACTGTTCAGCTCGTCGGCTGGGTCTGGAACCGTCGACCCAGCAGATGCTCGTAGACGCCGGCCGGGGTGCACCAGCCGGTCGGCGCGCGACGATCCTCGACGTGCGCCGGACGCCGGACCGCCCGCCCAGCCGGCAGTCGATGTCGCCGCCGGTGGAACGGCACCGGGTCCGCGGCGGCGGTGCGGTGAACGCCAGGGAGCCGAGGAGCGCGAGCAGCAGCGCGCCGAGGGTGACGTACTGGAGCGCACGCGCCGAGCGTAGGCGTAACCCTGCCGCCGCTGCGGCGTTCTTCCGGGTGACACCAACCGAAGGGAACAACACCCCATGCCGATGCGTCGAACGACGGTCGCCCTCACCTGCGTGGCGGCCCTCGTCGGCACAGGCGCCGGACTCACCGGTCCGAGCGCCTCCGCCGCCCCCGAGAGCGACGAGCCGTCCCTCACCACCCTGCGCCTCACCCACCCCGGCCTCGACCGGCTGCTCGACGAGGGCCCGGGCCTCACCCGCGCCATCGTCCGGCTCGACGGCGTCCCGTCCGCGGCCGACGTCACCGCGCTGGAGGGCCTCGGGCTCACGGTCCAGCCGATGGAGCGACTCCCGCTGGCGCTGGTGGAGGGTCCGGTCGCCGGACTCACCGCCACGGTCTCCGCCGGCCTCGCCCGGGACGTGTACCCGAACGAGCGGTTGCAGTACTTCGACACGGAGTCCTCCGACGCGATGGGCGCAGGCCGTCACCCGGGCGGCCAAGTTCACCGGCAAGGGCGTGACCGTCGCCGTCGTCGACTCCGGGTGCGACGCCAGCCACCCCGATCTCGCGGACCACGTGACCCACAACGTGAAGCTCATCTCTGGCGAGTACGCCAACGTCGCTCCGGACTCGTCCAACACGATCGTGATCCCCATGGAGGAGGGGCCGTACCGCAACACCGACATCGGCTCCGGTCACGGCACCCACGTCGCCGGGATCATCGCGGCGGACGGCACGACGTCTGAGGACCGCCTCGGCGTAGCGCCGGACGCCGAGCTCGTCTGCCTCGGCATCGGCGAGGTGCTCTTCACCACGGCCGTGGTCACGGCCTACGACTTCCTGCTCGATCAGCCCGACATGTGGGGCGTCGACGTCGTCAACAACTCGTGGGGCAACGCCTACGCCCAGTTCGATCCCCGCAACCCGGTCGCCGTCGCCACCAAGGCCGTTGCCGACAACGGCGCCACCGTCGTGTTCTCGGCCGGGAACTCCGGCGACGGGAACGGCGAAAGCACGCTGAACCCGTTCAGCCAGGCCCCGTGGGTGCTGTCCGTCGCCGCCGAGACGATCGCCCACGAGCGGGCCGCCTTCTCCTCGAACGGCTTCCGCTTCGACAACAGCGCGGCCACGACGGTGGGCCCGGGTGGGCGCACGACGTTCATCGGTGATCGAGTCGGTCTCGTGCATCCGGACATCGCGGCCCCGGGCGTCGACATCTCCTCCTCGTGTGACACCGCTGGCACGGTGGTCGGCCCGTGCCCCCCGGTACGAACACCGAGGCGTCCGGCACCTCGATGGCGTCTCCCCACGTTGCGGGCGCGGTAGCCGTGATCAAGCAGGCCAACCCGGGCCTCACCCGCCGCAGGTGCAGACCTCCTCCAGGATCACCGCAGCCCCGTTGCGTCGGCGACGCCGGCGTCGCTACGCCCACGCCCTTCTGGCAGGTCGGCTACGGCCACGTCCGCCTCGACGCCGCGCCGTCGTCCTGGTGCGCTCGGAGCGGTGGCGCGCGAACCTCGCGACCGCCCAGGGCCGCGCCGACCGGAGGCTGCGGCGCCAGGACGCCTGGCGCGTCGTCCGCTCCGACCTGTGGCAGGACGACGCACCGCCCGTCTCGCTCGGCGGCAGCTACTCCGCCACCCGTCGGGTCGGCGTCCGCCGCGGCGTCTCCGCCCTGAAGATCGCGCTCGTCTACCCGACGCCCGGCACGGCGGCGAACTTCGCCAGCTTCACCGCCACGGTGAAGGACCGCACCGGCAAGGTCGTCGGCACCACCACGACCGACCTGCTCTACTCGACCGGCATCGCCACCGCGCTGGTGCGCGGGGTGAGGGCCGGTGCCTACACCGTCGAGGTCACCGGCGACTACGCCGTCTCCGACCCCGACACCATCGACAGCGACTCGGTCAACGGCCGGGTCGTGTTCCTCCAGGCGGCCCAGCTGGCGCGACGCTGACCGGCTGAGGCTCAGACGGCGGCGAGCGCACCCTCGGGGGTGCGGTGCACGACGCCGTCGGCCAGGGCGAGGGCGAGGGCCCGGTCGAACCGGCCCTCGTCCCACCACCGGGCGCCGACGAGGTCCCGCAGCTGCTCCGGGGGCTGCGGGCCCTCGGAGCGCAGGGCGCGGACCAGCTGGCCCATCTCGTGCAGGACCTGGCGGTCGCGCGGCCCCTCGGTGGTGGGCTTGGGGAGGTGGCATGGGCATGACGGACTCCTCTCCGATCAGGCGTCGACCGTGAGCGGCTGGGCGATGCTCTCCAGTGACTGACCCTCGGCCTTGACACCGAGGAACGCCTCGACGATGCCGCCGCCGATCATGAGGGCACCGCCGATGAAGTAGCCGATCGCGATGCCGGTGATGTCGGAGTCGGCCGAGGCACGCTCGATGAGGTAGCCGAACAGCAGCGGGCCGGAGATGCCGCCGACGGCGGTGCCGATCGCATAGAAGAACGCGATGCAGAGCGCTCGGGTCTCCATCGGGAAGATCTCGCTCGCCGTCAGGTAGGCCGCGCTCGCACCGGCGGAGGCCATGAAGAAGATGACCACGCCGAAGAGCGTCAGCGACGTCGCGCTCAACGAGCCGAGCATCGTCCCGGCCACGATGAGCAGCACACCCGACGCGACGTAGGTGAACGTGATCATCTTGACGCGACCGACGGTGTCGAACAGCCGACTCAGCAGCAGCGCACCGAGGAAGTTGCTCATCGCGAAGACGGCGAGGTAGTAGCCCACCTGCTTCACGTCGAAGAACGTCGACAACGTGTCGCCGTAGGTGAAGAAGAACGCGTTGTACAGGAAGGCCTGGCCCACGAAGAGGGAGAAGCAGAGCACCGTGCGCTTCGGGTAGAGCGTGAAGACGGTGCGGGCGATCTCCGGGATGCTGATCGTCCGCCGCTGGCGGATGGTGATCGTCTCGTCCACGTCGTGCAGGTGCTTGCCGCTCTCCTCGGTGACGTGGCGCTCGATCTCGCGCACGATCTCCTCGGCCTCCTCCTCCCGGCCGTGGATGAACAGCCAGCGCGGGCTCTCCGGCACGTTGCGGCGCACCAGCAGGATGCCGACGGCGAGGATGGCGCCCAGGCCGAACGCGAGGCGCCAGCCCAGCGCGGGGTCGACCAGGGTGGGGTCGAGCAGCGGGATGGTGAGCAGCGAGCCGCCGGCGGCGCCCCGAGCCAGAACGAGCCGTTGATGGCGACGTCGACCCGGCCGCGGTAGGCCGCCGGGATCAGCTCGTCGATCGCTGAGTTGATGGCCGCGTACTCACCGCCGATGCCGGTGCCGGTGAGGAAGCGGGCGGCGAAGTACCAGCCGGGGCTCGGGGCGAACGCCGTCAGCACCGTGGCGACCGTGTAGACGCCGAGCGTGATGAGGAAGAGCTTCTTGCGGCCGAACCGGTCGGTGAGCTGACCGAAGAACAGGGCGCCGATGCAGGCACCGGCCACGTACGCGGCGCCGGCGATCCCGATGTCGCCGCTGCTCAGCCCGAGGCCGGTGTCCTCCGGCTTCAGCGCCGCGGACATCGAGCCGACGATCGTGACCTCGAGGCCGTCGAGGATCCACACCGTGCCGAGGCCGATCACGACCAGCCAGTGCCAGCGCGCCCACGGGAAGACGGTCCATCCGGGCCGGGATGTCGGTGGTGATCCTGCCGGTCTCGACACTCATAGAGAGGTTGGTACTCCCGCGACGGTCCGCCCTGCTCCACCCCTGACGGTGATGGCTGGCACGCTACGTCGTGTGAGCCAGACCCGGATCGAGACCTCCCGCGTCCTGTCGTCCCCGCCCGCGGCGGTGTTCTCACTCCTGTGCGACCCGCAGGGCCACGTGGCCATCGACTCCTCCGGCATGCTCCAGGACGCCGAGGGCGCCTCGGTCGCGCGGTCGGCGACTCACGTTCGTGGTGCACATGGACCGCGAGGCCCTCAACGACTACCCCGAGCTCGGCCGCTACGACGTCACCGATCACCATCCGCGACTTCGAGCAGGACCGCGCTGATCAGCTGGGACCGTGCTCGGCCGGATCACGCCCGCCGCTCGGGCACTACTACGGCTACCGGCTCGAGCCGCACCGAGGAGACCGGCGGCACCCTCGCGACGTCGTTCTACGACTGGTCCGACGCCCACCCCGACTGGCGGGCCTGCGGCATCTTCCCGGTGCTCCACGAGGGCGCCCTCCTGGGCCACCCTCGGCATCCTCGACCGCACGGTGCGCCGGGGCTACCGAACCCAGGCAGGCTGAACCAGCGTCGTCACACGCGGGTTCGCCGACGCTGGTTGAGGTGCGAGGGCCGCCAGGCCCGAGCCTCGAGACCTCGCAAGCGATCTCGGGAACCCTGGGCGCACCGGCTGCGGGGGTTCGAGGCTCAACCGAGGTCGGCCTCAGCGCCGCGTAGTCGCGGAAGCCCCGCTTGGTCTTGCGGCCCAGGTAGCCCGCGGTGACGAGGTGCTCGAGCAGCGGCGCCGGGGCGAAGCCCGGCTCGCGGAACTCCGGGTAGAGCTCGCGCTGGATCGCCAGCGAGACGTCGTTGCCGACCACGTCGAGCAGCTCGAAGGGCCCCATCGGCAGGGCGCAGCCGTGCTTCATCGCGGTGTCGATGTCGTCGGCGGTGGCGTAGTGCGCCTCCAGCATCTTGACCGCGTCGTTGAGGTAGGGGAACAGCAGGGCGTTGACGATGAAGCCCGCCCGGTCGCGCGCAGGAGACCGCGACCTTGCCGACCTTCGCGCACAGCGCGCGGGTGGTCTCGGTGACGTCGGCGTCGGTCGAGACGGTCGAGACGACCTCGACCAGCTTCATCACCGTGGCGGGGTTGAAGAAGTGCATGCCGATGACGTCCTGCGGCGCGGCTGGTCGCCTTGGCCATCGCGATGATCGGCAGCGAGGAGGTCGTGGTCGCCAGGATCGCGCCCCGCCCCATTGCCGCGGACAGATCTCGTCGAGGTTCTCGAACAACGTGGTCTTGATCGGCGAGGTCCTCGGCGATCGCCTCGACGACGATGTCGACGTCGGCGAGGTCGTCGAGCGAGGTGGAGCCGCCGGTGACCGGCCGAGCACCTCGGCCTTGGCCTCCTCGGTCGCCCGGCCGCGCTGGATCTGCTTGTCGAAGTTCTTCGTGACGGTGGCGACCACGCCGTCGACCTTGTCCTGCGAGCGGCCGACGATAGCGGACGTCGTAGCCGGCCTTGGCGAAGACCTCGACGATGCCGGCGGCCATCGTGCCGGTGCCGACGACGCCGACCTTGGCGATGTCGTGCTTGCAGCTGCGGGGCCTCGTCGGCCGGACGGGGTGTGGTCGTCGGCGACGACGGCGGGGCTGTCGGGGCGCCTCGTAGGTGTAGAAGCCGCGGCCGGTCTTGCGGCCCAGCAGGCCGGCGGTGACCATCTGCTTGAGGATCGGGGTCGGCGCGTGCAGCCGGTCGCGCCCCTGGCGGTACATCGTCTCGAGGATCTCGTAGGCCGTGTCGAGACCGATCAGGTCGAGCAGCGCCAGCGGACCCATCGGGTAGCCGCAGCCGAACCGCATGGCGGCGTCGATGTCCTCGCGGGTGGCGTAGCGGCGCCTCGAACATCGACGCCGCGTGGTTGAGGTAGCCGAAGAGCAGCGTGTTGGCGATGAAGCCGGCCTTGTCGCCGCACACCACGGGGCTCTTGCCGAGGCGGCGCACGAGCGTCTTGACGTCGGTCGAGGACGCTCGGCTCGGTGACGACCGTGCGCACGACCTCGACGAGGTCCTGCACCGGCGCCGGGTTGAAGAAGTGGACGCCGACCACCCGGCCGGGACCGGCGTTGGCGGTGGAGAGCTCGGTGACCGACAGCGACGAGGTGTTGGTGGCCAGCACGGTCGTCGGGCGAGACGATCTCGTCGAGCTCGGCGGAAGATCGTCTTCTTGATCTCGATCGACTCCACCACCGCCTCGACGACCAGGTCGGCCCGGCGAGCGTCCGCGAGCGAGGTGGTGAACGTGATCCTCGCCAGCAGCTCGGCCTGCTCGGCCTCGGTCATCTTCTCGCGCGTCGACCGCGCGGCCGGTGGAGTGCTCGAGGTGCTGGCGGCCGCGCCGACGCCGTCGTCGTTGACGCTCGACGCCGACCACGGTGTAGCCGTGGCGGGCGAAGACCTCGGCGATGCCGGCCCCCATCGTGCCGAGACCCCACGACGCCGATGGTGGAGAAGGTGCGGGTCTGCGCGGTCTCGGGGCGTCCTCTGGCGGGCATCCTCATCACGGACCCGCATCATCGTCGGTACGTCCGCGCGCACGGCCCGTCACCGCGTCCGCGCCCGCGCGGCGTCGGCCCGGGGCCGCTCGTGCGCCCCAGCCGCGCCTGGAACGGCTCAGCGCCGCGCGGAACCCCGGCGTAGAACGGGGCGTTGCACGGCGTCGCAGGTGCACGCGAGATCCGGTCGTGGCCGGCCCAGCGGGCCTCCTCCATGCGGCGCGCTCCAGCCGGTCTGCCGGTGCCCGTAGGCTCGGTAGCACCGAGACCTGCTCGAGGTGGGCGTGCCCGTCGGGAGGAGGTGGGCACGCCCAGGTCCGGCTGACTCGGCGTCACCCGGGCCGGAACGCCCCAGCCTGGTCGCGGGGGCCGCCTCGGCGCCGGCGGGTGCCAGGCCGCGCGACGGCGCCGCGCGACGGGGTACGCCTACGAACAACGGCGCCGCGTCCTCGATCGCGGCGAGGTGCCGCGGTCCGAGGCGGGCCTCGACGAGCGGGATGCCGCAACCCTCGCGTAGGTTCGACCGCATCGTGAGAATCGTCGTCGCGACCTGCCAGATCGACTACGCCGGACGACTCACGGCCCACCTGCCCCTGGCGACGCGGGTGCTGATGGTCAAGGCCGACGGTTCCGTGCTCGTCCACTCCGACGGCGGCTCCTACAAGCCGCTCAACTGGATGTCGCCGCCGTGCACGGTGCGCGAGGGCGACCACGACGGACGGCCGGGCCGAGTGGACCGTCACGTTCCAAGACCGACGACACCCTGCGCATCCTCCTGGAGACGTCCACCCGACTCCACCACGAGCTCGGCGTCGACCCCGGCCTGCAGAAGGACGGCGTCGAGAAGCACCTCCAGGAGCTCCTCGCCGAGCACCCGCGCCACCCTCGCCGACGGCCTGACGCTCGTCCGCCGGGAGTACCCCACGGCGATCGGTCCCGTCGACCTGATGTGCCGCGACGCGGCCGGGTCGTCGGTCGCGGTCGAGATCAAGCGGCGCGGCGACATCGACGGCGTCGAACAGCTCACCCGCTACCTCGAGCTGCTCAACCGCGACCCGCTGCTGACCGCAAGGGCCGCGCGGCATCTTCGCCGCCCAGGAGATCCGAGCCGCAGGCCCGGGTGCTGGCCACCGACCGCGGCATCGCCTGCGCGGTCGTCGACTACGACGCCCTGCGCGGGCTCGACGACCCGACCCACCGGCTGTTCTAGACGGTGCCCGTGCGCATCTTCCACCTCGCCACCGCCGCGGACTGGGCGCAGGCGCAGGCCACCGGCCGCTACACGACCTCCACGCGCGGGCGCACGCTGGCCGAGGAGGGCTTCATCCACGCCAGCCGCGGCGACCAGTGGCAGGGGTGCGCGAGCGCTACTACGCCGACGTCACCGAGCCGCTCGTGCTGCTCGTCGATCGACACCGACCTGCTCGACTCCCCCGTGGTCGAGGAGGCCGGCGCCCGGCAGCGGCGAGACCTTCCCGCACATCTTCGGCCCGATCGCGCCCGAGCCGTCGTCCCCGTGGTGCCGCTGGACGACGCCGCACCCCGCCCGCGCGCCCGGCTCGAGCGTCCTTCAGCCGGCTGTTCCTCGGCGAGGTCTTCGCCAGCCCTGCTCGCCTGCGTCGTCGTCCTGGCGTGCGTCGTCGCCGACCCTCGTCGGCCGGGCCACCGGCGGTGAGTGGGGGCCGATCATCGGCGCCGCCGCGGTCTGGTCCTGGGCGTGCTCGTCGCCCGTCTCGTCAGTCGGCCGCGAGCTCGACGACCTCCTCGGCACAGCCCCACGACAGGGTGACGCCCGAGCCGCCGTGGCCGTAGCAGTGGATGACCCGGTCCTCCCGCTCGAGCCGCACCGACGGGCGGCCCGGCCGAAGACCGACCTTGTGCCGCAGCACCGGCGCACCGGCCAGCCGCCGGCACCAGCCACGCGGCCCGCCGCAGGATCGCGTCCGCCGTCCCGGCTGAGGGGGTGCGACTCCACTCCCCCTCCAGCGCCGTGCCGCCGACCACGATGTCGCGCGAGCGCGGCACGACGTACGTCGGACCGTCGCGTCGAGCCACCACCGCTCGAGCCCACCTGCTCGACGTCCACCACCTGTCCGGCCACGGGGACCGCCGAGGCGTCGTCTCCCCAGCAGCCGGGCGCCGATGCCCGCGGCGTTGACCACGAGGTCCCCGCCGGTCGGCAGCGCGGAGAGGTTGAGCCGGGTGAAAGTGCCGCCGAGCGCCTCGACGCGTCCGAGCAGCCAGCGCGAGGTAGAGCGGCATCTCGACCACGGGGGTGACGAACGACCAGGCGTCGCCGTAGCCCTCGGGCGGGCGCTCGCGGTCGAGTCCCGGCACCGCGCCGGCCCACCACGGATCGGGCGACGCTCGGCGAGCACCTCGGTGCCCGGCACCATCGGCACGCCTGCCGCCGCGGCCCTCGCGATCGCCGCGAGCACCTCGAACGTGCGCGTGCCCGGCCAGCACGCGCTCCTGCGGCCAGGCCCGGTAGGGGTACCAGATCGCGGCCGCCACCGCCGACGTCGTCTCCAGCGGCAGGTCGCGCGCGACGACGTCGACCCGGTGGCCGGCCTCGAGCAGGCGCACCGCGCAGCTCAGGCCGACGACCCCGGCCCCGACCACGACGACTCGACTCACGGGGCGAGCCTGCCGTAGGCCGCCGCCGCGCCAGCGGTCAGGCGCCGTGACAGCTTCTTCTTGGTGACCTTGCCGCCGTCGACCCGGACGAGCTTGCGCTTCTTGACGGTGTACCCCGGGGGCAGGGTGCCCTCCTTGAGCATGCGCAGGGGGCAGCGGCCGCACTTCTTGCGCGACTCGCAGCACTTCACCTTCGGCAGCTTCTGCACGGTGCCGCCGGCGCTCTTGCCCTTCCCCATGGGCTCACCCTAGCAAACCGAAGTTAGGAGAGCCTGGCTGACCCAGACGCCCGGGAGGTCAGGTGGTGGCGCGCTCCTCGACCGGCACCACGGTGATCGAGCCGTCGCGTCGACCCGTGATGAAGTCGCGCAGCTCCTCCTTCACCTTCGGCAGCAGCAGGTAGCAGGCGATCAGGTTGACCACGGCGCAGACGAAGAGCATCGCGTCGGCGAAGTCGAGCACCGAGCCGAGGTTGACGACCGTGCCGATGACGGTGAAGACGCAGAAGACGACCTTGAAGACGTTCTCCTTGAAGGCGCTGCGGCCGACGAGCGTCGTCCAGGCCTTCTGCGTGTAGTAGGCCCAGGTGATGAGCGTGGAGAAGGCGAAGAGCGCCACCGCGACCGCCAGCACGTTGTCGAAGCCGGGCAGGAAGGTGTCGAAGGAGCGCGAGGTCAGCACCACGCCGGCCTCGTTGGTGATGGCCTCGTCGTTCGCGGCGGCGTCGCGGAGGTCGCCGTACAGCTCGACGTCGGCGATGACGATCGTCAGCGCCGTCATCGTGCAGATGACCACGGTGTCGATGAAGGGCTCGAGCAGCGCGACGAAGCCCTCGCTGACCGGGTGCTTGGTCTTGACCGCCGAGTGCACGATCGGCGCCGAGCCGACGCCGGCCTCGTTGGAGAAGGCCGCGCGGGTGAAGCCGACGATCAGCACGCCGACGGCGCCACCGCCCACGCCCTCGGGGTTGAACGCGCCGGAGACGATCGCGCCGACCGCCGCGGGCACCTGGGTGGCGTTGCCCAGCACCACCAGCAGGCAGGCGGCGACGTAGACGATGGCCATGAACGGCACCAGCCGCGAGGTGACCTTGGCGATCGAGGTCACGCCACCGATGATGACGACCCCGACCAGCCCGGCCAGCACCAGGCCGAAGGCGAGCGCGGCGCCGTCGGAGCCGAGCGGCCGTCGGGTCCACCGGTGATCTCCTGAGCCTGGGCGAAGGTCTGGTTGGCCTGGAAGGCGTTGCCGCCGAAGGCGCCGAAGGCGATCAGCGCGACCGCGAAGACGCCGACGGCGAGCCCGCTGACGAACGATCCGGCCCGCTCGAAGGCGACCGGCATGTAGCGGAACGGGCCGCCGGTGACGGTGCCGTCCTCGTGGACCTCGCGGTACTTCACGCCGAGCGTGCACTCGACGAACTTGGTGCACATGCCCAGCAGCCCGGCCAGGATCATCCAGAACGTCGCGCCCGGGCCGCCGACGGTCACCGCGACCGCGACGCCGGCGATGTTGCCGAGGCCGACGGTCCCGGAGACCGCCGAGGAGAGCGCCTGGAAGTGGGTCACCTCCCCCGGGTCGCTGTTGCGGGAGAACTTCCCCCGCACCAGGTCGAGCGAGGTCCGCAGCCCGGTGAACTGGATGCCGCGGAAGTAGATCGTGAAGACGCTCGCCGCGAGGACCAGCCAGAAGACGATGAGCGGGAAGGACGCCGAGCCGACCGTGACCTCGAAGAAGATGACCTTGCCGACGGCGTCGGCGATCGGCTCGAAGCCGCTGCTGATCGACTCCTCGACCTCGCCGATCCACCCGGAGTCCTCAGCGGCGGCCAGTGGCGTGAGCAGGTGTCCGACATGCGGGGGATGCTCCCACATCGGCACCGGTTCGGATACCCGTTGCGCGCCTGAGCCGCGCGCGAGGAGGTCAGGCCAGGTCGTGCGCGGCGCGGATGACGTCGACGATGCCGCCCATGATCTCGGTCAGGCCGAAGTCCTTCGGCGTGTAGACCGCGGCCACCCCGAGCTCGATGAGCCGCTTGCCGTCGGAGTCGGGGATGATCCCGCCCACGATGACCGGGACGTCGTCCAGGCCGGCGGCGCGGAGCCCGTCGAGCACGTCCGGCACCAGCTCCATGTGGGAGCCCGACAGGATCGAGAGCCCGACGCAGTGCACGTCCTCGGCCACGGCGGCGGAGACGATCTGCTCGGGCGTGAGCCGGATGCCCTGGTAGATGACCTCGAAACCGGCGTCGCGGGCCCGCACAGCGACCTGCTCGGCGCCGTTGGAGTGTCCGTCGAGACCGGGCTTGCCGACCAGCAGCCGCAGCCGACCTCCGAGCTCGTCACCGGTAGCCGTGACCCGAGCGCGTACGTCGGTCAGCTCGGCGCCCGCCTCGGCGACCCCACGGCCCCGCTCACCCCGGTCGGCGCCCGGAACTCGCCGAACACCTCGCGCAGCACGCCGGCCCACTCCCCCGTGGTCGCGCCGGCTCGGGCGGCCTCGAGGGTGGCGGCCATCAGGTTGGCGTCGGTCTTCGCCTCGTCGGCAAGACGCTGCAGCGCTGCCTCGACCCGCTCGTCGTCGCGCTCGGTCTTCCAGCGGCTGACCGAGTCGAGGGCCGACTGCTCGGCCAGCGGGTCGGCCGCCATGATGGCGCCGTCGAGGTCGGCGGTCAGCGGGGACGGCTCGGTCGTCTCGTAGCGGTTGACCCCGACGATGATCTCCGCGCCGCTCTCGATCCGACCGCGACGGGCCGCGTGGGCCGAGACCAGCTCGGACTTCATGTAGCCGGACTCCACCGCGGCGATCGCGCCCCCGAGCGCCTGCACCCGGTCGATCTCGGCGGTCGCGCTGGCGATGAGCTCGGCGACCTTGGCCTCGACGACGTGCGAGCCGGTGAAGATGTCGTCGTACTCCAGCAGGTCGGACTCGAACGCCAGCACCTGCTGCAGACGCAGCGACCACTGCTGGTCCCACGGCCGCGGCAGGCCGAGGGCCTCGTTCCAGGCGGGGAGCTGCACCGCGCGGGCACGCGCGTCCTTGCGACAGGGTCACCCCGAGCATCTCGAGCACGATGCGCTGGACGTTGTTCTCCGGCTGCGCCTCGGTCAGGCCGAGGGAGTTGACCTGCACGCCGTAGCGGAAGCGGCGCATCTTGGGGTCCTGCACGCCGTAGCGCTCGCGGGTGATCTGGTCCCACAGCTCGACGAAGGCGCGCATCTTGCACATCTCCTCCACGAACCGCACACCGGCGTTGACGAAGAACGAGATCCGGCCGACGACCTTCTCGAAGTCGTCCTCGGAGACCTGGCCCGAGGCCTTGACCTGGTCGAGCACCGCGATCGCCGTGCACAGCGCGTAGGCGAGCTCCTGGGTCGGCGTGGCGCCGGCCTCCTGCAGGTGGTAGCTGCAGATGTTGATCGGGTTCCACTTCGGGATCTCGTGGACGGTGTAGGCGATCATGTCGCTGATCAGCCGCAGCGAGTGCTGGGGCGGGAACACGTAGGTGCCCCGCGACAGGTACTCCTTGATGATGTCGTTCTGCGTCGTCCCGGCCAGCTGGTGAGCCACCTCCGACGGCGCGAGGTCGGGGTTCTGCTCCTCGGCCGCGACCTGGTACATCGCCAGCAGCCACATCGCGGTGGCGTTGATCGTCATCGAGGTGTTCATCTCGGTGAGCGGGATGTCGGCGAAGAGCTTGCGCATCTCCCCGAGGTGCGGCACCGGCACGCCGACCTTGCCGACCTCGCCGCGCGCGAGCGGCGAGTCGGGGTCGTAGCCGGTCTGGGTGGGGAGGTCGAAGGCGACCGACAGACCGGTCTGGCCCTTCGCCAGGTTGGTGCGGTAGAGCGCGTTGGACGCCTCCGCCGTCGAGTGACCCGCATAGGTGCGCATCACCCACGGGCGGTCCTTCTGCGGTCGCGGCGCGTCTGCCTCGGTCATGGCCCGAGGGTACGGCGAACCTGACCCGCGGGTAACCGCGTGTGGCTTTGTCCACAGCGGTCGGCTGGCCGGTCGTGCTGGCTCACCGCCAGCGCGTCACGCACCGACGGCATGCCGGTCGACGTCGACGGCGCGAATCAGGTGGGTGAGGTGGAGCAGTCGGCGCACCGCGCCGTTGCAGCCGCGCAGGGTGATGTGCTGGCCGCTGTCGAGCGCCAGGTGGGAGGCGGCGGCAAGCACCTTCAGCGCGGTGACGTCGACGGCGACGACGTCGGTGAGGTCGACGACGACGTTGTCGTGCTCGGCGAGGCGGTCGTGGATGGCGGCGCGGACCTGCATCGTGGTGCGCACGTCGAAGTACCCGGAGAGGACGACGCTGGCGCCGTCGGTGGTGATGTCCATCCCTGCTCCCGAATGCTCGCGTGCCCCGCTGTCACCTACTCAGACGCTGTGAGGCTCCCCCAGGTTGCGTCGGAGGACCAATGTTTTTCCGGGAGGCGCGACGAATGCGACCCACCCGCACCCGGCTCCGAGCAGCGCCATGCCGACCACACCGCCCGGGGCGAAGATGTGATCGGTGTGCACCAGCCACGCTCCCGCCACCGTCACCAGAGCCGGCACCCCGCTCCACCTCCTCCGGCGGATCGCGTCGACGGCGACGGCCAGGGCGGCCACGAGCAGGCACCACGAGCCGATCTGCCCGAGCGGCGTGCCGATCCGGAAGAGCAGTCGCACCTCGTCACCGCGCTCGTAGTCCGGCCCCATCTCCGGGTGACGTAGCCCGCGGCGATGCCGCTGATGACGTCGAGCGCGGTGTAGAAGGTGGCATAGCCGTAGGCCGCGACCCGCGTGAGCCACGCCAGCGGGTCGTGGCGGCCGCGCACCAGCCGGGCGAGCGCGAGGCCGACCAGGGGGAACACGACCAGCCCGGCGACGTGCAGGCCGAACCAGCGCGCGGCGGTGTCGTAGCCGAGGTGGTGCGGGTGGAACAGTCCCGCCACCGCGAGCGTCAGTGCCGGCGCGGCGACCAGCAGCGGTGTTCCGAGGCGTCCTCGCATGCTCGCTACCCTGCCCGCATGGTCAACCTCACCCGCATCTACACGCGCACCGGCGACGGCGGCGAGACCCGTCTCGGCGACATGAGCGTGACCACCAAGGGCGATCTGCGGCTCGCCGCCTACGCCGACGTCGACGAGGCCAACGCGCAGCTCGGCGTCGCCCTCGCCACCGGCGGGCTCGACGACGACGTGGTCGCGGTGCTCACCCACGTCCAGAACGACCTCTTCGACGTCGGCGCCGACCTCTGCACCCCGGTGGCGCCCGACCCCGAGTTCCCGCCGCTGCGCATCGAGCAGTCCTACGTCGACCGGCTCGAGGGGTGGTGTGACCACTACAACGACGACCTGCCGAAGCTGCGCTCCTTCATCCTCAACGGCGGCACGCCGGCCGCGGCGCACCTGCACGTGGCCCGCACCGTGGTCCGCCGCGCCGAACGCTCGGCGTGGGCCGCGTACGGCGTCCACGGCGGCAGCATGAACGTGCTCGCGATCACCTACCTCAACCGGCTCAGCGACCTGGTGTTCATCCTCGCGCGGTACGCGAACCGCGAGCAGGGCGACGTGCTCTGGGTGCCGGGTGGCTCTCGCGGCCAGTAGCCCTGTGGACGACGCCGGCACGACGTCGGTGCCCGCTGTCAGCATGGGTGCGCCATGATCCTCCTCCGTCTCGGGCTCCCCGACGTGCTCGCGCGCAGCTTCCGCGCCGAGACCCTCGAGCGCGCCCGCAGCTACGGCGAGCGGGAGATCGAGTCGGTCGAGATCACCGAGCTGTCCGCGCACCAGGTCGAGGCGAAGGCCCAGGTGTGGGGCTCGGCGCGCCGGCCCTACCTCGTGCACCTGGACGCCGCGGGGGTCGGCGACGTCGTCGACGTCGACACGTTCTGCACCTGTCCCGTCACCTACCAGTGCAAGCACGGCGCCGCCCTCGCCCTCGACCTCGGCAGCACGTTCGTCGCCCGGCGCGACCGCGCGGCCGAGCCGCCCGCGCCCGCCTGGCGCGCCCGGCTCGACGGCCTCCTCTCCGGCCTCGACCAGTGGGACGCCCGCGACGCCGACGCGGCCCCCCTCGCGCTGCGGCTGCACCCACGACGTCCCCGCCCCGAACATCTACGGCGCGAACCGTCAGCCCACGGTGCGGCTGCGGCCGATGCGACGCGGGAAGCGCGGCTGGGTGAAGACCGGCATCGACTGGCCCGAGATCCCGGTGGCCCTGGCGCAGCGCACCCACGACCGGCACCAGCTGCTGGCGCTGTCCGCCCTCAACCACGCCCTCGGAGCAGGGTTACTGGCACCACAACGTCGATCGCGTCGCTGCACGACTTCGGCCCCCACCTGGTGCGGCTCCTGGGGGAGGCTCGCGAGGCCGGCGTCGAGCTCTACGTCGAGGGCCCGCTCACCGGGCTGCGGCTGCTCGACGAGCCGGCCCGCGCCTCGGCCGACCTCGTCGCCGGGCCGGACGGCGTCCGGGTCACGCTCGGGCTCGTGGTCGACGGCCGGCTCCGCCCGGCGTCAGAGCTCATGGTGCTTCGGCACTCCGGCCCACACGGTGGCCGTCGTCGACGACGACGTCCTCACCCTCGCTGCACTCGAGGAGCCGCTCCCCCGCCACCTCGTCGAGGGCCTCGACGACCCCGAGCCCCGTCGTGGTGCCCGACTCCGAGGCCGAGGCACTTCCCGACTACCTGCGCCGGCTGCGGCGGATGGTGTCGGTGTCCTCCAGCGACGACTCCGTCGCCGCTGCCGGCGCCGGTCGTGCCGCGGCTGCGGGTCACGGTGGCGTGGCGCACCGCGGCCGCGGCCCGCGTCGTCTGGGCGTGGGCCTACGGCGAGGGCGACGAGGAGCGCACCTGCGGGCTCCGCGCCGCCGACCGGCTCGGCGGTCTGCGCGACCTCGCGGCCGAGCGCAGCCTGCTCGAGCGGCACCCTGAGCTCGACACCACCGACCGCGACGTCGACGGCGCCGACACCGTCAGCCTCGCGCTCCTCGAGCTGCCGTCGTGGCGCGCCCTCGACGACCTCGAGGTCGTCGAGATCGACGCGCCCGACTTCCGCCCGGCCGAGGAGGCCCCGGTCATCTCCTTCGAGCTGGTCGAGCCGCCGGCCGACCAGCCGGCCACCGACTGGCTCGACCTCGACGTCGTGATCCGGGTCGACGACGAGCAGGTGCCGCTCCCCCAGGTGCTCGAGGCGCTCACCCTCGGCCACGAGTTCCTCGTCACCGAGAGCGGCCTCTACGTCTCCACCGAGCTGCCCGAGTTCCAGAAGCTGGCCGACGCCGTGCGCTCCGGCCGCCGAGATCCGCGAGCGACGGGCCGCCGAGCGCGACGAGCGGCTGCAGCTGCGGCACGACGACCTCGGCCTGCTGGCGGCGCTGTCCGACGTCGGTGCGGTCGACGACCGGCTGGCCCACTGGGTGGGACGGGCCCGAGCCCTGCGCGACCTCACCGAGCTGCCGCGGCCCGAGCCCGAGGGCGTCGTCACCACGCTGCGGCCCTACCAGCTCGACGGCTTCCACTGGCTGGCGTTCCTGTGGCACCACGGCCTCGGCGGCGTGCTCGCCGACGACATGGGTCTCGGCAAGACGCTTCAGGTGCTGAGCCTGGTCGCCCACACCCGCGCCCAGGGCCACACGGCGCCGTTCCTGGTGGTGGCGCCCACCAGCGTGGTGGCGGCGTGGGAGGCGGAGGCGGCACGGCACACCCCCGGGCTCCGCGTGCGCACGATCACCCGCACCACGGGGAAGAGCCGCGCGACGGTGGCCGAGGTGGCCGCCGACGCCGACGTCGTCGTCACCACCTACACCGTGCTGCGGCTCGACCAGCACGCCTTCGCCGACGTGCCTGGGGCGGCCTCGTGCTCGACGAGGCCCAGCAGGTGAAGAACCACACGTCCAAGGCCTACGCGGCCGTCACCCGGCTGCGGGCGCCGTTCACCCTGGCGGTCACGGGCACCCCGTTCGAGAACCGGCTGCGCGAGCTGTGGTCGCTGCTGTCGATCGTGGCGCCCGGGCTGTACCCCCGGCTCGCCCTGTTCACCCAGCACGTCGCCCGCCCCGTCGAGAAGGACGGCGACCAGGGCGCGCTGCGCCGGTTCCAGCAGCGCGTCCGCCCGTTCCTCCTGCGCCGCACCAAGGAGCTGGTGGCCGCCGACCTGCCGCCCAAGCAGGAGCAGGTGCTTGCCGTCGAGCTGCACCCGCGGCACCGCACAGCTCTACGACTCCCACCTGGCCAAGGAGCAGCAGCGCATCCTCGGGCTGCTCGAGCGGCTTCGACGAGAACCGCGTGGCGGTGCTCGCCGCCCTCACCAAGCTCCGCCAGCTCGCCCTCGACGCCGCCTCATCGACCCCGCCCACGACCAGATCGGCTCCGCCAAGCTCGACCTGCTCCTCGACCACCTCGCCGAGGTCACCGCCGAGGGTCACCGGGCGCTGGTCTTCAGCACCTTCACCGGCTTCCTCGGCCGCGCCCGGGCCCGTCTCGACGAGGCCGGCATCCGCTACGCCTACCTCGACGGCGCCACCACCGGACGGCCCGCCGTCATCCAGGGCTTCCGCGACGGCGACATGCCCGTGTTCCTGATCAGCCTCAAGGCCGGCGGGGTCGGGCTCACCCTCACCGAGGCCGACTACGTCTACGTGCTCGACCCGTGGTGGAACCCCGCGGCCGAGGCGCAGGCCGTCGACCGCGCCCACCGCATCGGCCAGACCAACACCGTCATGGTCTACCGGCTCGTGTCGACCGACACCATCGAGGACAAGGTCATGGCCCTCAAGGCCCGCAAGGCCGCGCTCTTCGCCCAGGTCGTCGACGGCGGCACCACCACCGGCGGCGAGATCACCGCCGCCGACATCAGGGCACTGTTCGAGTGACAGGTTCCCTCACCGCGCCCAGGACCAGCAGCGCCGGCACGAGCAGCACCGCGACGGCGAGCAGGGCGCGCAGCGTGCCGACCTGGTCACCGAGGGCGCCGAGCAGCGGCGGGCCGGCCAGGAAGGCCGCGTAGCCGATCGTGGACGACCACGCTGACCCGGGCCGCGGCGCGCCGCGGGTCGTCGGCCGCTGCGCTGATGCCCACCGGGAAGCCCAGCGAGGCGCCCAGACCCCAGAGCACGATCGCGGGCGCCACCACCCAGCCGGTGCCGAACACCAGCACCAGCAACCCGGCGCCGGCCAGCGCCGCGGTCGCTCGCAGCGTCGCCACCCGGCCGAACCGGTCGATCAGGTTCGTGCCGAGCACCCGGCCCGCCGTCATCGCGGACACGAAGGCGGCGAAGCCGGCCACGCCGACCCAGCGCGGGGCGTCGTGGCCGTCGACGAGCGCCA
Organism: uncultured Actinomycetota bacterium; assembly: GCA_963845795.1. Classification (GTDB taxonomy): domain Bacteria; phylum Actinomycetota; class Actinomycetes; order Propionibacteriales; family Nocardioidaceae; genus Nocardioides. The sequence goes on along the minus strand of CAWJTG010000009.1, from coordinate 225,996 downwards.
GTGCGAGCCAGTCGTTGGCCGAGCCCTCGGTGACGGCGAAGGCCATCACCACGACGCCGATGAGCAGGGTGCGAGGCTCCAGCCAGGCCAGGGCGGCCGAGGACGAGCCCTCCGCCACCGGCTCGACGACGAAGAACGCCCGGACGGCGAGCACGATCGCCCCCAGCGCGAGCCACGACACGACCGGCACGTGCCCGACGAGGGGGACGCCGGCCGCCACCACCGGCACGCCGAGCAGCGCTCCCACCACGGTGCCGAGGCTGAAGCCGGCGTGGAACCGCGGCATGATCGTGCGGCCCGAGCCGCCGCTCCACCTCGGCGGCCTCGATGTTCATGGCGACGTCCCAGGAGCCGCTGCCGAGGCCGAACAGCACGAGGCCGGTCGCACGACGGGGATCCCGCCGACGCACGTCGGTGCCGACGGCCGCCAGGGTCTGCCCGACCGCGGCCGAGGCGGTGCCGGCCACCACCACGGCGGCCGAGCCGAACCGCGCCACCAGGGCGCCGGTGAGCGGGAGCGACACCAGCGAGCCGGCCGCGATGGTGAGCAGCAGCAGCCCGAGGCCGCCGTTGCTGAGGTCGAGACCCGAGCGGAGGTCGGGGACCCGCGAGACCAGCGAGGCGAACAGCAGGCCGTTGAGGAAGAAGACCACGGCCACGGAGTTGCGGGCAGCGGTCGGGGTGGGGTGGCTCATCGGTACCAGTCGGTGCCGGGCGGCCGCGCCTCCAGCCAGGACTGGAAGCCGGTCAGCGACCCGGCGCTCATGGCCAGGTCGACCTGGCCGCCGTCGGTCATGCAGTGGATCACGAGGTGGTCGGGGTAGAGCGAGGTCTGCTCGGCGCCGAAGGGCTCACGACTGCCGTCGTAGCTGAGGGCGTCGCGCTGCCAGACCCGCTTGGGTCGCGGTGAGACCGAGAAGATGCGGAACCACTCCAGCCGCTCCCCCGAGTAGCGCCCGAGCCCCAGCACCCAGCCCCGGCCCTCGGAGGCGCCGCGCGTGCGGTGCGAGAGCTCGAAGGTGCCGCCGTGACGGCCGAGCCACCGGCGTCGCAACACGAGGAACAGGCCGTAGAGCAGGACCAGCAACAACGCAACACCGGCAGCGTCGACCACCCACTGCCACCACGCCATTCCGCCCCCTTCGCGAGAGCGGTCAGCCTAGTCGGCTCCCCGCCTCGCGGAAGCGTCGGGCTTCGGGGCCGCTCGGTCGTCGCCGGCTCGTCGCACGTCGACCGCGCTCAGGAGGCCTTCTCGGCCGCCCGGATGCGCGCCTCGGCGCGCGGATGCGGTGCTCGCGCTGGTCGTCGTCGGTGTCGAGGGCCTGCGCCTCCTCGAGCTCCTTGCGCTCGTCCTCGACCGAGATGTCCTCGGCGAGCACGGCGTGCTCGGCGAGGATCGAGACCCGGTCGCCGGCGACGGAGATGAGGCCACCGTCGACGGCGGCGTGCATCGACGCCGTCCTCCGAGGTGATCTCGACGGCGGACGGGGCGAGCAGCGACAGCACCGGCGCGTGACCGCGCAGGATGCCGATGTCGCCCTCGACCGTCTTCGCCAGCACCATGGAGGCCTCGCCCGACCACACCGTGCGGTCGGCGGCGACCATCTCGACGTGGAAGTCGCCGTCGGCCATCAGAGGTTCTTCTGGATGTCGGCCCACTTGGCCTCGACGTCGTCGAGACCTCCGCACATGAAGAACGCCTGCTCGGCCACGTGGTCGTAGTCGCCGTCGGCGATCTTGTTGAACGCCTCGACGGTCTCCGCGATCGGGACGGTCGAGCCCTCGAGGCCGGTGAACTGCTTGGCCACGTAGGTGTTCTGCGAGAGGAACCGCTGGATGCGGCGCGCCCGCGAGACGATGACCTTGTCCTCCTCGGAGAGCTCGTCGACACCGAGGATCGCGATGATGTCCTGGAGCTCCTTGTTGCGCTGCAGGATCTGCTTGATCCGGATCGCGCAGTCGTAGTGCGCCTGCGCCGATGTACTCGGCGGCGAGGATCCGCGAGGTCGAGGTCAGCGGGTCGACGGCCGGGTAGATGCCGAGCGAGGCGATCTCGCGCGACAGCTCGGTGGTGGCGTCGAGGTGGGCGAACGTCGCTGCCGGCGCCGGGTCGGTGTAGTCGTCGGCCGGCACGTAGATCGCCTGCATCGAGGTGATCGAGTGACCGCGCGTCGAGGTGATCCGCTCCTGCAGCGTGCCCATCTCGTCGGCCAGGTTGGGCTGGTAGCCCACCGCGGACGGCATCCGGCCCAGCAGGGTCGAGACCTCCGAGCCGGCCTGGGTGAACCGGAAGATGTTGTCGATGAACAGCAGCACGTCCTGGTTCTGCACGTCGCGGAAGTACTCCGCCATCGTCAGCGCGGACAGCGCGACCCGCAGCCGGGTGCCCGGCGGCTCGTCCATCTGACCGAACACCAGGGCGGTCTGGCCGATGACGCCGGCCTCCTCCATCTCGACGATGAGGTCGTTGCCCTCACGGGTGCGCTCGCCGACGCCGGCGAACACCGAGACACCGCCGTGGTCCTTGGCGACGCGCGCGATCATCTCCTGGATCAGCACGGTCTTGCCGACGCCGGCGCCGCCGAACAGGCCGATCTTGCCGCCGGTGACGTACGGCGCGAGCAGGTCGATGACCTTGATGCCGGTCTCGAACATCTCGGTCTTGGCCTCGAGCTGGTCGAAGGCCGGCGCCTTGCGGTGGATGCTCCAGCGCTCCTGCTCGTCGAGCGTCCTCGCCCTCCTCGAGGTTGAGCGACTCGCCGAGCATGTTGAACACGTGGCCCTTGGTGACGTCGCCGACCGGAACCGTGATCGGCTCGCCGGTGTCGCGCACCTGCGCACCGCGGACCAGACCGTCGGTCGGCTGCAGCGAGATGGCGCGGACCATGCCGTCGCCGATGTGCTGGGCCACCTCGAGGGAGAGGACCGGCGACTCGCCGCCGAGCTCGAGGTCGGTCTCGAGCTTGTTGTAGATGTCGGGCATCGAGTCGACGGGGTACTCCACGTCGACGACCGGGCCGATCACCCGGGCGATACGACCGGTGGCACCGCCGGTCGGTCTCCTTGGTCTCCTCGACCGTTGCAGTCATGTCTCTTCTCCCTTGCTCGCCCGTTACTAGGCTTCTGTCTGGGCGTCGGCGAGCGCGTTCACGCCGCCGACGATCTCGCTGATCTCCTGGGTGATGCCGGCCTGACGGGCCTGGTTGGCCACCCGGGTGTACTTCTTGATGAGCTCGTCGGCGTTGTCGGTCGCCGACTTCATCGCCTTCTGGCGGGCCGCGAGCTCGGAGGCCGCCGCCTGGAGCAGCGCGAAGAAGATCCGGCTCTGCACGTACTGCGGCAGCAGCCCGTCCAGCACCGCCTCCGCCGACGGCTCGAACTCGTAGAGCGGCAGCACCTCGGAGTCGCCCGAGCTTGCCGCTCGTCGTCGTCGTCCTCGGCCTCCACGACCTCGAGCGGCAGCAGCCGCACCGCGGTCGGCTCCTGGGTCAGCATCGAGCGGAACCGGGTGTAGACGACGTGGACCTCGTCGACGTCGCCCTCCTCGCCCTGGTCCTTGACGAACGACTCGATGAGGGTGTGGCCGATCTCGGCGGCGACGTCGTAGGACGGCTGGTCGGAGAAGCCCGTCCAGGTCTTCACGACGTCGCGCTGGCGGAACTTGTAGTAGGCCTCGCCCTTGCGTCCGCAGATGTAGGTGTCGATCTCCTTGCCCTCGTCGCGCAGCCGCTCGGCGAGCCGCTCGGCCTCCTTGAGCACGCTCGAGGAGTAGGCGCCGGCCAGACCGCGGTCGCTGGTGACGATGAGGACGGCGGCCCGCTTCGGGTCCTCCTCCTCCTTGGTCAGCGGGTGGTCGACGTTCGAGTACGTCGCCACCGCCGAGACCGCGCGGGTCAGCTCCCGGGCGTACGGCGCGGCGGCCTGCGCCCGCTGCTGCGCCTTGATGATGCGGGACGCAGCGATGAGCTCCATGGCGCGCGTGATCTTCTTCATCGACTCCGTCGACTTGATCCGCGCGCGGTACTCGCGCAGCGATACGGCCATGCGCTACGAGCCTCGCTTCTGCTTGACGATCTGCTCCTGCTCGAGCTCGTCGTCCTCGAGCGCCTCTTCCTTGGGCTCGTTGCCGACGTGGATCGAGCTCGCCCTCGGAGGTCTCGAACTGCTCGCACGAACGAGTCGTAGGCGTCCTCGACCGACGAGGCTGGTGTCGTCCTCGAACTTCTGCGACTCGCGGATCGCGTCGAGGATGCCCTCGTGCTGGCGCTTGACGTAGTCGAGGAACTCCCGCTCGAACCGGAGCGACGTCGTCGGTCGGGCACCTTGTCGAGCCGGCCGGTCGTGCCGAGCCACAGCGAGACGCGTCATCTCGTCGAGCGGGTACGGCGAGTACGCCGGCTGCTTGAGCAGCGCCATCAGCCGCTGGCCGCGGTCGAGCTGCTGGCGCGAGGCCGCGTCGAGGTCGGAGGCGAACATCGCGAACGCCTCCATCGCGCGGAACTGCGCCAGGTCGACCTTCAGCGAGCCGGTGACCGACTTCATCGCCTTCGTCATCGCGGCACCACCCACGCGCGACACCGAGATGCCGACGTCGATGGCCGGCCGCTGGTTGGCGGCGAACAGGTCGGACTGCAGGAAGATCTGGCCGTCGGTGATCGAGATGACGTTGGTCGGGATGTAGGCCGACACGTCGTTGGCCTTGGTCTCGATGATCGGCAGACCGGTCATCGAGCCCGCGCCGAGGTCGTCGGACAGCTTGGCGCAGCGCTCGAGCAGCCGGCTGTGCAGGTAGAACACGTCGCCCGGGTAGGCCTCGCGGCCCGGCGGACGGCGCAGCAGCAGCGACACCGCGCGGTAGGCCTCGGCCTGCTTGGTGAGGTCGTCGAAGATGATCAGGACGTGCTTGCCGTCGTACATCCAGTGCTGGCCGATGGCCGAGCCGGTGTAGGGCGCGAGGTACTTGAAGCCGCGCTGAGTCCGACGCCGGCGAGGCCACGATGGTCGTGTACTCCAGCGCGCCGGCCTCCTCCAGGGCGCCGCGCACCGCGGCGATGGTCGAGCCCTTCTGGCCGATGGCGACGTAGATGCAGCGCACCTGCTTGTCCGGGTCGCCGGACTCCCAGTTCTGCTTCTGGTTGATGATCGTGTCGATCGCGATCGTGGTCTTGCCGGTGGCGCGGTCGCCGATGATCAGCTGGCGCTGACCGCGCCCGATCGGGGTCATCGAGTCGATCGCCTTGATGCCGGTGGCCAGCGGCTCGCTCACCGACTGGCGCGCCATCACGCCGGGAGCCTGGAGCTCCAGCGCGCGGCGCTCCTCGGACTCGATGTCGCCGAGGCCGTCGATCGGCGTGCCGAGCGGGTCGATGACGCGGCCCATGAAGCCGTCGCCGACGGGGACCGAGAGGATCTCGCCGGTGCGGCGGACCGCTCTGGCCCTCCTCGATGCCGGCGAAGTCACCGAGGATGACGACGCCGATCTCGCGGGTGTCGAGGTTCAGCGCGATGCCGAGCGTGCCGTCCTCGAACTCCAGGAGCTCGTTGGCCATCGCGGAGGGCAGGCCCGCGACGCGCGCGATGCCGTCACCGGCGGTGGCGACGGTGCCGACCTCCTCCTTGGCGGCCGCCGACGGCTTGTAGTCGTCGACGTACTTCTGGAGCGCGTCCCGGATCTCCTCCGGGCGGATGGAGAGCTCCGTCATGTTCTCTGCCTCTTCCCTCTGGTGTCTTCTGAGTTGGTCTGGTGGTCGGCCTGGGTCGGCCGGATGGGCCTGGGTCAGCCGGCGAGCCGGCGGCGGGCGTCGTCGAGCCGGCTCGACCACGGTGCCGTCGATGACGTCGTCGCCGATCTCGACCCGCAGGCCGCCGATCAGCGTCGGGTCGACGACCACGTGCAGCTGGACGTCCTTGCCGTACTGCTGGGCGAGCGCCGCGGCCAGCCGCTGCTGCTCGTCGTCGGTGAGCTCGCGGGCGGTGTGCACGGTGGCGACCGCCTCGTCGAGCGCCGCGGCGGCGAGGTCGAGGTACTCGCTGCGAGCGCCGCCTCGACGGTGCCGCGCTCGCGGGTCACGGCCTGGCCGACGAGCACGCACGGTGGCCGGGCAGCGTCTGGTCGTCGAGCAGGCCGAGCAGCAGCGCGCTGCGGTCCTCGGCGGTGCGGGAGTTGTCGGCCAGCGCGCCGCGCAGCGACGGGTTCTCGTCGATGATCCGGCGGACGGCGAACAGCTCGTCGCCCACCTGCTCACCCTTGGCGCCGGCCGAGCGGACCGTGGCGGCGACCGCCACGCGCTCGAGCGCGTCGGGCAGGTCGGCGCCGGCGATCCAGCGCCGGGCGCACGGCGTCGGCGACGCAGCGTCGAGCGCCGGCTCGTCGAGCGCCTTGCCGAACACGGCCCGGGCCAGCCCCGCCTTGTGCTCGCCCTCGACCGAGGCGTCGGTCAGGGCGCGGCGCAGCGCCACGTCGTGGCGCACGACGTCGGCCACGCCGAACAGCTGGGAGCCGAGGGTCGCCGCCTCGTCGAGCGTGCGGGTCTGCCCGCGGCCGCTCGCTCAGCTCGGCCAGGGCCTCGGCGGAGGCTCCGCGCAGCATCAGGACGACGCTCCGTCCCGGGCGGTCTTGCTGACCTCGAGCGACTCGAGGTCGGCGAGGAACCGGTCGACGACCCGCGCGCTGCGCTCGTCGTCCTCGAGGCTCTCGCCCACGATCCGGCCGGCGAGCGAGGTCGCCAGCGTGCCCACCTCGGCGCGCAGCGTGGTGAGCGCCTGCTGGCGCTCGGCCGCGATCTGCGCCTGGGCGTGCTCGAGGATCGCGGCCCGCCTCGATCTGCGCCTGCTCGCGCATCTCGGCGATGATCTGGGCGCCCTCCTCACGCGCCCCTCGCGGATCCGCGCGGCCTCCTTGCGGGCGTCGGCGATCTGCGCCTTGAACTCGGCCTCGGCGTAGTTCGCGTTCTGCTTGGCCTCCTCGGCCTCGGCGAACTCCTTGCGGATCGCCTCCTGCCGCGCCGTCATCGCCCGGTTGATCGGGCGGGATGACGTACTTGGCCAGCAGGAAGAACATGACCGCGAACGCGGCCAGCTCGACGAAGAACGTCGCGTTCGGCACGAGGAAGTTGCTCGCCATGGCCGTCGGGGCCACGAGCTGTCCTGCCATCGTCGTTTCCTTTGGTTAGCGGTGCTGGTCCTGGGCTGCGGGTGCGGTGCTGGATCAGCCGCCGGCGAGGACGAAGACGAACAGCGCCATGAAGGCGAGGTTGATGAAGAACACCGCCTCGCAGAGACCGACCGTCAGGAAGAAGATCGTCTGGAGGCGACCCTGTGCCTCGGGCTGGCGCGCGACACCCTGGATGTAGGACGAACCGGCCAGACCGTCACCGATACCGGTACCGATCGCGCCACCGGCGAGGGCGATGCCGCCGCCGACGAAGGCGCCGGCGAGCTCGATCGGCCTCATCACTTACTGCCATGGGATTTCTCTCCTCTATCTAGCGCCGCGGTGCGGCGCATCGGGTTACCTCTGGTGCGGGCCGACCGGGTCGGTCAGGCCGCGGGAACGGGGGTGGGCCCGTCGGCGTCCGTGCGTGGTCCTGTCGCGTGCGCTTGTCGTGCGCTCGCTCGTGGTCGTCGCCGTGTCCGGCTCCGGCCATCGCGAAGTAGAGCACGGTCAGCAGGGCGAAGATGAAGGCCTGGATGCCGCCGATGAACATGTCGAACAGCTTCCAGACGATGTTCGGGGCCCACAGCAGGTAGGTGCGGCATCAGGGCGATCAGCGACGAGCATGATGCCGCCGGCGAAGATGTTGCCGAAGAGTCGCAGCGCCAGCGTCAGCGGCTTGATGAGCTCCTCGAGGATGTTGAGCGGGAGCAGGATCGGGAACGGCTCGACGAAGTGCTTGAAGTAGCCCTTCACGCCCTTGCTGCGGATGCCGTAGATCCACACGCTGATCATCACCAGCAGCGCCAGGGCGTAGGTGAGGTTGACGTCGGCGGTGGGCGCCGGCGTCAGGTGGACGTCGTGGTTGAGCTCGGTGGGCAGCAGCTCGAACCAGTTGGCGAACAGGATGAAGAAGAACAGCGAGATCGCCAGCGGCGTGACGTAGGGGTGCACCCGGCCGAGGTTGTCCTCGACCTGGCGTGTTGACCTCGCCCGACGACCGACTCCCAGATCAGCTGGATCTTGGTGGGGACGTGGTCGTCGGTGTCCCGGGTCAGCGCGCGGCGGGCGAGGAAGCCCGAGCAGCAGCACGAGCCCGGCGGCCAGCAGCGGTGGTCCAGATCGTGTCGAGGTTGAAGGTGACCGCCGACGGAACTCGCGCTCGACGTGGTGGCCGATCTCGATCGTCGGCTGCTCGCTCTCCTCGCCGCCCTCGGCGGCGAGGGGCAGGAAGACGGCGCTCAGCAGGGCCGTGGTCATTCGCTCTTCAGCTCCTTCAACAGGGTCACGCTGGTCATCATCAGCGCCAGCAGTCGGAAGATGGCCAGGCCCAGCAGGACCCCGATGCCGTCGGGCCACAGCAGGACGCGTGAGGCGCGATCGCGACCACCGAGAGGACGACGAGACGGCCGATGGTGGAGCGGATCATCGAGCCGCGGCTCGGGCTCGCCGTCGGAGGTGATGATCCGCAGCAGCCAGTACTCGGTGGCCAGGTGGTTGAACAGGCCGAGGCCGATGCCGACGGCCAGGCAGCCGGCGAGCTGCCACTCACCGAGCTGGCCGACGATCCAGAACGACGGCGACCGCGAGGCCGAGGGCGACGAAGACCGTCTTGCGCTGGTCCTTGACGACGGTCGAGGCGACCGGAGGCCTTCTGCGGCCGGAGTCGCCGACGCGGCTCGCTGCGGTCATCGGTCAGTGCGACGGTGCTGGCTGTTCATCGGCTCAGTCACCGCTCAGCGCATCGCCGCGCGGACGCGGAGCGCGAAGCCGAGGGCGCCGGCGACCATGCCGAGGAAGACGCCGGCGATCGTGAACGCCGGAGTCGTGCCGGCCGCGCGGTCGAGGACGATGCCGAGGACCGTGCCGGCGACGATGGCACCGACGAGGAGCCCACCGAGACCGATGAGGTCGCGACCGCGCAGGCCGGCGTCGTCGCTCGGCTCATCGGCCATTCACCAGGATCGCTTTCGAGAAGAGGCTCGGGACGCCGGTGTGCTGACTACCTCCGCGGGGGCGGAGGTGCGGCGACGCGGCGAAGTTATCACGCCACACCGGTCCCTCGATCCGGGGGAGCGGGGCAGTCGTCATGCGTGGCGGCCGTCCTGTTCGAGGGCGTCGTCGTGGGTGCTTGTGAAAGAATACACAAGGTCGGCCGGGTCCGGGGCCCGGGGTCCGGACCACCCTGTCAGGCGTCGTCCGTGACCTGCAACCGGGGCTTGTGCAGCACGCGGCAGCACGAAGGTGAGCACCAGGGTCAGGAGCAGGGCGACACCGAGCGACAGCCACACCTTCGGGCCGGTGTAGAGGCTCCGAGATGACCGTGCGCGAACGCGATCAGCCCGGCCCAGGCCCACATGATCAGCACCGCGCGGCGGTGGCGAGTGCCCGATCTCGAGCAGCCGGTGGTGCAGGTGCTGCTTGTCGGGGGCGAACGGCGAGCGGCCGGCCCGGGTACGGCGCAGCACCGCCAGCGCCAGGTCGGCGAGCGGCACGATCAGGATCGAGCACCGGGAGCGCGCACCGGGAGCAGCAGCGCGCAGCAGGCTGGGCCGTTGGTGTCGCCGCGCCCTGGCTCAGGTCGGTGGGGGAGAACTGGCGTGGTGACGGTGATGCGTTGGCCGACAGCACCAGGCCGATCAGCATCGAGCCGCTGTCGCCCATGAAGAGCCGGGCCGGGTGGAAGTTGTGCACCAGGAACCCGACGCAGGCGCCGGCGAGCGCGGCCGACAGCAGCGCACCGGTGGTGGCGACGTCGACGTCGTTGAGCCGCGAGAGCTGGTAGCAGTAGACGAAGAACGCCATCGCGCTGATGCCCGACCACGCCGGCGGCCAGCCCGTCGAGCCCGTCGACGAAGTTCACCGCGTTGACGGTGGCGAGCACCACGAGCGCCGTCAGCAGCGCGCGCCTGGCTCGCGTCGAGCGCGAAGACCTCGTCGCCGGCGTGGTGAAGAAGTAGCGGTACTGGATGCCGGAGTACGACGAGCAGCCCCACGGCCAGCACCTGGCCGCCGAACTTGGTGAGCGCGTCGAGGTCGAAGATGTCGTCGAGCACGCCGACGCCGCAGATCAGCGCCCCCGCGACGATGACCGCCCGCGCGTCCTCGAAGACGAACGGCTGGCTGATGCCGAGCAGGCGGCAGCTCGCGGGCGACGAGGTAGGCCGCCACCAGGCCGCCCAGCATCGCGATGCCGCCGAGGTACGGGATCGGCTCGGCGTGCACGTCGCGGTCGCGCACCCGCGCCACCGCGCCGGTGCGGATCGCGATCTCGCGGGCCACCACCGTGAGCAGGTAGGTGACCGCGGCGGCCACGAGGAAGACGACGAGGTACTCGCGCACCCCTACGTCCTCCCCCACCTCGTCGTCGGTGAGGGTGGCGCCGAGCGGCTCGAGGACGTCGTTCAGCTGCCGCCAGCGACAGCGCGCCGCGGCGCAGCACCCGGCCCTGGTCGCCGGTGGCGTCGACGATGGTGGAGGCCCGCCCGCCCGGCGACGTCGCCGTCGTCGACGATCACGGCGACCGCGTCGCCGCAGCATCTCCTCGGCCTGGTCGGCGTCGGTGGCGGCCGGCGACCCGGTGAGGTTGGCCGAGCTGACGGCGAGCGGGCCGGTGCGGTCGAGGATCTCGCGGGTGAGCTCGTGGTCGGGCATCCGCACCGCGACCGTGCCGCGGGTGTCGCCGAGGTCCCACTGCAGCGACGTCTGCTGCGCGGCACACCAGCGGTCAGCGGCCCGGGCCAGAACTCCTCGATGAGCGCGCGGGCGTAGCCCGGCACCTCGGAGGCCAGGGCGTCGAGCGTGGTCGCGGTGCTCACCAGCACCGGCGGCGGCATCTCCCGGCCGCGGCCCTTGGCCGCCAGCAGCGAGGCCGACGGCGTCCGGGTCGAAGGCGTCGGCGGCGATGCCGTAGACGGTGTCGGTGGGCAGCACCACCAGCTCGCCCTGCTGCACCGCCATCGTGGCCGCCTCGATGGCCGCCTCCCGCTCCTCCGGTGAGGTGGTCGGGTAGCGCTCGAGGTCACGGTGCCACGGCGTCACCGGCTGACGTACCGCGACCCCGTCAGCCAATGCGCTGACCCGTCCACTCGTACAACTGACGGGTCAGCGCATGACTGACGGGTCAGCGCATACCTGACGGGTCGACGCGGCGGGCGGTCAGGAACCGCGGGCGGCCGGCGAGGTCGGGGTGGTCGCGGACGTCGCGCCACCGGCCGGTGGCGGCGAAGACGGCGGGGGCGGCCTCGCCCTGCGACGTCGGCGTGCTCGACGCCGACCACTCCCCCGGGCCGCAGCAGCCGGGCGGCGCGGACCTCGAGGGCGCGGATCGCGTCGAGGCCGTCGGCGCCGGAGAACAGGGCCAGGTGCGGGTCGTGGTCGCGGGCCTCGGGCGCCACCGACTCCCAGGCCTCCAGCGGCACGTAGGGCGGGTTGGAGACGACGACGTCGACGGTGCCGTCGAGGCTCGGGCAGGGCGTCGGCGAGCGACCCCTCGTGCAGCTCGACGCCGGTGCCGGCGAGGTTGCGAGCGGCCCAGACGAGGGCGTCCGGGTCGAGCTCGACCGCCACCACCCGGGCGTGCGGCACCTCGTCGGCGACGGCCTTGGCGATGGCGCCGGAGCCGGTGGCGAGGTCGACCACGAGCGGTGCGGCCAGCGGCGCGGCCTGCTCGACCGCCCAGCCGGCGAGCAGCTCGGTCTCGGGGCGCGGCACGAAGACCCCCGGCCCGACGGCGAGGTCGACGTGGCGGAACGAGGTCGTGCCGGTGAGGTGCTGCAGCGGCTCGCGGGCGGCCCGGCGGACCAGCAGCGCCTCGAACGCCGCCGCGGCGTCGTCGCGGCACCTCGTCGACCAGCGGGAGCCGGCTGCGGGTGGTGCCGAGCACGTGCGCGAGCAGCGCGGCGGCGTCGTGCTCGGGGCTGGCCACCCCGGCGTCGGCCAGCCGGCGCGGCGGCGCAGTCACGCGAGGCACGTGCCTCGCGGGGTGTTCATGCCTCGAGCGCGGCGAGCCGCGCCTCGAGGTCGAGCTCGACGCCGACGTCGAGCACCGGCCCGAGGTCGCCGTCGAGCACCTGGTCGAGGTTGTGCGCCTTGTAGCCGGTGCGGTGGTCGGAGATCCGGTTCTCCGCGAAGTTGTAGGTGCGGATCCGCTCGGAGCGGTCGACGGTGCGCACCTGGCTGCGCCGCGCCTCCCTGGCCGCGGCGTCCGCCTCCTCCTGCGCCGCCGCCAGCAGCCGGGCCCGCAGGATGCGCAGCGCCTGCTCCTTGTTCTGCAGCTGGCTCTTCTCGTTCTGGCAGCTCACGACGATGCCGGTCGGCACGTGGGTGATGCGGACGGCGGAGTCGGTGGTGTTGACGCTCTGCCCGCCGGGGCCGCTGCTGCGGAAGACGTCGATGCGCAGGTCGTTGTCGTCGACCGTGACGTCGACCTGCTCGGCCTCGGGCAGCACCAGGACGCCGGCGGCGCTGGTGTGCACGCGGCCCTGCGACTCGGTGACCGGCACCCGCTGCACGCGGTGCACGCCGCCCTCGAACTTGAGCAGGCCGTACGGCGCCTGGCCCGGCTCGGTGGCGCCCTTGGCCTTCACCGCGACCGTGACCGACTTGTAGCCGCCGAGGTCGGACTCGGTGGCGTCGAGGATCTCGACCGCCCAGCCCTTCTGCTCGGCGAAGCGGGTGTACATGCGCAGCAGGTCGCCGGCGAACAGCGCCGACTCCTCGCCGCCCTCCCCCGACTTCACCTCGAGCAGGGCGTCCTTGTCGTCGGTCGGGTCGCGCGGCACCAGCAGCCGCCGCAGCCGCTCCTCGGCCTCCGGGAGCCGGGCGGCGATCGCGTCGACCTCGGTGGCGAACGTCGGGTCCTCGGCGGCGAGCTCGCGCGCGGCGACGAGGTCCTCGCCCAGCGACAGCCAGTCGCGGTAGGCGCCGAGGATCGAGCTGAGCTCGGCGTAGCGCTGGTTCAGCCGCTTGGCCAGCCGGGCGTCGGCGTGGGTCTCGGGCGCGCCGAGCCGGCCCTCGAGGTCGCGGTGCTCCGCGACCAGGCCCTCCACGGCCTCGAACACGACACCTCCCGGCTGGGGCGAGACTCCGGCGTACTGCGGACACACGACGGCGCCGGTCCCACGTGCGGACCGGTGCCGTGAGTGGGAGCTACTTGGTGTCGGCGGCTCGGCGGCGTCGGCGGTCTCGGTGGCGCGGCGGTCTTCTTCGCGTAGCGCTTCTCGAAGCGGGCGACGCGGCCACCGGTGTCGAGGATCTTCTGCTTGCCCGTGTAGAACGGGTGGCACTGCGAGCACACGTCGGCGCGGATCGAGCCGCCCCGGCGGTGCTGCGGGTCGTGAACTCCGCGCCGCAGGTGCAGGTGACCTGGGTCTCGACGTAGTCGGGGTGGATGTCCTTCTTCATGACAGTGGTGTCCTCTCCGTCTGCTCCGGGTCGTCAGCGCGGACGCGCGACGTGAACCGGAACCGGCTGTCGATGATAGGGAACGCGGGCCGCGAGCCGTGCTAATTCCGCTACGGTCGTCGAGGCCTCCGGACGCGCCTCCAGGTCGCGCGGCGGAGTCTCACCCGGCCTCGCTTCGGTCCTCGGCGTCGGTCCTCGGGCTCGAGGTCGAGGTCGAGGTCGATGTCGCCCCGCGGCGGCTGACGCGGAAGCCGCACGAACACCGTGGTGCCCTCGCCCTCGGCCGACTCGATCACGACGTCACCGGCGTGCTTGTCGACGATGGTCTGCACGATCCGCAGGCCCAGCCCGGTGCCGGCGATCTCGTTGCTGGTCGCGTTGGCGGCGCGGAAGAAGCGGGTGCCGAGCCGGTCGAGATCGTCGCTCGGGATGCCGATGCCGTGGTCGCGCACCGCGATCTCGACGCGATCGACGACCCGGCGCACCCCGACCTCGACGACGCCGTCGTCGTGGCTGAACTTCACCGCGTTGCTGAGCACGTTGAGGAAGGCGCGGTAGAGCATCGGGCGGTCGCAGACGACGAGCACCGGCTCGTCGGAGGTGGCCATGTCGACGGTGACGCCGCGGCGCGCGGCCGACATCCGGACGTCGGCGACGACGTCGGCCACGATCGCGTTGATGTCGGACGGGGCGAGCTCGGTCGGGACGGTTCTCGGCCGACGACAGCGCGAGCAGGTCGTCGATGAGCGCGCTCAGCCGCACCACGTTGCGCCGGGTGGCGTCGAGCATCCGCTCGTGGCGCGGCTCGAGGCCGCCCGCGAACTCCTCGGTGACCAGCTCGAGGTAGCCGCTGATCGTGGTGAGCGGCGTGCGCAGCTCGTGGGAGACGTTGGTGACGAAGTCGTCCTTGGCGCTGTCGAGCACGTGCAGCTCGTCCTGGATCCGGACCTCGACCGCGCGGGCCCGGGCCTGCGCGTCGGCGAAGTCGTTGAGGGCGCGGGCGACCGCGCGCACCTCCTTGGGCCCGTGCCGGGTGTCGGCGCGGCCCTCGGGGTCGTTCTTCGCCATCCGGTGCACCACCCGCTCCAGCGCCAGCAGCGGCTCGGAGAGCTCCTGGAGCAGCCGGGCGCGGGCGCGGCCGATGAGGATCCACGACGACGCCACCAGCGAGCACGACGGCGGCCGCGACGGTGAGCCGGAACCGGAGGATCGCCGCGTCGGCCGCCTGCCGCGCGGCGTCGGCGACGGCGTCGCCCGGCGGCCTCGTGGGCGGCGGCGACCGGGGACGAGCAGCGCCTGGCCCTGCGCCACCGTCTCCGGCGGCACGCCCTCCGCGCCGCCGGGGCCGGACATCACGGGGTCGGAGTACTCCTCGACCCAGCGGTCCACCGCCTGCAGCTCGGCGCGCGACCGGGTCCTCGACGCCCGCGAGACCCCGGCGGCGGCGTCGCGCAGCCGCGCGGCCGAGGCCTCGTAGTCCTGGCGCGCGTCGGCGTAGGCGTCGCGCAGCTGCGGGTCGTCGCGGCCGGGAAGGTGGTGACGATGACGCCGAGCCGCTCGACGTCGTCCACGTACGCGTCGTGGGCGCGGTCGACGGGGTCGACCTCGTGGGTCAGGCTCTCGACGGCGTCGGTGGCGAACACGATGCCCGACGACGCAGATCGCGGCCATCAGCACCACGAGGGCGCCGATGCGCCACACGACGGGCGCGACGAGGCGGGAGACCGGCTTCCCGGGGTCGCTCGCAGCGGCGGCATCGTCGCGTCACCCCCCCAGGCACGACGCGAACCGGCTCGGCACCCCCTGACGCCGAGTGCGTCGGCAGGAGCCTACGCCGCGGGAGCGGCCCCGCGACCGGCGTTCGGCCAGGTCGGAGGCTCAGGTCCCGTGCAGGCCGAGGAGGGCCTCGACCCGCGAGCCCAGCTCGCGCGGGCTGAAGGGCTTGGTGACGTAGTCGTCGGCGCCGGAGTCGAAGCCGGTCTCGACGTCGGTCTCCTGGGCGCGCGCGGTGAGCAGGATGACCGGGATGTCGAGCAGGTCGGCGTCGGCGCGGATCGCCCGGATCGCCTCGAGGCCGGACATGCCCGGCATCATCACGTCGAGGACCGCCAGGTCGGGCTTGCTGGCCCGGCAGGCCTCGATCGCCGCCGCGCCGTCGCCGACGGCGACGACCTCGTGGCCCATGGTCGTGAGCTTGAACTCGACGAGCTCGCGGATGTCCACGTCGTCGTCGGCCACCACGATCCGCGCCATTCTCAACCCTCTCTCTGGAGCTGGGTCAGCAGCTCGACGTTGGTGCCACTGCGTCGCAGCCGCGCGAGCAGCCGCTCGTGAGCCTCCACCACACCGACGTCGGACGCCAGGGTGCGTCGCAGCCTGCGGACCAGGTCACGCTCGCCCTCGCCGAGCAGGTGCTCGTCGTGGCGGGTGCCCGAGGCCACCAGGTCGACGGCCGGGAACAGCTGCCGCTCGGCGAGCTCGCCGCTCAGCCGCAGCTCGGCGTTGCCGGTGCCCTGGAGCTCCTCGAAGATCGTCGCGTCGGTCTCCGAGCCGGTGTCGACGGCCGCGGTGGCCAGGATCGTGAGCGACCCGCCGTTCTCGATGTTGCGGGCCGCGCCGAGGAACCGCTTGGTCGGGTAGAGCGCCGCCGGGTCGACGGCGCCGGCCAGCGTGCGACCGGAGCTGGTGGAGGCCAGGTTGTAGGCCCGGGCCAGCCGGGTGATGCCGTCGAGGAGCACGACGACGTCGTGGCCGAGCTCGACCAGCCGCTTGGCGCGCTCGATGGCGAGCTCGGCAGCGGTGGCGTGGTCGGCCGGCGCGCGGTCGAAGGTCGAGGCGACGACCTCGCCCTTCACCGAGCGCTCGAAGTCGGTGACCTCCTCGGGCCGCTCGTCGACCAGCACCACCATCAGGTGGCACTCGGGGTTGTTGCGCGTGACGGCGCGCGCCACCGCGTGCAGCATCGTGGTCTTGCCGGCGCCGGCCGGCGACACCAGCAGCGCCCGCTGCCCCTTGCCCACCGGCGCCACCAGGTCGATCATCCGGCCGAGCAGCTGGTCGGGCTCGGTCTCGAGGCGCAGCCGGTCGGCCGGGTGCAACGGGGTGAGCTTCTCGAACTCGGCGCGGGTGCGGGACGCGTCGGGGTCGGCCCCGTTGACGCTGTCGATGCGCACCATCGGGTTGAACTTCTCGCGGCGCTCGCCCTCGCGGGGCTGCCGCACCTGGCCGACGAGCGCGTCGCCGCGGCGCAGGCCGTACTTCCGCACCATCGACAGCGACAGGTAGACGTCGTCGGGACCGGCGAGGTAGCCGCTGGTGCGCACGAACGCGTAGTTGTCGAGGACGTCGAGGATGCCGGCCGCCGGCACCAGGACGTCGTCCTCCATGATCGAGGTGTCGGGCTCGTTGCGTCCGCCGCCCTGCCCGCCCTGGCCGCCCTGGCTGCCCTGGCTCCCCTGACCGCCACCCTGGTTGCCGCCTGGCCCGCGCCGCCCGGGGCGCTCTGCCCACCCTGGCCGGCGGGTCCGGTTGCGGTCACGGCCGCGGCGGCGCCGGTTGCGCCGGCCGCCCTCGCCGTCCTGGCCGTCGCCGTCCTGCTGGCCACCTTGCTTGTCCTGGGGCTGCTTGTCCTGCTGGGGCTGCTTGTCCTGCTGGGGCTGCTTCTCCTGCTGGCCCTGCTTGTCCTGGGGCTGCCTGTCCGGCTTGTCCTGCTTGTCCTGCTTGTCCGGCTGGCTGCTCCGGCTTGTCCTGCTGGGGCTGCTTCTCCTGCTGGCGTCTGCCTGCCCTGCGGTCTGCTCGTCCGCCTGCCCGGACGGTCCTGACTGCCCGGACTGGCCGGCGCCGGACTGGCCGGCCTGGCCGGACCGGCCGGCCTGGCCTCGACGAGCCACCCGACTGGGCGGCCTTGATGGCCTCGACCAGCTGGGCCTTCTTCATGCCGCCGGCGCCGGCGATGCCGAGGCCGCCGGCCATCTGCTTGAGGTCGGCCAGCAGCATGGTGCTCAGCCCGCCGCCCGCTTCTTCGCCGTACTCGAGGCGCGCATGGGTGCGGACTCGGTGGTTTCCGTCAACGTGGGTCCTTGAGACGTCGCCGCTCGGCGGACGTGTTGCGGAGGCGGTTGCCATCCACGCCGAGGGGATGGGGTGCACGCGGAGATCCCGCGGTCCACGCCGGGTCACCCGGCGCGCCGCCGACTCTAGCAGCCGCGGACGGTCACCCGGCGCGGATCCCGGCCGTGTCGACGGCGAGGTGGTGGACGGTCCAGCCGGCCGGGCAGCGGGCGGCGACGTCGACGCCGGCGGCCGTCCCGGCGGCGTCGGTGAACGCCAGCACGGTCGGGCCGGCGCCGGACACGACGGCCGGCACGCCGTCGGCCCGCAGCGCCTCCACCAGGTCGAGCGTGGCGGGCATCGCGGGGCGGCGGTAGTGCTGGTGCAGCAGGTCGTCGGGTGGCCCGCAGCAGCTGGTCGGGGCGGTCGGCCAGGGCGGTCACGAGCAGCGCGGCTGCGCCCGCTGTTGGCGGCGGCGTCGGCGTGCGGGACCGACTCCGGGAGCAGCCCGCGCGCCACCGCGGTCTCGACGCCGTCCGGCGGCACGAGCACCACGGCTGCGACCGGCGGCGGCGACCGCCGCACGGCACCGCCCAGAACCTGCCGTCGTCGTCGCGGCCGGAGACCACGAAGCCGCCGAACACCGCCGGAGCGACGTTGTCGGGGTGGCCCTCGAGCCGGGCCGCGATCGCGAAGAGCGCGTCGTCGTCGAGCCGCTCGGCGCCGTCCTCCACCAGCGCCCGGGCCAGCGCGAGCCCGCCGACGATCGCCGCGGACGACGATCCGAGCCCGCGGGCGTGCGGCACGACGTTGCGGCAGTGCAGCCGCAGCCCGGGCGCGGTCTCGCCGAGCGCGTCGAGGCCGGCGCGCAGCGACCGGACGACGAGGTGCGCCTCGTCGCGCGGCACCGAGTCGGCACCGGCGCCCTCGACCTCGACCACGAGGCCCTCGGGCCGCAGCTCGGCCTCGAGCTCGTCGCGCAGGTCGAGGGCGAGGCCGAGCGTGTCGTAGCCGGGGCCGAGGTTGGCCGAGGTGGCCGGCACGGTGACCCGCACCGGGCCGGCGACGAACGGCATCGTCAGCTCACGCGAGCCCGGCGGCCGCGGCGGCCGCCTCGACGTCGGCGTCGACCACGACGTCGACCATCGGGCCGACGCCGTCGAGGGCCGTGGCGGTGTCCTTGAGGCCGTGGCCGGTGACGGTGATCGCCACGGTGGTGCCGGCGAACGACTCGCCCGCCGGCCACCGCCTGCAGCAGCCCGCGACGCCGGCGGCGGAGGCGGGCTCGACGAACACGCCCTCGCGTGGCGGCGAGCTCGCGCTGGGCGGCGAGGATCTGCTCGTCGGTGACGGCGGCGAACCCGCCGCCGGACTCCTCGGCCGCCGCCTCCGCGAGCTTCCACGAGGCGGGGTTGCCGACCCGGATCGCGGTGGCCCGGGTCTCGGGGTCGGGGAACGGCTCGCCGGTGACCAGCGGCGCGGCGCCCGCGGCCTGGAAGCCGCGCATCCGCGGTCGCTTGGTGGCCAGGCCGAGGTCGAAGTACTGCTGGTAGCCGCGCCAGTAGGCCGAGATGTTGCCGGCGTTGCCGACCGGGCAGCAGGTGGTGGTCGGGGGCGTCGCCGAGCCGGTCGACGATCTCGAAGGACGCCGTCTTCTGGCCCTCCAGCCGCACCGGGTTGACCGAGTTCACCAGCGCGACCGGGTAGTGCCAGGCGAGCTCGCGCGCGATCCGCAGGCAGTGGTCGAAGTTGCCGCGCACCATGATGATCTGCGCGCCGTGCACCACCGCCTGCGCCATCTTGCCGGCGGCGATCTTGCCCTCCGGCACCAGCACGAGCGGCTTGAGCCCGGCCTTGGCCGCGTAGGCCGCCATCGACGCCGACGTGTTGCCCGTCGAGGCGCACACCACCGCCTCGGCGCCCTCGGCCTTCGCCACCGAGATGGCCGCCGTCATGCCGCGGTCCTTGAACGAGGCGGTCGGGTTGTCGCCCTCGACCTTGAGCCACACCTCGGCGCCGGTGAGCGCCGAGAGCCACTCGGAGCGCACCAGCGGGGTGCCGCCCTCCCCCAGCGTGACCGCGGGGAGGCCGTCGGGGATCTCGAGCAGGTCGCGGTACTCCTCGATGACGCCGCGCCACTGGTGCACGTGGGTGCGGGCACCGGTGGGCGCTCACTCGACCACGCCTTCCACCCGCATCACCGAGGTGACCTCACGGACGATGTCCATGCCTCGCAGCGTCTCCACGGTGGCGCTGAGCGCCGCGTCGGTGGCCTCGTGGGAGACGACGACGAGCTGGGCGTCGTCGTCGCGGCCCTCCTGGCGCACGGTCTGGATCGACACGTCGTGCTCGGCGAAGGCCAGCGCGACGGCCGCGAGCACGCCCGCGCGGTCGTCGACGTCGAGCGCCACGTGGTAGCGGGTGCGGGCCTCGCCCATCGGCAGCACCGGGTGGTCGGCGTAGGCCGACTCCCCCGCGCCGCGGGTGCCGGTGACGTGGTGGCGGGCGACCGTGACGAGGTCGCCGAGCACCGCGCTCGCCGTCGGGGCGCCGCCGGCCCCGGGGCCGTAGAACATCAGCTGGCCGGCGGCGTCGGACTCGACGAACACCGCGTTGTACGCCTCGCGCACGCTGGCGAGCGGGTGCGACCGCGGGATCATCGCCGGGTGCACGCGCACGCTGACCGCGGAGGCGTCGTCGGCGTCGGCGCCGAGCTCGGCGATCGCCAGCAGCTTCACCACGCTGCCCATCTCGCGGGCCGAGGCGACGTCGGCGGCGGTGACCTCGGAGATGCCCTCGCGGTGCACGTCGGCGGCGGTGACCCGGGTGTGGAAGGCCAGGCTGGCCAGGATCGCGGCCTTGGCGGCGGCGTCGAAGCCCTCGACGTCGGCGGTGGGGTCGGCCTCGGCGTAGCCGAGCTCCTGGGCCTCCTCCAGCGCCTCGGCGAAGCCGCTGCCCTGGGTGTCCATCTTGTCGAGGATGAAGTTGGTGGTGCCGTTGACGATGCCGAGCACCCGGGTGACCCGGTCGCCGGCCAGCGACTCGCGCAGCGGCCGCAGGATCGGGATGGCGCCGGCGACGGCGGCCTCGTAGTAGAGGTCGCGGTCGGCCTTCTCGGCGGCCTCGAAGAGCGTCGGGCCGTCCTCGGCCAGCAGCGCCTTGTTGGCGGTGACGACGCTGGCGCCGTTGCTCGAGCGCGGCGAGGATCAGCGAGCGAGCGGGCTCGATGCCGCCGATCACCTCGACCACGAGGTCGACGTCGTCGCGGGCCACGAGGCCGGCGGCGTCGGTGGTGAGCAGGCCCGCGGGCACCTCGACCTCACGGGTCGCCTCGAGCCGGCGGACCGCGACCCCGGCGAGCTCGACGCGGCGGCCGACCGGGCGGCGAGGTCGTCGGCCTGCTCGATGAGCAGCCGCACCACCTGCGAGCCCACCGACCCACAACCCAGCACGGCCACCTTCAGCGGCTCGCTCATCCCACACCCACATCCGTCGCCAACAGGTCGTCCTCGGTCTCGCGCCGCAGGATGACACGCGCCTCGCCGTCGCGCACCGCGACCACCGGCGGTCTCAGACGCGTGGTTGTAGTTCGAGGCCATCGAGCGGCAGTAGGCGCCGGTGCCCGGGCACCGCGACCAGGTCGCCGGGCCGGACGTCGCCGGGCAGGAACTCGTCGCGCACCACGATGTCGCCGGCCTCGCAGTGCTTGCCGACCACGCGGGCCAGCACGGGCGGCGCGTCGGAGTGGCGGCTCGGCGAGCGTGCACGAGTAGTCGGCGTCGTAGAGCGCGGTGCGGATGTTGTCGCTCATGCCGCCGTCGACGCTCACGTAGGTGCGCACCGCGCCGCCGTCGAGCGTGACCGGCTTGACGGTGCCGACGGTGTAGAGCGTGCACATGGCCGGTCCGACGATCGCGCGGCCGGGCTCGATCGAGAGCCGCGGCACCTCGACGCCGAGCGCGCGGCACTCGTGCTCGACGATCTCGGTCATGTCGGCGGCGAGCTGCGCGGGCTCCGACGGGTCGTCCTGGGTGGTGTAGGCGATGCCGAAGCCGCCGCCGAGGTCGAGCTCGGGCGCGGTGACGCCGAGCTCGTCGCGCACGGTCGCGTGCAGGGCCAGCACCCGCCGGGCCGCGACCTCGAAGCCGCTGGCGTCGAAGATCTGGCTGCCGATGTGGGAGTGCAGGCCGAGGAGCTCCAGCCCGGGCGCGTCGAGCACCCGGCGGACGGCGTCGAGCGCCTCGCCGGTGGCCATGGCGAAGCCGAACTTCTGGTCCTCGTGCGCGGTGGCGATGTACTCGTGGGTGTGCGCCTCGACGCCGGGGTTGACCCGCACCATGACGCGCTGGCGACGCGTCCCGCGATCGTCGGCGGTGAGCGCCGCCAGCCGCTCGATCTCGGCGACGCTGTCGACGATCACCCGCCCGACGCCGGCGTCGACCGCGCGCCGCAGCTCGGGCTCGGTCTTGTTGTTGCCGTGGTAGCCGATCCGGGCCGGGTCGAAGCCCGGCGCGCAGCGCGACCGTGAGCTCACCGGGCGAGCAGACGTCGAGGCACAGCCCCTCCTCGGCCACCCACCGCGCGACGCTGGTGCACAGGAACGCCTTGCCGGCGTAGTAGACGTCGTAGCCGGCGAACGCGTCACGGAACGCCGCCGCACGGGCCCGGAAGTCGGCCTCGTCGAGCACGTAGGCCGGCGTGTTCACCTCGGCGGCGAGGTCGGGCAGGCTGACGCCGCCGACCACCAGGTCGCCGTCGAGCTTGCGGGCGGTGCCGCTCCACAGCAGCGGCACCAGGGCGTTCGGGTCGGCCGGCGGGCGCAGCCAGGACGGCCCGCGCAGCGCGCCGGACGCGTGGGCCCAGCCGGCCTCGTGAGTGGTGCTCATCGGGTCACATGCGCTCGGGCGCCGAGACGCCGAGCAGGCCGAGGCCGTTGGCGAGCACCGTGCGGGCCGCGACCACCAGCAGCAGCCGGGCCAGGTTGGCGGGACCGACCGGCTCGTCGCCGCGCGGGAGCATCCGGCACTCGTCGGTGTCGTACCACTTGTTGAAGATCGACGCCGTGTCCTCGAGGTAGCGCGCGACCCGGTGCGGCTCGCGCAGCTCGGCCGCGCTGGCCACCACCTTCGGGAAGTCGGCGAGCGCCCGCAGCAGCTCGCGGTCGCGCTCGTGGGAGAGCAGCGCCGGGTCGAACCCGTCGCCGTCGGGGGGCGCCATGCCGAGGTCGGCGGCGTTCGCCATCATCCGGCAGGTGCGGGCGTGCGCGTACTGCACGTAGTAGACCGGGTTGTCGCTGGTGGCCCGGGTCCACAGGTCGAGGTCGATGTCGATCGGGGTGTCGGAGTGGTAGCGCGCCAGCGCGTACCGGCTGGCGTCGACGCCGATCGCCTCGACCAGGTCGTCGATGGTGACGACGGTGCCGGCCCGCTTCGACATCCGCACCGGGGCGCCGTCCCGGACGAGGTTGACCATCTGGCCGATGAGGATCTCGAGGTTCTCGTGCGGGGTGTCGCCGAAGGCCGCGCACATCGCCATCATCCGGCCGACGTAGCCGTGGTGGTCGGCGCCGAGCATGATGAAGCAGCGGTCGAACCCGCGCTCGCGCTTGTCGAGGTAGTAGGCGAGGTCGCCCGAGAAGTAGGAGCCCTCGCCGTCGGACTTGACGATCACCCGGTCCTTGTCGTCGCCGAAC
This sequence comes from uncultured Actinomycetota bacterium, assembly GCA_963845795.1. GTDB lineage: Bacteria > Actinomycetota > Actinomycetes > Propionibacteriales > Nocardioidaceae > Nocardioides. The sequence continues at coordinate 202,696 of CAWJTG010000009.1, read as the reverse complement.
TGCTCGGTGGCGAGCCACAGCGCGCCGTCCTGCTCGTAGGTGTTGCCGAGCGCGGTGAGCCGTTCGATGGCCCGGGCGACGGCGCCGCTGCGGTGCAGGTCGTCCTCGTGGAAGTAGACGTCGAAGTCGACGCCGAAGTCGCCGCAGGCTCTGCTTGATCTCGGTGAACATCAGGTCGACCCCCTCGGCCCGGAACACCTCCTGGGCCTTCTCGTCGCCGCAGCTCGAGGACGTCGGGACGGGCGGCGACCACCTGGCGCGCGATCTCGCCGATGTAGTCGCCCCCGTAGCCGTCCTCGGGCACCGGCTCGCCCTTCGCCGCGGCCAGCAGCGAGCCGCTGAACCGGTCGATCTGGGCGCCGTGGTCGTTGAAGTAGTACTCGCGGGTGACCTCGGCGCCGGCCATCGTGAACACCCGGCCGAGCGCGTCACCGACGGCGGCCCAGCGGACGCCGCCGAGGTGCAGGGGTCCGGTGGGGTTGGCGCGACGAACTCGAGGTTGATCCGCTCCCCCGCGAACGCGTCGGACGCGCCGTACCGCTCCCCGGCGGCGGCGATCTGCAGGGCGACCTGGCCCTGCGCGCCGGCGTCGACCGAGATGTTGAGGAAGCCCGGTCCGGCGACCTCGACGCCCGCGACGCCCTCGGTCGCCCGCAGCCGCTCCGCGAGCAGCTCGCCGAGCGCCCGGGGGTTGGTGCCCGCCTTCTTGGCCAGCTGCATCGAGACGTTGGTGGCGTAGTCGCCATGACCCTTCTGGCGTGGACGCTCGATCGTGACCCGGTCCGGCACGCCGTCGGGCAGGGCGAGCGCGCCGTCGTCGACCAGGGCCTGGAGGGCCCCGACGACGGCCACGGAGAGATCGGCAGGAGTCACCCCGCCAGGGTATCGACGGCCGCCGGTTGAGCTCAGTCGGCGGTCTGCCGGTAGGGTCTGGCCCGGCCCTGCAGGGGCCGATTGCCTCCGTAGCTCAGGGGATAGAGCACTGGTTTCCGGTACCAGGTGCCGCAGGTTCGAATCCTGCCGGAGGCGCCCTGTGGATGTGGGTTCGGGCTGGTTGATTTCCGGTGGGGCCGCTCGGTCGGGTCGAGTGCAGGTCAAGGTGCCTAGAGTCGCGGAAGGCCACCCGCCACCGCACCCAGGAGTCCCCCGTGTTCGACCTCGTGAACGGCATCCCGTGGCACCCGCTCGTCGTCCACGCGGTGGTGGTGCTGCTCCCCCTGGCCGTCCTCGGGACCGTGGCGATCGCACTCCGCCCCTCGTGGCGCGTGCGCTACGGCCCGCTCGTCGTCGCGGTGGCCGCCGTGGCGACCGCCCTCGTGCCGGTCGCCACCTCCAGCGGTGAGGCCCTGGAGAAGCGGGTCGGCGACCCCGGGCGGCACGCCGATCTCGGCGACCAGCTGATCTGGTTCGCCCTCCCCCTCCTTCTCGCCGTGGCCGGGCTTGTCTGGCTCGAGTGGCGGCACGCCCGGCAACGGCCGGTCGGGTCGTCGACCGTCCTCCGGGTGGTCGCGGCGCTGGCCGTCGTGTCGGCGCTGGCGTGCGCCGTCCAGGTGTACCGGGTCGGGGACTCGGGGGCGCGCGCCGTCTGGGGCGGCGTGCCCGCTGCCGGGAACGGGTAGGTCAGCAGCGCTTGATGGTCGCGTCGCGGCGGGCGTCGCGGGCGTAGCGGCGGGCGGCGTCGAGGTTCGGCGTGACGACGCTGGCCCCGCCGATGGTGGCGAAGCCGCCCGGGACGACACACCCGCTGATCCTCCTCGGGTTCACCTGGGCGACCGCCTGGGCGATCCGGAACAGCTCGCCGGGCGAGACGTCGGTGGTCATGTGCTGGATCACCGAGAACACGCCGCGCTCGATGAAGCCGGGCCGGTCGGCGCGGGCCGCGACGCGGGACTGGATGCCGCGCAGCACGCGCTGCTGGTTGGCCGAGCGGTCGAAGTCGCCGCCGGGGAGGTTCTTGCGGATCCGCGAGAACGACAGCGCGAGCACCCCGCCGAGCCGGACCTTGCCCTGCTGGAAGCCCTGCGGCTTGAGGTTGGGGTCGCTGAACGCGCGGGGGTTGTGGACGTAGATGCCGCCGATCTCGTCGATCATCTGCTCGAAGAACCGGAACCGGGTGACCATCACGTAGTCCGGCTGCAGCCGGAGCATGGTGCCGACGGTCTCGCCGAGCAGCCTCGGACCGCCGTAGAACATCGCGGCGTTGACCCGGTCGGAGCCGTGACCCGGGATGGGGACGTAGGAGTCGCGCGGGATGCCGATCGCCGTCGCGGCCCCGGTGCGGGTGTTGATGCCCACCATCTGGAGCGCGTCGGCGCGGGTCGAGGTCATGGTCTGGCCCGGCCGGGCGTCGGAGCCGACGGCGAGGATCCAGATGGTCTCGGAGTCCAACGAGACGCTGGAGCCGTCCATCTTCACCAGGGCCACCTCGGTGGAGGCGACGGTGCTGTTGGGCACCACGAGCGCCAGCAGCGAGAGCACGCCGGCCAGCAGCACCAGCCGGAACGGGCGCCGTCGGGTGGCGGTGGCGGTGGGGGTGGCGGTGGTCACCGGATCATCTCCCGTCGCAGGTCGTAGCCGAAGACGCGCCAGCGGCCGTTCTTGGTGCGGGTGAGCAGCACCCGACCGGAGATCCGGTCCCGGCGGTCGAGGCCCCTGCCCTCGAGCTTCATCAGCAGCGTCACGCGGGCGGTGGCGGCGTAGGGACGCTCGTGGACGCTGAGCACGTCGACCAGCACCCGCCGGGTGACGGCCTCGACGCCGGTGAGCCGGCGGCCGAGCCCGGCGTTGCTCAGCAGGTTCTGGTCGGCCCGGGCGCGGGCCGCGGCGCGCGGGGTGAAGCCGGCGAAGGCGCCGGCGAAGCTGGTGCGAGGGAACTCACCGGCCACGTAGCCCTTGTCCCACCAGGCGTCGATCACCTCGGCCACCTGGTCGGCGACCCGGGTGCGAGCGGGCGCGGGCAGCCGGCCGACCACGGCGCCGGGCCTGGCCTCGGTCCTGACCCCCGGCGCGGCCGCGGCGTCGGGACTCGTCGCATCGCCGGTGGGCTTCTCGTCGTCGTCGCCGGAGCAGCCGGACAGCGCCACGAGGACGGCGACGGCGAGCGCCGCGGCACCCCCGCGCAGGCGGGTCCGACGCCCGGGCCGGGCAGGCAGGCGTCGAGGCATGACCACCAGGGTGCCGGACACCACACCGCGGGGCGCACATCGGGTTGCCGGTGGGTCTAGCCTGGGACCCCGAGTCGGGAGCGATCCCGAACGCCGCGTTCCCCACCCACCGCACGCACATCGGAAGAGGCGAACCCAGCCGTGCCGCAGTCGTCAGGCTCCACCAGCTCCACCAGCACCCACACCGAACCTGACGGGAGCGACTTCGGCGCCAACGAATGGCTCGTCGAGGCGATGCGCGAGCAGTACGACGCCGACCCGTCGAGCGTCGACCCGGCGTGGAAGCGCTACTTCGAGAACGGTGGCGCCTCGAACGGCTCGGGACGAGCCGTCGAGAAGCCGAGCGAAGTCGGAGCCGCCGAGCGAAGCCGAGCCGAAGTCCGAGCAGAAGTCCGAGCAGAAGTCCGAGCAGAAGTCCGAGCCGAAGTCCGAGCAGAAGTCCGAGCAGAAGTCGGAGCCAGAAGTCGGAGTCCAAGGCGACCCCGCGGGCGGTGCCGCGGCCGGAGTCGGCGGCGGCGGAGCCGGCCAAGGCCACCAAGAACCCCACCCCCAAGGACTCGGCCCCGGCGGAGCCGGCGGCGGCCACCGACGAGCCGACCTACACGGTGCTGCGCGGCGCGCCGGCCCGCACGGTCGTGAACATGGACGCCTCGCTGACGGTGCCCACGGCCACGTCGGTGCGGTCGGTGCCGGTCAAGCTGCTGTGGGACAACCGCACGGTCATCAACAACCACCTCGCCCGCGCCCGCGGCGGCAAGGTCTCCTTCACCCACCTCATCGGCTACGCGCTGGTGAAGGCACTGCGGGCGATGCCGGAGATGAACGTCGGCTTCGACGTCGTCGACGGCAAGCCGAACCTCGTCACCCCGGCCCACATCAACCTGGGCCTGGCGATCGACGTCCCGAAGCCCGACGGCACCCGGCAGCTGCTCGTGCCGTCGATCAAGGCCGCCGAGAACATGGACTTCGCCGGCTTCTGGACCGCCTACGAGGACATCGTCCGCAAGGCTCGCGACAACAAGCTGAAGATCGAGGACTTCCAGGGCACCACGATCTCGCTCACCAACCCCGGCGGCATCGGCACCGTGCACTCGGTGCCGCGGCTGATGAAGGGCCAGGGCGCGATCCTCGGCGTCGGCGCCATGGAGTACCCGGCGGAGTGGCAGGGCGCCTCGGAGGAGGCGATCGCCCGCAACGCGATCTCCAAGGTCATGACGCTCACGTCCACCTACGACCACCGCGTCATCCAGGGCGCGCAGTCCGGTGAGTTCCTCAAGCGCATCCACCACCTGCTGCTGGGCGAGGACGGCTTCTACGACGAGATCTTCCGCTCGCTGCGCATCCCCTACGAGCCGATCCGCTGGGCCGCCGACATCGCGACGTCCCACGACGACGAGATCAGCAAGCAGGCCCGGATCCTCGAGCTCATCCACGCCTACCGGGTGCGCGGCCACATGATGGCCGACACCGACCCGCTGGAGTACCGCCAGCGCAGCCACCCCGACCTCGAGGTGGAGTCGCACGGCCTCACGCTGTGGGACCTCGACCGCGAGTTCGCGACCGGCTCGTTCGGCGGCGAGGGCCGCCGGTTCATGAAGCTGCGCTCGATCCTCGGGATCCTGCGCGACTCGTACTGCCGCACCACCGGCATCGAGTACATGCACATCATGGACCCCGAGCAGCGCCGCTGGATCCAGCAGCGCGTCGAGCAGCCGCACTCCAAGCCGCCCCGCGAGGAGCAGCTGCGGATCCTGCTGAAGCTCAACCAGGCCGAGGCGTTCGAGACGTTCCTGCAGACCAAGTTCGTCGGCCAGAAGCGGTTCAGCCTCGAGGGCGGCGAGACCACCGTGCCGGTGCTCGACGAGATCTGCGAGGCCGCCGCCGAGATGGGCCTCGACGAGGTCACGATCGGCATGGCCCACCGCGGCCGGCTCAACGTGCTCGCCAACATCGTCGGCAAGAAGTACTCCCAGATCTTCCGGGAGTTCGAGGGCAACATCGACCCGCGCACCGTGCAGGGCTCGGGCGACGTGAAGTACCACCTGGGCGCCGAGGGTGAGTTCGAGTCCGAGAAGGGCGACACCATCAAGGTCTCGCTCGCGGCGAACCCCTCGCACCTCGAGGCGGTCGACCCGGTGCTCGAGGGCATCGTCCGCGCCAAGCAGGACGTGCTGGACCGCGGCATCGAGTACCCCGTGCTGCCCCTGCTCATCCACGGCGACGCCGCGTTCGCCGGTCAGGGCGTCGTCGCGGAGACCCTCAACCTCTCCCAGCTGCGCGGCTACCGCACCGGCGGCACGATCCACGTCGTCGTCAACAACCAGGTCGGGTTCACCACCTCGCCCGGCTCGTCGCGCTCCTCGCTCTACTGCACCGACGTCGCGCGGATGGTGCAGGCGCCGATCTTCCACGTCAACGGCGACGACCCCGAGGCGTGCATCCGGGTGGCGCGGCTGGCCTTCGAGTACCGCCAGGCGTTCAACAAGGACGTCGTCATCGACCTGGTCTGCTACCGCCGGCGCGGCCACAACGAGGGCGACGACCCGTCGTTCACCCAGCCGCTCATGTACGACCTCATCGAGCAGAAGCGTTCGGTGCGCAAGCTCTACACCGAGTCGCTCATCGGTCGTGGCGACATCACGATCGAGGAGGCCGAGCAGGTGCTGTCCGACTACCAGCAGCAGCTGGAGCGGGTCTTCACCGAGGTCAAGGACGCCTCGACGCACCCGTCGGAGTGGACGACGGTGCCCGACTACCCCGACAAGCCGGTCAGCGAGACCCGGACCGCGATCCCGCGGGAGACGCTGAAGCGGATCGCCGACGCCTACGTCACCCCGCCCGAGGGCTTCACGGTGCACCCGAAGGTGATGCCGCAGCTGCAGCGCCGGGCCGCCGCGATCACCGACGGCCCCATCGACTGGGGCACCGGCGAGGTCCTCGCGCTCGGCTCGCTGCTCATGGACGGCCGCCCGGTGCGGCTGGCCGGCCAGGACTCGCGGCGCGGCACGTTCGTGTCGCGCTTCGCCACCATCATCGACCGGCACAACGCCGACGAGTGGACGCCGCTCTCGGCGCTCACCGAGGACCAGGCGAAGTTCTACGTCTACGACTCGCTGCTCTCGGAGTACGCCGCGCTCGGGTTCGAGTACGGCTACTCGGTGGCGCGGCCCGAGGCGCTCACGGTGTGGGAGGCCCAGTTCGGCGACTTCGTCAACGGCGCCCAGATCGTCATCGACGAGTTCATCACCGCCGGCGAGACCAAGTGGCGCCAGCAGTCCGGCGTCGTCCTGCTGCTCCCCCACGGCTACGAGGGCCAGGGTCCCGACCACTCCTCGGCGCGGATCGAGCGGTTCCTCACCATGGCCGCCGACGACGCGTTCGTGGTGGCGCAGCCATCCACGCCGGCGTCGTACTTCCACCTGCTGCGCAAGCACTCGCTGGGCGAGGCCCACCGCCCGCTCATCGTCTTCACGCCGAAGTCGATGCTGCGGCGCAAGGAGGCCGCCTCCCAGCCCGGCGACTTCACCGACGGCACGTTCCGCCCGTTCATCGGCGACGTCGAGGCCGACCAGGACCAGGTCGACACCCTGCTGATCTGCTCGGGCCGGGTCACCTGGGACCTCATGGTCGAGCGTGCCAAGCGCGAGGACGGCGACCGGTTCGCGATCGCCCGGGTCGAGCAGCTCTACCCGCGTCCGGTCGACGAGATCAAGGCCGAGATCGCCCGCTACCCGAAGCTCAAGAGGGTCCGCTGGGTGCAGGACGAGCCGCGCAACATGGGCCCGTGGCCGCACTACGCGCTGAACGTGTGGTCGGAGGTCGACGCCACCGTCGAGCCGATCACCCGCGAGGCCTCCTCCTCCCCCTCGGTCGGCACCGCGAAGCGCCACATCTCCGAGCAGAAGGAGCTCGTGGCGGCGGCCTTCGCCTGAGGCGCCGCGCGACGCTGCGAGGATGGCATGTACTTCACCGACCGGGGCATCGAGGAGCTGGTCACGCGGCGCGGCGACGAGGAGGTCACCCTGGCCTGGGTCGCCGAGCAGCTGCAGGCCTTCACCGACACCCATCCCGGAGTTCGAGAGCGCCGGTCGAGCGGCTGGCCACCTGGCTGGCGCGGCTCGACGACCCCGAGGACTGAACGGGCTCCACCGGGGTCGCCCCCGGCTCCGAGTAGCCTCGCCCGCATGACCGCCCCGCTCCCGTACGAGAAGGTCGCCTACCCCGACGCACCATGGGCGATGGTCGGGTCGCTGTGGCTGACGCTCTTCAAGCTGGGCGAGGACGGCACCGGCTCCCCGGACGCCCTGGACGGCGTCCGGCCGGCCGGCGTCTACGGCGCCGCATTCGTCTCCTACGCCGAGGGCAGCCCGCTCACCTACTCCGAGCTGCTCGTGGCCCGGCCGGTCGCGGCGCCGGCGGGCAGCAGGGGCCGCCGGGTGAGCATCACCGACATCTGGGTCGACTCCCCCGCCTCGGTGGCCGGTGGCCGCGAGCTGTGGGCGATCCCCAAGGGGCTGGCGGACTTCACCTTCGAGACCGAGCACCGCGGCCCGCTCAGCACCACCGAGTGGTCGGCCTCGATCGCGCGTCGCCCGGTGGCGTCGGCGACGTTCCGCGACGTGTCGCGCGCTGCGCCGCGGCTGCCGTTCAAGGGCAGCACCTGGCAGCCGGAGCTGCCCGAGGGCGGTGGCGAGAAGTCCGCGGTCCTGCGCGGCTCGTCGAAGGTCGCTCCCGGCCCGTGCCCGGTGGGACTTCGACGCCGACGGCCCGCTCGCCTTCCTGCGCCCGGCGCGCCAGCTCGCCTCGTTCCGGATGGCGGCGTTCCGGATGAGCTTCGGCTGAGGCGCCGACCTCGAGCAGCTGGCGATCGGGAGTGTCAGTCGTCGTGGTCCTCGGAGGCCTTGCGGGCGGTCTCGCGGATCTCGAAGACCTCGGTGGCGAAGCCGCCGACGGCGCCGGCGACGTCCTTGACCGCGCCGGTGATGATCGTGGCGACCTCGCCGACGGTGCGGGCGGCGGCCTCGGCCGTCGACTGCACGGCGTCCTTGCCGATCTCGGCGCGGCTGAACCGGTCCGGGCCTGCGGGGTCGGAGGGGCGCTCGCTCATGGCACCAGTGTGCGTCGCTGCCGGCTCACGCGGCCAACGACGTCTCGGTACGCCGGCCGGGTCGGGGGTGCTCGGCGAGCGGTCCGGGAGCGCGAGCCGGCAGATCTTGCGGGCGACGCTGCCGACGCTGCTTGCCGAGCCGACCGGTGTTGTAGGGCAGCCCGTAGCGCTCGCAGATCTCGCGCACCTCGCCCGCGATCTGCGGGTAGCGGCGCGCCGGCAGGTCGGGGAACAGGTGGTGCTCGATCTGGTGCGACAGGTTGCCGCTCAGCAGGTGGAACAGCGGGCCGCCGGTGATGTTGGCCGAGCCGAGGATCTGGCGGTAGTACCAGTGGCCGCGGGACTCGTCCTCGCACTCCTCCTGGGTGAACGTCTCGACGCCGGCCGGGAAGTGGCCGCAGAAGATGATGTTGAACGCCCAGACGTTGCGCACCAGGTTGGCCACGACGTTGCCCGCGAGGGTCATCGGGAACAGCGGGCCGGTGAGCGCCGGGAAGAGCACGTAGTCCTTGAGCGCCTGGCGCCGGACCTTGCGCCATGATGCCGGCGTGGAGGGCCTTGGTTCTCCTCGAGCTTGCGGGTGCCCGTTGACGATGTTCTCGACCTCGAGGTCGTGCATCGCCACGCCCCACTCGAAGAACACCATCAGCAGGAACGCGTAGACCGGGTTGCCCAGGTAGTAGGGGTGCCACTTCTGGTCCTCGTCCATGCGGAGGATCCCGTAGCCGATGTCGCGGTCCTTGCCGAGGATGTTGGTGAAGGTGTGGTGGATGTAGTTGTGGCTGTACTTCCACTGGTCGGAGGGGCACACGTTGTCCCACTCGAACATGCGCGAGCTGAGGTCGGGGTCGCCCATCCAGTCGTACTGGCCGTGCATGACGTTGTGGCCGATCTCCATGTTGTCGAGGATCTTCGACACGCTGAGAGCGGCGACGGCGAGCGGCCAGGCGGGCGGCACGTAGAAGAGCGCGCGGCCGGCGATCTCGAAGGCGCGCTGCGCCTTGACGACGTCGCGGATGTACGTCGCGTCCTCCTCGCCGAGGTCGTCGAGGATGCGCCGGCGCAGCGCGTCGAACTCCTCGCCGAACCGGTCGAGCTGCTCGGGGGTGAGCGTGACGGTGTGAGTGGTCAAGCGGTCTTCGGTGGTCTTCATGACGTTCCTTCCGTTCGGTTCGTGGGCGCCGACACGGCGCAATACGCCCTCCCCCGCTTCGCTCCTCCGGTGCGGTTCCGCCGGGTCGGCGGGAATCCAGATCTGTGCTCCCGGCCCTGATCAGAGCTCGATCACACAGTCGCCCTCGGGCCGGGAGACACAGATCTGGATGTCCTCGTCGGGGAGCGAGGACGTGGCACCGGTGCGCACGTTGCGGACCGTGCCCTCGGTCTTGCGGGAGGTGCAGGAGAAGCAGATGCCCATCCGGCAGCCGAACTCCGGGCTGAGCCCGAGCGCCTCGGCCTGCTCCAGCAGGGTGGCGCCGGAGTTGGGCGCCTCCTGGCCGGACCGGGCGAACGACGACGTCGCCGTCGGCACTGCCGCCGGTCGGGCACCGGCGCGAGCTTGAACTGCTCGGTGCGCAGCCGGGGCGAGCCGTCGTAGGCCTGCGCGACGGCGGCCATGAAGCCCGCCGGGCCGCAGACCCAGGTGTCGAGGTCACGGAACCCCGGCGCCACCCGGTGGAGCTCCAGCTCGGAGACCAGCGGGTGACCGGAGTCGACGTGCCGGAGGTGGACCGTGACGTCGTTGTCGGCCGCGGCGATCGCGGCCAGCTCGTCGGCGAAGATCTGGTCGCTCGGCCGACTGGGCGTAGTGCAGGAACGTGACCCGGCGTCCGGCTCTGCCCGTCGTAGCCATCGCGCAGCAGCGTGCGCAGGATCGACATGGCCGGCGTGATGCCGGAGCCGGCGGTGACGAACAGCAGGTGGTTGTGGGTGGGGGTGGCCGGGCTCTCCTCGAGCGTGAAGTCGCCCTGCGCCTGGCTGAGGTGGAGCATCTGGCCGGGACGCGCCTCGGTGACGAGGAACCGCGAGACCTGGCCCTCGTCGTGGGCGCGGACGGTGAGCGTGATGCGCTCCCCCGGCATCGAGGCCGCGGAGGAGACGGTGAAGCAGCGGGTCACCCGCTTGGCCGAGCCGGGCAGGTCGACGCCGACCTGCACGTACTGGCCGGCGCGGTGCCCGCGCCAGGTGGCGGTGGGCTGCAGGGTCAGGGTGGCGACCGGGGCGGCGTCGCTGCCGGGGTTCTCCCGGTGGACGTCGACGACCCGGGCGCGGACCTCGGTGGCGGCCCACATCGGGTTGACCAGCTCGAGGTAGCGGTCCACGCCGTGGGGCGACGCGAGCGCGGCGAGCACCCGGGACCGGAGCAGGGCCTGCACAGGGGCGGCCATGGGGATCTCCTCGGGTTGAGTGAACGTTCGTACACTCAAACTGTGGCGGCTGCGCGCCGGCATCGTCAACGACCTCGGCGGGTGAGGGTGCCCACACCGCGGCGCCTAGACTCGGCCCGGTGGCAGAGACCCGCGTGGCGCGCAAGGAGCGCACCCGCCAGGCGATCCTCGACGCGGCCCTGCGGTTGTGCGAGGACAGCAGCCTGGTGGCGCTCTCGCTGCGCCAGGTCGCCAAGGAGGTCGGCATCGTGCCGACCGGCTTCTACCGCCACTTCGAGTCGATCGAGGACCTCGGTCGGGCGCTGGTCGACGACTCGTTCGTGAGCCTGCGGGCGATGCTGCGCGACGTGCGGCGCGACGACCCGAGCTACCGCGACATCGTCGACCGCTCGGTCGCCGTCCTGCTCGAGCACGTGCGCCGCCAGCACGGCCACTTCCTCTTCATCGCCCGCGAGCGCAGCGCCGGACCGCCGTCGGTGCGCGCCGCGATCCGCCACGAGATCGAGCAGTGCGAGCGCGACCTCGCCTCCGACCTCGCCCGCCTGCCCGGCACCGACGACGTGGAGCCCCGAGGACCTGCGCACCGTCTCCCAGCTCATCGTCACCGCGATGGTCGCCACCGCCGAGGACCTCGTGCACGCCGGCGACGACCCCGCCGCCGAGCAACAGGTCGCCGAGACCGCCCGCACCCAGCTGCGGATGATCCTCATCGGCTCGCTGAACTGGACCTCGCGGCGGGGCCGGGACGACGCGGCGGGCTCGCCTACGAGCGGATCCCCACCGGCCTAGGATCACCGCTCGTGGACTACAGCGAGTACAGCAAGCACGACGCCGTCGGCCTGGCCGCGCTGGTGCGCGCCGGGGACGTCGAGCCCGACGAGCTGCTCACCGCGGCCCGCGGCGCGCCCGAGGCGGTCAACGGCCGGATCAACGCGATCGTGCGCGAGCTCGAGCCGCCGGACGGGCGGCGGGCGCAGACGCAGCCGTTCGCCGGCGTCCCGTTCCTCGTCAAGGACCTGTACCAGGACATCGCCGGCCAGGTCACGAGCAACGGCTCGCGGGCCTACGGCTCGCACCGCGCGGTCGAGACCTCCGCCACCGTGCAGCGCTGGCTCGACGCCGGCCTTCGGGTCTTCGGGCAGACCAACACCCCGGAGTTCGGCGCCAAGGGCATCACCGAGTCGAGGCACCTCGGTCCGGCCCGCAACCCGTGGAACACCGACCACACCCCCGGCGGCTCCTCCGGCGGCACGGCCGCCGCGGTGGCGGCGGGCATCGTGCCGTGCGCCGGAGCGAGCGACGGCGGCGGCTCGATCCGCATCCCGGCCTCGGCCTGCGGCCTGTTCGGGCTCAAGGCGACCCGCGGTCTGGTGCCGTCGGGCCCCGCCAAGGGCGAGCCGCTCGCCGGTTCCTCCACCGACGGTGTGATCTCGCGCAGCGTGCGCGACTCCGCCGCCATGCTCGACGTGATCGCCGGCCCGACGCCGGAGTCGCCGTGGCTGGCCGCCGTCGCGGGTCCGTACGCCGACGAGGTGGGCCGGGACCCCGGGCAGGCTGCGCATCGGCGTCAGCACCGCCAGCCCGATCACCGACCCCGACCCCGAGGCGGTGACGGCCGCGCGGCGACGCCGCCGAGCTGCTCGCGAGCCTCGGCCACGACGTCGTCGAGCTCGACGAGCAGCCCTTCGACGCCGCGGTGCTGGCCAAGGAGTTCCTGACCACCTGGTTCACCTTCCTCGCCTACCAGGTCGCGGAGGCCAAGCGGGTCACCGGCAGCGGCGACGACGGCTTCGAGGACGACACCCGGCTGATGGCCGCTCTCGGCCGGGCCACCGAGCTCGGTCGACCTACGTGGCCGCCATCGAGGGCCGCCACGCACACGTGCGGCAGCTGGCGGAGTTCCACGAGACCTACGACCTGCTGCTCACCCCCACCACCGCGACGCCGCCGCCGAGGGTCGGGGCCTTCGACGTCCCGACGGCCCTCCAGGTCGCCCAGCGGACGCTGCTCCGGGCCCGGGCCGGCGGCGTGCTGCGGTTCACGCCGATCGTCGACCAGCTGATCACCGAGAACCTCGGCTGGGTGCCCTACACCCAGCTGGCCAACCTCACCGGCCGCCCGGCGGCCTCGCGTGCCGCTGCACTGGACGGCCGACGGCCTCCCGATCGGCACCCAGCTGGTGGGCGCGCTCGGCTCCGACGGCCTGCTGCTGCGGGTGGCCGCCCAGCTCGAGGAGGCCCGGCCGTGGTTCGACCGCCGGGCCGCTCTCTGACGCGGCGCCGGCCCCGGCCCTAGCCGTCGGCGAGTGCCGGGTCCGCCGGGTCGGCCAGCATCGCGTGCGGGTCGACGGCCGGGCGGCTCGGCAGCATCACGGCGAGCACCACCACGACCAGCGACAGCACCGCGGTGATGAGGAACGCCGTCCGCATGCCGTCCACGGTGGCGGTGACCGGGTCGAGCCCGGCCAGCACCCGGTCCTCGGCGCGCGTGGTCATCACCGTGATGACGAGCGCGGTGCCGAAGGCGCCGGCGACCTGCTGGATCGTGCCCAGCGTCGAGCTGCCGTGCGAGTACAGGTGCATCGGCACGTCGCCCAGGCCCAGCGTGAAGACCGGGGTGAACAGCGCCGCCAGGCTGACCATCAGCAGCACGTGGATGCCGAGGATCAGCCAGTACGACGTCGTGGTGGTGATCTGGGTGAGGGCGAACAGACTGGCCACCATGACCAGCGATCCGGGGATGACGAGCGGGCGGCCGCCGAAGCGGTCGAACGCGGCGCCGACCCGCGGGCCGAGGAGACCCATCGCGAGACCACCGGGCATCACCAGCAGACCCGTCCGGAGCGGCGACAGGCCGCGGACCTCCTGCAGGTAGAGCGGCAGCAGGATCATCGCGCCGAGCATCGACAGGAACGCGATCGACATGCAGGATCAGGGAGAGCCGGTAGGTGCGGTGGGTGAGCACCCGCAGGTCGAGCAGCGGCGCACCCGTACGGATCAGCTGCAGCTGGCGGAGGACGAAGACCGCGATCGCGACCGCGCCGCCCCCGATGATCAGCGCCGGCCGGAGCCGGTCGCCGGTGGCGAACTCGCTGAGGCCGTAGACCAGGCCGCCGAAGCCGAGCGCCGCCGCGCCGGCGCTGAACCAGTCGATGTCGCCGGCGACGGGCTCGCCGACGTCGCGGAGGTTGCGGAGCGCGACGACGGTGACGCCGACCGCGATCGGCAGGACGGCGGCGAAGATCAGCCGCCACGAGCCGAGCTGGAGCAGCACGCCGGAGACGGCCGGGCCGAGCGCCGGCGCGACCGACATCGCCAACGTGACGTTGCCCATCACCCGGCCGCGGTCGGTGGGCGGCACGACGGTCATGAGCGTGGTCATCAGCAGCGGCATCATCACCGCGGTGCCGCCGGCCTGGATGATGCGGGCCAGCAGCAGGACCCAGAACGCGGGGGCCACCAGCGCGAGCGTGGTGCCCGCGATGAAGGTCGCCATCGCCACGGTGAACGCCGTCCGCGTGCTCACCCGCTGCAGGAACCAGCCCGTGACCGGGATGACCGACGCCATCGTGAGCAGGAACGCCGTCGACAGCCACTGCGCGGCGTTCACCGAGACGCCGAAGTCCTCGGCCAGCCGCGGGATCGCGTTGATCATGATCGTCTCGTTGAGGATCACGGTGAACGTGGCGGCGACGAGCCAGGTGACGACGGCGGGCGTGCGGCCGGTCGGGGCGGCGTCGGCGGCCGGAGCCGGGACGTGCGCAGACATGGGAGGTCCTTCGGGGCTGGTGAGGATGCGATGACCGTGAGACAGACCCGACGGGGCCGACGAACTCACCGGTCGAGCCAGAACCGATCGTCGCGGACCGGCATTCCCTCGCCACGCAGTTCTGGTTGCTGCTCAGGTGCCCGGGGCGGGGCACCACCGGCCGCACCGTGACCTCCGGGATCGTGGCGTCGGGCGGCAGGTCGAGCACGTGGAGGATCGTGTCGACGACGGTCATCGGGGCTGATCCAGCGCGCCGCGTCGTAGGTGCGGCCCTCCTGGTCGTGCACCTTCTCCTGCATCGGCGTCGCGGTGCGGCTCGGGAACACGGTGGTGACCCGGACGCCGTGGTCGACCTCCTCGCCGCGCAGCGAGTCGGCGAAGCGCGCGCAGCCCGAACTTCGAGGCCGCGTAGGCCGACCAGGTCGGGCTGGCGGTCAGGCCGGCGGAGGAGTTCACGAACAGGTGCAGCCCGCCGCGCCGCTCGGACGGCGGGCACCAGCGAGCCGGGTGAGCAGCGCGGGGGCGACCAGGTTCACCTCGATCTGGGACCGCAGCTGCGCGGCGTCCTGCTCGGCCACCGGCGCGAGGTCGACGACGCCGGCCACGTGGTGCACCGAGTCGAGCGCGTCGGGCAGGCCGGTGAGGCCGGCGACGGCGGCCGGGTCGGCGAGGTCGACGACGAGCACCTGCGGCGCCGTCGTAGCGGCCGCGCAGGTCGGCGGCGCGCTCCTCGGTGCGGGCGAGCAGCACGAGCGCGTCACCACGCTCGTGGAGCCGGTCGGCGAGCGCCGCCCCGATGCCGGAGCCGGCCCCGGTGAGCAGGTGGGTGGCCATCAGCGGGTGAAGACGATCTTGCCGAACTGCTCGCCCTCGGCCATCGCGGCGAAGCCGTCGCGGGCCTCGGTCGAACGGCACGGTGCGGTCGACGAGCGGCTTGGTGCCGGTGGCGTCGAGCAGCGAGACCAGCGAGGCGAGCTCGTCGCGGGTGCCCATGGTGGAGCCGACCACCGAGAGCTGGAGGAAGAAGATGCGGGTGAGCTCGGCGTCGTCGAGGTCGGGTCCGGACGTCGTGCCGGAGACGACGATGCGCCCGCCCGGCCTGAGCGAGCGGATCGAGTGCGACCAGGTGGCCTTGCCGACGGTCTCCATCACGGCGTCGACCTTCACCGGCAGCCGGGCGCCGGACTCGAACACGTCGTGGGCGCCGATCTCGAGCGCCCGGGCGCGCTTGGCCTCGTCGCGGCTGGTGGCGAGCACCCGCAGGCCGGCCGCGCGGCCGAGGATGATCGCCGCGGTGGCGACGCCGCCGCCGGCGCCCTGCACGAGCACCGTGTCGCCGGCCTTGAGGTCGCCGCGGGTGAACAGCATCCGGTAGGCGGTCAGCCACGCCGTCGGCAGGCACGCGGCCTCCTCGAACGAGAGCGACTCCGGCTTCGGCACGACGTTGCGGCGCGGCACCGCGACCTTGTCGGCGAAGGTGCCGGGGTGCTTCTCGGAGAGCAGCGACCGCTTCGGGTCGAAGGTCTCGTCGCCGCGCCACGACGGGTCGGACACCACGGCGTGCACGACGACCTCGTTGCCGTCCTCGTCGACGCCGGCCGCGTCGCAGCCGAGGATCATCGGCAGCGCCTCCTCGCGCAGACCGACGCCGCGCAGCGACCACAGGTCGTGGTGGTTGAGCGAGGCCGCCTTCACCGTGACCGTCGTCCAGCCGTCCGGCACCTCCGGGTCGGGCTGCTCCCCCACCACCAGGCCGGCCAGCGGGTCGGACTTCGAGAAGGACTCGGCGTAGACGGCGAACATGCTCAGGACCCTACTGACGTGACACGCGTCGTCACCCACGAGGTCTACCGTCGTCCCATGCCCGAAGACCACCCCCATGTCGTCGTGCTGTTCGGCGCCACCGGCGACCTCGCGAAGCGCAAGCTGCTGCCCGGTCTGCTCCGCCTCTTCGAGGCCGAGCTGGTGCCCGACGTGCACATCATCGGCACCTCGCTGGAGGAGATCGACTCCGAGCAGTTCGACGCGCTCGCCCGCGAGGCGTGCGAGGAGTACGGCAAGGGCGACGTCACCGACGAGCGCTGGGCGCCGTTCTCGGAGCGGCTGCGCTACGTGCCGACCTCCGAGGGCCCGGACGCGCTGGCGCGGCTGGTGAAGGAGTGCGAGGAGGAGCTCACGGCGACGACCGGCCAGGAGACCCGCCGGCTGCACTACCTGAGCGTGCCGCCCAAGGCCGCGCTCGACGTCGTCCACGAGCTCGAGCGAGGCCGGCCTCGTGGAGCGGTCGCGGATCGTGATGGAGAAGCCGTTCGGCACCGACCTGGAGTCGGCGAAGGCGCTCAACGCCGAGCTGCACGAGGTGTTCAGCGAGGACCAGATCTTCCGGATCGACCACTTCCTCGGCAAGGAGGCGGCCCAGAACATCCTCGCCTTCCGGTTCGCCAACGGCCTCTTCGAGCCGATCTGGAACCGCAACTTCATCGACCACGTGCAGATCGACGTGCCCGAGACCCTCGGCCTCGAGGGGCGGACGGCGTTCTACGAGTCCACCGGCGCCTACCGCGACATGGTGGTCACCCACCTGATGCAGGTGCTGGCGTTCATGGCGATGGAGCCGCCCACCGACCTGGCGCCGGGCCCGATCGGCGAGGAGAAGCTCAAGGTCTTCCGCTCGATGCGGCCGATCGAGCCGCACGACGTCGTCCGCGGCCAGTACGCCGGCTACCGCGGCAAGGAGCAGGTGGCCGACGACTCCGACACCGAGACGTTCGTGGCGCTCAAGGTCGAGATCGACAACTGGCGCTGGGCCGGGGTGCCGTTCTTCCTGCGCACCGGCAAGAAGCTGGCCGAGGGCGCGCGGATCATCTCGATCGCCTTCAAGGAGCCGCCGCTGACGATGTTCCCGGCCGGGTCGAACGCCGGCACGCAGGGTCCCGACCACCTCACCTTCGACCTGGCCGACCAGTCGCGGATGTCGCTGTCGTTCTACGGCAAGCGGCCGGGGCCGGGCATGAAGCTGGAGAAGCTGTCGATGCAGTTCGCCACCGTCGACACCGGCACCTCCGGCTCGGTCCTCGAGGCCTACGAGCGGCTCATCCTCGACGCCATGCGCGGCGACCACACGCTGTTCACCTCGGCCGAGGGCATCGAGACCCTGTGGGAGAAGTCCGAGCTGCTGATCCAGAACCCGCCGCCGGTCGCGGCACTACGACCCGGGCTCGTGGGGGCCGAACGCCATCCACCAGCTCATCGCGCCGCACGCCTGGCGGCTGCCGTTCGAGCGGGTCTGGCGCAAGCCGAACACCGTCGGTGAGTACGGCGTCAGGCGCTCAGCCGACGCTCGCGAAGCCTGGCCGCGAACGCCTCGGGCTCACCCGGGTGGTGCCCGCTCGGCGCCGGTGAAGCCGGCGTGGTGGCTCGGGACGACGTCCACCGGTCGGCCCGATCCGCGCGGCGAGACCGTGTCGCGCCGCGGGCTGCGATCTCCTGGCCCGATGCCGGCGCCGACCGCCACGTGCACCCGGTCGCCCATCGCGGTCAGCGCGTCGTAGTCGGGCACGTAGGAGTTGAAGGCCCCCATGTTGCGGATCAGCGGACTGGTGCGGTCGCCGTCGTCGTCGGCGCTCATGCCGAACGCGGCCGGGTCGGGCGCCGGCCGGTCGAGGTAGTCGTCCGGGAGCGGCTCGGGCTGCATCACGAGCGCGATGAACTTGGCCATCGCCGGCCCGTTGCCGGCGCGCTGGTAGGTGTCGCTGATGTCGGTGGCGGCGGCGAGCACGACGGCGCCGTCCTCGAGGACGTCGACGAACGGCGGCTCGTGCACGACCGCGCGGCGGACGTCGTCGGGGTGCGCGTCGAGCAGCGCCAGCAGGCAGACGGCGCCGCCGCTGGAGCCGAACGCGTCGACCGGGCCGACGCCGAGCGCCTCGATCACGCGGTGCAGGTCGGCGGCGTGCTGCTCGGGCGTGATCGGCGACGTGCCGGCGGGGTTGCGACCGGACCCGCGCGGGTCGATCGTCACCACCGGGCGGTCGGTGATCTCGGTCGGCCAGCGCCCCGAACGCGCCGGCGTCCATCGGGTTCGCGAAGACCAGGAGCGCGGGCCGCTCGGGAGTGGCGGCGGCCAGGTCGCCGTGCACGTCGATGTGGATCGTGTCGTCACCGTCGCCCACGGTGCGGGTCTCGACGGCGGGCTGCGGGTCGGTCATGACGCTGTCGACCGACTCACGGCGCAGAACTCATCGCTGCGCGACGCCGTCGGCCCGCGCGGCGGCCGCCACGGCCGCGGCGACCGCCGGTCCGACCCGCGGGTCGAACGGCGAGGGGATGACGAGGTCCTCGCGCAGGGCGTCGCCCACCAGGTCGGCCAGTGCCCGGGCGGCGGCCACCTTCATGCCCTCGGTGATCGCGGTGGCGCCGACGTCGAAGGCGCCCGCGGAAGATGCCGGGGAACGCGAGCACGTTGTTGATCTGGTTCGGGAAGTCCGAGCGACCGGTGGCCACCACCCGGGCGTAGCGGTGGGCGACGTCCGGGTGCACCTCGGGTGTCGGGTTGGCCATCGCGAAGATGATCGCCTCGGGCGCCATCCGGGCGACGTCCTCCTCGGGGATGGTGCCGCCGGAGACGCCGAGGTAGACGTCGGCGCCGGCGAGCACGTCGGCGAGGGTGCCGGTGCGGCCGGTGCGGTCGGCGGTCAGCTCGGCGAGCGCGCGCTTGACCGGCGTGAGGTCGTGGCGACCGGAGTGCACGACGCCCTTGCGGTCGGTGACGGCGATGTCGGTGATGCCGGCCTCGAGCAGGATCTTGGCGATCGCGACGCCGGCCGCGCCCGCGCCGGAGATCACCACCCGGGTCGTCGCCTTGCGCGCGCCCGGTGAGCGTGAGCGCGTTCTCCAGCGCCGCGAGGGCCACCACCGCGGTGCCGTGCTGGTCGTCGTGGAAGACCGGGATGTCGAGGCGCTGCTTGAGCCGCTCCTCGATCTCGAAGCAGCGCGGCGCCGAGATGTCCTCGAGGTTGATGCCGCCGAAGCTGGGCGCGAGCCGGACGACGGTCTCGACGATCTCGTCGACGTCGGTGGTGTCGAGGCAGATCGGGACGGCGTCGACGCCGCCGAACTGCTTGAACAGCACCGCCTTGCCCTCCATCACCGGCATCGCGGCGGCCGGGCCGATGTCGCCCAGGCCGAGCACGGCGGTGCCGTCGGTGACGACGGCGACGGTGTTGGGCACCCACGTGTAGTGCCGGGTCAGCGTCGGGTCGGCCGCGATCGCCTCGCACACCAGCGCGACGCCCGGGCGTGTAGGCCAGCGAGAGGTCGTCGCGCCCGTCGAGCGCCACCGTCGACGGCGATCTCCATCTTGCCGCCGACGTGCAGGTCGAAGACCGGGTCGCCGGCGCGCGGGATGCGGGTCGGTCGGCCACGGACACGACCGGCGATCTTTCCACACCCAGCCGGTCGCGGTCTCAGAGCCGTCCGGGGCGGGGCCACACCCGCAGCCCGCGACGCCGAGCACGTCGGCGTCCGGGCACCGGCGCCGCGGTGGCGAGAGTCCTCGCCCTCGGCGGCGTTGTCGCTGAGCAGCCACCAGCCCCGGTCGCGCCGCTCGGCGACCCGCTTGACCCGCAGCGTGCCGTCGGCGAACCGGGCCAGCACGACGTCGTCCGGGCGGGGCCGGCGCCGGTAGCTGACGAGCAGCCGGTCCCCGGGCGCGGAGCGCCGGGAGCATGGACCTGCCTCGCACCAGTGCGAACCCGTACCGAGGGGTGGTCGGGGGTCCGGCCATGCGGAGTAGTGTCGCAACCGCACCAGCATCCTGAGACGAGAGGACCCGCATGTTCGCGCGTTTGTTCGCACCCACCGTCGAGGTATCGGCCCACTGCGACCTGCCGTGCGGTGTCTACGACCCCGCCCAGGCCCGCATCGAGGCCGAGTCGATCAAGGGCATCATCGCCAAGGTCGCCGACAACGACGACCCCGACTTCCGCACCCGCGCCATCCTCATCAAGGAGCAGCGCGCGGAGCTCGTGAAGCACCACCTGTGGGTGCTCTGGACCGACTACTTCAAGCCCCCGCACTTCGAGAAGTACCCGCAGCTGCACCAGCTGGTCAACGAGGCCACCAAGCTGGCCGGCGCCTCCGGCACCAAGGGCGAGCTCGACGCCGGCAAGGCCGACGAGCTGCTCGCCAAGATCGACGAGATCGCCGAGATCTTCTGGGAGACCAAGAAGGCCTGAGCCTCTCCACCGACCCGTCGGCCGCCGTCCTCTCGCCAGGACGGCGGCCGTCGTCGTGCACGGGGGTCACGCGTCGGCCTGGTCCACGGGACCGTCGTCCGCACCTCTTTTCGAACACCCGTTCTACCATCGGTGGATGCTGCCACGCGCCGAGCACGTCTGGGTCTCCGACGTGCAGGTGTGGGGCGACGGCGCGGCCCCCGGCCTCCTGCTCGGCTGGCGCCGGCGACGTGACGGCGGCTGGGAGGGTTGGTGCGTGGTCGCCCACCTCGGCAGCGCGGCGGCCGGTAGTGGGCCCTACGTGCGGCAGGGCTGGGTGCGGGCGGAGTCGATCCGCCGGTGCGGCTAGGCCGCCGCTGAGGGCGCGAAGACGAACCAGACGGTCATCCCGACGTTGTCGACCTCGGAACCCCAGCGGGCGGCGAGGGCATCGACCAGCTCGAGACCGCGGCCGTGGACCCGGAGCGGGTCGGTGTCCGACAGCCGGGAGCTGTAGCCGATGCCCTGGTCGCGAACGCTCACGGTGAGGACGCCACCCTCGAGGAGCACGCGCACCTCCGACGGCTGGCCGGTGTGCACGACGGCGTTGGTGACCACCTCGGAGAGGCACAGGATCGCGGAGTCGGCGGTGTCGTCGTCGACGCCCCAGTCGGCGAGGGTACGGCGCAGGAACCGACGAGCCTCGCCGACGGCGCGGGGGTCGGCGTCGACGTCGGTGCGCGCCACGAGGGCGTCGGGCGCGGCGTCGTCGTCGAGCCGCTCGCCACGGCGGGGGGCGTGGGTCCGGGCCTCGCGCCAGGCGTCGGCGAGTGCCGCGGCCCGAGCGTGGAGCGATCGGTGGTGAGCGGCGTCGAACACCTGTGGCTGGTCGTAGAACAAGATGATGCCGCCGACCGGTGAACCGCTGCCGGGGAGCGGGATCGCGACGAGTGCAGCGACCGACTCCGCCCGCTGCCGGGCGACGACGCCGGGGAACCGGTCCTGGAGCTCGTCGAGGCTGCCGGCCACGGACGACCCGGTGCGGACGACCTCGGTCAGCGGCACGTCGTCGTAGGCGTCGATGTGGCACCAGTCGGTGGACTGGCCCGATGCCGCGCGCGCGGTGAAACGGAGCCGCCGACCACCGCCCTCGGAGATCGCGAGACCGGCGCGGACCACGTCGGGCAGGCTGAGGGCGTCCTCCAGTGCTGCTTCCGCCAGCCGATCGACGTCGGCGGCTACTCCCAGCCTTCCGTACACGGGTCAGATGGTACTGGCCCGTACAGGGTGAGGTGGCCCACCATGCGGGTTACGACGAGGAATCAGCGCTGCGGGTTCAGCGGGCGGCGAGCGCTCTCACCGGTCACGGTTCGCCTGGGCGATCGTCTCCTCCACGAGCGAGTTGAGCCGTGACCCGTGCGGCCAGCCGGCGTAGTGGCAGACCAGGATCACGACCTCGCGCAGCACATCGGCGTCGAGGTCGCCCGACGCCAGCGCCGCCGGCACGTGGATGCCGAGCACGTCGTGCTGGCCGGTGCCGGCGAGCATGCCGATGAGGAGCAGCCGGCGGTCGCGGTCCGAGAGCCCCGGCCGCTGCCAGATGTCGCCGAACAGGTGGTCGGCGGTGTAGCCGAAGAAGTCGCCCTCCCCGTCGGTCATCTCGAACCCGTAGACCTGCTCCATCTTCTCCAGACCGCGGCGTCGCGGCTCCGGGAGGTCGTCGAACGTGCCGCTCATACTCCGAGTCCCTTCCGCAGTCGCTCGGCCGCGAGCGCGGCCAGCGGGGTGTCGACGCCGAGCCGGTCGGCGAGGTCGAGGGCGAAGCGGAGGTCCTTCTCCCCCAGCGTCGCCACGTGGTCGAGCACGCCGTGCCAGAAGTCGTCCGGCGCCACGGGTCGCTGCGGTGTCGCGGTGCAGGATCGCGCCGACGCCGCCGGTGACCGCGTCGGTGTGCCGCACCACCTGGCCCAGCTGGCGCAGGTCGAGGCCGGCGGCCTCGGCGAGCCGCGCCGCCTCGGTGGCCGCGGTGAAGGCGGTGAAGTGCAGCAGGTTGCGGGCCAGCTTGAACCGGGTGCCCGCGCCGATCTCGCCGGCGTGCACGACCTTGGAGCCCATCGACGTCGAGCACCGGACGGGCCGCCGCGAACGCGCGCTCGCTGCCGCCGACCATGATCGCCAGCGAGCCGTCGGCGGCGCCCATCGCCCCGCCGCTCACCGGCGCGTCGAGCAGCAGCACGTCGTGCTTCGCCGGCCGTGATCTCCAGCTGGCGCGGGGTGTCCGGGGCGATCGTGGAGTGCACGACGACCACCAGGCCCGCCTGCGCCGTGCCCAACGCAGCGCCCAGCACGTCACGGACCTGCTCGTCGTCGCGCACCATCACGCACAGCACCTCGACGCCGGCCGCGAGCTCGGCCACGCTCCCGGCGGCCGTCGCCCCGGCCGCCACCAGCTCGGCCACCGGTGCCTCGGCGCGACGTCGAACACGCTCAGCTCGTGCTCGCTCGCCGCCAGCCGCAGCGCCATCGGCTTGCCGATGTTGCCGAGACCGACGAACCCGACCCTCATGCGCGGAACGTCTGTCCGCCGTCGACCGCGATGATCTGGCCGGTCACCCACGCCGACTCCTCGGAGAGCAGGAAGAGGCACGCGCCCACCATGTCGTCGGGCCGGCCCATCCGCTTGAGCGCCAGCCCCTTCACCAGCTCCTTGGCCGCGTCGCCGGCCTGGGTGCGGGTGGCGGCGGTGTCGGTGGGGCCGGGGGCGATCGCGTTGACCCGGATGCCCATGCCGCCGAGCTCGTGGGCGAGCTGCTGGGTCAGGCCGTTCACGCCGACCTTGGCCAGGCCGTAGAACCCGGAGTACAGGTAGGCGGCCGTCGAGCTCTGGTTGACGATCGAGCCGCCGCCGCGCTTCTGCAGCTCCGGGTAGACCGCCCGGGTCATCACCAGCACGCCGTCCATGTTCACCGACATGAACCTCCGGTAGTAGTCCCAGTCGACGCTGATCAGCAGGTCGAACTGCATGTCGCCGTAGATGGCGGCGTTGTTCACCAGCCCGTCGATGCCGCCGTACGCCTCGACGGTGGCCGCCACCAGCGCCGCGGCCGACTCGTGCGACGAGACGTCGGTGCGCACGAACAGCCCGCCGACGTCGGCGGCGACCTGCTCCCCCGCCTCCTCGTTGAGGTCGGCCACGACGACGCGCGCCCCCTCGGCGGCGAGCGCGCGGGCGTAGGCCTCGCCGATGCCCTGGGCCGCGCCGGTGACGACGACCACCTTGTCCTGGAGTCTGCTCATGCCGGCTCAGCCACCGTCTTCGTCTCGAGGTACTCCTCGAACCCGGCCACACCCATCTCGCGGCCGAGGCCCGGACTGCTTGTAGCCGCCGAACGGCGCGTCGGGGCTGAACCACACCCCGCCGTTGACGGCGATCGTGCCGGTGCGGATGCGCGCGGCCACGGCCGTCGCCCGCTCCAGCGAGCCCGACTCCACCGACCCCGAGAGTCCGTACGGCGACTCGTTGGCGATGCGGACGGCGTCGTCGTCGCCGTCGTGCGGGATCACGACGAGCACCGGGCCGAAGATCTCCTCCTGCGCGAGCCGCGAGGTGTTGTCGAGGCCGGCGACGACGGTGGGCTGCACCCAGTAGCCGTCGCGGTCGATCACCGCGCCACCGGTGGCGAAGGTGCCGCCCTCCTCGACGGCGAGCCGCAGGTACGACTCCACCCGGTCGCGCTGGGCGGCCGAGATCACCGGTCCGCAGATCGCGGACGGGTCGCCGGGGTCGGCGACGCCGATCGACTCCATGGTCTGCGCGGCCACCTGCACCGCCTCGTCGTAGCGGTCGCGCGGCACGACCAGCCGGGTGGTGATCGCGCAGCCCTGGCCGGCGTGGATGCAGGCGGTGAAGGCGGTGGCCCCGGCGGCCGCGGCGACGTCGGCGTCGTCGAGCACGATCGCGGCCGACTTGCCGCCGAGCTCGAGGAAGACCTTCTTCAGCGTGGGCGCGGCGGCGGCCATGATCGGCGCGGCCGACGTCGGTGGAGCCGGTGAACGACACCATGTCGACGCGCGGGTCGGTGGTCAGCTGGGCGGCGACGTCGTTCGACCGCGGCGTCACGACGTTGAGCACGCCGGGCGGCAGGTCGGTGCGCTCGGCGGCCAGCCGGCCGAGCTCGCAGGCCAGCCACGGGGTGTCGGGCGCCGGCTTGAGCACGACGGTGCAGCCGGCCGCCAGCGCCGGCCCGATCTTGGCCAGGTTGATCTGGGTGGGCACGTTCCACGGCGTGATCGCCGCGACCACGCCCACCGGCTCGCGGCGCACGGTGCGACGCGACGCGATCCCCATCGGCTTCGCCACGCCGAGGTCGGTCTCGAACTCGTAGCCCTCGAGCAGGTCGGTGACCCACCGCAGCCCCTCGACCGGCACGTCGAAGCCGGCGGCGCCATCATGAAGCCGGGCATGCCGACCTCGGCGGTGGTGAGCGCCTTGAACTCCTCGGCCACCTCCACCAGCGCGTCGTGCAGCTGGCGCAGGCACCGCACCCGCAGCTCGACGTCGGCTGGCCCAGCGTGCCCTCGTCGAAGGCCCGGCGGGCGGCGGCGATCGCGGCGTCGACGTCGTCGGCGGTCGAGTCCGGCGCCTGCCCGATCTCCTCCCCGGTGGCCGGGTTGAGGATCGGGTAGGTGGCGCCGTCGGAGGCCGGGCCGAGCTTGCCGTCGACGAGCTGCTGGGGTGGGGGCGGAAGGCGTCACGTGGCGGCCTGGGTCACGTGGTCGCCGCGCTCCACCGGCGGCGGCCACAGCGTCGAGGGCATCTCGTCGTAGCGTGTAGTGACCGGGCTGGCTCTTGCCGTCGACGCGCATCCGGTCGAGCAGCCCCTGCGGCGCCTTGCCGGAGCCGGCGATCGCCAGGAACGTCGTCGCCGTCGAGCCGAGGTCGAACCAGTCGCGCTGCCAGGCGAACCTGAGCTCGCCCGTCGCCGGCCTGCCGCTCGACGCCGAACCAGGAGCCGCCGATGCCGAGGATCTCGTACTCCCGCCCGGTGGCGTCGTCGGTGATGCCGGACCGCTGCTTCCAGAAGCCGAGCACCATGCCCTTGGCCTCGTCGACCATCGTGCACTGGTAGTCGTAGTGCCAGCCGTCGAGCCCGGCCATCTCCTGGCCGATGGCGAGGTCGCGGATCTCCTCGCGGCCGACGGCCATGAAGTGCTCGTCGGGGGTGTACATCCAGCCGTAGGTGGCGTCCTCGGCGTACCAGTCGGCCATGATCGTCCAGTCGCCGACGCGCTCGGCCTCGCGGTTCACCTCCAGCCAGGTCTCCCAGAACTCCTCGATCTCCGCGCGGGTGAGGCGATCATTCAGCTCTCCTCGATCGCCAGGGCCATGGCCGGGCAGTAGGCGACGGCGTTCTCCACCTGCGGTCGCAGCGTCTCGTCGGGGTGCTCGCTGCAGCACCGTCACCAGGTCGGCGTCCGCGTCGAACCCGAAGACGTCGGGCGCCTCCCCCTGGCACATCTGGTGCCCCTGGCAGAGGTCGAGGTCGGCGGTGACCTTCATGACGTGGCTCCGGGGGTCTCGACACGGCCTCGCTGGCGCTCGCCGCCGGCCGGTGGTCGAGCCGCGCGAGCGCAGCGAGCAGCGTGTCGAGACCCCCGGCCCTCACGCCGACCTCCGCCGGCTCGACCACCGGCCGTCCGCGCCGGTGGTCGAGCCGCGCGAGCGCAGCGAGCAGCGTGTCGAGACCCCCGGCCCTCACGCCGACCTCCGCCGGTACCGCACCCGGCACGGCTGCTCGAGCTGGATCACCATCTTCGAGACGTCGTCGCGGTAGGAGTCCAGTGGTTGAGCCGGTTCGAACTCGTAGTCGCGCAGGATCACCGAGAAGATCGCCTTGAGCTGCATCATCGCGAACGCGTTGCCGACACAGCGGTGCTTGCCGGCGCCGAACGGGATCCACGTCCAGCGGTTCACCAGGTCGGCCTGCTCGCCGTCGAGGTAGCGGCCGGGGTCGAAGCGGTCGGGGTCGGGGAAGTCCTCGGCGATCCGGTTCGAGACCCGCGGCGAGGCCGCCACCATCGTGCCCGGCTCGATCGCGTGCCCGGCCAGCTCGATCGGCTCCTGCGCCACGCGGAGCAGGATCACCAGCGGCGGGTGCAGCCGCAGCGTCTCCTTGAGCGACGCCTCCAGCCGCGGGATCGAGCGCAGCGCCTGGAACGAGATCTCCGAGCCGTCGGCGTAGAGGTCGTCGAGCTCGGCGACGACGTCCTTCAGCGTGTCGGGGTGGCGCAGCAGCTCGATGAGCGTCCAGGCCGCCGTCCCGGACGACGTGTGGTGGCCGGCGAACATCATCGAGATGAAGATGCCGGTCACGTAGTCGGCGCTCATGTCGATCGAGATGAGCACGTCGAGCAGGTCGCGCTCCTCCTTCGCCACGGTGCCCCGCTCCCTGCGGCGGTCGATGATCCCCTGCACCAGCGCCACCAGCTGCTCGCGCGCCCGGTCGCGGATCGCGAACGACTCGACGTCGGCCAGGTAGGGATCGACGTACGCCAGCGCGTCGGTGCCGCGCTCGAGGTCGTGGTAGTGCCGGGCGAAGGAGGAGTCGAGCTCCTCGCGGAACGGCTTGCCGATCAGGCACGACGACGTCGTGTAGATGGTGAGCTCGGCGAACCAGTCGAGCAGGTCGATCTCGCCCCACTCGCCCCGACTGCCCAGCCGTCCACCATCCGGCGGATCTCGGCCTCGATGGTGGCGGCGTGGCCGCGCATCATGTCGCCGCGCAGCGCCTGGTTCTTCAGCATCTGCTGCCGCTCCTCGGGCGAGGCGTCGAAGACCACGCCCTGGCCGAAGATCGGCGTCATGAACGGGTAGGCGGCCGCCTGGTCGAGCGTCGAGTCCGGCGCCCGGAAGAACTGCTCGTTGGCCTCGGCCCCGGAGACCAGCACGACGTCGCGGTCGGCCAGCCGGAACCGGCCGATGTCGCCGCACTCGGCGCGCACCCGCTCGAAGAGACCGATCGGGTCGACCCGCATCTCGGCGAGGTGGCCGTACCCGTCGTCCGGCACGGCGTAAGCTGACCTCGGGGATGTGCTCACGAGTCCTCCGTCGAGATCGGCGCCTCGGGCGAGACCTCGACAGATTGAGGTGCACGCCGCGCGGCGCGTCGACGACCATCGCGATCGCGTCGGCGACGGCCCTTGGCTTCAGGAAGTGCGGGTGTCGGGCCAGCCCGAACCTGCACCCACTGCTCGAGCACGAACGCGGCGTCGTCGGGGTCCCAGTCGTCGCCCATCTCGCTCCACGTCGGACCGGGCCGCACGACGCCGGCGCGCACACCGGTGCCCTCGAGCTCCATCTGGAGCGAGGCGACCATGCCCTCCAGGCCCCACTTGCCGGCGGAGTAGGCGGCCATGAACGGCCGCGGCCGCACGGCGCAGTCCGAGGAGACGAAGACGACGTCGCCGCGGCGCCGCTCGACCATCCCGGGCACGAACGCCCGGACCAGCCGGTGCGCGCCCACCACCGTCAGGTCGAGCTCGCGGGTGAACCGCTCGGGCTCGACCTCCACGATCGAGCCCGGGTGCGACCGCGCCGGCGTTGCTCACCACCACCTCGATCGTCACCGAGGTCGGCGGTCACCGCCTTGGCGAAGGCTGGTGACCGAGCCGTCGTCGGTGAGGTCGAGCGGGTGCACGACCGCCTCGCCGCCGTCGGCGCGGACCTGCTCGGCGACCTCCTCCAGCCGGTCGACGCGGCGGGCGCCGAGCGCCACCGGGTAGCCGGCAGCTGCCGAGCCGCAGCGCGATCGCCGCGCCGATCCCGGAGGAGGCGCCGGTGACGACGGTCGGACGGCGGTCGGGCAGCTCGTGCTGGCTCATCGCAGCGTCACCGTGACGGGCAGCGAGGCGAAGCCGCGGACACTCACCGAGTGCACCCGGCGCGCGCGGTCGGCGTCCACCTCGAAGCTGCGAACCCGGCGCACCAGCTCCTCCAGCACGACCCGCGCCTCCAGCCGGGCGAGGTTGGCGCCGAGGCAGAAGTGCCGGCCGCCGCCGAAGGAGACGCTCTGCGAGAGCTCGTCCTTGGCGCGGTGGAGGTCGAAGCGGGTCGGGTCGGTGAACACCGTCTCGTCGCGGTTGGCCGAGCCGAGCAGCAGCAGCAGCTTCGACCCCGCCGGCGCGACGACGCCGTCGACCTCGACGTCGGCCCTGAGGTGCCGGGCGAGCAGCTGGCTGGAGGTGTCGTGGCGCAGCGTCTCCTCGATCCACGACGCCACGAGACCCTGGTCGTCCGGATCGGCGAACACCGCGGCCCGCTGGTCGGGGTGGGCGGCGAGGTGGAACAGCGCGTTGCCGAGCAGCTTGGTGGTGGTCTCGTTGCCGGCCACGACCATGAGGAAGAGGAACGCGATGATCTCCTGGTCCTCGAGCCGGTCGCCGTCCACCTCCACTGCCAGCAGCGCCGAGGTGAGGTCGTCGGTCGGACGGCGCCGTCGTTGCGCGAGCATCTCCGCGTAGTAGGCGGTGAGCCAGACCCACGCCT
This sequence comes from uncultured Actinomycetota bacterium, assembly GCA_963845795.1. Taxonomy (GTDB): domain Bacteria; phylum Actinomycetota; class Actinomycetes; order Propionibacteriales; family Nocardioidaceae; genus Nocardioides. Next base: position 173,510 of record CAWJTG010000009.1, on the reverse strand, counting down.
CGCCGGCGGCGGGCGGCACGTCGCGCAGGCCCTCCTCGCGGTGCACCAGCAGGTCGGCCTGGCGCCGGACCTCGTCGCGGTCGTCCTCGGGCACGCCCATCATCTCGGAGATGACGTCCATCGGGAGCCGGCCGGCGACCTCGTCGATCCAGTCGTGCTCGTCGCCGTCGCGCAGCGCGAGCGCGAAGTACCTCTCGGTGAGCCCCTGCACCTGCGGGGTCAGCTCCCGCACCCGCCGCGGCGTGAACGCGCGCGACACCAGTGACCGGATCCGCTGCTGCCGGGCGCCGTCGAGCGCGAGGAACGACATCACCCGGTGGGCGTCCGGCGACCACGCGCTCCGGTCGACGGTCACGCCCATCTCGTTGGAGTAGGTGGCGTCGTCGCGGAACGCGGCCGCGACGTCGGCGTGCCGCGACAGCGCCCAGAAGTCCTGCTCGGCGTTGTAGTAGAGCGGCGCCTCGGCCCGCAGCCGGGCGTAGGTGGGGTACGGGTCCTCCTGGAACGCGTAGTCGTACGGGTCGAGCACGAGCGGGTCGGCGGCGGTCGTGGTCATCGGCGTCCTCGCACGATGATGGCGACGACGACGTGCAGCCGCTCCCCCATCTCGGTGTAGGTCATGACGCCCATGCCGGCCTGCAGCAACGCACCGGAGAACGCCAGCAGTAGGGCGTCGAGCACCGCCGGGTCGCCGTCGTCCCCGAGCGCCTCCTCGAACCGCCGGGCGAACTCCGTCCCGATCCGCAGCCGCAACCGGTCGACGTCGGGGTCCGTGCTCAGCAACGCCGGCGTGACGGCGGCCGCCAGCTCCGGCGCCGCGGCCAACCGCTCCGCCATCCGCCGCGTCACGCTCCGCACCCGAGCGACGGCGTCCCGCCCCCGCGGCGCCGTGCTCGTCGTCGACCAGGTAGGCCAGGAACAGCTCGGCGAACAGGTGGTTCTTCGAGGCGAGGTAGGTATAGGCCGTGGCCGGGCTGACCCCCGCCCGCGCCGCCACCGTGCGCAGGGTCAGCGCCTCGTGGCCGACCGACCGCAGCTCCGCGTCGCCCGCCACCAGCAGCTTCTCTCGAGGGTCGCGGCCCGCCTGGTGCGCAACCCGGCGCGTGGCTGCACAGACACCTGACTGGACACCTGTCCAGGTTAGGACGCCTGCCGGACCCGCGCAAGCGGGATCGGTCAGGCGCTCTCGGGCAGCTCGGCCAGGGTGAGTCGGTCGCGGAACCAGATCTCCATGCGGGAGGGCTGGGGTGGTGGTCGGGTCGGGACGAGTGATCGGTAGCGGTGGCCGGTGGGGGTCGTGGTGTCCACGACACCCTCCGGGCCGGGTCTGGCGCGTCCAGCCGGTGGCCTGTTTGGCGTGGTTGCAGGCCTCGCAGAGTCCTTGGGCGTTCTCGTACTCGGTCTGGCCGCCCTCGTCGTGGGCGATGACGTGGTCGGTGTGACGGATCGGGGCGTCGCACCACGGGGTGCGGCACACCTCGTCACGGATCCGCACCAGCTCAGCGAGCCCACCGGGGAAGCAACGCGAGGTCGACTCCATCGCGACCAACCGACCGTCCGGGGCCTGGTAGAGCCGCTTCAGGCTCGTCATCGACGTCTCGGTGAGGCTGGCCAGCACCAGCTCACGGGCCAGCTCGGCCGGGATCGCACCACCGCCGCTCGCCACCGGGGCGATGCAGCGCGTCGTCGTCGGCACCGGTGAGCAGTGCGCTGTCGCTGAGCACGACCGTGACAGCGGCCGGGACCGCGGCGGCGCTCGCCTGCCCGGTGACCCGCTCCACGAAGCTGTCGGCCATCACCTGCCCCTGGGTGCGCGGGTCACCCGCGGCCCGCTTGGTCGCGGCCTCCCGGGTCAGCGCGGCGTGCACAGCAACCCCCTGCGCGACCGGGAGCAACGCCGTCACGTACGTCATCGTGTCGGGCGCAGGCCGGATCGTGACGCTCCGCTCCTCCTCGGCCTTGCGACGACGACGCGCCACCGACGCCGGGTCGAGCCGCGCCGCCAGACTGGCAGCGGCACCCTGGCAGCTGCTTGTCACCCATCCCCTCGAGCCGGCCGACGTCCGAGGCGAGCTCGGCATCGACCACAGCGCGCTCCTCCCGCTCGAGCATCGCGGTCTCCCGCAGCAAGATCGTGACCCGCCACTCCGAGATCCGACCCACCCGGAACGCCGCCATCGTGTGCGGCATCTCGGCACCACACCTTCGCCAACGCCAGCAACCGCTGACCGCGATTAGTCGAGACCCGCCGCGCCAACGCCACCTGCGCAGCCACCCCACGCCCCTGCCGCTCCCGCCTCTCCCCCGCCGCCGCCTGCTCAGCCCGCTGCGAGGCATCGAGCTCGACCGCCTCGAAGGCCTGCCGCCCCTCGCCGGCACACTTCAACTCCTCGATCGCACGAATCAGGTCGACCCGCCCGGCATCGTCAGCACGGACCCACGCCCGACGCGAGCGCCGCGGTGAAGGCGCGCACGGTGTCGGCGTCGATCACCGAGCTGCCGCTCGCTCGAGCGCCATCGAACATGTGTTCGATCCTACCCGCTCGCGCCGACATCGTCAGCCGCCACGAGATCTGTGGAGAGTCAGGACTTCGACGGAGCGCGAGATTTGCACCTCGACCCATCCCGCGCAGGAGAGCGTGCTGCGAGTGCCACGTCCGCGTAGCCGCCCTCCGAGGAGACCTGCACCGCCCGACCGAGACCTCGCGGCCTGTGGAAAGTCAGGACATGGAGCGGACGCGAGGATTTGAACCTCGACCCCTTCCCTGGAAGGGAAGCGTGCTGCAACTACACCACGTCCGCGAAGCCACCCTCCGAGGAGAACGGCACGCTCATAGTACGAGCCCTCCGCCGCTGCCCGCTACGTGGCGGACGCCGACGCCTCGACTCCCAGCAGCTCGCGCGCCAGCGCCGAGTTGGCCGGGTAGTCGACCTTGCTCACCGGGGTGCGCGGCACCTCGGGGCACGAACAGCACCTGCTTCGGCACCTTGTAGTTCGCGATCAGCGAGCGGGCGAAGTCGCGGAGGTCGTCCTCGGTGACGTCGGAGCCGTCGCGGCGCTGGACGAGGGCGGTGACCTGCTGGCCCCAGCGCTCGTGGTCGGTGCCGACGACGGCGGCGTCGAAGACGTCGTCGTGGCGCAGCAGCACCGCCTCGACCTCCTCGGGGTGGACCTTCTCGCCGCCGGTGTTGATGCACACCGAGCCGCGGCCGAGGACGGTCACCGAGCCGTCGTCCTCGCGGCGGGCGAAGTCGCCGGGGATCGACCAGCGCCGGCCGTCGATCTCCTTGAAGGTGGCGGCGGTCTTCTCCTCGTCGCGGTAGTAGCCGAGGGGGATCGGACCGCTGCGGCCGAGCATCCCGTCGGTGCCGGGCGGAGCGGGCTCCAGGTTCTCGTCGAACACCTCGACGTCGTCGCCGACGCCGAACTTCGGCGCGCCCATCGCGCCCTCGGTGCCGTCGTCGACGCGGGAGCCGGTGGCGCCGGACTCCGAGGCGCCGTAGGAGTCGAGGATGAAGCGGCCGGGCAACGCCTCGCGGATCTCGCGCGCGCACGCCCTCCGAGAGCGGGGCGGCGCCGTTGGAGACGGCGACCAGCGAGGAGAGGTCCCAGCGGTCGGGCTCGGCGAGGATCGCCTGCGCCACCGGGCGTCCCATCGCGTCGCCGAGGAAGGTGAGGCTGTTGACGCCGGCCTTCTGCACCAGGTCGAGGATCGTGACGGCGTCGAAGGACGGCTCGTCGTAGAGGGCCACGGTGGCGCCGGAGACGTGGCCGTTGCCGAGGATCCACTGGCTGCCGCCGTGCATCATCGGGCCGCACGCCAGCAGCACCATCGGGCTCTCGTTGGCAGCGGCCTCCGCACCCAGCTGCTCCACCGAGTCGAACGGCGCACCGAACCGCCCGGCGTTGAGGGCGGCGCGGATGATGTCCTCGTTGCGCCACACCACGCCCTTGGGGTTGCCGGTGGTGCCGCCGGTGTAGAGCACGTAGTGGTCGTCGGGGCTGCGGCCGGCGAGCCGCTCGGTGGACGCCGCGGCGAGCGCGGCGTCGTACTCGTCGTCCAGCACGATCGTCTGCCGGAGCTGCGGCAGGTCGAGCGCCTCGACGGCGGCCACGTGCTCGGGCGCGACGATCGCGGCGACGCAGTCGGCGTTGTCGTAGAGGTAGGCGAGCTCCTCGCGCAGGTACTTGTAGTTGACGTTGATCGGCACCGCGCGCGCCTTGAGGCACCCGTAGAAGGCATCGACCCACTCGATCCGGTTGGCGGCGTGCACCGCCACGTGGTCGCCCGGCCCGATCCCCCGCGACACCAGCAGGTTCGCGAGTCGCGTCGAGCGCTCGTCGATCTCCGCGTAGGTGTACTCGCGGGTCATCGTCACCACCGCGAGCCGGTCGGGGACGGCGTCCGCCATCGCCTCGATGACGTCGGCGATCGTGATCGGTCGGGCGCTGCGAGCTCTCGGCCATGCGCGCACTCTAGAACGTGTTCTAGCTCGCGTCGATGGTCCCTCGACCGTGTCGGCGGCGACGTGGCAGGTTGGCGCGGTGCAGACCACGAGCCGCTACGCCTCGACGAGCCGCGCCGAGCTCGCCGCGCTCGTGCCCGAGCTGCTGCTGATCGGCCAGCTCATCGACCGCTCCGGCATGGCCTGGTGCATCTCCGCCTTCGGCCGCGAGCAGATGGCGCAGATCGCTGTCGAGGAGTGGGCCGGGGCCTCCCCGGTCTACACCCGCCGCATGCAGCGTGCCCTCGGCTACGCGCCCGAGGTCGAGGGCCGCGGCGACGTCGTCACGATCTTCAAGGGCCTCCAGCTCGACATCGGCGCGCCGCCGCAGTTCATGGACTTCCGCTACACCGTGCACGACCCGTGGCACGGCGAGTTCCACCTCGACCACTGCGGCGCGCTGATGGACGTCGAGCCGATGGGCGAGGACTACGTGGTGTCGATGTGCCACGACATCGAGGACCCCACCTTCGACGCCACCGCCGTCGCCACCAACCCGCGCGCCCAGGTGCGGCCGGTCCACCGGCCGCCGCGCTCCCCCGCCGACCGCCACCCGCACTGCCGCTGGACCGTCGTCATCGACGACGCCCACCCGCGCGGTCGAGCCGCTGGCCCCGTTCCACCACGTCGCCCGGACCGCGCGCCGCCGCGCTCGAGCTCGACCCGATCGACCCGGCCGACGACGGCCGGTCCGGACTACGCCGGACCGCTGCGTCTCCGACCTCGACTTCGCCGCCTTCTCCCACTCCGCGCTGGTGCGCATCGCCGACGAGGTCTGCCTCCAGATGCACCTGCTCGACCTGTCGTTCCAGCTCGCCGTCCGGGCGCGCGCGGACTCCGAGGAGCAGGCGGCCGAGATCTGCCGCCAGCAGCTCGTGGGCATCGCCGGCATCGCGGCCGAGCGCCTCCACCGCGCGCTCGACCTGCCCGCCGACGAGGCCGGCGCGTTGCGCACCCTCTCGCTGCACCCGCTGCTCAACCCGGCGGCCTACGTGGACGCCGCGGTCGGCACCGACGGGGTCCGCGTGCAGCACGGCCCGGCCCACGACGACGGCGCCTGGATCGCCCGCTGCGGCCCGGACGCCGTCACGCCGCTGCAGGCCGTGGTGCGCGCCGTCGACCCCGCCCTCGACGTCGAGGTGGAGGGTGACCGCCGACGACTGGTACCTGCAGGTCGTCCGTGGCGAGCCGGCGAAAGAGGCCGACGAGGTGGCGGTGACCCGGTTCAGCACCGGCAGCAGCGTTCGCCTTCGAGCCGCGCCGGTCGATCCCGATCACGCCGGTCTGAGGCCGGCGCGAGATAGAGTCCGCCGCGTCGAGGCGGCCGGGCGGTGGCGCGCGTGAGCGAGGGGTCGGGAGTGACCACCATGACGGAGAGCACCCTCATCGGACGTGCGGACGTCGAGCTGCGGCTCCCGGCCGACAGTGCCTACGCGTCGGTGCTGCGCACCACGACCGCGGGCCTGGCCGCGCGGCTCGACTTCACGATCGACGACATCGAGGACCTGCGGATCGCCGTCGGCGAGGCCAACGCGATGGTGCTCGACCACGCCGACCCCGGCAGCGACCTGGTGTGCACCTTCCATCTCGCCCCCGCCGAGATGACCGTGAGCGTCAGCGTGCAGACCGCGAGGCCGCCGGTGCCCGACCTCGACAGCTTCGCCTGGCAGGTGCTCACCACCCTCGCCACCAGCGCCGAGGTCGGCACCGACGGTGGCCGGTTCACGGTGTCGATGACGATGCAGTCCTCGGCCGCGGGCCTCGTCTGAGATGCCCCCCGACGCCGACGTCGACGTCGACGCCGGACCCGCCGCGACCGAGGCGGAGGCCGGCGCCGTCCGAGCACGACACAGCGCGTCGAGCAGACCCGCCGGCGCAGCGCCGAGCTGTTCGTCGAGATGCGCGCCGACGGCGCCACGGAGGCCGTCCGCACGACCTCGCGCGACTGCGCTGGTGCACCTGCACCTGCCGCTGGTCGAGCACTGCGCCCGCCGGTTCCGCAACCGCGGCGAGCCCTTCGAGGACCTCGTGCAGGTCGGCACGATCGGGCTGATCAAGTCGATCGACCGCTTCGACACCGACCGCGGCGTGGAGTTCTCCACCTACGCGACGCCGACGATCATCGGCGAGATCAAGCGGTACTTCCGCGACAAGGGCTGGGCGATCCGGGTGCCGCGGCGGCTGCAGGAGCTGCGGATGCAGATCAGCGGCGCCACCGCCGAGCTCACCCAGAGGCTCGGCCGCTCCCCCACCCCGCGCGAGCTGGCCGAGGAGATCGGCTGCACGGTCGAGGAGATCATCGAGGGCCTCGAGTCGAGCAACGCCTACTCGACGCTGTCGCTGGACGCCACCAACGACGACGACGACGGCTCCTCGAGCATGCTCGACGCGATCGGCATCGACGACGAGGGCCTCGAGCACGTCGAGATCCGCGAGTCGATCAAGCCGCTGCTCGAGCAGCTCGACCCGCGGGAGAAGAAGATCCTGTTGCTCCGGTTCTTCAAGAACATGACGCAGTCGCAGATCGCCGAGGAGATCGGCGTCTCCCAGATGCACGTCTCGCGGCTGCTCAGCCGCACCCTCTCCCAGCTGCGCAGCTCGCTGGAGGAGGACCAGCTCGGCCGGCCTGGGCAGATCTGCCTGCTCGGAGGCGAGCGCGTCGACGCTCGCGGGGTGCAGCACGCCGGCGAGGACGACGGCGGCCGCCACCGCCATGGTCACGGCGAGCGGCCAGAAGTCGCGCACGTTCCAGGCGATGCCGAGCTGCACGAGCTGGGTGAGCAGCACCGGCCCGCGCACCCACGCCACCCGGCGCACCAGCCCGACCGCGCAGGCCAGCAGGGCCAGCCCGTAGCCGCCGAAGAACACCGCGCCGGAGATCGCGACGGCACGGCGGTCGGGGTCGATGTCGCGCCAGCTCGGCGACGCCGAGGCCCACCAGGACGACACCCTGGACCGCGACGAGGGAGGCCGCCACCGTCAGCGGGGGCGGGTTGTCCGGGGTCGGTCACGCGCCGGCAGCCTAGACGCGTCGGCCGGGCACCGGAGCGGTCCAGTCCGCCTCCGTTGTGACTCAACGAACCTCGCAACCCCTTGATCCTGGGGCCGGAGGTTGACACTCTGGGCGAGCCGCATGTGTAAACGTTCACAAAGCGAGGCACACGTGCGCCCGCAGGCCTGAGCATCCCTGCCTGCACGACGACATGAAGGATCGACCTACCCCATGGATTGGCGCCACCGTTCCGCGTGCCTCGACGAGGACCCGGAACTGTTCTTCCCGATCGGCAACACCGGTCCGGCCATCCTCCAGATCGAGGAGGCCAAGCAGGTGTGCCGACGCTGCGACGTGCGCGAGCAGTGCCTGCAGTGGGCCCTCGAGGCCGGCCAGGACCACGGCGTCTGGGGCGGTCTCGGCGAGGACGAGCGTCGCGCGCTCAAGCGCCGCAACTCCCGCGCCCGGGTGCGCACCGCCTGACCAGCCGGGGACTCGAGGCTCCTGCTCGTCCTCGCTCGAGCACCTCAACCACCGAGTGGCACGTCGACCACGACGCGGGTGCCGCCGCCCGGTCGGGCCGTCACGTCGAGCTGACCGCCGAGCTCGGACTCCACGAGCGTGCGCACGATCGAGAGCCCGAGGTTCGTCGACCCGTCGAGGGTGAAGCCCTCCGGGCAGGCCGCGGCCGTCGTCGTCGACGGTGACGTGCAGGCGGCCGACGATCCGGTCGACGCTCGACCGAGATCTGGCCGCCGCGCTCGGGACTCGTCATCGGCGTAGCCGTGCTCGACGGCGTTCTGGAGCAGCTCGGTGAGCACCATCGCCAGGGCGTTGGCGGACTCCGAGGGGAGGACGCCGAACGGCCCGTGCGCCGCACGCCGACCCGACCGGTGAGCGCGCTGACCTCGGTGACCATCGCCCCGAGCCGGTCGGCGATCTCGTCGAAGTCGACCGTCTCCTCGACCGCCTGGCTCAGCGTCTCGTGCACGATCGCGATCGACCCGACCCGGCGCACCGCCTCCTCGAGGGCCGCCTTCGCCTCCTCGCTGTCGATGCGGCGCGCCTGGAGACGCAGCAGCGCGGCCACGGTCTGGAGGTTGTTCTTCACCCGGTGGTGGATCTCGCGGATCGTGGCGTCCTTGGTGACCAGCTCGCGGTCGCGGCGACGCAGCTCGGTGACGTCGCGCACCAGGATCAGCCCGCCCTGGTGGGTGCCCGTCGGGGCGCAACGGGATCGCGCGCACGATCAGCGCAGCCTCGTCGGTGGCGATCTCGACGTCGCGGTGGGCACGACCGCCCAGGACGGCGCTGAGCGTCTCCTCGTCAGGACGACGACGGGCCGGCACCAGGTCGCGGGTGAGGTCGGGCAGCAGCTGGCCGGCGAGGTCGCCGGAGAGCCCGAGCCGCCGGAACACCGACTGGGCGTTCGGGCTGGCGTAGACGACGCGGCCGTCGGCGTCGACCCGCAGGAACCCGTCGCCGACCCGCGGGGAGTCGGCGTGGTCGCTGCGCTGGCCCGGTGCGGGGAACTCGCCGGTGGCGATCATCGTGGTGAGGTCGGCGGCGGTCTGGAGGTAGGACAGCTCGAGCCGGCTCGGGGTGCGGACGCCCAGCAGGTTGGTGTGTCGCGCCACGACGCCGATCACCCGGCCCGGCGCGCACCACCGGGATCGCCTCGCCGCGCACCGGCACCTCGTCGCGCCACTCGGGGTCGCCCTCGCGCACGATCCGCTCCTGCGCCCACGCCTGGTCGAGCAGGGACCGCCGTCCGGCCGGCACGTGGGTGCCGACGACGTCGTCGACGTAGGCGGTCGGACCGGTGGTGGGCCGCATCTGCGCACAGGCCCAGAACCCGTCGTCCTCCCGGTCGCGCAGCCACAGCACGAGGTCGGCGAAGGAGAGGTCGGCGACGATCTGCCAGTCGGCCTGGAGCAGCTGCAGCCAGGCGACGTCCTCGGGTCCGAGGTCGGTCCGGAGCCGGACCAGCTCGGGGAAGGACGCCACATGCGTCACGCGTAGTGCCGGGTGTCCGCATCGGCGGCAGCGTCCCGCCGGTGAACCGGGCTACCCCTCTGGGCGAGTCGCCCGTCCGGTTGGCAGACTGGGGCAAGTGGGTGCGGTGACTCGGGTGAACTGGAAGCAGGTGCACGACGACGACTTCCGGGTGCCGTCCGGCCTCTCGCTGGCCGACCTGACCGCCGACCTCACCGCCCTGCTCGGTCGACCCCGACCCGCAGCAGCGCGACGGCCTGGCGCTCCCGGTGCTGGCCACCTGGATCGAGCGCGGCGTCTACGACGACCTGCTGCGCGGCCTCGGCGACGGGATGGCCGCCGGGCTGCGCCGCGGGCTCGGCGAGACCGGCACCGACTCGGTCTTCCGGCGCAGCTTCTCGGCGCTGATCCTCGCCGAGTGCATCGCCCGCGACAACGAGCGCCCGCTGGTGCCGGGCGGCAAGGTGCTCGAGTGGGGCGACCGGCTGGCGTCCTGGCTGCTGGCCGAGCGCGACATCCGCGGCTTCGTGCCGCGGAAGGGCTGGGCGCACGCGATCGCCCACGGCGCCGACGCGATCGGCATCCTGGCCGCCTCGCCGCACGTCGGTGGCGCCGAGCTGATCGTGCTGCTCGACGTGATCGGCGAGCGGGTCGCCTGCCCGGTCGACGTGCCGTTCGGCGCGGGCGAGCCCGACCGGCTCGCTGCGGCGACGCTGGCGGTGCTGCGCCGCGAGCGGGTCGGGATCGACTCCCTCGAGATGTGGCTGGTGCAGCTGGTCGACGGCGCCCGCCGCCGCCGCCGCGGCGAGACGGTCGGGCTCACCACCGACCCCTACCGGTTCACCGGCAACCTCGACGCCTACCTGCGCGCGCTGTACCTGCAGCTCGCGCTCGGCCCGCAGCCGCCCGCCGTCCGCGCCGACCTGCTGCTGCTGCTCGTCGACGCCCTGCGCGCGCTGAGCCCGCACTTCATGGGACGCTCGACCGGTGACTGAGGACCAGATCGAGGGCCACTCCGGCGAGCTCGGCCGTGGCGGTCGCCCGCGCGCACGGCGTCGAGACGATGTTCACGCTGTCGGGCGCGCACGTGTTCCCGATGTACGACGGCGCGGTGAAGGCCGACCCGCCGATGCGGCTGCTCGACGTCCGCCACGAGCAGACCGCGGCGTTCGCCGCCGAGGCCACCGGCAAGCTCACCCGGGTGCCCGGGCTCGCCGTGCTCACCGCCGGTCCCGGCGTCACCAACGGCGTCAGCGCGATCGCCCAGGCCCAGTTCGCCGGCTCGCCGCTGGTGGTGGTCGGCGGGCGCGCTCCGCAGAACCGCTGGGGCACGCGGCAGCCTGCAGGAGCTCGACCAGCCGCCGATCGTCGCCTCGGTGTCGAAGCACGCGGCCACGCTGCCGACGGCCGGCGACGTGCTGCCGGGCATGGACCACGCGTTCCGCACGGCGGGCTCCTCCCACCGCGGGCCGGTGTTCGTCGACGTGCCGATGGACGAGTTCTTCGGCTCCGGCGCGGGCTCGGTGCCCGTCCGGGCAGCGCGACCGCGGCGCCGACCCCGACCCCGACGCCGTCGACCGCATCGCCGGGCTGCTGGCCCGCGCCTCGCGACCGGTGCTCGTGCTCGGCACCGACGTGTGGGCCGACGGCGCCGAGGAGGCCGCGCTGCGGCTCGTCGAGGGCGTCGGACTGCCGACGATCACCAACGGGATGGGCCGCGGCGTCGTCCCCGGCGGTCACCCGCTGCTCGTCACCAAGGCCCGCAGCAAGGCGCTCAAGGAGCCCGACCTGGTGGTCGTCGTCGGCACGCCGCTCGACTTCCGGCTCGGCTACGGCGTCTTCGGTCCCGAGGGGCGGCGCAGGTCGTGCACGTGGCCGACTCCCCCGGCCAGGTCTCGCGGCACGCCGAGCTCGCGGCTCGGTCTCCGGCGACCTCACCGCCGTCCTCGACGGGCTGCTGGCCGCGCTCGAGCGCGGCGCCAAGCCCGACTGGACCACGTGGGTCGCCGACCTGCAGGACACCGTGCAGGCCGGCGGTCGAGCGCGACCGCGCGCTGCTCACCGCCGAGGCCGACCCGATGCACCCCGCCCGCATCTACGGCGAGCTGGTGCCGCGGCTGGCCGACGACGCCGTCGTGATCGGCGACGGCGGCGACTTCGTGAGCTTCGCCGGCAAGTACGTCGAGCCGAAGCGGCCCGGCGGCTGGCTCGACCCCGGCCCGTACGGCTGCCTCGGCGCCGGGCTCGGCGCGGCGATCGCGGCCCGCATCGCGCGACCGTCGTCGCAGGTGGTGCTGCTGCTCGGCGACGGCGCCGCCGGGTTCTCGCTCATGGACGTCGACACGCTGGTGCGCCACGACCTGCCGGTCGTGATGGTGATGGGCAACAACTCCGCCTGGGGCCTGGAGAAGGGCCCGATGCAGATGCTCTACGGCTACGACGTGGCCGCCGACCTCGCGCCGCGGACACGCCTACGACGGCGTGGTCAAGGCGCTCGGCGGCGCCGGCGAGACCGTCACCGACCCGCGCCAGATCGGCCCCGCCCTCGACCGCGCCTTCGACTCCGGCGTGCCCTACCTCGTCAACGTGATCACCGACGTCGACGCGGCCTACCCGCGGGCGACCTTCGGCGTGTGAGCAGCGTGCGATCGCGCTCCGCCGGCTGCGAGCCGGGCGACCACGACGCCGTCGCCGCGCTGCTGCTCGCGGCCTACGACGATCACGTCAAGGTCGAGTACGAGTACGTCGAGGTGCTCGGCGACGTCGCCGGGCGCGACCGCGACGCCGAGGTGTGGGTGGTCGTCGACGCCGACGGTTCCTGCTCGGCACGGTCACCCTCTGCCCGCCCGGCTCGCCGTACCGCGAGGTCGCCCGCGACGACGAGGGTGAGTTCCGGATGCTCGCCGTCGACCCGCGTGCCCAGGGCCGTGGCGTCGGCCGGCTTCTCACCGGAGCCGCCGTCGACGACGCCCGCCGGCACGGCTTCGCCGCCGTCGTGCTGTCGACGACGCGCCACGATGTCCGCCGCCCACCGGCTCTACGAGAGCATGGGCTTCGTCCGCGTCCCCGACCGCGACTGGTCGCCCAACCGGCACGTCGACCTGCTCGTCTACCGACTGGAGCTCTGAGTGAACGCCACCCTCCGTTTCACCGTCACCGACGACGACACCGCCGCCGCGCTGGGCTCCGGCAGCCTCGCGCGTGCTCGCGACCCCCCGGCTGCTGGCCTGGTGCGAGGCCGCCACCTGCGCCGCCCTCGCGCCCGACCTCGGCGACGGCGCCACCAGCGTCGGCACCCGGGTCTCGCTCGAGCACCTCGCCGCCTCCGCGGTCGGCCAGGAGGTCGAGGTGACGGCGTCCCGCACCCACGTCGACGGCCGGCTGCACCGGTTCACCGTGGCGGCGCGGCACGTCGGTGCGACGGTGGCGGCAAGGTGGTCGGGTCCGGCGAGGTCACCCGGGTCGTCGTCGACGAAGCCCGGTTCCTGGCGCCGCCTGTGAGAGACTGACCCGTTCCCGACCGAGGAGTGTGCCATGGGCAAGACCGGCCGCAAGCGCAAGGCGCGTCGCAAGAAGGCCGCCAACCACGGCAAGCGCCCCAACAGCTGAGCAGAGCGCCTGACGACGAACCCCCGGCCGATGGCCGGGGGTTCTGCACTGTCTCAGGTGGGTGGCGCAGTCAGCGCTCGGTGAAGCGGACCTGGACCTCGCGGAGCTGCACGAGCACCCGCGCACGCAGCGAGTCGGGCGCGCGCTCGGAGCACGAGCGGGCCACGACCTCCTTGATCGTGCGCTGCACGTCGTAGCGCGCCAGGCACGGGCTGCACGAGTCGAGGTGCACGCGCACCTCGGTGCACTCGGTGTCCTCGAGCTCGTTGTCGAGGAAGTAGACGATCCGGTCGAGGAAGTCGGCGCAGTCGTCGCTCATCGCTTGCCTCCCTCGACGGTGCCGGCGGGGAGCAGGTCGTTGCGGCGGACGTAGTCGGAGAGCATGTCGCGCAGCTGACGGCGTCCGCGGTGCAGCCGGGACATCACGGTGCCGATCGGCGTCTCCATGATCTCGGCGATCTCCTTGTAGGCGAACCCCTCGACGTCGGCGAGGTAGACCGCGAGCCGGAACTCCTCCGGGAGCCGCTGGAGCGCGTCCTTGACCTCGGAGTCGGGCAGGTGCTCGAGCGCCTCGATCTCCGCGGACTTCAGGCCGCTCGAGGTGTGCGACTCGGCGCGGGCGAGCTGCCAGTCCTCGACGTCCTCGGACATCGACTGCTGCGGCTGCCGCTGCTTCTTGCGGTAGTTGTTGATGAAGGTGTTGGTGAGGATCCGGTACAGCCAGGCCTTGAGGTTCGTGCCCGGCCTGAACTGGTGGAAGGCGGAGAACGCCTTCGCGAAGGTCTCCTGCACCAGGTCCTCGGCGTCGGCCGGGTTGCGGGTCATCCGCATCGCCGCCGAGTAGAGCTGGTCGAGGAAGGGCAGCGCGTCACGCTCGAACCGCAGCGAGCGCTCGTCGTCGGTCTCGGTGGCCACGTCGACCGACGTCGACGGGCTCCACCTCGGAGTCGAGGTTCTCTGTCATCGCCCCCCAGCGTACGTCGGACGCGGGGCGGTCCAGCACGGCCATCACGGAGGGAGAACGCGTCAGCCGCGGACCTCATTCCCCACGACCTCGCGCACCATCCACTCCAGCGTCGACTCGACGACGATCTCGAGCGCCTCGTCCTGGCTGACCGGACCGCGGGCGGGCACCTTGAGGCCGTGGTCGGCGCCGGGCACGACCGCCATCTCGACGTCGTCCGGGAACTCCTCGGGGCGGCCCATCGTGTCGTGCTCGCCCTGGACGACGAGCGTGCGGACGCCGGCGCCGACGCAGCTCGGCGAGCCGCGACTTCTCGGGCCGACCCGGTGGGTGCAGCGGGAACGACAGCGCGAGGCAGCCGACCGCGCCGAGGGCGGTGGCGGTGCGCGCTCGCCGAGCGGGCGCCGGCCGAGCGGCCGCCGACGATGAGCGGGGTGCGGGAGCGCAGCCGGTCGGCCGCCGCGACGAAGCGCGGCGTCGAGGGTGGGCGGAGGCGTGGCGACCTTGCGGCCCGCCCGCCGCCACGGCTGCTCGAACCGCACGACGGTGACGCCGTGGCGCGGCAGGTGGCGCGCCAGCGCCTCGAGGTCGCGGGCCTCGATGCCGCCGCCGGCGCCGTGGCTCAGCAGCAGCGTGGCGACCGGCCGGCGGGCGCGGCTGGTGACCAGCCGGCCCTCGCCGTGCGGGGTGTCGACCAGCCGCTCGTCCGTGCACGTCTCACAGTCGGCGAGTCCTCGAGCGGCAGCGGCTCGACCAGCTCGGGGCCGTTGTTGCGCACGTTGCCGACCGCCGTCGAGACCGGGTAGGCCTCGAGGCTGCCCGGCGCGGCCGGCACGAGCAGGTCGAGCAGCGAGTCGTGCTCGGTGCGGGGGTCGAGCCAGGCGCCCCACCGGTCGCGCTCGACCATCAGCGGCATCCGGTCGTGGATGCGGCCGACGTCGTCCTCGGCGTCGGTGGTGATGACGGTGCAGGTCCAGCGGAACCGGTCGGGGTCGTCGTCGTCGCGGGTCGGGTCGCGCCAGATCTCGTAGAGGCCGGCCATCGCGAGCACGCCGCCGTCCTTCGGCCGGATGAAGAACGGCTGCTTGCGCGGCTTGCCGGCCTTGGTCAGCTGCGTCGGTCGGGTACCACTCGAAGTAGCCGTCGGCCGGCAGCAGGCAGCGGCGCTTGGCGAAGGCCCGCCTGTAGGCCGGCTTCTCGGCCACCGTCTCCATCCGGGCGTTGATCATCCGGCTGCCGATGCGCGGGGTCCTTCGCCCACGACGGCACCAGGCCCCACGTGAGCACCCGCAGCTGGCGCTCGCGGCTCGGGCGCCTGCTCGTCGTCGGCGCGCGGCGGCCGCTCGACGACGGCGTAGACCTCCTTGGTGGGCGCCACGTTGTAGTCGGCGCCGATCGGCCTCGGGCACCCGGCTGTCGACGACCTCGAACTCCTCGACCAGGTCGTCCGGGTTCCGGCTGGAGGCGTACCGGCCGCACATGGGACTCACCCTAGTGTCGGAAGCCGACGCCGTCGGGGGAGCGACTAGGTTGGAGCGCATGAGCCTCAGTCGACTGATCGCCCGCCCGATGATCGCCGCCGGGATCGATCTACCTGGCGCAGGGTGCGCTGCGCAAGCCCGAGCCGATGGCGCCCAAGGCCGCCTCCGTCACCGACAAGGTGGTGCCCGCCGATCCGCAAGGCCGGCGTCCCGCTGCCCGACGACACCGCGACCCTGGTGCGCATCAACGCCGGCGTGCAGATCGCCGGCGCGCTCGCGCTCGGCACCGGTCGCGCGCCGCGGCTCGGCGCCGCCCTGATCGCCGGCTCGCTCGTGCCGACGACGGTCGCCGGGCACCAGTTCTGGGCCGAGAGCGACCCGGCCGGCCAAGAAGATCGCAGGCGATGCAGTTCTTCAAGAACCTCGCGCTCGCCGGCGCGATGATCATCGTCGCCGGCGACACCGACGGGAAGCCCGGCGTCGCCTGGCGCACCCGCCGCGCCGCCAAGGACGCCCGCCGCGAGGCCAAGCACCTCGCCTCCGCCACCCGCCGCGAGGCCAAGCTCGCCAAGGCGAAGGTCACCTGACGCTGACCCGCCCGAAACTTTCGGGCGGGTCGGCCTGGTTCCGGTTCAGACTCGGGCGGGTCGATCCGCGGCCGATAGACTCGGCGGTGATCCCGACCCCTGGCCGGCGCCGCGCGCGCCGGGGCCGGTCGACGTCGCGGTCACGCTGCCGGGCAGCAAGTCGCTGGCCAACCGGGCGCTGCTGCTGGCCGGCGATCGCCGACGGTCCGTCGATCGTGCGGCGGGCGCTGCGCTCGCGCGACACCCTGCTGATGGCCGAGGCGCTGACCGCGCTCGGGTCGACGGTCGACACCTCCGGTGACGACTGGGCGGTGACCCCCGGCCCGTTCGACCGTGACGCCGCCGTCGACTGCGGGCTGGCCGGCACGGTGATGCGGTTCGTGCCGCCGGTGGCCGGGCTCTCGACCGGCGCGGTGGCCTTCGACGGCGACCCCCACATGCGCAGCCGCCCGGTCGGCGAGGTGCTGACGGCGCTGCGCGCGCTCGGCGTCGAGGTCGACGACGAGGGCCGCGGCGCGCTGCCGTTCACGATGCGCGGCACCGGCGCGGTGCGCGGCGGCACGGTGGTGATCGACGCCTCGGCGTCCTCCCAGTTCGTCTCGGCGCTGCTGCTGGCCGGCGCCCGGTTCGACCAGGGCGTCGACGTCCGCCACGACGGCAAGCCGGTGCCCTCGCTCCCCCACATCGACATGACGGTGGCGATGCTGCGCGACCACGGCGTCGAGGTCGACGACTCCGAGCCGAACCGCTGGGCGGTGGCGCCCGGCCCGGTCAAGGCGGTCGACCACGTGATCGAGCCCGACCTCTCCAACGCCGCGCCGTTCCTCGCGCTGGCCGCCGTGACCGGCGGCTCGGTGACGGTGCGCGACTGGCCCGCGCTCGACCACCCAGCCCGGCGACCGGCTGCGCGAGATCCTCGCCCTGATGGGCTGCGAGGTCAGCCAGGACGACGCCGGCCTCACCGTCCGCGGGCCCGACGGCGCGGCTCCAGGGCGTCGACCTCGACCTGCACGACGACGGCGAGCTGACGCCGGCGGTGGCCGCGCTGTGCGCGCTGGCCGACGGACCGTCGCACCTGCGCGGGGTCGCCCACATCCGCGGCCACGAGACCGACCGGCTCGCCGCGCTCGCCACCGAGCTCACCGGCCTCGGCGGCGACGTCGACGAGCACGACGACGGCCTCACGATCCGTCCCGCCGCCCTGCACGGCGGCACCTGGCACACCTACGCCGACCACCGGATGGCGCACGCCGGCGTGATCCTCGGCGCCGCCGTCGACGGCGTGCTGGTGGAGAACGTCGGCACCACCGCCAAGACGTTCCCCGACTTCGCCGGCTTCTGGTCGGGGCTGTTCCGACGTGAGCGGGCGCTACTACGAGCACGACGTCGAGCACTACGACCGCCCGCGGCGCCGCACCCGGCCGCGCACCAAGGAGCGTCCCACCTACGACGACGCCGTCGACGGCGTCGTCGTCACCGTCGACCGCGGCCGGTTCACGCTCCTGGTCGACCGGGTCGGTGGTGCTCGCGGTCAAGGCGCGGCCGCTGGGCCGCAAGGGCGTCGTCGTCGGCGACCGGGTGCGCGTCGTCGGCGACACCTCCGGCGACGACGGCGCCCTGGCGCGCATCGTCGAGGTCGTCGAGCGCACCACCACCCTGCGCCGCACCGCGGACGACGACGACCCGGTCGAGCGGGTGATCGTCTCGAACGCCGACCAGCTCGTCGTCGTCACCGCGCTCGCCGACCCCGAGCCCCGCACCGGACTGATCGACCGCGCGCTCGTGGCCGCCTACGACTCCGGCATGGCGCCGCTGCTCTGCCTCACCAAGGCCGACCTCGCCGACCCCGAGACGCTGCTCGTCACCTACCGCTCGCTCGGCGTGCCGTGGGTGGTCACCCAGCGCGGCGACGACCCCGCCGACCTGCGTCGCGCACTCGCCGGCCGCACCAGCGTGCTCGTCGGGCACAGCGGTGTCGGCAAGTCCACCCTGGTCAACGCGCTCGTGCCGGAGGCGCACCGCGAGGTCGGGATCGTCAACGCCGTCACCGGCCGCGGCCGCCACACCTCGACGTCGGCCTACCTGCTCCCGCTGCCCGACACCGACGACGGCTCCGGCGGGTGGATCATCGACACCCCCGGCATCCGCTCGTTCGGCCTCGCGCACGTGCAGCCGCAGCGCCTCATCAACGCCTTCCCCGACCTCGACGAGCTCACCGGGGCGTGCCCGCGCGGCTGCACCCACGGCGAGGACGAGCCCGAGTGCGGGCTCGACGAGGCCGTGGCCCGGGCGAGGCCGACCCCGACCGGGTCACCTCGTTCCGGCGGCTGCTCGCCGCCCGCAGCGTGAGCGACTACTAGACGTCGGTGCCGTACCAGGCGATCTGCGCGCCGGCGTCGCCGGTGAGCACCACGTAGACGCCGGTCACCACGGCCGCGACGGCGGTGAGGCCGGCGAGCGCGAGGCGCACGGGCCCGGTGCGGGAGTGCAGCCGGGCCGCCACCACGGCGACCACGGTGAACGCCGTGGCCGCGATCCGCAGGATCCCCGCCCGCGCCTCGTGGGTCTCGAGCAGCTCGTGCAGCGGGCCGGTGGCGTAGTTGCCGGTGTCCTCCAGCTGCTCGCCGGAGAGGTAGCTGGCCCACACCGACACCACGAGCACGAGCACGCTGAGGACCAGCGGCCAGCGCAGCAGGTCGCGGAGCCGTGGCACGGCGTAGAGCACGCCGAACAGGGCCGCGAGCGGGCCGAAGACCACCGCCGCGTGCACCACGATCGCGTGGAGGGGCAGCCCGTTGATCTCCATGGGTCGAGGTTAAACGAGCTCGATGTGACGAGCGGGGTCTAAGGTGTGCGCCGTGCCGGCGCCCGACTACACCGACGACCTCCGTCTGGCGCACGTGCTCGCCGACGACGCCGACGCCCTCACCACCGGGCGCTTCAAGGCCCTCGACCTGCACGTGATGAGCAAGCCGGACCTCACGCCCGTCACCGACGCCGACCAGGCCGTCGAGGAGGGCATCCGCCGCACGCTGTCGCGGGTGCGCTCGCGCGACGCCATCACCGGCGAGGAGCAGGGCAGCTCGGGCCACTCACCGCGGCGCTGGGTCGTCGACCCGATCGACGGCACCAAGAACTTCGTGCGCGGCGTGCCGGTGTGGGCCACGCTGATCAGCCTCGTCGTCGACGACGAGGTGGTGCTCGGCGTCGTCTCCGCCCCCGCGCTGCAGCGCCGGTGGTGGGCCTCGGTCGGCAACGGCGCCTGGACCGGCCGCTCGCTGCTCAAGGCCACCGAGATCCGGGTCTCCGACGTCCGCCGGGTCGAGGACGCCTCGTTCGCCTACGCCTCCCTGCACGGCTGGGAGGACCGCGGCCGGCTCGACGACGTGCTCTCGCTGATGCGCCGCTGCTGGCGCACCCGTGCGTACGGCGACTTCTGGGGCTACATGCTGCTCGCCGAGGGCGCCGTCGACGTCGTGGCCGAGCCGGAGCTCGAGGTCTACGACATGGCCGCGCTCGACGTCATCGTCCGCGAGGCCGGCGGCCGGTTCACCTCGCTCGGCGGCGTCGACGGGCCCGTGGGGCCGCAACGCCCTCGCCACCAACGGCCACCTCCACGACGCCGCGCTGTCGTTCCTCGGCTCGCTGCCCGACGATCCCGACGGCGGTGATCCCGACTGGCCCCGCGGCGGCGGTGGCTCGGTCTCCGACCTCAGCACCCACCGGCGTCCACGGGACGACCCGGATCAGTGACCGCGGTCATCCTTTCGCGCTAGTTTGCGACCATGCGCATCGGCGAGATCCTGTCCGCGAAGTCGAAGGCCGGCAGCACCACGCCCGCGATCGTGACCATCGGTCCCGACGCCGGCGTGCGCGAGCTCATCGCGCTGCTGGCCGAGCACAACATCGGCGCACTGATCGTCACCAGCGACGGCACGTCGGTCGACGGCATCGTCAGCGAGCGCGACGTCGTGCGCCACCTCCACCACGACGGCACCGTCGTCAACAACAACGTCGGCGCGATCATGACCGAGGTCGTGGAGACCTGCTCCCCCGACGACGACCTCGACGAGGTCATGGGCATCATGACCCGCCGCCGGTTCCGCCACATCCCGGTGGTCGAGGACGACGAGCTCGTCGGCATCATCTCGATCGGCGACGTCGTGAAGCACAAGATCGGCCAGCTCCAGTTCGAGCGCGACCAGCTCGACCACTACGTGCACCAGAGCTGACGGCGTGCCGGATCCCGACGTCACCGAGGCCCCGGAGCGGTCCCGGTTCGAGGTCCACCTCGACGGCGCGCTCGGGGGCTTCGCCGACTACCGCGACCGCGACGGCGTCCGCACCTTCACCCACACCGAGATCGACGACGCCTTCGAGGGCCAGGGCCTCGGGTCGGCCCTGGTGCGTACCGCGCTCGACGCAGACCCGGGTGGCGGGGTCGTCGGTCGTGCCGCTCTGCCCGTTCGTGCGCGGCTACATCGCCAAGCACCCCGAGTACCTCGACCTGGTGCCCGGGAATCAACGGGCCCGCTTCGACCTTCCCGACTCGTGACCACCGCGCCCGCCGCCCCCGCAGGGCTCACGCTCTCCTCGGCGGCCGGGCGCTGGGCGCTCACCGCCACCATCCTCGGCTCGGCCCTGGCCGGCATCGACGCGACCGTGGTCAACGTGGCGCTGCCCGCCATCGGCGACGACCTCGGACGCCGACTTCGCCGCGCTGCAGTGGACGGTCTCGGCCTACGCCCTCACCCTGGCCTCGTTCATCCTGCTCAGCGGCACGCTCGGTGACCGGTTCGGCCGCCGTCGGGTCTTCGTGGTGGGCGTCGCCTGGTTCGCGCTGGCCTCGCTGCTGTGCGGGCTCGCGCCGAACGTCGAGACCCTCATCGCCGCCCGCGCCGTGCAGGGCATCGGCGCCGCGCTGCTGACCCCGGGCAGCCTCGCGATCCTCCAGGCCTCCTTCGCCCTCGACGACCGGGCCCGCGCCATCGGCGCCTGGTCGGGCCTCGGCGGGGTCGCGACGGCGATCGGGCCGCTGCTCGGCGGCTGGCTCGTCGACGTCGCGTCGTGGCGGTGGGTGTTCCTCATCAACCTGCCGCTCGCCGTCGTCGTGGTGTGGCTGGCGCGGCGACACGTGCCGGAGTCGCACGACCCCGGGGCCGACGGCACGCCCGGTCGACTGGGCCGGCGGCCTGCTCGGCGCCGTCGCTCTGGCCGGCGGCACCTACGCCCTCATCGAGGCGGGCGCCGGTTCACTGGCGGTCACCGTGGCCGTGGTGGCGGGCGTGGTCGGCGTCGTGCGCGTTCGTGCTGCGCGAGCGCAGCGCGTCCTACCCCGTGCTGCCGTTCCCGGTGTTCGCCTCGGCGCAGTTCAGCGCCGCCAACGCCGTCACCTTCCTCGCCTACGGCGGGTCTCGGCGTCGTGTTCTTCCTGCTCGTGGTGCAGCTGCAGGTGGCGGCCGGGTTCGGGCCGGTGGCGGCCGGGCTCGGCGCTGCTGCCGGTCACCGCGATCATGCTCGCCGCTGTCGGCGCGATCCGGGGCACTGGCCTCCCGGATCGGGCCGCGCCTGCAGATGACCGCCGGTCCGCTGCTCGCCGCCGTCGGCGTGCTGCTGCTCGCGGCCGGTCGGCGCCCGGCGACGGCTACCTGCGCGACGTGCTGCCCGGCGTGCTGGTGTTCGGGTTGGGCCTGGCCGTGATGGTCGCTCCGCTCACCGCCACCGCGCTCGCGGCCGCTCCCGCCGAGCACGCCGGCATGGCCTCCGGGCGTCAACAACGCGGTCGCGCGCACGGGCGGACTGGTGGCGGTCGCCGCCATCCCGGTGCTCGCCGGGGTGGGCGACCGACTTCGCCGATGGCTACCGCACCGCGCTCTGGATCGCCGCCGGGCGTGCTCGCCGCGGCCGGCGCGCTCGCCGCGGCCACGATCCGCAACGACGTCCTCGAGGACGAGTCGACACCGGCCGAGGCCGACACCAGCCACCTCACCACTGCGGCGTCGGCGCCCCACCCCTCGCCTCCGCCTGCGACCACGTGGGCCGGCCGTGCTCGGGCCGCGAGGTCCGGCCGCCCGGGGTGGCCTGAGCAACCAGGTCAGTCGACCAGCCGGGTCTCCGGCTGGAACGCGACCCAGGCGAACCAGAAGGTGTCGAGCTGACGCACCGGGTCCAGCCGAGCTCCCAGCAGGGGTCCGGCCACCGCCTCGCCTGCGATGTTCCAACGTGAGCCGGTCTCGGCGTCGACGAACTGCGACCCCTCACGCCGCCAGGTGAGCTCTCGGCCACCGGTCCGCGGTGTGAAGGCCGCGACCGAGCCGACGTCACGGCTCTTCGCGATCTCCTGGTCGTCCAGGGCGGAGGCCTGACCGGGCAGGTGCCACAGCGAGACGTCCCGGCCGTCGACCACGACCTGCACGACGCCCTCCTCTTCCACGAGCGACCGGACGACCGCCACGGGGTCGGCGCCGTCGCCGAGACCGATCACCCGTTCCTTGACCAGGAGGCGGTCGTCGGTCCCCCCGGGGATCGGGACGAGCGGCTCACTGCCGGGGTCGTCGTACCCCACGTAGGGGTTGGCGCCGTAGTTGCGGTCGTGCCCGGTCTCCCGCGTCAGTACGACGGCGTCCGGGTGCGCCTCGCGGAACTGGGCCCAACCGACGGCTCCCATCGGGATCGCCTCGAGCTGGGTGCCGGTCATGACCCCGACCGAGGCGAGCCCGGTGAGCTGCGGCCACAGGGACTGGGTCTGCCGGTCGTACATGACGAGGTTGTCGGCGTACAGCATCCCCGAGGTGCCGAAGTCGAGGACCTGTCCGTCGACCTCGCGGCGGAACGCGACCCCGGAGTTGCACAGCGGGCAGTAGGTGACCGACACCGCGACTCCGGCGACCTCGTCGTTGACGATCTCGTGCCAGGTCATGATGGCGACCGGGTAGCCGCGGGTCTCGCCGTCGACGGTGAGCGACAGCACCGGGTCGTTGTCGTCGAGCCACTCGACATCGGAGACGTCCTCGAAGCGGGGTCGGTCGATCGGCGGGATGCCGTCGGGCGGCGGTCCACCGGAGACGAGGTCGTCGAGCTCGATCAGGGGCGGCGGGAAGGCAGCGTTGCTCGGGTTCTCGAGTGCCGACGGCACGTCGTCGGCCAGCTGCGAGGGAAGGGACTCCGGCGGCACCGCGACGTCCGAGCCCGGCGGGCCGGACCTCGAGTCTCGCAGGGCGAGACCCAGCGCCACCACGACGACGACCGCGACGACGCCGATGGCGAGGTGCCTGCCGCGCCGACCTCCTGCCATCGACCGAGCATCACCGCACCTCGCCCGGCGCTCCGTAAGCGCGCTCACAGAGCACCATGCGGTCGCGACGCAGACTGGTCCCATGCGACCGTTGGCCCTGCTCGTCACCACCGCGGTGCTGCTCGTCAGCGGGTGCGGCGCCGGCACGTCCGAGACCACCGGGGCGGCGGGGACGTCCGGCGCGGGCAGGCAGGCCGACTTCTCCTTCACCGCCGAGACCGTCGACGAGATCACCTTCGAGGGCAGCAGCCTCGAGGGCCGGCCCGCCGTGCTGTGGTTCTGGTCCCCCTGGTGCCCGACCTGTCGCGCGCAGAGCCCGAACGTCTCGACCCTGGCCGACGAGTACGCGGGCGAGGTGGCCGTCATCGGCGTGGGAGGCCTCGACGATGCCGCCGCCATCCGCGACCTCGCTGCCGAGATCCCGCACGTCACCCACGTCGTGGACGAGGCGGGCGAGGTCTGGAAGCACTTCCGCGTGACCGAGCAGTCCAGCTATGTCGTGATCGACGCCGAGGGCGAGATCGTCGCCGAGCAGTACCTGGACGACGACGAGCTCAACGACCTGGTGGGCCGCCTCGCCGCGGACTCCTCGTGACCGAGGCGTTCCTCGGGTTGGAGGCGTCGTCGGTCTCGCTGGCGATCGCCGCCGGTGTCGTCGCCGCCGTGAACCCCTGCGGCTTCGCGCTGCTCCCGCCTATCTGTCGTTGTTCGTCCTCGGGGACGCGCCCACCTCCCCCGCCGCGCTGTCGGCCGGGCGTTGCGCGCCACCACAGCGCTGACGATCGGCTTCGCAGGGGTCTTCCTGCTCTTCGGTCTGGTCGTGTCTCCGGTGGCCGGCACGGTCCAGGCCTACGTGCCGGCGTTCACCGTGGTGCTCGGGCTCGTGCTCGTCGTGGCCGGCGGGTGGGTGGCGATCGGGCGCTCTCTGCCCGGCGTCCGAGTGGGCAGGCGGCGACCCGGCGCGGGATCCCCCGTGGCGAGCTGGCGGGCCATGACGGGCTTCGGCGCGTCCTACGCTCTGGCGTCGCTGGGCTGCACCATCGCCCCGTTCCTCGCCGTCGTGGTCACCAGCTTCCGCAGCTCCTCGCCCCTCGCCGGCGCGTGGTGCTCTTCGGCTGCTACGCGCTCGGGATGGGTCTCACGGTCGGGACCGCCGCCACGGCAGTGGCGCTGTCCCGCCGTGGCGTCGTCACCCGGATGCGGCGGGCGGGCGGTCTCGGCTCCCGGATCAGGCGGCGGTCGTCCTGGCCGGGCGCGGGCGCCTGACGTGGCCTGGTACGGCTCCTGGGAGCTGCGGGTGTTGCCGCTGCCGGCGCCGGCCCGGACGGCGTCGTCGAGGCCGCCGGTGACGTGCAGCGGTGGCTCGCAGACGGGGTGGCCCGTGCGGGCCTCGGCGGACTGCGTGCTCGTGTTCGCCGGGCTGGTCGCGGTCGCCTGGGCATGGCGGACGGTCGGCGGCCGGCGGGCCGTCCCCCGTGACCACGACGCCGACGGCCGGTCAGGTCACTCCGCGACGCCGAGCGAGGCGAGCACCTCCGAGACGAGCGGGTAGTCGCCGAAGTGCTCCCGATACCACCGCCTGCACGATCCTCAGCCTCTCGACCAGGGCTGAGACCATGGGACCAGACCCCGCCATCTGTGCGAGCCCCGGCCGCCCGGAGGATCTCGCCGGCGGCGGCCGGCCGTGGTCACCTGGCCGCGAGAGGAAGACGTGGACATCGAGCGCATCGCCAGCCGCGGACCGGACCGGCTGTGGTGCATGACCGAGGTCGACATCTTCCGCGACCTCGACGAGGCCGAGATGGGTGCGCTGGCGGAGGCAGCCCCGATGCGGCGCTACCGCTCGGGCGACCTGGTCTACACCCCGCACCAGCCGCTGGAAGCCCTGTTCGATCCTCAAGCAGGGCCGCATCCGGATCTTCCGGGTCTCTCGGACGGGCGCGCGCTCACCACCGCCATCGTCACCCCGGGCACCATCTTCGGGGAGATGGTGATCGTGGGGCAGCGGATGCACGACAGCTTCGCCGAGGCCCTGGACGACGTCGTCGTGTGCGTCATGTCCGAGGCCGACGTGCGCGGACTTCTGCTCAGCGACTCCCGGATCGCCGCACGCATCGCCGAGACCCTCGGACAGCGGCTCGGCGAGATCGAGCAGCGTCTCTCCGACGCGGTGTTCAAGTCGGCACCCGAGCGCATCGCCGGTGCTCTGGCGACGCTCGGCGCGGGCTCCACCGGCAGCGGGCGCCGCGACGTCCAGCTCAGGCTCACCCACGAGCAGCTGGCCGCCCTGGCCGCCACGTCGCGGGAGACCACCACGAAGGTGCTGGGCGAGCTCGCCGAGCTCGGGGTGATCTCGCTGGGACGCGTCAAGATCACGCTTCACGACCAGGAGCGGCTGCAGCAGATCGCCGACGCCTAGGAAGGAGGCGCGGACGGCTCGAAGGCCTCGCGCATCCGCCGGTCCCGCTGCGGGTCGGCCGGGGCACAGCAGCCGGTTCCTCGGGTACGGGCGGCGCCGTATCGCGACAACAGCGCCACCACGACCAGCAGTGCCAACCCGACCACCACGACGGCCATGCTCCACCCCCTCCGTCCCACGACGATACGCCCCGGGTCGATGACGTGCCGAGGTCACGAGGGTGCCTCGTCGCCTCCGCGCCCGGCCTCCTAAGGTGGCCTGATGACCGAGAAGCCCGAGATCGACTTCCCCGGCGGCGAGCCGCCCACCGACCTCGCAGATCACCGACATCACCGAGGGCGACGGCCCGGTGGCGGCGGCCGGCCAGACCGTGTCGGTGCACTACGTGGGTGTCGCCCACTCCACCGGCGAGGAGTTCGACGCCTCCTACAACCGCGGCGAGCCGCTCCAGTTCCGCCTCGGCATCGGCCAGGTCATCCAGGGCTGGGACACCGGCGTGCAGGGCATGAAGGTCGGCGGACGACGTCAGCTCGTCATCCCGCCCCACCTCGGCTACGGCGACCGCGGCGCCGGTGGCGTCATCAAGCCCGGCGAGACCCTGATCTTCGTCGTCGACCTGCTCGAGGTCCGCTGACCTACCAGGGGTAGTCGTCGGCGTGCTGCCGTCGGCGACGCGGGCCGAGCTGGTGGCGACGGTGACGAGGTCGCCGTTGACGAGCTGGCGGCCGCGGCGGGTCTCGGGCTGGCCGTTGACCCGGACGACGCCGCCCGCGAGCAGTGCCTTGGCGTCGGAGCCCTTGTCGACGAGGTCGGCCAGCTTCAGGAACTGACCGAGCTTGATCGACTCGTCCTCGATGCGCACGTTCTTGACGTCGGACATGGCGCCGAATTCTCACATCGCTCCCACGACGGGGAGAAATCAAGCGGCCAGCACGGCGACGGTGTGGATGAGGACGCCGACGAGCCCGCCCACGATGGTGCCGTTGATGCGGATGAACTGCAGGTCGCGCCCGACGTGCAGCTCGATGCGGCGCGAGGCCTCGCGCCCGTCCCAGCGCTCGATGGTCTGGGTGATCACCGCGGTGAGCTCGCTGCCGTAGCGGTCGACCACGAACACCGCCGCGTCGGCGGCGGCGCCGTCCAGCCGGGCGCTCAGCGCCGTCGTCGTCGCCGATGCGGGTCGCGAACCGCTGCACCTCGAGCAGCAGCCGCTGCCGGACGGCGCCCTGCGGGTCCTGCAGCGACCCGGTGAGCGCGCGTCGCAGCGCGTTCCACAGCGAGATCCCCGAGGAGATCACCGGCCGGGTGGTCGAGCATCCGGTCCTTGAGCCGCTCGGTGCGCTCGCGGACGTCGGGGTCGAGCTGGAGGTCGTGCGCGAGCTGGGTGAGCATCCGGTCGAGGGCGGTGCGGGCCCGGTGGTCGGGGTCGTCGCGGATGTCGCCGACCCAGCGCACCATCTCGAGGTGGATCCGCGCCGTCACCCGCTCGTTGATGCTGTCGGGGGCCCACCACGGGGCGCGCTCGCCGATGCACGTCCTGCACGGTGCGCGGGTTCTCCTCGCAGCCAGTCGCGCAGCTCGGAGAGGGCGAGGTCGACCAGGCCGTGGTGCAGGTCGTCGCGCAGCGCCTCGGCGAGCAGGCCGCCCAGCAGCGGCGAGATCGGCTCCTCGCGGAACCGCGGCACCAGCGCGTCCTTCACCAGGCTCTCGATGTGCTCGTCGCGCACCTTGCTCAGCGCGATGGCCGCCACCTCGGCCACCTCGTCGACCACCCGCCGCGCGTTGTCCTCGACGGCGAGCCACTCCCCCACCCGTCGCGAGATCGACGCCGAGGCCATCCGCTCGCGGATGATGTCCTCCTGGAGGAAGTTCTCGCCGACGAAGTCCTGGAGCCCGCGGCCCAGCTCGTCCTTGCGCTTCGGGATCAGGGCGGTGTGCGGGATCGGCAGCCCCAGCGGGTGCTTGAACAGGGCGGTGACGGCGAACCAGTCGGCGATGGCGCCGACCATCGACGCCTCGGCGCCGGCGTTGACGAACCCGAGGAAGCCGTCCTGGTCGAGCGTCAGCAGGTAGACGACGGCCGCCACCAGCAGCAGCGAGACGGCGACCGTCCGCATCCGTCGCAACGCCTGCGCCCGGACGGCGTCGGCCGTCGGGTCACCGGCGAGCATCGACACTCCCGACACACGACTGGCCATGGCGCCATCGTTCCGTAGAGGCGGGGCGCCGCGTGACAGACTCGCGCCCATGTCCTCGGCCGTTCCGGATCCGGCGCCGTCGGCGCGTCCGCACCGCACGGTCATCACCTTCGGCACCTTCGACGTCTTCCACGTCGGGCACCTGAAGGTGATCGAGCGGGCCGCCGCCCTCGGCGACCGGCTGGTCGTCGGGCGTCTCGGCCGACGAGCTCAACCTGCGCAAGAAGGGCCGCGAGCCCGTCTTCAGCCAGGCCGAGCGGCTCGCCATCGTGGCCGCGCTGAAGCCGGTCGACGCCGTCTTCGTCGAGGAGTCGCTCGAGCTCAAGCGCCACTACATCACCGAGCACGGCGCCGACGTGCTCGTGATGGGCGACGACTGGGCCGGCAAGTTCGACGAGTTCCGACGACATCTGCGAGGTCGTCTACCTCTCCCGCACGCCGGCGATCTCCACCACGGCGCTCATCGAGAAGATCTCCGCCACGACGTAACCTCGACCGGTGGCGCCGCTCACGCGCCACGCCTCCCCCTCGAAACGGATGCGACCCCATGCCCTTCCCCGCACGTCGTCCCACCGCCCTCATCACCCTCAGGATGCTCACCGGCGCCGTCGCGCTCGCCACGGTGGCCGCGCTCGCGCCCCCGGCCACCGCCGACCGGTCCGAGCGCCCCCGCGTGGCCTTCCAGTCCGCCGACGAGAAGGACGACGCTGGCCCTCGACCGCGCCGAGAAGGTGCTGGCCGACGGCGAGGAGGCCGGGTCCGACGGGTCCGGCGAGGGGTCCGGCGTCGACGCGAGCATGGCGCTGCGCGACCTGTTCCTCGCCCGTCCCGCGCTCGAGGGCGACGACGCGCTGCGCGCCGAGAGCCTGCTCGCGCGCCCGACCGACCCCGGCGACCCGTTCGGCAACAGCTACGCCGTGCCGTCGTCGCGCAGGTGCGGCGTCCACGTGTGCGTGCACTTCGTCGAGCGCACCGCCGACGCGCCGCCGAGCCTCGGCTGGGTCGACACCAACGTGCAGGTGATGGAGAACGTCTGGCGCCACCACGTCGGCCGGCTCGGCTACCGGGCGCCGCGCAACGACGGCGACCGCGGCGGCGACGGGCGGTTCGACGTCTACCTCAAGGAGATCGGCGAGCCAGGGCCTCTACGGCTACTGCGCGCCCGAGCGCCGGGTCGCCGGCGAGCCGCGCCAGGCGGCGGCGTACTGCGTGCTCGACGACGACTTCGCTGCCAGCCAGTTCGGCCGGGCGCCGCTCAAGACGCTTGCGGGTCACCGCCGCCCACGAGTTCTTCCACGCCATCCAGTACTCCTACGACATCGAGGAGGACCTCTGGCTGCTGGAGTCGACCGCCACCTGGATGGAGGAGAAGTACGCCGACGACGTCAACGACAACCGCGCCTACCTGCCGTACGGTCAGGTGAAGCGACCCGGCGGCTCGCTGGACTTCTTCAACCCCAACGGGTTCGAGCACTACGGCAACTGGCCGTTCTGGAGCTTCGTCACCCGCCGGTACGGCGTCTCGGCGGTGCGCCGGGTGTTCCGCCAGGTCGGCACCGGCGACGGGCTGCCGAACCGCTACTCGGTGGCCGGGCTCCAGAAGATGCTCGACAACGAGGACGGCTTCACCAACGTCATCACCGCCTACTTCGGCGCCAATGCACTGCCGCAGGTCAGCTACGCCGAGGGCGACACCTGGCCGCAGCCCGGCATCGCCAGGGCCCGGCGGCTCCGGCCGGCCGAGCCGGTGATGACCGACACCCGCGGCGTCAACCACCTCGCCTCCCAGCACGTGCGGGTCAACCCGTCCGCGGCGTTCGGGCCGAACTGGCGCCTCGGCGTCCGGGTCGACGCGCCGCCGTCCGGTGGCCGCTTCACCGCCTACCTCTCGGTGCTCAACGAGAGCGGGTCGGTCTACCGCAGGCGGGTGCCGCTCAGCCCGCTCGGCAACGGGTCGATCACGACGCCGTTCTCCGAATGCCCGCGTCGTGCACGCCACCGTCACCCTCGTGAACTCCTCGGCCCGCTACAACTGCAACGAGGGCTCCACCTACGCCTGTCGCGGTGCGTCCCTCGACGACCGCCAGCCGTTCACGGTGCGACTCGGCGCCTACCGCCGCTGACCCGCCCCTACGCCGACCCGCCCGAAACTTCGGGCGGGTCGATGTGGTGGTCGTCAGCTCTCCGGGAAGCGCTGCCCCTTGCCGAGCACCGTCAGGCCGTCCTCGACCAGGAAGCCGCGCGCGGCGTCGGCGACAGGGTCGACGCCGATCTCGGCACCGGGCGGGACGACGACGTTCTTGTCGAGGATCGCGTTGCGGACCACCGCGCCGGCGCCGATGCGCACGCCGTTCATCAGCACGGAGTCCTCGACGCGCGCCCCGCTGTGCACCCGCACCGACGGCGAGAGCACCGAGCGGATCACGGTGCCCGCCGCTCACCACGACGCCGGGCGAGAGCACGGCCTCGTCGACGGTCGCCGGCAGGCCGTCGGCCTGCACCAGCTTGGCCGGCGGCTGCGGGCCGTAGGAGGTGTAGATCGGCCAGTCGAAGTTGTAGAGGTTGAAGATCGGCAGCGGCGAGACGACGTCCATGTGCGCGGCGAAGAACGACCCCAGCGTCCCGACGTCGCGCCAGTAGCCGCGGTCGCGGTCGGTGGCGCCCGGCACCACGTTGTCCTTGTAGTCGTAGACGCCGGCCCGGCCCTGCCGCACGAAGAACGGCACGATGTCGCCGCCCATGTCGTGCTTGGACTCGGTGGCGGCGTCCTGGGTGACCGCGTCGATGAGCGCGTCGGCGTCGAAGACGTAGTTGCCCATCGAGGCCAGCACCTCGTCGGGGCTGTCGGGCAGGCCGGCCGCGTCGGTCGGCTTCTCGAGGAAGTCGCGGATCCGGTGCGGCGCGTCCGGCGTCGACGTCGATGACGCCGAACTGGTCGGCCAGCGACCTCGGCTGGCGGATCGCCGCCACCGTGCAGGCGGCACCGCTCTCGAGGTGCTGGTCGACCATCTGCGAGAAGTCCATCCGGTACACGTGGTCGGCGCCGACCACCACCACGATGTCGGGCTGCTCGTCGACCATCAGGTTGAGCGACTGGAAGATCGCGTCGGCGCTGCCGAGGTACCAGTGCTTGCCGATCCGCTGCTGGGCCGGCACCGGCGCGACGTAGTTGCCGAGCATCGTCGACATCCGCCAGGTCTGGGTGACGTGCCGGTCGAGGCTGTGCGACTTGTACTGCGTCAGCACGACCACCTGCAGGTAGCCGGAGTTGACGACGTTCGACAGCGCGAAGTCGATCAGCCGGTAGATGCCGGCGAACGGCACGGCGGGCTTGGCGCGGTCGGCCGTGAGCGGCATCAGCCGCTTGCCCTCCCCGCCGGCCAGGACGATCGCGAGCACCTTCGGTCGCTTGACGGTCATGGCGCCAACCTAGTTGACCCTCGGCCGACCCAGTAGCGTGCGTTCGGTGCGGGTCGACGTGCTGAGCAAGGAGTACCCACCCGAGATCTACGGCGGGGCCGGGGTCCACGTGGCCGAGCTGGTGCGGGCGCTGCGGGCCCGCGACGACCTCACCACCCACGTCCACGCCTTCGGCGCACCGCGCGACGAGCCGGGCACGTCGTCGTACGGCGACCTGGCCGAGCTGGCCGGCGCGAACGCCGCGCTGCGCACCCTCGGCGTCGACCTCGCCATCGCCGACGGCTGCGCCGGCACCGACCTGGTGCACTCCCACACCTGGTACGCCAACCTGGCCGGCCACCTGGCCGCGCTGCTCCACGGCGTGCCGCACGTCGTCAGCGCCCACTCGCTCGAGCCGATGCGCCCGTGGAAGGCCGAGCAGCTCGGCGGCGGGTACGCCGTCTCGTCGTGGGTGGAGCGCACGGCCTACGAGTCCGCCGCCGCCGTCATCGCGGTGTCGGCAGCGATGCGCGACGACGTCCTGCGCTCCTACCCCGCCGTCGACCCCGCCCGGGTGCAGGTGGTGCACAACGGCATCGACACCGAGCTCTGGTCGCCGCGTGCACGCGCCCGGACCGGGTGCGCGAGCTGGGTGTCGACCCCGACCGCCCGTCGGTGGTCTTCGTCGGCCGGATCACCCGGCAGAAGGGGCTGCCCCTCTTCCTGCGCGCGGTGGCCGAGCTGCCGCCGGAGGTGCAGGTGGTGCTCTGCGCCGGCGCGCCCGACACCCCCGAGATCATGGCGGAGGTCGAGGCGCTGGTCGCCGACCTGCGCGCCGGCCGCACCGGCGTCGTCTGGATCGCCGAGATGCTCCCCCGCGCCGACGTCGTCGCCCTGCTCACCGCGGCCACGGTGTTCGCCTGCCCGTCGATCTACGAGCCGCTCGGCATCGTCAACCTCGAGGCGATGGCGTGCGAGACCGCCGTGGTCGCCACCGCCACCGGCGGCATCCCCGAGGTCGTCGTGCCGACGACCGGCCGGCTGGTGCCGATCGAGCAGGCCACCGACGGCACCGGCACCCCCCTCGACCCGGACCGCTACGTCGCCGACTTCGCCGCCGCGCTCACCGACGGTCCTGAGCGACCCCGACGGTGCCGCCGTCCTCGGCCGCGCCGGCCGGCAGCGCGCGATCGACGCGTTCAGCTGGACGGCGATCGCCGAGCGCACCGTCGACGTCTACCGCACCGCCCTCGGATGACCAGCCCTCACGACACCCTCGCCTGCCCTCGACGTCGCGCTGGAGCACCGGTTCGCCGACGAGCTGCCGGAGCTCGCGCTGGCGTGGCAGGCCGAACCGGCACCGGACGCCGAGCTGCTCGTGCTGTCGGAGGACGTCGCGGCGGAGCTCGGGCTCGACGTCGGATCGCTGCGCTCGCCGGCCGGTGTCGGGCTGCTGACGGGCACGCTGCTGCCGCCCGGGGCGCGACCGGTCGCGCAGGGCTACGCGGGCCACCAGTTCGGTGGGTACTCGCCCCGTCTCGGCGACGGGCGGGCGCTGCTGCTCGGCGAGCTGCGCGCCGTCGACGGCGGGCTCCGCGACCTGCACCTCAAGGGCTCGGGCCGCACGCCGTTCTCGCGCGGCGGCGACGGCCGGGCGGTGGTCGGTCCGATGCTGCGCGAGCACCTGGTCAGCGAGGCCATGCACGCCCTCGGCGTGCCGACCACCCGCTCGCTCGCGGTCGTCGCCACCGGCCGCGCCGTGCAACGGGAGCGGCCGCTGCCCGGGGCCGTGCTCGCCCGGGTGGCCTCGAGCCACCTGCGCGTCGGGTCCTTCCAGTACGCCCGCGCCCTCGGGCAGCAGGCCGGCGACGACGGCCTGCTGCGCCGGCTGGCCGACGTCGCGATCGCGCGCCACCACCCCGACGCGGCCGAGGCGGAGGCTCCCTACGTCGCGCTCCTCGACGCGGTGGCGGCGGCCCAGGCGCGGCTGGTCGCGGCGTGGATGTCGGTCGGGTTCGTGCACGGGGTGATGAACACCGACAACATGACGATCTCCGGCGAGACCATCGACTACGGCCCCTGCGCGTTCCTCGACGCCCACGACCCGGCCACGACGTTCTCCTCCATCGACGAGGGCGGTCGCTACGCCTACGGCAACCAGCCCGCCGTCGCCTCCTGGAACCTGGCCCGGCTCGCCGAGGCCCTGCTGCCCCTGCTCGAGGACGACGAGGAGCGGGCGGTCACGCGCGCGAACGGGTCGCTCCGGCGGTTCGCCGAGCGCTACGCCGGGGAGTGGACCGACACGATGCGCCGCAAGCTCGGGCTGCCCGTCGGCCTCCCGGACGACGTGCTGCGGCCGCTCGTCGAGGAGCTGGAGCAGCTCATGGTGGGCAGCCGGGTCGACCACACCGTCTTCTTCCGCTCGCTGGCCCGGCTCGTCCGCGGGGACGCCGAGCCGGCGCGCGGCGTCGTGCTCGACCTCCCCGGGTTCGACGCCTGGACGGCGCGCTGGCTGGCTCTCGCGCCCGACCCCGACGCGATGGATCGGGTGAACCCGGTCTACGTGCCCCGCAACCACCTGGTCGAGCAGGCGCTCGAGGCCGCGACGGCCGGCGAGCTGGGTCCGTTCCAGGAGCTGCTCGACGTGCTCGCCTCGCCGTTCACCGAGCGGCCCGGTCTCGAGCGCTACGCAGCGCCGGCGCCCGGCGGCTTCGACTACACCACCTTCTGCGGCACCTGACCCGCGGCGGGCGCACCGCCCCCGCCGTCAGCGCCAGCCGAGCGCCGGCGCCACCTGCTGCACGACGGTCTCGAGCACGTGGGCGTTGTACTCGACGCCGAGCTGGTTGGGCACCGTGAGCAGCAGGGTGTCGGCGGCGGCGACGGCCTCGTCCTCGGCCAGGTCGCGCACCACCTGCTCCACCTCGCCGGCGTAGGTCTTGCCGAACCGCGCGGTGCCGCCGTCGATGATGCCCGACCTGGTCCTGGCTGCGGGACTCGCGGCCGAAGTAGGCGCGGTCGAGGTCGCTGACGATCGGGAAGATGCTGCGGCTCACCGAGACGCGTGGCTCGCGCTGGTGACCAGCGGCGGCCCAGGCGGTCGCGGAACCGCTCGATCTGCTCGGCCTGCAGCTGGTGGAACGGCACGCCGGTGTCCTCGGTGAGCAGGGTCGAGCTCATCAGGTTCATCCCCTGCGCGGCGGTCCACTCGGCGGTGGCACGGGTGCCGGCACCCCACCAGATGCGCTCACGCAACCCCTCGGAGTGCGGCTCGATCCGCAGCAGCCCCGGCGGGTTGGGGAACATCGGGCGCGGGCTGGGCTCGGCGAAGCCGTGGCCCTCGAGCACCTCCAGGAAGGCGCGGGTGTGCTCGCGCGCCATCGCCGCGTGGTCGCCGTCCTCCGGCTCGTGACCGAAGTAGCGGAACCCGTCGACGACCTGCTCCGGTGAGCCGCGGCTGATGCCGAGCTGGAGCCGGCCGCCACTGATGAGGTCGGCGGCGCCCGCGTCCTCGGCCATGTAGAGCGGGTTCTCGTAGCGCATGTCGATCACGCCGGTTCCGATCTCGATGCGCGAGGTGCGCGCGCCGACGGCCGCCAGCAGCGGGAACGGCGAGGCGAGCTGCCGGGCGAAGTGGTGCACCCGGAAGTACGCGCCGTCGGCGCCGAGCTCCTCGGCCGCGACCGCGAGCTCGATCGACTGGAGCAGCGCGTCGGAGGCCGTGCGCACCTGGGAGTGCGGCGACGGCGTCCAGTGGCCGAAGTTCAGGAACCCGATGTTCTTCTTCATGTTTCAACCAACTGCCCGACGAGGGCGGTTGTTCCCGCTCAGGACAGCCCGAGGATGGTGCCGTCGTCGGCGAGGTCGATGCGCGCGGCGGACGGCTCGCGGGGCAGCCCCGGCATCGTCATCATGTCGCCGCAGACCACCACCACGAACCCGGCACCGGCCGAGAGCCGGACCTCCCGCACGTGCAGCTCGTGGCCCGACGGCGCACCGAGCGAGGTCGGGTCGGTGGAGAAGGAGTACTGCGTCTTGGCCACGCACACCGGCAGCTCGCCGAAGCCGTCCTGCTCGATGCGCTGGAGCCGACGACGCGCGGCCGCGTCCCAGGTGACCAGACCCGCGCCGTAGAGCCGGGTGGCGATCGCCTCGACCTTTGCGGTGAGCGACAGGTCGTCGTCGTAGGTGAACGAGAACGTGGACGGCGACTCCTCGTCGAGCGCCGCCAGCACCCCCTCGGCGAGGTCGCGGGCGCCGGCGCCGCCGTCGGCGAAGTGGGTGGCCGGGAAGGCGCGCACCCCCTCGTCGGCCACGAGCCCGACCAGCCGGTCGACCTCGGCGTCGGTGTCGGTCGGGAACCGGTTGATCGCCACCACGCACGGGATGCCGTAGACGCCGCGCACGTTGTCGAGGTGGCGGCGCAGGTTCACCATGCCGGCCTCGAGCGCCGCGACGTCCTCGCCGCCGAGGTCGGCGAGCGCAACGCCGCCGTGGTACTTCAGCGCCCGCACGGTGGCCACCACGACGGCGACGTCGGGCCGGAGCCCGGACTTGCGGCACTTGATGTCGACGAACTTCTCCGCGCCGAGGTCGGCGCCGAAGCCGGCCTCGGTGATCACGATGTCGGCCAGCCTGAGCCCCGCCCGGGTGGCCATCACCGAGCTGCACCCGTGGGCGATGTTGGCGAAGGGGCCGCCGTGCACGAAGGCCGGCGCCCCCTCCAGGGTCTGCACCAGGTTCGGGGCGAGCGCGTCGCGCAGCATCGCCGCCATCGCGCCGTCGGCGCCCAGCTGGCGCGCCGTCACCGGCTCCATGGCGCGGGTGTAGCCGATGACGATGTCGCCGATCCGCTTCTTGAGGTCGGCCCACGACTCGGTGAGGCAGAAGATCGCCATCAGCTCCGAGGCCACCACGATGTCGAAGCCGTCGGACCGTGGGAACCCGTTCGCGACCCCACCGAGTCCGACGGTCACCTCGCGCAGCGCCCGGTCGTTGACGTCGAGCACCCGCTTCCAGGTGATGCGGCGGACGTCGATCCCGAGCTCGTTGCCGTGGTGCACGTGGTTGTCGATCAGCGCCGCGAGCAGGTTGTTCGCGGCCGCGAGCGCCGCGAAGTCACCGGTGAAGTGCAGGTTGATGTCGGTCATCGGCACGACCTGGCTGTAGCCACCCCCGGCCGCGCCGCCCTTCATGCCGAACACCGGGCCCATCGACGGCTCGCGCAGGCAGGCCACCGAGCGGTGCCCGAGGCCGTGGAGGGCGTCGGTGAGCCCGACCGTCGTGGTGGTCTTGCCCTCGCCGGGCGGGGTGGGCGACAGCGCGGTCACGAGCACCAGCCGGCCGAGCGGCCGGTCGGCCAGCGAGGCGAGGTACGCGACGTCGACCTTGGCCTTGTCGTGCCCGTACGGGACGAGGTGCTCCTCGGCGATCCCGAGCGTCTCCGCGGCGATGTCCTTGATCGGTCGCAACGTCGCCGCATTGGCGATCTCGATGTCTGACAGCACGCAAACCCCTCCCGTCGGCCGTGTCTAGGACCCGGCTCGTCCGACGGCGCTCCAGGCGCCGACCGTCAGCTCGAACGGGCCCGTGCCCAGCTCGTCGCGCAGCGCCGTCTCCAGGGCCTCGCGGCGCTCCGGTGCCAGACCGGCGACGTAGGCCCCCACAGGGCCGACGTTCTCGGTGTAGGGCGCCCACCAGTCGTCGAAGCCGTCGAAGCCCACGGTGACGGTGAGCAGGTCGTGGCGGACGTCGCTCAGCCGCACCTCGCCGAACAGGTCGGTCAGCCGCCCGGTGTCCCAGCCCGTGCGCTCCTCCGCCCGGTCGGGGTCCAACCGCCGGGCGACGTCCCAGAACGTCGAGAGCGGCCCGGCGCCCCCGGCGTGGTCCCACACGCAGGCCGCCACGACACCGCCGGGGCGGGTGACGCGGGCCATCTCGCGCAGCCCGCCCGCCGGGTCGTCCATGAAGTGCACGACGAGCTGGGCGAGGGCGGCGTCGAAGGTGTCGTCGGCGAACGGCAGCGCCTCGGCCGAGGCCACCCGCACGTCCGCGCGGGGGTGCCGGGCGGCGGTGGCGGCCACGAACGACTCGGCCGGGTCGACGGCGGTGATCCGCCCCTCGTCGGTACGCCGGGCCAGCTCGGCGGTCAGCATCCCCGGCCCGCAGCCGACGTCGATCACCTCGGGGTCCGCGGCCGTCCCGGTCAGCCCCGTCAGCGCGACGTCGGCGAACAGCGGTGCCAGCGGCGTGGAGAACCGCCCCATGAACCGCTCGTACGCCCCGGCCGGCACTCCGTGGAAGGCCATGGGGTCAACCTAGACCGACGAGCGAGGCCACGCCTCCGATGTCGTCGGGCCCGACCCGGCAGCAGCCGCCCACGAGCCGGGCGCCGGCGGTGACCCAGGCCGCCACGTCGTCGGCGTCGAAGGCGGGCTCGCCGGTCCAGACCCGACGCCGGGCGTCCCACCCCTGGCCGCTGTTGGGGTAGGCGACGGCCGGTCGCACCCGCGCCGCTGCCTGCACCGCGGCGAGCACGTCGCCCGGCGCCGTGCAGTTGACGCCGACCGCCACCACCTCCGCGACGTCGGCGGCCATCGCGAACGCCTCGACCAGCGGCTCGCCGGCGCGGGTGCGCTGCCCCGCTGCCGAGAGCGACAGCCAGGCCGGGTGACCGGTGCCGGCGAGCTCGGCGAGCACCGCCTCCACCTCCGCCAGGCTCGGCACGGTCTCCACTGCGAGCACATCGGCCCCGGCCCCACGCAGCACGTCGAGCCGGGGCCGGTGGAACGCGCGCAGCCCGGCGACGTCGAGGTCGTAGTCGCCGGTGTACTCCGAGCCGTCGGCGAGCACCGCGCCGTACGGGCCGACCGACGCCGCCACCCAGCCGTCCGGAGCGGCCTCGTCGCGGGCGCGGACGGCGAGCCGGACGCTCTCGCGCAGCAGGGCGGGCGCCTCGTCGCCGAGGTTGGCCGCCGCCACCTGGTAGCTCGCCGTGATCGCCACCTCGGCGCCGGCCGCGAAGAACTCGGCGTGAGCGGCCGTGATCGCCCCCGGGTCGTCGCGCAGCAGCCGCGCCGACCACAGCGCGCTCGACAGGTCGTGCCCCCGGGCCTCCAGCAGTGTGGCGAGGCCGCCGTCGAGCACCACGGGTCGTTCGGCCATCACGTCGGTGAGTTCTCGGCGCACGGGGCCATCGTCACCACTCACCCCGAGCGTCACCGACGGGGGGCGCAGTCACACGTCGCGCAGCAGGAACCGCCGTCCGGTGACGGAGTCGGGGCGCAGCTCGATGACGTCGTAGACGAGCCGCGCGACCCAGGGCTCGTCGAGCGCGGGCTCCACCCGGCTCTGCTCGTCCTCCTCCAGGATGCGGAGCCGGCCGTGCGCGACGACCGACCACGCCTCGTCCGCGTCGCGCCCGTCGATCTCCAGCGCCACCTCGGAACCGAGGGCCGCCGCGAGCAGCTTGCTGCCGCCCGTGGTGCGAATCAGCAACGCTCCGTCGCACACGGTGTAGTTGAGCGGGACCACGTGCAGCTCGTCGACGAGTCGGAAGGCCAGCCTGCCGAGCCGCTCGCTCGCCAGCAGGTTCCAGCACGCCTCGTCGGCGAGCGTCTCGACCGGCTCGGTCTCCGACACCACCGGGCTCACGCCCCCTGCGCCGTGGCGACGCCGTACTCGCGCGCGGCTTCCGCACCGGGCGACGACTCGAGGTCGTCGGGCACCGCGGCCTGGGGCACCACCTCGACCGGGAGGGCGCTGCGGGACAGCAGGTGACGCACCGTGCGCCCGAGCGAGCCGGGCAGCCAGCCGGCGCGACGGCGCCTCTGCACGACCACCAACGAGGTGCCCTG
This sequence comes from uncultured Actinomycetota bacterium, assembly GCA_963845795.1. Taxonomy (GTDB): domain Bacteria; phylum Actinomycetota; class Actinomycetes; order Propionibacteriales; family Nocardioidaceae; genus Nocardioides. The sequence goes on along the minus strand of CAWJTG010000009.1, from coordinate 134,210 downwards.
CACGTCGAGGAGCGCGGTCACCGGGTCGGCATGCACCACCCGCACCTCGAACCGGACGTCGGGGTGGCGCTGCCGCACCTGGTCCAGCGTTGCGTTCAGCGCCTCGTGGCCGGCCGCCCGCCAGTCCTCGGCGTGCACCCGTGCCTCGATGCGATCGGCGTACGGGTGGGGCAGGTGCCAGGCGTGCACCACCACCACGTGTCGTCCCCGGGTCGCGGCGCGGCAGGCAGCGGCATCCACGAGCGCGGCCACCTGCTCCGTCGCCCGCACCCCGACCACCACCGGGCCCTGCCGGTCCGTCCACCCCTCCGGCACCACCCGCACCGGGCACGACGCGTGGGCGGCGACGCCCGCGGTGGTGGTGCCGAGCAGGAGCCGGTCGAGGCCGTGCATCGACTCGTTCCCGAGCACGAGCAGCTGGGCCTGCTCCGCTGCCGCGACGAGCTCGGCCACGCGGGGTCCGCGTCGCAGCGAGGTGTGCACCGGCAGGTCGGGTGCGATCTCGCCCACCACGGCATCGGCCTCGCGCAGGATCTGCTGCCCGACGACCTCGAGATCGGTCTCCATCATCAGCACGTGCGGCATCACGGGCCGGAACCCGGGCTCGACGTGGACGATGCGGAGTCCGACTCCGCGCGAGCGGGCCGTGCCGATCGCACGTCGCAGGGCGGCCTGACTGTGCTCGGTGCCGTCGACGCCGACGACGACGGGTCTGCGGTCCTGGATGGTGGTCACGAGTGCTCCTCTCGGCACGGTCACCGGTGTTCCGGCGGCTCCAGCGTCCGCTCGGTGGGGGTGCCCTGGGCAGGGCGGTTGGACCCCCCGGACCCGGTCCTTGGTCCCGCGTCGTCGGGACCTCGAGCTCGGCGTCCGGTCAACGGGGGAACGGGGTGCCGATGCCGAGCGGGGGGGCCGCGACGGCCCAGATGGAGGTCAGCGCGTGATCGAGCTGGACGGCCGGGCTGCGCATCAACAGGTGCACGCCGAAGCCGTCGCACAGGGCGTTGACCAGCCTGGCGTGCTCGACCACGTCGCACGGCAGGAACTCGCCCGAGGCGACGCCGGCCGTGAGCGTCTCCTCGATCCAGTCGGTGTGCTGCCGGTAGAGCTCGAGGGCGATCCGCCGTGAGGCGTCGTCACGCCCTGCCCGGCACCACAGCTCCTGCCACAGGGCCCACTCGCGCCGCAGCCCCGGTGTGGTGGGCAGTGACGCCACGATGATCCGGGCCAGCCGTGCGGTGGCGGTGTCGCCGTCCCCCCGGGCCGCGTAGGCGTCGGCGCCGGTGCGGCCGAACGAGTGGTGCAGCGCCGCCTCGAACAGGTTGTGCCGGGTGTCGAAGTGGTAGTGCAGCGCGGCCGTCGACACCCCGGCACGCTCGGCCACCATCCGCATCCGGATGTTCTCCAGGCCGGTCTCGGCGATGACCTCGCAGGCGGCGTTGAGGATCGCCTCGCGGGTCTGCGCGGCGATGTCGGCTCGGCTGCGCGACGGGCTCGTCGCCGACTTCGTCATGTCGTCCCGCTCCGAAACTCGCACTGGCTGACTAACTGGTTAGTTTGTTACCGTGCCCCCACCCGGGGGTCCTGTCAAGTAGCCGCCGGAGCGAGGAGCGGAGGGCCGAGCCGTGACCCGGGACCTGACCGCGCTCTTCGACCCGCGCTCCATCGCCGTGGTCGGCGCCAGCGCCGACCCGGCCAAATGGGGCTACGCGATCGCCCAGCAGGCGCTGCGCGGCGCCGACCGGCATGCCGTCCAGCTGGTCAACCGCCGCGGCGGAGAGGTGCTCGGCCACCCGTGCGTCACCTCCGTCGACGCCCTCGAGCCCGTCGACCTGGCGGTGCTCACCGTGCCCGAGACGGGCCTCGAGGAGGCCGTCGACGGGGTGCTGGCACGGGGTGCTCGCGCGGTCGTCGCCATCACCGCAGGGCTGGGCGAGTCGGGGGCGGCCGGGCGCGCTCGCGAGGCGGCGCTCGTGGCACGGGTGCGGGCCGCCGGCGCCTGCCTGGTCGGGCCGAACTGCCTGGGCGTCGTCGACAACCACGCGGGCACCTTCCTCGCCCTGAGCTCCTTCCGGCCGGGCCGGGTGGCGCTGCTGAGCCAGAGCGGCAACCTGGCCATCGAGCTCGACCGGCTGTTCGGCGCCCGGGCCCTCGGGATCTCCCGGTTCGTGTCCCTGGGCAACCAGGCCGACGTCGGCCTGGTCGACCTGGTCGCGGCCTGCGCCGCCGACCCCGGCACCGACGCGATCGCCGTCTACGTCGAGGACGTGCGTGACGGCCGCGGCTTCGTCGACGTGGTGGCCGCCACCGTCGCCGGCGGCACGCCCGTCGTCGCGCTGGTGGGCGGCGCGAGCGGCGCAGGCGCCCGCGGGGCGCGATCCCACACCGGGTCACTCACCAGCGACGCGGCCGTGGTGAGCGCCGCGTGCCGGGCGGCCGGCGCCGTCCGGGTCCGCACGCCGCGTGAGCTGGCGGACGTGCTGATGGCCCTGCGCCAACGGGCGGTGCCGCGCGGGCGCCGGGTGGCCGTGCTCACCGACGGCGGCGGTCACGGCGTGGTCGCCGCCGACGTGCTGACCGGGCACGGCCTCGAGGTCCCGGCCCTCGCCAGGGCGACACGGGCGACCCTGGCCGCCGAGGTCGGTCCGCAGTCGAGCGTGGCCAACCCCGTCGACCTCGCGGGCCACGGCGAGGTCGACCCGGCCAGCTACGCCCGCGTCTTCGCCGCGTTGCAGGACGCCGACGACGTCGACGCGGTGCTGCTCACCGGCTACTTCGGCGGGTACTCCAGTGCCGAAGGCGGGCTCGACGGTCTCGGTCCGGCGGAGACCGCGGTGGCCGAGCAGCTGGCCGCCGACGCGGTGGGCCGCAAGCCGGTGGCCGTGCAGTCGATCTTTCCCGAGTCGCTGGCGTGCCGGCTGCTCGCCGAGGCCGGGGTGCCGGTGTTCGCAGCGGTCGAGGACGCCGCCGCCATCTTGGCGGCCACCACCGTCGCGCCACGGTCGGCCCCGGTGGAGCCGCTGCCGGCCGCCGCTCCCCCGCTGGCGCGCACCGGCTACACCGAGGCCCGCGCGGCGTTCGCCGCGGCCGGCGTCGCGTTCGTGCGGGCGCGCGAGGTGCGCACGGCCGCCGAGGTCGAGGCTGCGGCCGCCGACCTCCCCGCTCCCTACGTACTGAAAGCGCTCGGGCTGAACCACAAGTCCGACGCCGGCGGCGTGGCGGTCGGGCTGCCCGACCTCGACGTCCTGCTCGACGCGCACACCCGGATGACGGCCCGGCTCGGTCCGCCGGCCTTCTCCGTCGAGGAGATGGCCGACCTGTCCGCCGGCCTCGAGCTGATCGTCGGGGGCCGGTGGGACCCGCGATTCGGTCCGGTGGTGCTCGTGGGGGCCGGCGGCACCGCCACCGAGGTGCTCGCCGACGTCGAGGTGGCACTCGGGCCGGTCGACGAAATCGAGGCCGAGCGGATGCTGCGACGGCTGCACACCGCCGCGCTGCTGGACGCGCACCGCGGCCGGGCCGCGCTCGACGTCGCGGCCGCCGCACGCTCTGTGGCGGCCGTGAGCCGGTTCGCCGCCGCGCACCCCGAGATCGCCGAGCTCGAGCTCAACCCGCTGCTGGTCACGCCCACCGGCGCGGTAGCCCTGGACGCCCGCATCGTCAGGCGTGCCGACACCCGAGGAGAGGACCCGTCGTGGACTTCGCACTGACCGACGAGCAGCGCAGCATCGTCGAGGTGACCCGCGCCTTCGTCGAGCGGGAGCTGTACCCGCACGAGGAGGAGGTCGAGCGCACCGGCGTCGTGCGCCCCGAGCTGATGGCGCAGATCCGGGAGAAGGCGCTCGCCACCGGGCTGTACGCCGCCAACATGCCCGAGTCGGTGGGCGGTGCCGGCCTCGACGCGGTGACTCTCGCCCTGGTCGAGAAGGAGCTCGGCAAGGCCAGCTACGCGCTGCACTACACCGGCGTCGCGCGCCCCTCGAACATCCTCATGGCCTGCACGGGCGAGCAGCGCGAGCGCTACCTGTTGCCCGCCGTGCGCGGCGAGCGCATCGACTGCCTGGCGATGACCGAGCCGGGCGCCGGCTCCGACATGCGCGCGATCCGCACCCGGGCCACCCGCGAGGGCGCCGGCCCCGACGCCGACTGGGTCGTGCGGGGCACCAAGCACTTCATCAGCCACGCCGCCGAGTCCGACTTCGTGATCCTGCTCGCCCGGTCCGGGCCGGACCGCAACGACTTCTCGACCTTCCTCGTCGACCTCGACACCCCGGGGCTGACCGTGCACGACGGCTACCGCAACGTGTCGCACCGCGGCTACACCAACTCGATCCTCGACTTCGACGACGTGCGGCTGCCGGCGAGCGCCCTGCTCGGCCCCGCGGGCACGGGACTCGAGCTGTCCGGCGAGTGGCTGGGCTCGACCCGGCTGTCGGTGGCCGCCACCTGCCTCGGCCGCGCCGAGCGGGCCCTGGCGCTGTCCACCGCGCACGCGGCCACCCGCGAGCAGTTCGGGCAGACGATCGGACGGTTCCAGGGCATCGGCTTCAAGCTCGCCGACATGGCCCTCGAGCTGCGGGCCGCGGAGCTGCTCACGCTGCACACGGCGTGGAAGCTCGACCAGGGCACCGCGACCGACGCCGACATCGCGATGGCCAAGCTCAAGGCCACCGAGATGCTCGCGATGGTCGCCGACGAGGCCATCCAGGTGCACGGCGGCATGGGGCTGATGGACGAGCTGCCGCTCGAGCGGATCTGGCGCGACGCGCGCATCGAGCGGATCTGGGACGGCACGTCGGAGATCCAGCGCCACATCATCGGCCGCTCGCTGCTCCGCCCGCTGGGAGGCTGACGCCATGACCACCGAGAGCACCGAGTCCACCGAGAGCACCGGGGCCCTGCACCTGCACCGCGAGGACGGCGTCCTCGAGGTCACCCTCGACCGCCCGAAGGCCAACGCCATCGACCTCCCGACGAGCCGCGCGATGGGAGAGGTGTTCCGCGACTTCCGCGACGACCCCGAGCTGCGGGTGGCCATCGTGCGGACCGCCGGCGACAAGTTCTTCTGCGCCGGCTGGGACCTCAAGGCCGCGGCCGACGGCGCCGCCGTGCAGGGCGAGTACGGCGTCGGCGGGTTCGGCGGACTGCAGGAGCTCCCCGACCTCGACAAGCCGGTGATCGCGGCCGTGCACGGGCTGGCCCTGGGCGGCGGCTTCGAGCTCGCTCTCTCCTGCGACCTGATCTACGCCTCGGAGACCACCCGGTTCGGGCTGCCGGAGATCAACGCCGGCACCCTCGCCGACGCCGCCACCGTCAAGCTGCCCAAACGGATGCCGTACCACGTGGCGATGGAGCTCCTGCTCACCGGACGCTGGATCACGGCCGAGGAGGCCGCGCGCTGGGGCGTCGTCAACGCGGTGCTGCCCGACGACGACGCCGTCCGGGCGCGCGCCTGGGAGACCGCCCGCCTGCTCGCCTCCGGGCCCCCACTGGTGTTCGCCGCGATCAAGGAGGTCACCCGGGTCGCCGAGGCCCTGACGTTCCAGGACGCCATGGACCTCATCACCACGAGCCGGCTCCGCACCGTGGCGACCCTCTACGACTCCGAGGACGAGCAGGAGGGGTTCCGGGCGTTCGCCGAGAAGCGGCCGCCGGTGTGGAAGGGCCGCTGACGCGCCGCCGGACCCGATCGACGGGGGTGTCCCGCTCAGCCGACCGGCACGCTCCACTCGACACTCGTGCCACGGCCGGGCGCCGAGGCGACGACCAGCGTGCCGTGGTGACGGTGCGCCCGGTCACGCATGCTGCCGAGCCCGCTCTCCTGGACGTCCTCCGGCAGGCCGCGGCCGTCGTCCCGCACCGTCAGGACGACCCGGCCGTCGCCCGCGGTGAGTGTCACGTCGATGGCGTGCGCCTCGGCGTGGCGACCTGCGTTCGACAGCGCCTCGGCGAGCACGGCGATCAGGTCGGGCGCGAGGTCGCCCGCGACGAGGGTCCGGACGGGCCCCGCGAACCGCAGGGTGGGCCGGAACTTGAGGGTGGCGCCGGCGCGGTCGACCAGACCCTGGACCTCGGACTGGATGTCGGCCGAGGCGTCCAGGGTCCCGAGCGCGAAGATCGTGCGGCGGATGTCCTTCACCGTGGCGTCGAGGTCGTCGAGGGCACCCTCGATCCGCTCGCTCGCGTCGACGTCGTCGGTGCGGCGCGAGGTGCTCTGGAGCCCCAGGCACACCGCGAAGATGCGCTGGATGACGAGGTCGTGCAGGTCGCGAGCGATGCGGTCACGGTCCTCCAGCACCGCGAGCCGCTCGCGCGACTCACGGGCCCGGGCCACCTCCAGGGCCAGCGCGGCCTGCTCGGCGAAGCTGGCGGGGAGTGCTGCGTCGACGGCGTGGAAGGACGAGGCGCGGTCCGGGTGCCAGGCGAGGGCGAGAGCGCCCTGCATCCCCGACGACGACCGCAGCGGCACCACCACGGCCGGTCCGAGCCTCGGCCAGCCCTCGAAGGACGACACGTCGAGCGCGCGAGGGTCGGCGGCGATGTCGGCGGTGGTGATCGCCTCCCCGCCGAGCACCACCTCCCGCACCAACGAGCGCTCGAGCGAGACGGCGTCGAGCGCCTCCCGCGCCCCGTCCGGCACGCCGGAGAGCGCCCGCACCGCGAGCGAGTCCGGGCCCTCACCCGCCACGATCCACGACACGTCGGCCTCGGCGATCACCCGTGCGCGGTCGGCCACGGTCTGCAGGGACGCCTCGGTGTCGGTGGAGCCCGCGAGCAGCCCGGTGATCTCCGCGGTCGCCGACAGCCACGCCTCGCGCCGACGCGCCCGTTCGTGCAGTCGAGCGTTCTCGATGGCCACCCCGGTGGCGGCCGCCAGCGCCACCACGACCTGTTCGTCGCGCTCGGAGAAGTCGGCACCGTCGGCCTTCTCGGTCAGGTAGAGGTTGCCGAAGACCACCCCCCGGGCCCGCACCGGCACGCCGAGGAAGGAGTGCATCGGCGGGTGGTGGGGCGGGAAGCCGTAGGACGCCGGGTGTGCGGCGATGTCCTTCAGCCGCAACGGCTCGGGGCGGTCGATGATCAGGCCGAGCAACCCGTGGCCGGTGGGCAGGTCGCCGATCTCGGCGGCACGCTGCGCGGTGACGCCGTGGTGCACGAAGGTGCGCAGCCGGGGGCCGGGGTTCTCGTTGAGGACCCCCAGCGCGACGAACCGGGCATCGACCAGCTCACCGGCGATGCGCACGATCCGCTCGAGCACGTCGTCCAGGCTGAGGTCGGCGGTGAGGCTCTGGACGGCGTCCAGCAGCAGCCGCACGCGGGCCTGCTCGTCGAGCACCCCGTGCACCCGGCCGACCAGCTGGGTCAGGAGCTGTTCTGGGCTGGCCTCGTCGAGCTCGGTCGCCCTCACCGGCGGGTCCCGCTGGCCGTCGGCCACGCCATCACCCGCCTCCGAAGCGCCGGACAAGCGCCGTCCGGTCCAGCATAGGACGCCTCGGCCCCGGGTCGTCGGGCTCCGGCCTCAGACGTCGTGCTTGGCGGCGTACAGCGCGGCCTGGGTGCGGCTGCTGAGACCCAGCTTGGCGAGCAGCGCCGACACGTAGTTCTTCACCGTCTTCTCGGCGAGGAACATCTCGGCCGCGATCTGCCGGTTGGTCATGCCCTGCCCGATCAGCGCCAGGATGCGCTGCTCCTGGTCGGTGAGCCGCTCCAGCTCGGCGTTGCGCGGCGGCCCGTTGCGCACCCGGTCGAGCACCCGGGCAGTGACCTGGGGGTCCAGCAGGGACTGCCCCGCGGCCACTCGGCGGATCGAGTCGACGAGGTCGGTGCCGCGCACCTGCTTCAGCACGTAGCCTGCCGCCCCCGCCATGATCGCCGAGAACACCGCCTCGTCGTCGTCGTAGGACGTGAGGATCAGCGCCTTGATCTCCGGGTCGACCGAGCGCACCTCGCGGCACACGTCGACGCCGCTCCCGTCGGGCAGCCGACCATCGAGCACGGCCACGTCCGGCCGGAGCGCCGGAATCCGCCGGGCCGCCTCCTGTGCCAGCCCCGACTCCCCCACGACCTCGATGTCGCCCTCGGCCTCGAGCAGATCACGGATGCCTCGCCGGACCACCTCGTGGTCGTCGAGGAGGAACACCCGGATCGGCGGGTCGGTGCCGTCGTGGCTCATGCGAACGACGGTACCGGGGCTCGCGCCCTCGGACAGGGGGTCGGGCAGCCCGTCAGGTCGGGCCTTTCGCCCCTGCTCGTCGCGCCGCTGCCCGTCGAGGCTGACGGACACACGTGATGAGAGGACCTCGGTGAGCGGACGGCGAGTCGACGGAGCCGACCCGACGCCGACGACGGCGCCGGTCGATACCTCGCACCCGGGGTCCGACGACCCGGTCCGCCAGGTCGTCGCGCTCGCCGGCCGAGCGCCGAGCCTGCACAACAGCCAGCCGTGGCGGTGGCGGCTCGGCACCCGGTCGGTGGAGCTCTACGTGGACCGGGAGCGTCACCTCCCCCGGATCGACCCGACCGGCCGGAGCATGATCATGAGCTGTGGGGCCGCGCTCCACCACCTGGTCGTGGCGGCTCGCGGGTCGGGACTCACCGCCCTGGTCACCCTGCTCCCCGACGGCGGCGGAGCCGATCTTCTCGCCCGCGTCGAGCTCGCTCCGGGGGTGGTCGACGCGGAGGCGACGGCCGACCTCCTGGCGCTCGGGTCGCGGCGCACCGATCGGCGCCGGTTCACGTCGTGGCCCGTCCCGGAGCCGATGCTGGCCCAGCTCGCCGGAACCGCCGAGCAGTGGGGGCCACGCGCCGTCGCCGTGGTCGGCGCCACGCGCGCGGTGGCGGGTCGACACGCTGGTCGCCCAAGCGCAACGACACCACTCCCCGCACCCCACGGGGTCGCTCGACGCCGATGAGCCCGACGACGACCTCGACCCCGCCGACGGCGTGATCGTGCTCGGAGGCCCGGGCGAGGACGGTGCCGCGTGGCTCGCCACCGGCGCGGGGTTGAGCGCGATGTGGATCCGGGCCGAGCGCGCCGGGCTGTCGCTGGTGCCGCTCACCCAGCCGATGGAGGTGGCGGAGACCCGCAACGCACTCGCCGTCGGGGTGCTCGCCCGGCAGCTCGTCCCGCACCTGGTGGTACGCGTCGGATGGCTCCCGATCGGCCGGCGGCAGTTCCCACGCACCCCGCGGCACCCGCTCGCCGACCTCCTGCGTGCCTGACGCACCGCGCGCGCCGGGCCCGCGCCGGGCCCTTGGTCCCGACGGACGGTGACCTCGGCACCTGGGCCCGTCGACCGTCCCGCGCCGAGACTCGAGAGACCCCATCACCAGGAGGGCCCCATGGAAGCCATCGACAACGTCCCACCGGCACACGCCCATTGCGTCGAGCTCGATCCGGAGGACTGCTGGGAGCTCGTCGGTCCCGCCCCGGTCGGACGTCTCGTGTGGCAGGGCGAGAGAGGGCTGTCGGTGGCCACGCTCAACTTCGCCGTCGACCGCCACAGCATCCTGGTCCGCACGATCGCCTACGGCAGCATCGCCCGCGAGTGCGACGACAGCCAGGTCGCGTTCCAGGTCGATCATGCCGACGAGGCCACCCGGACCGGCTGGAGCGTGCTGATGAGAGGGCGGGCCCACGTCGAGTACGGCGAGACCGTCCCGATCGACGCCGTCGATGCCTGGCCCGAGGGGTCGCGGCTGCTCGCGCTGCGGGTGGTCGCCGACCGGGTCTCCGGCGTGCGCCTCACCGCGGCCTGATGCCGGTCAGGTCGCCAGACCGTGCGGGCCAGGACCAAGAGCCCGCCGCTCGTGGGCCTCTCGCCCATGTCGTGCCACGCGCCGCCACCCCAGGCTGAAAGCACTGAACCACCCCGACCCAGGAGGACCCATGACCGTCGTCGACCCGCTGCACCACTCCCCCGAGCACCCCGAGCACACCGAGCACCCCGAGCACACCGGCCACGCCGCTCGCGCCACTCCCGGCGCCGCAGCGGAGGCTCCCACCCCGATCGCGCGGCGTGCCCTCGCGGTCCTGCGCATCGGTTTCGGGCTCACCTTCCTGTGGGCGTTCTTCGACAAGCTGCTGGCGCTGGGCTTCCACACCGGCTACGACGAGACCGGCGCCCTCGACAGGTTCGGCGACGCCGCCTGGGTCAACGGCGGCAGCCCGACCTTCGGACTTCCTCACCTTCGGCGCCGACGGCCCGTTCACCGACTTCTACCAGGGCATCGCCGGCGACGCCTGGGCGGACTGGCTGTTCATGGTCGGCCTGCTGGGCATCGGCCTCGCCCTCACCCTGGGCGCCGGCATGCGGATCGCCGCCACCGCCGGAGCGGCCATGTACGTCCTGATGTGGACCGTCGTCCTGCCCCCGGAGAACCACCCCGTGCTCGACGAGCACCTCCTCGGCGGCCTCACGCTCGTGGTGCTGGCGCTCCTCAGCGCCGGCGACACCTGGGGCCTCGGCCGCTGGTGGTCGACCACCTCGGTGGTGAGGCGGTTCCCCGTCCTCCGCTGAGCACCGAGTCGATGTCGAACATCCACCACGAAGAAAGAGGCGTTCCGATGAGCACACCGAGCAAGGCAGTGGTCGTCGGCGTCGGGGACGACGGATCCCGCGCCGCCGTCAGCCACGCCGCCGCCGAGGCCGCCCGACAGTCCCTGCCGTTGCACCTGGTGCACATGCTCCAGGTGCCGGTGGGCGAGGGCTACGCACCGCTCTACATCGGCATCAACCGAACCGGCGAGGCGACGCTGGCCGCTGCCCGAGCACACGCCGAGGACCTGGCGGGCGGTGAGGTGCCGGTGACCGCCGACCTGGTGCAGACCGGCTGGGTGGTCGAGCAGCTCGTGCACTGCACGGACGACGCCTCCCTGCTGGTCCTCCAGCACCGGTCGCTGGGACGGGTACAGCGCGCCCTCGGCGGCTCGGTCGTGCAGAGCGTGGCCGGACGGACCAACGTCCCCCTGATCTCCGTCCCCGAGGGGCGCGATCCCGACGCCGACGTCCGGGGTGTCGTCACCGCCGCGGTGCAGGAACCCGCCGAGTCCGTCGACCTGCTGCGCGCCGGGTTCCAGGAGGCGCACCAGCGAGGGGCCACCCTCGTCGTGCTCCACGCCTGGTGGCTCGGCTCGGCCTTCGACGCGGGCGTGGTCGACGACGCCTACCGCGCCGAGGTCGAGGGGCGCACGCGCTCCGAGCTCGAGCCGGTCCTCGCGCCGCTGCGCCATGACTACCCCGACGTCGACGTTGCGGTCTCGGTCAGGCACGCGCCCGCGGTGGAGGCGGTGCTCGACGGTGCGGAGACCTCCGACCTCCTGGTCATCGGCCGCCGGCACCACCTGCTGCCGCTCGGCAGCCACCTCGGTCACGTCGCACGTTCGGCTCTGTCCCACAGCTCGTGCCCCGTGCTCGTCACGCCGGAGCCGACCGCTCCCGTCGTCGAGGGCTGAGCGGTTGAGGCGTGCCGAGGCGCCTAGACCGCCAGCTGCCGCACCGTTCTCGAGATGCTCGTGCCCTTCTTCTCCAGGAACACGATCTCGCCGAACTCCAAGGTCGACCACGCGTCGTCGTCGTCGGTCAGCGCCTCGGAGGCGAAGATCACGGCGGTCGCCTCCTCGACCGGACACACGTCGAGGTGGTAGCTGGCCTCATAGTCCTCGAAGTTGCGACCCGTGACCATGTACATGGGCTCCAGGAGCATGCCGAGGGCGTAGTCATCGGTGCCCGGCCCGGACTCGAGCAGCTGTTTCCAGTCCCCGGCCGGATCGGTCTCGCCCTGGTGGCCCGCCCCGACGTTGACGCCGACGATCCGGTTCGGGGCGACGAGCGCCAGCTTCAGCTTCGTCAGTCCCACGAGGTCCAGCTTCTTCATCGCCTCGACGACGATCGTCAGCAGCTTCTCGAACGCCCGCTGGACGTCCTCGTCGGAGTCGCTCGCGAGGAGGGAGAGCAGAAGCACGTAGAGGAACTCGGTGTCGGTGGTGCCGTGCATCTGCTTCAGGAACTCGTCCTTGCAGTGCACCAGCAGCTCGCGTTGCAGCAGCTTCCAGTTCGGCAGGTCGCCGTTCTGGGCGATGATCCACGGCGTCCCCTGGAAGGAGAAGGGGTGGCAGTTCTCGTCGGCCAGCACGGTCGTGGAGTCGTAGGCGGCCGCCCGTACGTGGGCGAGCAGCGTGCTCGCCTGCAGGCTCGGGATCAGTCCGCCGGCGTTGTCGTCGTAGAACGCCGCCATGGGCCGGTGGTAGAGCAACGGCTCCTCCGGCTTCAGCAGGTGCTCGCTCCAGGCCCCGAAGCCCCACCCGGCCAGCTGGAGCAGTGGATGACGCTCGGGGTCGAGGGTCTGGTTGACCAGGCTGTTCTCCGGGGTCAGGAGCAGGTTCTCCATCGGCGTCTCGGGACCGAGGTAGGCGAGAACTCGACACATGGGCATTCCTCACTGGATCGAGTCGACGGGCTGGCAGCACCGCCGTCGCTCCACCCTAGGGCGCCCTCAGCCCCGGGGGCCGTCGTCACCCCACCGCGCGCCGGATCGGCGCCGGCCTGCGCGATACTCGTTCCCGACCAGGGCAGGACGAGACGGGCGGGGCAGCGGGAGCCGTGACAGACGACGACGCGACGACGACCGGCGGTCCCCGCGCCTGGCTGGGTTACGCCCGGTCCGCCTGGCGCGACCCCGCCCGCCGTCGGGAGATCGTGATCCTGGGGGCGCTCGCGGCGGTGGGGATCGCGATCCTCGGGGCCGGCACACTCGCGATCGCCGTCACCCGGGGCGGATCAGACGAGCCCGCGGCCGATCCCAGCTGCGTGCGGTGGACGATCAGCTCGCAGCCGGTGCGCACCCGGACCGAGATCGTCGGGGCCACCAGCCGCGGGGCCCGGTGCGGCGACCCGCTCGAGCTGGGGCGCATCGGCCGGGAGGGCCCGTTCCGCGTCGTGGTGGGCGACGACGTGCTCTGGACCTCGCGCTGCCCCGACGGCCGCAACCCGTACTCGCTCGAGCTGAGCGTCGACCCGGACGGCGACCTCCAGGCCCTCGTCCGCTGCCCCCGGGTCGACGACGCCGGCCCGGGCCCGGCACCCCGGCAGGAGCTCGACGTCGACGCCCTGCTCCGCAAGGAGGGCTACCCCGCGTTCCTGGAGGACTCGTAGACCGCGCCCTCAGCCGGTGACCGACGACGACGGCTCCGCGCCCGCGCGGGTGAGGATCGCGTGCCGCGCGAAGATGACGGCCAGACCGATCAGGGCCGAGAGCAGCGACGCGGCCAGGACGGCGAGCGTGGCGGTGTTCTGAAGCTCTCGGTCATCGAAGGCCAGGGTCGTGATGAAGATCGCGATGGTGAAGCCGATCCCCTTCAGCGGTGCCACTCCCCCGATCGCGGCCCAGTCCAGGTTGTCGGGCATCCGACCGGGTCCGACGCGGACCGAGCCGTAGGCGAGCAGCATGCCGCCGATCGGGGCACCCACCACGAGTCCGAGGAAGATGCCGAGGCCCACCGGACTCGTCATCGCCGCCCCGAAGCCGGAGACGGAGACCGGGACGCCGGCGTTGGCCAGGGCGAACAGCGGCAGGATCAGGTACGCGGGGTAGGGGTGCAGGGCCTCCTCGACCGGGGCGAGGGGTGACACTCCCCGACTGGCCTGGTGGGCCGTGTGCATGAGCGCCAACCCCTACTCGCTCGAGCTCAGCGTCGACGCGCAGGGCGACCTCCAGGCCCTCGTCCGCTGCCCCCGGGTCGACGCCGCCGGCCCGGGCCCGGCACCCCGGCAGGAGCTCGACGTCGACGATCTGCTCCGCAAGGAGGGCTACCCCGCGTTCCTGGAGGACTAGCGGCCGGTCAGCCCCACGTCGAGCAGCGCTGTTCGCTCCCGCTCCCGGATGTGCTGGGCCTGACCGTCGGAGACGACCTCGCACACCCAGTCCCAGTGCAGTGCCACCCGGTCCCCGGGCTGGGGTGCGGCGATGAGGCTCGCGCCGTCGACCGACCATCGCACGACCTCTACGGTCTCGCCGGACTCGGCGAGCGTCGTGCCGTCCCAGGCCAGCGGTCGGCACCGCACCCGCGCGGACTCGCCGGCCACGTCGACGACCTCGCCCACCCGGATGCGACAGCGGTCGAGGACCTCGACGGCAGGCCCAGGTGGCTTGCCGCTCAGGAGCATCCCCGCCCACGGGTAGACCTCGTAGACCTGGAAGCTGTGGTGGGCCCGCGCCCGGGCGGTCGCGTCGTGCCAGGTGCCCCACGGCTGACCGTGGAAGCGGTCCGCCAGCCGGGAGACCAGCCGGGCCGGTTCGACGGAGTCGAGCAGCTCGCTCCCCACCCAGTAGGCCTCGACGACGGACCGGTCCAGGGGGTCGGCGACGCCGGCCTCCTCGGCGAGCAGCTCCAGGTAGGCCCATGCGCCCTCGAACTGTCTGGCCCGACTCTCGAGGTCTGCCACCGCACCGCGGTCGAGCATCGCCCGCGCCCCGGGCGGCCCGCAGTAGCCGAGCTCGTTCGGTGGGTAGGCGTACTGCGCGAACAGCAGCGCCCCGTCGTCCGACACTCCGGGTCCCCCTCGTGGTCCGGCTCAGCGGGCCGGGATCAGCAGATCCGGGGCAGCTGCTCGCCGATGGGCAGGTCGACGACCCGGGTGCCGCCCAGGCCGGTCCGGGCGACCACCATCCGCGGGTGCTCGGCGACGCACGTGCCGATCCGCGCGGCCCGGGCGCCGAGCGGATGACGGTGCATCACCTCGAGAAGCTCGTCGGCGCGGTCGGCAGGGACGATGGCTACGAGCTTGCCCTCGTTGGCCACCTGCAGCGGGTCGAGTCCGAGCAGGCTGCACGCGTCGCGCACCTCCTGCGGGATCGGGAGCCGTCCCTCGTCGAGGTCGATGCCCACCCCCGAGGCGCGCGCGATCTCGTTGAGACTCGCCGACACACCGCCCCGGGTCGGGTCGCGGAGCACGTGCACGTCGATGCCCGTGGCCAGCATCTCCGCCACCAGGCCGTGCAGCGCTGCGCTGTCGCTCTGGATCGTCGTCGCGAACTCCAGCCCCTCCCGGCAGCTCATCACCGCCATCCCGTGCACACCGATGTCGCCGCTCACGATCACGACGTCCCCGACCTCGGCACGTCCGGGTCCGATCTCGAGCCCGTCGGGCACCACGCCGATCCCGGCGGTGTTGACGTAGATCCCGTCGCCGCTGCCGCTGTCGACCACCTTGGTGTCTCCGGTGACGAGGGCGACGCCCGCCGACTCGGCCGCCTTGCCGACCGCCATCGCGACGCGCCCGAGGTCCTCCAGCGGCGTCCCCTCGGCCAGGATGAACGCCGTGGACAGGTAGAGCGGGGTCGCGCCCATCATGGCCAGGTCGTTGACGGTGCCGTTGACCGCGAGGTCCCCGATCGAGCCACCCGGGAAGAAGATGGGCTTGACCACGAAGGAGTCGGTGGAGAAGGCGATCCGCCCCGAGGGGACGTCGAGGACCGCGGCGTCACCGAGGTCGGCGTGCGCGGCTCCGCCATAGGCCGGCAGGAACAGCTCCTCCACCAGCTCACCGGACATCGCCCCGCCACCGCCGTGGCCCATCACGATCATCGGATGGTCACGCAACGGCGTCGGGCAGACCCAGCCCTCGAAGTCCGGGGCGTCGCCACCGCCGGTCATGAGGTGACCAGCTCGAGCCGGCGGTAGGTGAAGTAGGCCGCACAGGCACCCTCGGAGGAGACCATGGTGGCCCCGAGCGGGTTGCGGGGGGTGCACTCCTTGCCGAAGGCCGCGCACTCGTGGGGCTTGATGAGCCCCTGGAGCACCTCGCCGGACCGACAGATCGCCGACTCCTCGGTGTGGATGTCGGTGACCTCGAAGCGGTGCTCCGCGTCGAACTGCCGGTACTTCTCGGAGAGCCGCCAGCCGCTCTGCGGGATCATCCCGATCCCGCGCCAGGTCCGGTCGCCGGTGACGAAGACGTCCTCGAGCATCTTCCTCGCGGGGAGATTGCCTTCGACGCGCACGGCGCGCGGGTAGGCGTTCTCGACCTCGTGCCGACCCTCCTCCAGCTGGAGGACCGTCCGGCGGATGCCCTCGAGGATGTCGAGGGGCTCGAAGCCGGTCACCACGATCGGCACGCGGTACTTGTCGGCCAGCGCCGGGTACTCCTCGTAGCCCATCACGCTGCACACGTGCCCGGCGGCGAGGAAGGCCTGCACCCGGCACTGCGGCGACTCCATGATCGCTGCGATGGCCGGCGGCACCAGCACGTGCGAGACGAGCAGCGAGAAGTTGGTGATGCCCAGCCGCTGCGCCTGGAAGACCGTCATCGCGTTGGCCGGGGCGGTGGTCTCGAAGCCGATGCCGAAGAAGACGACCTCGCGGTCGGGGTTCTCCCGGGCGATCGTGAGGGCGTCGAGCGGGCTGTAGACGACGCGGACGTCGCCACCCGCGCTCTTGACCCGGAACAGGTCGTCGCTGCTCCCGGGCACCCGCAGCATGTCGCCGAAGGAGCAGAAGATGACCTCCGGCCGGCGGGCGATCGCCAGCGCCTTGTCGATCATCTCCAGCGGCGTCACGCACACCGGGCAGCCGGGTCCGTGGATCATCTCCAGCCCGTCGGGGAGCAGCTGGTCGATGCCGTGACGGATGATCGAGTGGGTCTGCCCACCGCAGACCTCCATCATCGCCCACGGCCGGGTGGTGATGTCGTGGATCTGGTCGAGCAGGTGCCCGGCCAGGGTCGGGTCGCTGAACTCGTCGAGGTACTTCATCTCTCTACTCCTGCCTGTCGGGCGGCCAGCTCGAAGCCGTCGCCGAACTCCTCCTCGAGGATCCCGAGCTTGTCGAAGTTGGCGAGCGTCTCGATCGCCGACGCCTCGTCGAGACGCTGGATCGCGAAGCCCACATGGACCACCACGTACTCACCGATCTGCACGTCGGGGATGTACTCCAGACACACCTCCTTGCGAACGCCGCCGAAGTCGACGTCGGCCATCTGGGTGCCGTCCTCCTCCCTCACCTCCAGGACTCGTCCTGGTACTGCAAGACACATCTCGACCTCCTCAGGTCTCTATGAACCCGCCGCTGCGACCAGGACCTGGCCGAGCGCGATGCCTCCGTCGTTCGGGGGCAGCAGCCGGGGCCGCAGCACCTCGAACCTGGCGTTCTCCAACCCCACCAGCACGCCGGTCATCAGGACCGCGTTCTGGAACACGCCTCCGCCCAGCACGACCGTGTCGAGCCCGGATCGCCCCCGCGCCCGACGGCACAGCTGCACGACCAGGCCCGCCACTCCGGCGTGGAACCGCGCACTGATCATCGACACCTCGACGCCGGCGCGAAGGTCCGCCACCACCTCGCGCACGACCGGGGCGGCGTCGGCCGTCACGACGGCGCCGTCCTCGAGGTCGAACCGGTACGCCCGGTCGGCGTCGACGCCCCGTGCCAGGCTCTCCAGCTCGATCGCCGCCTCGGCCTCGTAGTCCACGACGTGCCGAAGGCCGACCAACGACGCGACGGCGTCGAAGAGGCGTCCCGCGCTGGAGGTCGGCGTGCACCCGAAGCCGGTGTCGAGCTGTCGGGCGAGCACCCGGGCCTCGTCGGGCGGGCACGCGGCCACCGGCGCCAGGTCCGCCGCCCACTCGATCCCCGCTCGGCGCAGCTGCGTCAGCGCCATGCGGTAGGGCCGCACCACACTGGCGTCGCCGCCCGCGAGGGGCACGTAGGCGAGGTGCCCGAACCTCTGGAAGCCCTTGTACCCGGCGAGCAGCACCTCGCCGCCCCAGACCGCGCCGTCCGGCCCGTAGCCGGTGCCGTCGAGCGCCACGCCGATCACCGATCGGTCCGGGGCGACCCGGTGCTCGCCCATCACGGCGGCCACGTGAGCGTGGTGGTGCTGCACGGTGTGCACGGCCCGGGGGGCCTCGCCGCCCGCCCGTCGACGGGCCCAGTGGGCGGAGCGGTAGGCCGGATGCCGGTCGGCCACGACGGCCTGGGGCGTCACGCCGGTGAGCATCTCCAGGTGGTCCGCAGAGGCGGTCAGGGCGTCGATGGTGGCGACGTCGTCCATGTCACCGAGGTGCTGGCTGAGCCAGGCGTACCCGCCACCGGCCACGCAGCAGGTGTTCTTGAGGTCGGCCCCGGCGGCGATGAGCGGCGAGACCTCGAACGGGAGCGCCACGGGCAGCGGCGCGTAGCCGCGGGCACGCCGGATCGGGAGCTCGGCACCGGCCACCCATCGAGCCACGGAGTCGTCGCACGGCACCCGGATCACCCGGTCATGGGTGAGCCAGGCGTCGGCGAGACCGGCGAGCCGGACGAGCGCCTGCTCGTCCTCGCTGACCAGCGGCTCCCCGGAGAGGTTGCCGGAGGTCATCACCAGCAGGGCCGGCGCGTCCGACGCGACCTCGAGCGGGTCCGCTGCGAGGAGCAGCTCGTGCACGGGCGTGTAGGGCAGGAACACCCCGAGGTCGGGGTGACCGGGCGCCACCGACGGCGCGACCCCGGTGCCGGGCCGGCGCGGGACCAGGAGGATCGGGCGCCGCACTCCGGTCAGCACGCCCTCCTCGTCCGGGGAGATCCGCGCCACCGCGTGCGCCACGTCGAGGTCGCGCGCCATCACCGCGAACGGCTTGCGCCCGCGCCGCTTGCGCCCCCGCAGCTCGGCCACCGCGGACTCCTCGGTGGCGTCGCACGCCAGGTGGTAGCCGCCGAGCCCCTTGACGGCGACGATCCCGCCGGCGGCGAGCAGGGCGCGGGCCGCCCGCACGGCGTCGTCACCGGTCACGTCGGTCGACCCGGGGACGTGCAACCGCAGCGTCGGCCCGCAGTCGGGGCAGGCGACGGTCTGGGCGTGGAACCGACGGTCCCGCGGATCGTCGTACTCCGCTCGGCAGGTCGCCGCACATCTCGAAGGGCGCCATCGTGGTGGACGGCCGGTCGTAGGGCAGGCCGGTGATGATCGTGAAGCGGGGGCCGCAGTTGGTGCAGCTGATGAACGGGTGCCGGTAGCGCCGGTCCTGCGGGTCGCGCAGCTCGGCGAGGCAGTCGGCGCACGTCGCGACGTCCGGCGAGGCGAGGGTCCGAGCGCCACCGTCGATCGAGGTGTCGGCGATCCGGAACCCCGTTCCGCCGACCACCTCCAGGTCGGTGACCCCCACCTGCTCGACCATCGCGAGCGGCGGCGGCCGGTGGGTGATGCGCGAGACCAGCTCGTCGACCGCACGGTCGTCTCCCTCGACCTCGACGACCACCCCGGCGCTGTCGTTGCGGACCGACCCGGAGAGCATCAGCTCGGCCGCCGCGGCATAGACGAAGGGCCGGAAGCCGACGCCCTGCACGACGCCGGCGACGTCGATGCGGCGCCGGACCCGCCCGGCGCTCCCGGTGCCGAGCAGCTCCAGCCCCGACCTGGCTCGTTCCGCATCGAGGGCGGAGACGACCTCGAGGGCGAACCCCATGTGGATGAGCACCCACTCGCCCGACTCCGGCGGCGCGTCGAGCATGCCGATGTTGACTCGCCGTGGTGCGCCCTCGACCTCGACGAGCGCGATCTGGCCCTCGAAGCCGTCGACCGGCTCCAGGACGCGGCCCGGGATCCCGAGGCACATCTCAGACGCCCACCGTCAGGTCGGCGACGAGCCGTCGGACGGCGGCCACCCCGTCGTCGACGGCCGCGGCGACCCGGTCGCTGAGGCCGATCCCCTCGGCGACGGTGGCGGGGACGCAGCCGACGACGTAGGTCGGGGGCAGCGTGCCCCCCAGAACGCCGAGGCTCGCCAGCACGGCGACCGGGTTCATCCCGTGCGCGTCGAGCTCGCCCGACCCCAGGTCCTCCGGCCCCACCTGCAGGACCCGGATCGAACCGGGCTCCCCCGGGCCGGGGACGGCGTCGACGATCACCAGCGGCCCGTCGTGGTCGAGCAGGTCGTAGGCCAGGTGCATGCCCCGGATGCCGTAGTCGACCACCCGCACCGCCTCTGAGGGGTCGGGTCCGAGACGGCGGACCACCTCGGGCCCATACCCGTCGTCGCCGAAGAAGATGTTGCCGATGCCGGCAACCAGGATCACTCGGGTCTCCTCTCGTGGGGCCGACCGACTCACATCGACCGGATGCGCAGGTAGCGCTTGATGTCCGGGATGGACATCAGCAGCACCACCACCGCGACCGCGGCGACGACGATGGCGACGCCGGTGGTGACGAATCCCAGGGTTCTCATGGACGGATCTCCTCTCTCTGCTCAGCCGGGTGGTCAGGGACGTGATCGGGGCGAAGCGGCTCGAGCTCGTCGGGGGCGAAGTAGAAGTAGCGGCCGGCCTCCTCGTGCAACGCCGACGCCGGGTCGTCGACCAGCACCAGGGCGACGTGGGTGCTCCCGTCGACGTCGGAGAGCACCGCGGTCACCCGGGCGACCTGGTCGGCGAAGAACAGGTCCTGGGCGTCCGCCCGGCGGTTGGGATGCACCCGGACCAGGCTCCCGCGCGAGACGCTCACGCCCGTCGATGACCACCGAGTCCCGGTCCGGGTCGACGGCGGCGTCGGTCGCGGGGTCCCACCACGGAGCGTCGGTGTCGAACGAGGGAGCGCCGACGTCGCGGAGGTCGGTGAGCTCGGGCCACGCGACCGTCGGGAAGGTCGGGCAGCGCCTGCCCCGTCGTGGCGAGCGCAGCGCGCCGTGCATCTGCTGGAGCGTCTCCGGCGACATGTCGTCGCAGCGGTCGATGATCTCGCGCGCCAGGGGGTCGGTCGCCCGTGCCTCCGCCTTCTCGGCGTCGGTCATGGTCAGGACCCGCAGGGTCAGGATCTCGTCGATCTCGGTCGCGTCGAAGAGCGCGCCCGGGCTCTCGCCCGGCGATCTCGGGGTAGTCGTAGAGGATGATCGGCAGGCCGAGCAGCAGGTCGGTGTCGCCCGGCAGCCCGGACAGCACCGGCCAGCACCGGTCCTGGTCGCAGCTCAGCGGCGGCCGCGGACGCCGACTCCGGTGGGTCCAGCAGCGACACGAACCCGGTCCCGTGCGCCTCGACGACGAGGTGGGTGCCGAGGAACGACCGGCGGGTGGCGTCGTCCTTCGTGTCGACCGCGCCGTCGGGGCAGACGTTCTGCGACGCCGACCTCGAGCTTGAGCAGGCCGTCGACCTCACGGCACCGTCGCGTCGAGTCGGCGCGGCGAGCGGCCAGCGTCGTGCGTACCACGACGCCGACGCTCGGTGCCGCCCGCCGCCTCGACAGCTCCTCGACGTCGACGCCACCCTCGACCCGCACAGACCGGGTCACGCCGTCGGCCAGCTCCGACGAGACCGAGAGTGAACGTCAGCTCCTGCTCCACGGCCTCGTCCCAGCTCAGCAGAAGGTCGTCGTCGACGCGGAGCTCGGGCACCTCGACCCCGTCGGGACCGCGCAGCTGCCTGCGCTGCAGCTGCAGGAAGCGCAGGTGCAGCACCAGGTGCGCCGTCGTCGACGCCGCGCTCGACCAGGAACTCGGTGCTGCATCCCCGGTGCCTCCCCGAGCGCCGCGGTGCAGCGGCCCCCGGGGGTCCGAGCACCCCGAACTGCCACCGAGCGTGGTTCTTCGACGAGCTCGCCCGGTAGGGGTAGAGGAGGTACCCCTCGTAGAGCACGGCATCGGCGGCCAGCCGGGCCACGTCGAGGTTCATGCCATCAGCTCCCGGTCCGGCTCGTCCCGGTCGTCCTGCCCGGGGCCAACAGGTGCGCGACGGTCTCCTCCCACGACGTGAGCCCGAGGCGGGCCCGGTAGTCCGCCAGCTCGGCGAGCGCGTCGTGGTCCAGCCGCAGCCAGCCGGTGTTCGGGTAGTAGAAGCTGCATCATCCGGCGCCACACGTCGACCGGCATGCCGTGGTGCGCCTCGCGGTCCCACGGCACCTGCTCCACGCCGAAGCCCGTGGTGCCCCGGGTGAAGATGGTTCCGGAGAACATGAGGACGCAGGGGGACGTCACCCCGGCCGAGCGCGTGGAGGTAGCGGGACCCGATCACGTCGAAGTCGTAGGTGCACGGCAGCGGCAGGTCGACCTCGGTGCTCCCGGCGAACCCCTGCACCGTCGTGTTGCTGTGCATCCACAGGAACGGTCGCAGGGTGTCCTTCCATCGGTCCCGCTCCCCGAACAGCGCCCGGAGCCCGTCCTGCTCGGCCTCGTCGTAGGGGCGCCGCTGCGGCTCGATCCGGACCTGGCAGCGCAGCGCGATCGCGTGGATCCTGGTCTCGGTCCACTCGCGAGATGCCGAGCCTCACCGTGAGCTGCGGCTCGGCGGCGTACGGCTCGGCGATGACGTCGAGGACCTCGAACCGCAGGTCGGTCATGCGCGTCGCCCGCTCCCCGACGGCGGGACGGGCTCGTGCCTCGGCCCGGGCGAAGAACTCCTCCATCGCGGTCCGGGCCTCCTCGCCGCCGTCGAACCCGCGCCACGTGGTGCGCATAGTGCCCACCAGCTCGTAGCAGACGTCGATCGGCACCAACAGGCAGCCGAACTCGCCCGCGCCCGTGGTCGGTCCGGTAGATCAGCAGGGCCTCGACGTCCGGCAGCAGCTGGCCGAGCGCCGGGTTGGCCGCGAGCAGGCGCTCCCAGGCCGCCACTCGCAGCTCGGACTCGGTGGCACCCGGCCGGGCTCGGGTAGAACGCGACCACCCGCTCCTGCACCGAGTTGCGGAAGACGAACGCCAGGCTGACCGGGATCTGCAGCTCGTCCCAGGTCGCCGGCGTCGAAGACGAAGTCCGGGAACGAGAAGTAGCGGTCGGGGACGGCGCGGTAGCGCAGGGTGGCGTGCTGGTCGCTGAACAGCAGGTAGCAGCCCGCGGCAGGTGCACATGAGCGTGCGGGTCTCGAGGCCGACGACGTGCTGGTGCTCCTCGGCGATCGGCTGGGCGCACATCTCGCAGCGCTCGCCCGGCACGCACACCGGCCGGGTGCTCGCGTGATCCGTCGCAGCGTCGCCAGCGGCAGCCCGCGAGGGTCCGCTCGTCACGCGGGCTCCACCGCCGGGAGGGCGACCGAGACGACCGAGCCGTCGACCAGGACCGGCAACGGACCGAGGTGCAGCTCCGGGTCCTCCGACGCACGCACCGGCGCGTCGTACCTCGTAGTGCGCCCGGCAGCTCGGGCAGGTGAGCAGAGCGTCGCCCGCGTCGCCCCCAGGCGACGGGCGAGCACGGCACCCGGCCAGGCTCGACTCGCACCGGGCGCAGCGGTCGTGGAAGACGTAGAGGTCCGGCGCCGACCCGGCAGCCGAGCAGGTCGGACGGTCCGCTCACCACGACCACTCCGCCGTCGTGCAGCTCGGCCCAGCTCGGGAACCGGGCTGCCAGCTCGACCCCGAGCCGATCGGCCGAGCCCTCGAGCCGGGTGAACAGCGAGTCCGACCGAGATCAGGCGCTCCGGTGTCGGCCGGCCTCGGCCGCGGCCTCGATCTCGATCGCGGACACCTCGGGGGCGGCGTCGTGGATGGCGCCCTCGACGGCGAGCTCCAGGGTCACCGAGGACGACGGGCAGCCGTCACAGCTGCCCAGGAGCCGCAGCCGGACCACCCCGTCGTCGCTGACCCCGAGCAGCTCGACGTCGCCGCCGTGCGAGCCGAGATAGGGACGCACCCCCTCCAGGGCCCGCTCGACGCGCTCCTCGACGCCGTAGGGGTGCAGGCCGTGCACGACCAGCAGACCGGAGACGAGCTCGTCGGCGGCCAGGGCCGCGAGCACCTCCGTCGTCGAGCCGGCCGCTCTCGTGGAGGATCTCCAGGATCCGCTCGATGCCGGCGCCGTAGAGGTCCGCCACCAGGCGGACCAGCTCCTCGGCGCGCTCCTGGCGCCACCGCGCCGCCGGTCGCGCTGGCGCTCAGCAGCGCCTCGATGCGCTCGCCGCTGGCCCTCAGGTCGAGCGATCGCTCGTCTCGAGCCTGCGTCGGGGACGATGATCGTCCCCGACTACTCGGCGCCGACCGACTGCGTCGGTGAGTGCGTCCGCTCGAGGACCTGTCCGTCGCCGAGATACATGTGCACGCCGCACGGCAGGCAGGGGTCGAAGCTGCGCACGGTGCGCATGATGTCGATGCCCTTGAAGTGCTCGCGGTCGTTCTCCTCGAAGATCGGCTGGCCCTGGACCGCGTCCTCGTAGGGTCCCGGGGTGCCGTAGGAGTCCCGGGGGTTGGCGTTCCACGGGGTGGGCGGGTAGGGGTGGTAGTTCGCGATCTTGCCGTCGCGGATCACCATGTGGTGGCTGAGCACGCCGCGGACCGCCTCGGTGAAACCGCAGCCGATGCCCTCGTCGGGCACCGTGAACTTCTCCCAGGTCTTGGTGCGACCGGCCCGGATCTCGACCAGGGCCTTCTCGGCGAAGTGCAGCGCGCACGCGGCGGCGTAGGCCTGGAAGTAGGTGCGGGCGCGGTTGCGCTCGAGGGTGTTGCTCCACTGCGGGATCTTCCACTCGAACTCGACCGGACCCTTCAGCGCGGTCTTCGGCAGGTTGATCTTCACGCTGGAGCCGGTGGACTGGACGTAGCCGATGTCGACCAGACCGGCGAGCGCCGTCGACCACAGCCGGGCGAGCGGGCCACCGCCGGTGTCGAGGGCGAGGTAGTCCTTGCCGTCGAACCAGCGCGGCGACATCACCCAGGAGTACTTGTCGTCCATGTCGCGCTTCTGCGGCTTGGGGTTGGTGTGCTGGTTCCACGGGTGCCGGCGGTCGACCGGGTTGCCGAGCGGGTCCTTGTCGACGAACATCTCCTGCTCGGTCCAGTCCTCGTAGTAGGACGACCCGAGCAGGATCCGGATGCCGAGGTTGATCTCGACCAGGTCGGTGGTGACCAGCTTGCCGTCGACCACGACGCCGGGGGTGACGTACATCTTGCGTCCCCAGTTGGTCATGTCCTTGTACTCGAAGTTGCAGTGCTCGGGGTCCTGGAACGAGCCCCAGCACGCGAGCAGGATCCGCCGGTTGCCGACCTCCTCGTAGCCCGGCAGCGCCTGGTAGAAGAAGTCGAACAGGTCGTCGTGCATCGGCACGACCTTCTTCATGAACTCCACGTAGCGCATCAGCCGGGTGATGTAGTCGGTCATCAGCTGGATGGTCGCCACCGTGCCGACGCCGCCGGGGTAGAGCGTGGAGGGGTGGACGTGCCGGCCCTCCATGAGGCAGAACATCTCGCGGGTCCAGCGGCTGACCTGGAGCGCCTCGCGGTAGAACTCGCCGGTGAACGGGTTCAGCGAGCGCATGATGTCGCCGATGGTCCGGTAGCCGTGCTCGGCGGCGTGCGGCGACTCGGTGTTGTTGGCGAGCTCGAGGACGCCGGGGTTGGTCTCGGCGACCATCTTCTCGCAGTAGTCCACCCCGACCAGGTTCTCCTGGAAGATGTTGTGGTCGAACATGTACTCGGCGGCCTCGCCGAGGTTGACGATCCACTCGCCGAGGTGCGGCGGCTTCACGCCGTAGGCCATGTTCTGGGCGTAGCAGGAGCAGGTCGCGTGGTTGTCGCCGCAGATGCCGCAGATCCGGCTGGTGATGAAGTGCGCGTCGCGCGGGTCCTTGCCCTTCATGAAGATCGAGTAGCCGCGGAAGATCGAGCTGGTGCTGTGGCACTCGGCCACGACCCGCTGCTTGAAGTCGATCTTGGTGTAGATGCCGAGGCTGCCCACGATCCGGGTGATCGGGTCCCACGCCATCTCGGTGAGACCGCTCTTGTCGTCGGTCGCGAAGGTGCTCGGGTTGGGAATGGTCGAAGTCATCGTCGTTGCCCCGTCCTCACCAGGTGCGCTTCGCGCCGGTGGTCAGCGTCGTGCCCGGATGGCGCCACTTGGGTTCCTTGTCGAGGGTGCGCGTCGTGATCTGGCGCAGCCGTCGCATCGTGTTGCCGTAGAGCGCCGACCGCCGTGGTCGAGAGCTTGCCGCCGGGCGGCTCGTCCATGAACGGCATGAACTTGTCGGGGAAGCCGGGCATCGTGCAGCCGATGCAGATGCCGCCGACGTTGGGACAGCCGCCGATGCCGTTCATCCAGCCGCGCTTGGGCACGTTGCACTTGACCGACCGGGCCCCAGCAGCCGAGCTTGACGATGCACTTGGGCGAGCCGTACTCGGTGGCGAAGTCGCCCTGCTCGTAGTAGCCCGCGCGGTCGCAGCCCTCGTGCACGGTCTGGCCGAACAGCCAGGTCGGGCGCAGCGCCTCGTCGAGCGGGATCATCGGCGCCTGGCCGGTGGCCATGTAGAGCAGGTAGGTCAGCGTCTCCGACAGGTTGTCGGGCTGGATCGGGCAGCCCGGGCACGCAGACGATCGGGATGCCGGCCTTCGACTTCCAGTCCCAGCCGAGGTAGTCGGGCACGCCCATCGCGCCGGTCGGGTTGCCGGCCATGGCGTGGATGCCGCCGTAGGTCGCGCAGGTGCCGACCGCGACGATCGCCGTCGCCTTCGGTGCCAGCCGGTCGAGCCACTCGCTGGTGGTCATCGGCTGGCCGGTCGCCGGGTCGTTGCCGAACCCGCACCAGTAGCCCTCGTCGTGCAGCTTCTCGTTGGGGATCGATCCCTCGACCACCAGCACGAACGGGTCGAGCTCGCCGCGGTCGGCCTTGAAGAACCACTCGAGGAAGTCGTCGGCGCCGCCGTTCGGGCCGCACTCGAAGTCGATCAGCGGCCAGTGCACCGCGATCTGTGGCAGGCCCGGGCAGCGCCCCGAGCGCGATCTCCTCGATGCTGGGCTGGGTGGCGGCCGTGAGCGCGACCGAGTCGCCGTCACAGCTGAGACCCGCGTTGATCCACAGCACGTGGATGAGTGTGTCTTCGGCCTGCTACTGCTTCTGCGGTCGGCATCTCCGAGCTCCGCTTTCCGGGGCCGCGGTCGAGACCCTCATCGCACGCCGGGGTCGACCTTACGGCTCGCTTGCGCGACGCTGTTGTCCAATCACACCCGCGCGCCCAGGGTTAGTCAACCCTTCGGGCGTGACGACGTCTCGGCTCGTGCCGTGGTCGTCGGCCCAGCCGCGTCGAGCCAGGCGTACCATGGTCCGCACCTGGTCAGCCGGTCCGCGCCGAGACAGACAGGACCTCGCACGCCGGGCTTGAGCCGTCGGGCGTCGCTCGGTCAGCCGGTCGACGTCGAAGTCGACGTAGGGCAGCAGGTCGGTCTTGTTCACCACGACCAGGTCGCGCGACCGCGAACATGTGCGGGTACTTCAGCGGCTTGTCGTCGCCCTCGGTCACCGAGATGACCACGACCTTGGCCGCCTCGCCCAGGTCGAACAGGGCGGGGCAGACCAGGTTGCCGACGTTCTCGACGACGACGAGGCTGTCGCGCTCGGGGTCGAGCTCGACGCAGCGCCTGGCGCGACCATGGTGGCGTCGAGGTGGCAGCCCGAGCCGGTGTTGACCTGGACCGCCCGGGCGCCGGCGGCGCGGATCCGGTCGGCGTCGTAGGTCGTCTCCTGGTCGCCCTCGATCACGCTCACCGGCGCGGCCCAGCTCGCGGATGGTCCGCTCCAGCAGCGTGGTCTTGCCGGAGCCGGGTGAGCTCATCAGGTTGACCGCGACGCACCTCGCGGTCGGCCAGCCAGCGTCGGTTGTCGGCGGCCAGCTCGTCGTTGCTGGCCAGCACCCGCTGCTCGAGGTCGAGGGTGTGGGTGCGCAGCTGCTGTCGGCGCGTGACCGTGGCCGTGGTCGTGGTCGTGGTCGTGGTCGTGGTCGTGGTCGTGCTCGTGGTCGTGGTCGTGGCCGTCGTCGCGTGCTCGTGGCTGGGGACGCCGTCGATGCGGACCTCGTCGCTGCCGCAGCCGCAGGTCGCGCACATGTCAGGCCACCTCCACGACAGATCGACGGAGACGATCTGCAGCTCACGGCCGGAGACGACCTCGACGTCCGCGCTGCCGCACTCGCACAGCAGGATCAGGTCGTCTCGTGCGCTGGTCCTCGCCACAGCCGCGGCAGTGCAGGCGTCCCGCCGGCTCCTCGATCTCGAGCGTCGCGCCCTCCAGCGGCGTGCCGGCCGTCGGCCAGCTCGAAGGAGAACTCGAAGGCGGTCGGCACGACCCCGGCCAGCCGTCCGATCCGCAGCCGGACCATGCGCACACGGGCGGTCGCCGGTGCGCGCGAGCACCGCCTCGACGACGCTCTCGGCGATCGACAGCTCGTGCACGCGCATCGACCTCCCCGCTCAACGTAGACCGCGCGCTACCCGCGCACAACGAGCGCGGAACCGGATCGAGCGCCGCGCGCCGACGTCCTCGCCGGCGCCTGACTACTGCGGTTCAGCGCCCGCGCGGGTGAGAACGGCGTGCCGTGTGAAGATGACGGCCAGACCGATCAGGGCCGAGAGGAGCGAGGCGGCCAGGACGGCGAGGGTGGCGGTGTTCTGGAGGGCTCGGTCCTCGAACGCCAGGGTCGTGATGAAGATGGCGATGGTGAAGCCGATCCCCTTCAGCGGGGCCACTCCCCCGATCGCGGCCCAGTCCAGGTTGTCCGGCATCCGACCGGGTCCGACCCGGACCGAGCCGTAGGCGAGCAGCATGCCGCCGATCGGGGCACCCACCACGAGTCCGAGGAAGATGCCGAGGCCCACCGGACTCGTCATCGCCTCCCCGAAGCCGGCGACGGAGACCGGGACGCCGGCGTTGGCCAGGGCGAACAGCGGCAGGATCAGGTACGCCGAGTAGGGGTGCAGGGCCTCCTCGACCCGGGCGAGGGGTGACACTCCCCGACTGGCCTGGTGGGCCGTGTGCATGAGCGCCGCGTCGTTGATCTCACGGTCGTCGTCGAGGATCTCGACGAGGTCCTCGCTGATGACGGCAGCCGTCTCGTCACGGTTGCGGTCGGCGACCGCGGGGGTCAGGAACCCGAGCACCACCCCGGCCACCGTCGCGTGCACCCCCGACTCGAAGACCGTCAGCCAGACGGCCGCGGCGAGCACCACGTAGAAGACCGGGTTGCGGATGCCGACCCAGCGGCGCGAGGACGACCACGAGGAAGAGGACCACGGCGGCACCGAGCCACCAAAGCGAGAGGTCGTCGGTGAAGAAGATCGCGATCACGACGATCGTGCCGAGGTCGTCGACGACGGCCAGGGTCAGCATGAACGCCCGCAGCTCCCGGGGCGCTCGGCGCCCCGCGAGGCCGAGGACGCCGAGCGCGAAGGCGATGTCGGTGGCGATCGGGATCGCCCAGCCCCGCAGGTCACCGTCGCCCACCGGTTCACCGCGAGGTAGACCGTGGCGGCCCCGATCATGGTGCCGAAGGCGGCGGCGGCCGGGACCAGGGCCGACCGGCGGTCGCTCAACGAGCCGAACAGCAGCTCCCGCTTGACCTCGAGCGCCACGACGAAGAAGAAGACCGCCATCAGCAGGTCGTTCACCCAGTGCCGAAGCGACTCGTCCAGGTGCAGCGGACCCACCTCGAGGGACGCGTGCGCGTCCCACAGGTTCCCGTAGGAGTCGGACATGTTCGCCCAGACCAGGGCCGCGACCGCCGCCGCGATCAACAGGAAGGCGCTGCTGGACTCCCAGCGCACGAACTGCTCCACGGGGCGGATGAACCTGCGAACCGTCGACCCCGTCCGGGCTGACCACATCGACCACCGCCCCTCCACCGCCAGCGACAGCGTAGTCCGGGGCAGGATGAGGGGATGACGGCGGAGCGGGTGGGGGATCTCCGGCGTCCGCTCGCCCGGATCGCGCTGGTCGGCGTCGCGTTCGTGGCCGGGTTCGCGCTCGTGTACTTCCTGACGGTCCGCACGGTGCAGGGTCGGCTGTTCGGCGACGCCTCGCTGCGGGGCGCCCTGCGGACCCGTTCGGCACTGGCGGAGGGCACCACCACGATCCTCGACGTGGTGTCGGTGGGGTCCCTGCTGGGGGCGATCGCACTCGTCGCGACCGTCGCGCTGGTCCGCCTCGACCGGGTCCACGGCCTGGCCGCGGTGGGTGTCCTGGTCGGGGCGAACCTCTCCGCCCTGCTGCTGAAGGACTACCTGCTCCCCCGGCCCGACCTCGGGCTGCTCGAGGTGGCACCGGCGACGCTCAACAGCCTCCCCAGCGGTCACGTCACCGCGGTCTTCTCCGCCGGCGCCGCCCTCCTGCTCGTCGTCCCCACCGGGTGGCGGTACCCGGTCGGGCTGGGTGCCCTCGTGGCGGCGTCGGCGACCGCGCTGGCCACCATGTCGGCGGGGTGGCACCGGGCCGGCGACTCCGTGGCGGCGTTCCTCCTCGTGGGCGGGTGGGTCGCGATCGCCGCGGCGGTCGTCCTGGTCGTCGGCCCCCGGGGCGGGCCCGACCCGGCGGAGTTCGAGTGGCCCTCGTCGGCCAAGTGGCTCGCCGCCGTCGCCGTCGGCTCCTTCACGCTCGGGCTCGCCCTCGGGGTGGCACTGGACGGCGTCGGACCGCTCCGTGACGCGGCAGCCGGCTCCTGGATCGCGTTCGCGGTGGGCAGCCTGCTGATCGCGGGCACCGGCATCATCGTGCTCCTGGGCATGCTGAACGTGCTCGCAGCCACGGAGCCCGACCGCGTCTAGTGCGAGGGCAGCTCTCCGGTGAGCCGGCCGTGCCGCTCGGCGCTGGCCGCGTTGAGACCGACGATCTCGACGGTCTTGCCCTTGCGCTCGTACTTGGTGGTGATCGCGTCGAGCGAGGCGACGGTGGAGGCGTCCCAGATGTGCGACCCGGACAGGTCGATGACGACGCGGTCGGGGTCCTCGGCGTAGTCGAACTGCGTGTAGAGATCGTTGCTGGAGGCGAAGAAGAGCGCACCGGTGACGGTGTAGACCGCGGTCACGGTGCCGTCCGGGCTCTCGACGAGCTCGCGGTGGGTGTCGGTGAGGTGCGCGACCCGGCGGGCGAACAAGGTCATGGCCACGAGGACGCCGACCACGACGCCGATGGCGAGGTTGTGGGTACCGACCGTCACGGCGACGGTGGCGACCATCACCAGGGTCTCGGACTTCGGCATCCGGCGCAGGGTGCTGGGCTGGACGCTGTGCCAGTCGAAGGTGCCGACCGAGACCATGATCATCACCGCGACCAGGGCCGCCATCGGGATGACGGCGACGACGTCGCCGAAGCCGACCACGAGGACCAGGAGGAAGACGCCGGCGAGGAACGTCGAGATGCGCGTCCGGGCACCGGATGCCTTCACGTTGATCATCGTCTGGCCGATCATGGCGCAGCCGCCCATGCCGCCGAAGAACCCCGTGATCACGTTGGCGGCGCCCTGGCCGCAGGCCTCGCGGGTCTTCTCGGAGCGGGTGTCGGTGATGTCGTCGACCAGCTTGGCCGTCAGCAGCGACTCCAGCAGCCCCACCAGTGCCATCGCGAGCGCGTAGGGGGCGATGATCTCCAAGGTGTTCACGGTGAACGGCACGTCGGGGATGAAGAGCGACGGAAGGTTGTCGGGGAGCTCGCCCTCGTCGCCCACGTCGGGCACGCTCAGCGCCGCCAGCAGGGTGAACCCGGTCAGGGCCACGATCGCCACCAGCGGCGCCGGCACGACCTTGGTGACCCTGGGGAGCCCGACCATGACGGCGATGCCGGTGGCGATCATCGGATAGACCAGCCACGGGACGCCGACCAGGTGCGGCACCTGGGCGAGGAAGATCAGGATCGCCAGGGCGTTGACGAAGCCGACCATCACCGAGCGCGGGATGAAGCGCATCAGGCGCGCTACCCCGGCGACGCCGAGCACGACCTGGATGACGCCTCCGAGGAGCACGGTGGCGATCAGGTAGTCCATGCCGTAGGTGCGCGCCACCGGCGCGATCACGAGCGCGATGGCACCGGTCGCGGCGGAGATCATCGCCGGCCGGCCACCGAGGAAGGCGATGGAGACCGCCATCGTGAAGGAGGCGAACAGACCGACGCGCGGGTCGACCCCGGCGATGATCGAGAAGGAGATCGCCTCGGGGATCAGGGCGAGCGCGACCACCAGGCCGGCCAGCACCTCGGTGCGCAGCAGCCGGGGAGAGCGAAGGGCGGCGCGCACGGTGGGTTCGGGCGCGTGGGTGATGAGGCTCAAGAGGATTCCGATCGTGGCGACGGCGTCGGCCTGCTCGCACCTCGGGCGACCCGCGCGAGCGACACCGCCTGCCGTGGAGCTGGGTGGGGTGGGGCGCGCCACGAGGGCACGCGCGCCGGCGTCGTCGCCGGCGAAGTCTGCTCCCGACTCTAACCTCACGTAACGTGAGGGTTGAAATGCCCGAGGTGATGCAGATCGGCGAGGTCGCCGTCCGGACCGGGCTGTCCCTGCGCAGCCTGCGGCACTGGGACGAGGTGGGGCTGCTGCGGCCGTCGGGGCGCACCGACGGCGGCTTCCGGCTCTACACCGCCGACGACGTCGACCGGATCATGGTGATCCGGCGGATGAAGCCGCTCGGGTTCACCCTCGACCAGATGAGCGCGGCGATGCGCGATCTCGAGCTCCTCCGCGACCACGAGGCGGGCGACCGGCACGCCGAGGCGCGCGCACGACTGGCCGCGATCCTGGCGGACGCCGCAGAGCGTCGCGAGAGGTTGGTCAGCCAGCTCGCGATGGCCGACGAGTTCATCAGCCAGCTGGCGCGTGAGCTGGGCTGAGACCGCTCAGCCGGCGGGGGCGATGTTCTGGTTGATCCGGAAGAGGTTGCCCGGGTCGTAGGTCTTCTTCACCGAGGCCAGCCGGTCGTAGTTCGCACCGTAGTTGGCGCGGATGCGGCCCTGGTCGTCCTCGGCCATGAAGTTGATGTAGCCGCCCGCGCTGGTGTGCGGCTCGAGAGCCTGGTGGTACTCGCGCACCCACCCGATGTTGGCCTCGTTGTCGGCCGGGTCGGGCCACATGCCGGCGATCACCGGGGCGAACTTCGCCTCCCGGTAGGCGAACGCGGTCGCATCCGGGGCGACGTCGTGGACGGCGCCGTCGATCGGGTAGAGGTGCATCGTGGACTCCACCGCCGGCACCCGGGGGCCGTGCTCGACGTGGGCGGCGATGGCGCCGTCGGTCAGGTCCGGCAGGAAGGCGGCCTTCCAGTAGTGCTGGAGACCCTTCGGGAGCAGGCCGTCGAAGGCGCCGTTGAGGGCCGGGTAGGGCATCCGCCCGACGTGCTCGGCCACCGGCGTGCCGACCGCCCGCAGCTCCTTCAGCAGCAGCTCGGCGTCCTCGTCGCTGCCGTTGAAGCACGACACCAGCAACGCGAACGGCTCGCCGACGCGGTCCTCGGGGACGAACGGCAGCGGCGGGGCGATCTGGAAGGCCGGGAACGCGCTCATCGCGCGGGGTGCTGCCGCGATCCAGTCGCCGTAGGTCCGGAACAGCTCCTCGGCGACGTCGAGCTCGAAGAACATCGGCCCGCCGTAGATGGTGTCCACCGGGTGCAGGTCGAACTCGAGCTCGGTCACGACGCCGAAGTTGCCGCCGCCACCGCGCAGCGCCCAGTACAGGTCCGGGTGCTCGTGCTCGTTGGCAGTCACGAAGCTGCCGTCCGCCAGGACGACGTCGGCCGAGCGCAGGTTGTCGATGGAGAGCCCGTGGGCCCGGGCGAGGTAGCCGATGCCGCCGCCGAGGGTGAGGCCGGCGACGCCGGTGGTCGAGATGATCCCGCCCGTGGTGGCCAGGCCGAAGCCGTGCGCGGCGTGGTCGAAGTCGCCCCAGTCGCAGCCGCCCTGCACGCGAGCGACCCGCTTCTCCGGGTCGATGCGGATGCCCTTCATCGCGCTGAGGTCCAGCACGATGCCGTCGTCGACCGTCCCGAACCCCGGCACGCTGTGCGCGCCGTCGCGGATCGCGAGCGGCAGCCCGCTCTCCCGGGCGGCGTCGACCGCGATGCGCACGTCGGTGACGTCGACGGCCCGCACGATCGCGAGCGGCCGTCGGTCGATCATCGCGTTGTAGACCGAACGTGCCTCGTCGTACTCGGGTGACTGCGCGGTGACCACGCCGCCGCGTGCCGCGTCGAGCATGGTGAGTGCTGGGGTGCCGCTCATGGGGTGCTCCCTGTGCTTCTCGTGTCGAGCTGGTGGATGGGGTGGAGTGCTCGCCGGATCAGGCGAAGACCTGCTGGGCGTGGTCGTGGAACTGCCGCATCGGACCGACCGGACCGATCTCGAGGAACACGGCGCCGTCGGAGGAGGTGCCGGTGTGGCCGGCGGGCCAGAAGAAGACCTCCCCCGCGCTCGCGGTCTCGGTGGATCCGTCCGCGTGCTCGAGCCGGAGCGACCCTTCGAGCACGATCCCCCAGTGGGGACTGGGGCACCGGTCGTCCGGAAGCCCCTTCAGCACCGGGCCGAAGTCGGTCCCGGCCGGAACCCGAAGGTGCCGGATGGCCATGTCCCCCTGCTCGAGGTACCGGGTCTCCAGGTCACCTTGGGCGACCTCGACGGGTAGATCCTGGATGGGCGTTGCCATGGCGATGCTCCTCGTGGAGTGGATGGGTCAGCACGAAGGACGCTACGGACGGCGACGGTGGGACGCCTGACCTGATCTGACCTCGTCGGTCGGGATCGTGGGGGGTCAGATCTGACCATCTCCGCGGCCGCCGGGCGGGGCTACAGTCGACGGACGATGGAACCCGCTCCGATGAGCCCACCAGGTGGACCCGCGAAGAGTCGGACCACCTTCGTCGGGCGCCGGGCGGAGATCGACCGGCTCGAGACGGTCTGGGCCGCCGTCGAGGACGACCGGCGGCAGGTCGTGTTCGTGGGCGGCGAGCCCGGCGTCGGCAAGACCCGGCTGGTGGCCGAGATCGCCGCGGCGCTGCTCGACCACGGCGCGACCGTGCTGCGGGGTGCGTGCCGCGAGGAGTTCAACACCCCGTACCGGCCCTTCGTCGCCATCCTCGAGCAGGCGCTGGAGCAGATCTCACCGGAGACGTTGCGCGAGATCACGCCCCGGGCCGCAGCGCCACTGCTGCGCCTGACCACCGCCGTGCTGGGCCCCTGGCCGGAGGCCGCCGACCTGGTGTCCGAGGACGGCGACTCCCGGCCGGTCCTCTTCGACGCGGTCCTGCGCGTGCTGCTGGCGGCGGCCGAGGAGAGGCCGACGGTCCTGGTCCTCGAGGACCTGCACTCGGCGCCGGAGCCGACCCTGGCACTGCTGTCGCACCTGGTCGAGTCCACCGCGGGAGAGCAGCTCCTCGTCCTCGTCACCCGCCGCACCACCGCCCCCGACCGCACCGACGCGGTCAGCTTCGCCCTCGCCGACCTGCACCGGCTCGACGGCGTCGCCCGGATCGACCTCGTCGGGCTGACCACCGAGGACGTGGCCGAGTACCTCGTGCGGGAGGCCGGGGTCCCGCTCGGAGCGGCACGGGCAGCCGCGCCGGTGCTGCGCGACCACACCGGAGGCAACCCCTTCTTCCTCCAGGAGTACTGGCACGACCTCGCGTCCCGGGGCGGTCTCGTCGCCCTCCACTCCGCGAGCTCCCACGCGCCGGGGTCGGTGCAGGACGCACTGGCCCGTCGACTGGCCGCGTTCGACGTCGCCCACACCCGCGTCCTCGAGCTGGCCGCGGTCGCCGGCGACGTCGTCGATCCCACCCTCCTGATCGAGGCCGGCGACCTCGCCGCGGGCGCGGTCCTCGAGGGGATCGACCTTGCGGTTCGCGCCGGCCTTCTCGTCGCGGACGCTGACGTGGGGACCGGGTCCGTTCCCGACGGCTACCGGTTCGTCCACGCGCTGGCGCGCCGCGCGGTGCTTGACCAGATGGCGGCCACCGATCTCGCCGCGACGCACGCGCGGATCGCCGCAGCCCTGGAGCCGCGCGTGGGCGAGGAGGACCCGGGGCTCCTGGCCCAGCTCGCGCACCACTACGTACGGGCCCGTGCCCTCGGGCACGGTGGGAAAGCGGTCCACTACCTGCTGCTCGCGGCCGAGCAGGCCGTCCGCGGCTTCGCCCACGGCGAGGCCGCCTCGTTGTACGAGCGGGCCGCGCAGCTCCACGTCGCCGAGGGCCCACCGGCCGCCGAGCTGCTCTCCGCCGCCGCCCGGTGCCACGTGCACGCCGGCCACTTCCCGACGGCCCGGCAGATCTACGAGGACCTCAGCACCGACGAGGCCCCCCGGGTCCGGGTCCTGGCCGCCATCGGCCACGAGGACGCCTCGTGGCGACCCTCGGAGAACGGCCAGCGCTCGCTGGCGCTGCTCGACGAGGCGCTGCACGCGGCCGCCCTGGACCACGACGACCCGCTGTACATCCGGGCGCTCGCCAGCATGGGACGCGCGGCCTCGTTCACCGGCGACCGCAGGCGGGCGCGCGAGCTCGGGGAGCGGGCACTCGAGCACGCCCGCGCCAGCGGTGACGAGCAGCTCCTCGCCCACGCGCTGAGCGCGACGCTGTGGCAGGGCCTGACCCCCCAGCTGGCGTTCTCGCTGCTGGCCCGCGCCCTCGAGCTGCACGAGATCGGCACGCGTCTCGGCGACGACGCCCACCTCGGGCCGGCGGCCTTCCACCGGGGCACCTACGCCTACATCGTGGGCGACGAGCCGGCCTGGAGCAGCGCCCAGCGCGACCTCACCGAGATCGCTCTGTCACGCGGGCAGCCCTTCTTCCGCTACGTCTCCGGATGCGCTCGCTACACCCACCGGTACGCGGTCGGCGACTTCGCGGGCGCCGAGCACATCATCGCGTGGCTCGACGACCAGTTCACCCGCGAGTTCGACGGCGCCACCGAGGGGTCGTGGAGCGTCCAGCAGTTCATGCTGCACCGCGTCACCGGTGGGCTCGAGCGGGTCCGACCCCTCGTCACCGGCACCGAGAGCGTCGACCACGCCTGGCTGCCCGGGCTCCTGGCCCTCTACACCGAGCTCGACCTGCTCGAGCCGGCCGCACGCCTCCTGACGCACCTCTGCGACCGACTCGACGACTACCGCGCCGGCGCCCAGTACGCCGGTGTGCTGGCGTTCTCGGCCGAGGCGGCCGCGAAGCTGGACGACCGGGTCTCGGCAGCGGTGCTGCGACCGTTCCTGGCCGAGTACGGGGGCAGCAACCTGATGGCCGGCGCCCACGCTGCGGTCTTCGGCTCCGCCGACCGCTACCTCGGCCAGCTCGACTCCGTCCTCGGCGCTCCCACTGCCGACCGACACTTCGGGCTCGCCCTCGACATGGACCGGCGGATGGGCGCGGTCACCCACCAGGTCGAGACGCTCGCCGCCTGGAGCCGGCACCGCGCCCGCCGCGGACTGACGGATGCCGACCGGTCGCCCTCGGCCACGGACCTCGCCGAGGAGGCGCGCGCGCTGGCCCGCCGCATCGGGCACCGCCGCGTGCTCCGCGACCTCGACGCCGATCCTGCTCCGCGCCCCGAGCGTCCATCCCTGCCCCACGGCCTGACCGAGCGGGAGGTCGACGTGCTCCGCCTCGTCGCGGAGGGACTGTCGAACCGCGAGATCGGCGAGCGGCTGTACATCAGCGCCAACACCACCGCCAACCACGTGCGCAGCATCCTCATCAAGACCGACGCACCCAACCGCACCAAGGCCGCCGTCTTCGCCACCGAGCACGGGCTGCTCTGACGCTCGGACGCTCAGTGCACGGGGGGCGCAGCGCTACATCGGCGCGAAGGCGCCGTCCGGGGCCACCGTCCCGGAGAGCTCCATGATCGCGTCGGCCGGAATGCCGGCGCGCATGGCGGCGGTGCGGATCGCGTCGACGTCGTCGGCCTCGTAGAGGCAGAACGTCTTGCGCTTGTCGGCGGACAGGAAGGACTGGAGCCAGCGCACGCCGGCCTCGTCGTTGATCCGGTTGATCGACGCCGCGGTCTCCGGGGCGACCTCCAGCTGGTCGGCGAACTGACGTTCCACCATGAAGACAGGCATCGGCTTCCTCTCGGGTCGTTGCCGGCAGCCTGCTCAGCGAGCCCTGACGCGCTGTCAGCTCCCCCAACGTAACCCGTGGAAGCTCATCGGCGCGCGGGCTCGTCCTCGGCGCGACCCTCCCGCTCGACGTCCGCCGCGGCCTGGCCCGGCTCCGGTCGGGCCCTGCGCCAGGCGACAGCGGACGCGATGAGCACCACCGCCAGCAGGACCGACCACCCCGGGATCCCGGCGGTCCACGTCGCGACCGCCTGCTGGGCGCTGAACTCGACCTCGGTGAGGTCACCCACACCGAGGGAGCCGGTGAGGCCGGCGGTGCCGTCGTAGCGGAGGAAGACGGCGCCGACGACGATGAACAGCAGACCCGAGACCAGCGACACGGTGTGCACGCGTAGCCGACCCAGGCTCAGCGTGCGCCCGCGCAGCCAGCGTCGGCTGCCCAGGTCGTAGCGGTCCCACAGCCCGGCCAGCACCAGCAGCGGCGCTGACATGCCGAGGGCGTAGACCGCCAGAAGGGCCCCGCCCCGCCAGGGGGACTCCTGGGTCGCGGCGACGGTCAGGATCGCGCCGAGGACGGGCCCCGAGCAGAAGCCCGCCAGTCCGTAGACGGCACCGAGCACCAGGGTGGAGAGCCAGCCGTCGCCGCCCCTGGTCGCCACGGCGTTGTTGAGCCGCTGCGTGAACGGGATCGTGAAGCCCTTGCCCAGCAGCTGCATCACCCCGAACCCGATGATCATCCAGCCGGCGACGCTGATGAGGAGCGGCCGGTGCCCGTAGAAGAACGAGGACGCCGCACCTGCCCCGACCCCGAGCGGGACCAGCGTGAGCAGCAGGCCGAGGTAGAAGACGAGGGTCCGCGCGACCAGCGCACGTCTGCTCGCGAACGCCATCGCGAAGAACGACGGCAGCAACAGGGCGCTGCACGGTGAGAGGAGGGCGAGCACTCCGGCGGCGAAGGCCGCCAGGATCCCGACCTCGCTCACGAGCCCGCTTCGGTCGCGGCCTGCTCGATGGCCTTCTCGAAGACCTCGGTGGGCTGGGCCCCGATCACGGGCACGCCGTTGATGACGAACGCCGGGGTGCCGGTGACCCCGATCGCCTGGCCCTCGGCGAAGTCCTCGGCGATGGCCTGCTCGGTGGTCTCCGAGGACATGTCCGCGCGGAACTGCTCGACGTCGAGGCCCAGCTCCGCGGCGATGCCGGCGAGGTAGTCCTCGTCGAGCCTCCCGGAGTTGGGCGGGAGCTGGTCGGCGTACATCTCGTCGTGGAAGGCCCAGAAGCTGTCCTGCGCCGCCGCGGCGCGACCGCCCTGCGCGGCCGTGGTCGACTCGGGACCCAGGTAGGGGAAGTCGCGCCACTCGATGCGGAGCGTGCCCTCCTCGACGTACTGCTCGATCAGGGTGGGCGCGGTGTCACGGGCGAACTTGCCGCAGAACGGGCACTGGAACTCGGAGTAGGCGAGCATCACGACGGGCGCGTCCACCTCGCCCAGCGCCATCGGGTCGCCGGCCTCGCGCCGCACGAGCGCCTCCCACGTGTCGTCGGGCGCGCGGCCCGCGTCGTCGCGCTGGCCGGAGGAGGTGGTGCTGGCCGACCCGTCGGTGGTGGGGCCGTCGTCGGGGCCGGCGGTGCCGATCAGTGTCGCGATCAGGGCGACGAGGGCGACGCCGGCGATGGCGAGCGGGACGACGGGACTCTTGCGGCGATCAGACACGGGCGACATCTCCAGAGGTGGTGGTCGGACAGGACAGCTCACCGAGCAGTCGCCGGCGCAGGGCCCAGGCGAGCAGGGTGAGAGCGAGGACTTGGAGCACCGGCTGGACCGGCTCGAACCAGGTGAGGGCACCGGCGCTGCCGAGTGCGAGCAGCACCAGCTTGTTGCACACCGGGCACCCCACCGCGAAGTAGGTCAGGCACCCCCCGACCCAGCCGCCGCGACGGCTCGCGCGGCTCTCGGGCCGATCCGGTGCGGCGACGTACGTCGCGACCAGGAGCCCACCGAGCACGGAGGAGGCGACGACGGAGGGCCAGGCCCACCAGGTCGGGGGGATCTCCCGGCCGAAGACCGGGGTGTCGATGAGGTCGGTCGGGACGGCCACCAGCAGGGCGAAGGCGACCGCCGCACCTGCGGCCGCCGGCCAGCGTCGCCGGGGCCAGGAGGCGAGCGCCGCCACGGGGAGGGCGGTCATGCGACCCCCACCTGCACGGGGTGACCGTGCGTGCGCCACTCGAGCATGCCGTCCTCGAGGCGCCGCGCCGGCACGCCCTCCGCGCCCAGCAGGCGGACGGCGTCGTGGGCCATCACGCAGAAGCTGCCGCGACAGTAGGCCACCACCGCGGGCGCCCCCCGGAGCTCGTGGGCCAGGGCGGCCAGAGCGCCCAGCGGGACGTGACGCGCCCCGGGGATGTGGCCGGCGACGAACTCCTCCTCGGGCCGGACGTCGAGCAGGGTGATCTGGTCGCCGCCGAGCAGTCGCGAGAGCTCCTCGCGCGTGACCAGGCCGACGTCGCCGGAGCCCGGCAGGTTCAGGTAGCTCTCCAGCGCCCGGCCCACGTCGGCCGAGCGCTCGCGGGCGATGGTGCGCATCGCGTCGTAGAGACCGGCGACGTCGTCGCCCGCCAGGCGGTAGTGGACCTTGGTGCCCTCCCGCCGGGTGGCCACGAGGTTGGCCAGCTTGAGCACCTGCAGGTGAGCCGACACCGTGGTGACGCCCATCCCGGCCGCGCGGGCCAGGCCGTCGACGGTGCGCTCCCCCTGGGCCAGGAGGTCGACCAGCTCGAGCCGCTTGGCGCTGCCGAACGCCTTGCCCACCACTGCCAGCTCGTCGAAGACCCGGGTCCGCCGGTCGTCTGCTTCCACCATTCCTCCAAAGATCTTTGGAAGACCGTACCTCACCCGCTGCTGCTCGCACCGCCCGGTCGCACCGGGACGTGGGTCTCGTACATGCGCACCGCGACGAGCAGCCCCGACCCGGCGGTGAGCGCCGCGACGGTCCACACGGCCGCGTCGATCCCCCAGGCGTCGGCCACGAGGCCGGCGGTGAGGGCGCCGACGGCGAAGCCCCCGTCGCGCCAGAGCCGGTAGATGCCCACCGCCCGACCACGCCAGGCGGGATGCGCGACGTCCCCGACGACGGCGAGCAGGGTCGGGTAGACGAGCGCGGTGCCGGCACCCAGCAGGACGGCGCCGACCGCCCACGGCGCGAACGAACCAGCGCTCGCGATCAGGCCCAACGCACCTGCCTGCACGCCCATGCCGGCCACGATCAGCCACTTGCGACCGACCCGGTCCGACAGGGCGCCGGTCACGAGCTGACCGACCCCCCACACGGCGGGATAGAGCGCGGCGAGCAGGCCGATGCGGTCGACGGTGAGTCCTGCGGTGGCGAACATGAGGGGGAACAGGCCCCAGGCCAGGCCGTCGTTGAGGTTGTTGACCAGACCGGCCTGGCTGGCCGAGGAGAGCGCGGGCTCGCGGAAGCTCGTCTGCACGAACACGTCGCGGTCCGAGAGCTCCTCATGGAGGTGGTCGTGGCGGCCGTCGCCGCGGGTCACGTGCGCAGCGGCCTCGAGCCGGGCGTGGTCGCGGGTCTCGCGGACCACCAGCGTGGAGAGGCCGAGGCCCAGGCCGGCGAAGACGGCACCGAGCAGGAAGGGGGCCGGCCGCAGTCCGTAGGTCTCGGCGAGGTAGCCGGTCGCGAGAGCGGTGATCGCGACGGCGCCGTAGCCGGCGGCCTCGTTGAGGCCCATCGCGAACCCCCGTCGTTGCGGGCCGACCAGG
Source organism: uncultured Actinomycetota bacterium (assembly GCA_963845795.1). GTDB lineage: Bacteria > Actinomycetota > Actinomycetes > Propionibacteriales > Nocardioidaceae > Nocardioides. Next base: position 92,696 of record CAWJTG010000009.1, on the reverse strand, counting down.
TCGATCTTCATCACCACGGTGGTCGACCAGGTCAGCCCCTGGGAGACGCCGAGCAGCACGTTCGCGGCGATGACCCACCCCCAGCTCGGCGCCCAGATGAGCAGGAACGGGACCGGCAGGGCGACCAGCCAGCCGGCGACCAGCACGGGCCTGCGCCCGTAGCGGTCGCCCCAGGTCCCGGCGAAGTAGTTGGCGACCGCCTTGGACAGTCCGAAGACCGCGATGAAGGCGAGGCCCGCGGTGTAGCCGCTGAGGCCGAACTCCTGCTCGCCCAGCAGGGGGACGACGGTTCGCTCCTGCCCCAGCATGCCGCCGACCAGCGCGTTGACCGCCACCAGCAGGGTGAACTGGGCCGCGTTCTGGCGCAGCCCCAGGGCGACCGGGGCCCCGGAGCCGCGGCGCGACGGATGGGTGCTCATGGGGACCGGCGCTCGTTCCTTCCTCGTGCGGTGCGGGGCATCGGTGAGGCTGCCCACCTTCCCACCACCACGAAATGCCCGGACATATGCTGGTGCTCGCGCCGCTGCGCGTCTAGCCTGGCTCGTTGTGACAGTCGAACGTTCCGGGCCACCGCGAACGGCACCGGCCCGGGTGACCGAGGACTCCACCGTGGCCGAGGTGATGGTGCGACGTCCGAAGGTGCTGCCGGCCGAGGCCACCCTCGGGCAGGTACGCGCCGCCTTCGAGGACGACCACGTCCACATGGTGCTGCTCACCCGGGGCACGGCGCTCTCCGGGACCCTGCTCCGGTGCGACGTCCCCGACACGGCACCCGACACCCGGGAGGCGCTGCCCCACGCCCGGCTCACCGGTCGCACGATCCCGCCGTCCGCACCGGCGGACGCCGCGCTGCGGTGGCTGGTCGCGCGTCAGCAGCGCCGCCTGGCCGTGGTCGACGACCGCGGCGAGCTGCTGGGGCTGCTGTGCCTCAAGGCGAGCGGCACCGGGTTCTGCTCGGACCTCGGCGTGGCGGAGCGGGCGCTCGGCCTCTGCTCCTGACCTCAGGCGACGCTGAGCGGCAGCGGCACACCCACGATGCTGCGCCGGACGACGGGGAGCCCGGCCGCCAGCGAGCGGAACACCTGGGCCGACTCCGAGGTGGGGTCCCGGCGCACCACGGGCACGCCCTCGTCGCCGGCCTCCCGGATCGCGATGTCGAGCGGCACCTGGGCCAGGAGGTCCACGCCGAGCTCGCCGGCCAGCTGGGCCCCGCCACCCTCGCCGAACAACGGCGTTCCGTGGCCGCAGACCTGGCAGGTGGCCGTCGACATGTTCTCGACGACACCCGCCAACGGCATCCGGGCGTCCAGCGCCATCCGGCCGACCCGGCTCGCGACCGATCTCGCCGCGGGCTGTGGCGTGGTGACGGCCAGCAGTGCCGCCGAGGGGACGAGCTCCAGCAACGACAGCGTGATGTCCCCGGTGCCCGGCGGCAGGTCCATGAGGAGCACGTCGAGCTCGCCCCAGTGGACGTCGCTGAGGAACTGCTCCATCGCCTTGTGCAGCATCGGGCCGCGCCAGATCACCGGCTCGTCGTCGGCCACGAGGAAGCCCGTGCTCATCAGCCGGACCCCGTGCGCCTCGAGGGGGAACATGATGCCGTTCAGCGCCACGGGGGCCCGGCGTACGCCGAACAGCTGCGGGACGGAGTAGCCCCAGACGTCGGCGTCCAGCAGGCCCACGCTCAGCCCCTGGTCGGCCAGTGCGACCGCGAGGTTGGCCGTGACCGAGGACTTGCCGACGCCCCCCTTGCCGCTCGCCACCGCGTAGATGCGCGGTGCGACGAGCGGGATGCCACCGGTCTCGGGACCGCGCAGCTTGAGGGCGAGGTCGCGGCGGGCCCGGTCGTCGAGCACGCCGAAGGCGATGTCGACCGACGCCGCCGGCTCGACGCTGCGCACCGCCGCCGTCACCTGCGACCGGAACGTGTCGCGGAGCGGGCACGACGGGGTGGTCAGGCGGATCTCGACCGTGATCATGCCGCTGCGGTCGACGTCGATCGCTCCGACCATCCCGAGGTCGCCGATGGGTCGGTGGATCTCGGGGTCCTCGACCAGACCGACCGCCGCCCGGACGGCCTCGACGTCGACGGGAGGTGGTGCGGCCGAGCGACGGAACATCGTCACGAGACTCCTTCTGGTTGGTCGACCCGGTAGGCCTTCCGCTTCGGGGTGACGTGACGCATCATGAACTCCGGCCGGCGCTGGCCGTCCGGGCCCGGGCCCGGACGGGTCATGGCCAGCCAGCGTCGATACACCTCGCGCGACTTGGTCACGTCGACCTCGACGTCGCCGTACTGGTCGTCGGGGTGCGCCTTCTCGATGCGGACCTTCTGGTGCCAGCAGTGCATGCCGGAGACCGGGTCGGGCTGGACCGGGAAGGCGAGGTTCTGGTGCACGCCCGGGTCGTCCCAGTAGATGCGCTCGGAGTCGGGGTCGTCGCTCTTGAACGGCTTGACGCCGTCGGTGTAGCGGAGCTTCCAGATCCCACCCTCGGACCGGTCGAGCTTGACCTTGCCCATCGCCCAGCGGCTGCCCGGAGCGCCCTCCTGGGTCCAGCGGCCCATGTGGTGCGACAAGCCGACCACGCCGGGACGGATCGCCTCGGTGGCCCAGACGCGGACGACGAAGTGGCCGATCTCGGTGATCACCCGGACCAGCTCGCCGGTGGTCAGGTCGAGCGCGGTGGCGTCGTCCTGGTTGAACCACAGCGGGTGGGTGTTGCTGATCTCGTTGAGGTACTTCGCGTTGCCCGAGCGGGTGTGGATCAGCGTGGGCAGCCGGAAGTTCGGCATCAGCACGAACTCGTCGTTGGAGCGGTCGATCTGCCGGGCCGAGACGTGCGACTCGATGTAGCCCGGAGTCGCCTGCTCCGGCCAGCCCCACTCGGCCAGCGTCGTGGAGTAGAGCTCGAGCTTGCGCGACGGGGACAGCCAGCCGGCGGTCTTGGTGCCGTCCTCGTGCACGACGCCCACGGCCCCGGCCTCCCCGACCAGCGGCGGGGCGACCTCCATCGAGACCGGCTTGCGCAGCACGCCGTTCGCGTCCGCGGTGGCCCCGTCGAGCTCGGCCTCGGTCAGCTCTCGCTCGTCGAGGCGGTAGAGGTCCTTGGCGACCTCGAAGACGCCGTACTTGCGCATGTACTGCAGCGGCGTCATGCCCTGAGCCTCGGCGGCCTCCGGGAGACCCGGGACGCTGGTGCCGAACAAGGTGTCGTAGTACTCGTCCTGGGTCATCTTCTCGCCGGGGCGGGACGGCGACTCGAAGTACTTGCGGATCCCGAGCGAGCCGTCCGGGTCGATGTGCCAGGAGACGTCGAACCAGAACTCGTTCTCCTCCCACACCTCGCCGGGGTTCGAGTCACGGCTGTCCTGGTAGGGCATGCCGCGCTGCTCCATCGCGACCCGCTGGACGGGCTGGCGGAACGCGATCCACTTCGACGCGTGCGTCTCGAACGACATCGTGTCGTGACGCTCCGCGGCGTGTCCCATCGGGAGGACGTAGTCGGCGAAGGTCGCGGACTCGCTCCAGGTCGGCGTGAGCGCGACATGGAGGCCGATCTTGCTCTCGTCCTTGAGGACGTCGATCCAGGTGAACCCGTCCGGGTTGACCCACAGCGGGTTGTAGACGCGGCTGAAGTAGACGTCGAGCTTGCCGCGGCCGTCCTTGAGCAGGTGCGGCAGCAGGATCGACATCTCGTTGGTGGTGAGGGGGTACTCCGGCGGCCAGAGCTTGTCGCTCCAGGTGTCGTTCGCCTCGGGCATGTCCGGGAAGTGCGGCATGAACTTGTCCCAGCCGTTGGGGTGGGTGCCACCCTCGGTGCCGACGCTGCCGGTGAGGACGTTGAGGAAGAACAGGCTGCGGGTGATCTGCCACCCGCCGAGGTTGCCGGCCGCCGCGGAGCGCCAGGTGTGGGTGGCGAGCCGGGTGTCGGCGGTGCCGACGATGCGCGCCAGCTCCTCGATCTGCTCGACGGGGACGTGCGCCTCCTTCGCCGCGTACTCGAAGGTGTACTGCGCGTAGTCCTCGGTCAGCCGGTCCAGGAACACCTCGAAGTCCTGGGGCGCGTCGGGGTGCAGCCGCTCGAGGTAGACGTCCCAGTTCACCCAGCGCCGCATGTAGTCCTTGGCGATCCGGCGGGTGCGCAGCAGGTAGGAGGCGATGGCCAGGAAGATCGCCGACTCGCTGCCGGGCCACGGGGAGATCCACAGGTCCGCCTGCGCGGCGGTGTTCGACAGCCGCAGGTCCAGGACGACCAGCTTGGCGCCGTTCTGCTTCGCCTCCATGATCCGCTGGGCGTGCGGGTTGAAGTAGTGGCCGGTCTCGAGGTGGCTCGAGAGGAGGATCATCACCTTGGCGTTGGCGTAGTCGGGCGAGGGTCGGTCGTAGCCCATCCAGTGCGTGTAGCCGGTGCGGCCGCCGGAGGAGCAGACGTTGGTGTGGCTGTTGTGCCCGTCGACGCCCCAGGCCTGCAGGACGCGCTCGACGAAGCCGTCCTCGCCGGGACGACCGACGTGGTACATCACCTCGTCCTTGCGGTCCTCGACGATGGCCTTGCGGATCCGGCCGGCGATGTCGGCCACGGCCTCGTCCCACGAGACCCGCTCGAACTGACCCGAGCCCCGCTCGCCGACCCGCTTCAGCGGGTGGAGGATCCGGTCGGGGTCGTTGACCTGGTTGATCGTCGCCGGGCCCTTGGCGCAGTTGCGACCGCGCGACCCGGGGTGAGCCGGGTTCCCCTCGAACTTCTTGATCGACAGGTCCTCGTGGTCGACGTAGGCGAGGAGTCCGCAGGACGACTCGCAGTTGAAGCAGATCGTCGGGATCAGCGAGTAGGTGTGCGGCACCTTGCGCGGATGGGCCTTCGCGTCGTACTCGACGTGGTTGTCCCACTCCTCGGCCGGCGGGTAGTTGCGCAGGTTCTCGTGCGTGCGCGCACCGGGCATCGGGACCTGCGGCCTCCCGTGTTCCAGCTCAGCGGTCATGGCAGTTCCTTCCGAGTTCGGGTGCGCGAGGTGACGCTCGACGGTCATGAGAGCGGCGGGTCCTGACCGGCACGGACGAAGACGCTCTCGTAGGCGACCAGGGCGGGCTGGACGATGAGGCCCGCGGCTGCCAGCAGGACGACGGGCAGCCCGCCGAGGGTGAGCCCGGCGAGGGCCGCGGCCACGAGCGTGGGCGCCACGGACCCCAGCCAGAACGTCTGTGCGTACCGACCGTGGGTGACGATGTGGGCGGCGACCGCGGCCTGCCGGCTGGGGTGCTTGCCGAAGTACTCCAGCGCCAGGATGAGCAGGTGCAGCACGGTCGAGATCATGAAGGACACCGCGATGCAGGTTCCACGCGGAGTCGGAGAGGTCGACGACGAGCCCCGCCACGGCGAGCGCCCCGCTGCCGACCATCACCGCCTGGACCAGGAGGTGCCAGAACAGCACCGGCGACTGCCACAGGTCCCGGCCCTCGGCCTGTCCGAACAGGAAGGCCGTGTAGCCGGCCATCAGGGCGCTCACGGGGATGCCCAGCCAGGCCAGCGTGGTCATCATCCAGCCCACGTCGAGGACAGCCGCCAGCAGCCACAGCAGCGCACCTCCGGAGAAGATCGTGAGCGCATAGGCGCCGAGCACGATCCACGAGGTGAAGTTCGACTTGAGGAAGATGTAGAGGAAGCGCTCGGGCCGCTTGAGGTCCCACACCAGGAGCGCTCCGGTGGTCGCGGCGCCGAACAGCCCCAGCAGCGGTGCGACGTAGTCGCCGGTCACCCCCAGGTCGATGCCGAGCAGGTGGGCGAGGCAGGCCAGCGCGAGAGCGCCCGCGCCGATGCCCTTGGTCCACAGGTAGGTGACGACCTTCCAGCCCCAGGGCCGGGGGTGCGAGGTGTTCAGGGTGGTCCGGGCGTTCGTCGTCGGGTCGACCGTCAGGTCTCCGGCGTTCTCGAGACGCTGCGCGTCCGGCTTCGCCCAGATGTAGGTGTCGTCGACGGGGGCGGCCAGCGGGTCGAGCACCGCCCGGTCGGCCCCGAGGTAGAACACGTTGGGTCCGGTGTTCTGCTCCGGGGAGCGCACCGTGACGGGGTTGTTGTTGACCAGCTTGCTGATGCCCGACGTCGGGTCGTCGAGGTCACCGACCCAGATCGAGTGGGTCGGGCACACCACGACGCAGGCCGGCTCGAGGTCCTCGTCGATCCGGTGCGCGCAGAAGTTGCACTTGGCGGCGGTGTTGGTGTCGGCGTCGATGTAGATCGCGTCGTAGGGGCAGCCCTGCATGCAGCTCTTGCAGCCGATGCAGCGGTCCTTGTCGAAGTCGACGATGCCGTCGTCCCGCTTGAACAGCGCCTCGGTGGGGCAGATCGTGATGCAGGGGGCGTCGGTGCAGTGGTTGCACCGCATCACGCCGAAGTCCCTCGTCGTGGCGGGGAACTCCCCGGAGTCGACGTACTTCACCCAGGTGCGGAACTGCCCGAGCGGCACCTCGTGCTCGGTCTTGCAGGCCACGGTGCACGCATGACACCCGATGCAGGTGCGCTGGTCGATCGCGAATCCGTACTGCACCGCGTGTCCTCACCTTCGTCGCCCGGGCACCTCAGGTGATGGAGGCTAGACCGGCTCGGTCCAGACCACAAGCATTTGTCCGGGCATTTGGGACCGTGCGTGACCGCCGCAAATGGCCGGACAAATGCTGGTAGTTTTCGTCCGCCCGACGGACCAGAGGAGGCCGGTGGTGCCGACCCGACACTCCCCCGCCGCTGCGGACGCAGCTCAGACCGCGCCGGCCAGCCAGACGTCCACCGCCACGACGACCACGACGACGCTGATGGCGCACGAGGTCCCGAGCAGCACCCGCCGTCGCCACCGGTCCTGGTCGACGAACGGCCGCTCCAGCACCTCCGGGTCGACCCTGGCCCGGGCGCGCCGGTATCCCACGGGCACCATCACCAGGGCCACCGAGGCCGCCATCGCCACGAGCACCAGCCCGGCCGCCTGGGTGGCGCGGCCGCCCTCCACGACCTTGAGGAGCAGCAGCCCCACGGCGCCCAGGGACACCGCGGTGCGCTCCCACGCCAGCGCGGTCCGCTCCAGGGCGGCCACGGCATGGCGCAACGGGTCGCCCGAGCGGTCGTCGTCGATCATCGCCTCACACCAGCAGCAGTGCAGCCACCAGGAGGCCGACGATGACCAGGCCGCCGGTCATCAGGCGCAGCAGCCCGGGCTCCGGGAGGGACGTCTCGGTGCGCAGCGCGAGCTCGGTGGCAGCCCAGCGCCGGTAGGCCAGCGGCGGCAGCACGGTCGCGAGCATCAGGACGGCGACCCCGGTCACGATCCGCACGGTCGGATGGCCGACGTCGTCGAGGATCGCCAGGAGCGCCACGCCGCCGGCCAGCAGCCCCAGCGCCGTCCGGATCCAGGCCAGGAAGGTGCGTTCGTTGGCCAGGCTGAACCGGTAGTCGGGGTCGGAGCCCACCTCGTCCCGCCGCGCCACGTCGTACCCCCTCGATCTCGATGCACGATTGTCCGGACCATCGTCCCGCACCTGGAGGTGATTCGATGACGGGGCCTCAGCGCGGCGACCTGATCGCCGGCATCACGGTGGCGATGGTGCTCGTCCCCCAGTCGATCGCGTACGCGGCCCTGGCCGGCCTCCCGCCGGAGGCGGGCCTCTACGCGGCGGCTGCCGCACCCTTGCTGGCGGCCCCGGTCGGTTCGTCCCCCTACCTGCAGACGGGACCGGTAGCGCTGACCAGCCTGCTGGTCCTCGGGGCCCTCACTCCCCTCGCAGCCTCCGGGAGCGGCGACTACGTGGCCCTTGCCGCGCTCCTGGCCCTCGTCGTCGGCGCCATCCGCCTTCTCGTGGGAGTCACCAGGACCGGCGTGGTGGCCTACCTGATGAGCCAGCCGGTCGTGGCTGCGTTCACGCTGGCGGCGGCGGCGATGATCGTCTGCTCCCAGGTGCCGTCCGCTCTCGGAGTGTCCAGCGGCGCCGCCAACCCGGTCGCCGGGGCGGCGACGTCCCTCGCGGCGCCGGAGGCGTGGATCCTCACCGCACTGGTGGTCGCGGTGGCCGTCGGGACGGTCACGTTGGTGGCTCGCCGGGTCAGCCCGCTCATTCCCGGGGCACTCCTGGCCTCGCTCTCGGCGGTGGCCCTCGTGCGGTGGGCGGGGCTCGACGTCCCGGTCGTGGGGAGCATCCCGGGCGGGCTGCCGGTCCCCAGCCTGGACCTGCCGTGGTCGGACCTGCCGGCCCTGCTGCTGCCCGGACTCGTGATCGCGCTGGTCGGCTTCGCCGAGCCTGCCTCGATCGCGCGCCAGTACGCGAGTGCGGACCGGACCGCGTGGGACCCCGACCGGGAGTTCGTCGGCCAGGGCCTCGCCAACCTCGGTGCCGGGCTCTTCGGCGGCTACGCGGTGGGCGGGTCGTTCTCCCGCTCCGCGCTCAACCGGTTGTCGGGCGCCCGGACGCGGTGGAGCGGATTCGTCACCGGGGTCTGCGTCCTCGCGGTGCTCCCGGTCTCCCACGTCCTCGCCGAGCTTCCCAAGGCGGCCCTCGCGGGGCTGGTCATCGCCTCGGTCCTCCCCCTGCTGAACCCCCGTCCGGTGCTGCGCACCTGGCGCATGTCGCGGCCGCAGTTCGTCGTCGCCGTCGTCACGCTGGTCGTGTCGATCGTCGCGGCCCCGCAGGTGCAGTGGGGGGTGGTGGCCGGCGTCGTCACCGCGCTGGCCGTCCACCTGTGGCGCGAGCTGCGGCTCGACGTGGAGGTCTGGCGCACCGGGTCCACCCTGCACGTGCGCCCGCAGGGGGTGCTGTACTTCGGGTCCGCTCCCCGGCTGGAGACGCTGGTCCTGGCCGAGCTGGCCAGTGAGCCCGACCTCTCCCGTGTCGAGCTGCAGCTGCAGCGCCTGGGGCGGATCGACCTCACCGGCGCTCTGGTGCTCCGTGCGATCAGCCGCGACCTGGCCCGGGCCGGGGTCGAGGTGGCCGTGGCGGGCGTGCAACCGCAGTGGCGGCAGCTGGTCGAGGCGGTCTTCGCCGACGAGCAGGTTCATTACACTCCAACGGCACCCCCACCCGAGCCACGAACCCGCGGAGGAGATGGTTCATGACCTCCCGCGACAGCGGAGCCGTCGACCTCGACCGGGCAGGCTCCGTCCCGCTGTGGCAGCAGATCCACGACGACCTGATCCGCCGGATCGGGCACGGCGAGTTCCCCGAGACGTTCCCGGGCGAGATCGAGCTCCTCGAGAGCTACGCCGTCAGCCGCCACACCGTGCGGGAGGCCGTCGGCAGACTGCGGCGCGAGGGAGTCATCCAGTCCTCACGCGGACGCTCGAGCGTCGTGAACCCCGGCCTCATCACCCAGGACATGGGTGCCATGTACTCCTTGTTCCACGAGCTGGAGTCGCGTGGCATGGAGCAGCGCAGCGAGGTCAGGGTGTCGGAGCTGCGGCCCGACTCCGTGGTGGCCGACCGGCTCGGACTCTCCGGGCAGCCCGACCTGGTCTACATCGAGCGCCTGCGGCTCGCCGACGAGACGCCGATCGCGTGGGACTGCGTCTGGCTCGACCCCGAGCTCGGGTCCGGTCTGCTCGAGGTCGACCTGTCGCACACCGCGCTGTACGACGAGTGGCGGCGGGTCGCCGGGGTCCGCCTGACCGGCGGTCACGAGACCATCCGCGCGGTCCTGCCGACGAGCGGCCAGCGCGATCTGCTGCAGATGGAGACCGACGAGGCCGCACTCCTCGTCGAACGCGTGGGACTCGTCGACGACCGCGCCGTGGAGTACCGACGCACGCTGGTGCGCGGCAGCCGCTTCAGCCTGACCGCGCAGTGGTCCAGCGCCCGCGTCTACCAGGTCAGCGTCAGCGGCCAGCAGTAGTCGGCTCGTCCAGCCAGCCCGGCGGGCGTGAGGACACCGGAAGGGCGCGGACGCTGTCGACGACGGTGCCCCGCGCTCGTTCGGCAGCCTCCAGGTCCCGGAACCACGGGGTTCGCTGGAGCACGTCGCGCACCGGCCCCCGGAGCCCCCCGAGGTGGACCTCCACCCCGCTCGTGCCGAGGTCCTCCACCAGCTGGCCCAGCATCTCGACCCCGGTGAAGTCCGCGGCGTTGATGGCGGTCGCGTCGATCACCAGGAACCGCACACCCGACCGGTCGCGCAGCTGCCCGGCGAGGTCCTCGGAGATCGCCCGTGCTCCGACGAACGAGAGCGGCGCGTCCACGCGCACCACCAGCACCTCGGGGTGGGTGACGACGTCGTGGCGTGCCACGTTGCGGAACACCCCCGACTCGGCCGCGTATCCGAGCTCGGGCATGTGGGGCTTGTTCAGGTGCCGCAGGAAGAGCGCGAAGCTGACGCCGACACCGACGGCGAGACCCCACGACGGGCCCAGGACCAGGGTGGCCAGGGCCGTCATCAGGAGGGCCGCGAAGTCGCTGCGGCGCACCCGCAGCACCGCGCGGGCCCCGCTGACGTCCACCAGGGTCGCGACCGCCGCCAGGATGATCGCAGCGAGGGCAGCGGTCGGGATGAGCGCCAGCACGGGGGTCAGCAGGAGCAGGCTGATCGCGACCAGCACCGCGGCCACGACGCCCGAGAGCGGCGTGCGCGCACCGGCGTTGAAGTTGACGGCGCCGCGGGAGAAGCCGCCGGCGACGGGCATCCCCTGCATCAGCCCGGCGGCGCCGTTGGCCAGCCCCACCGCCACCAGCTCGCGGTCGGGCTCGATCTTGGTGCGCGTACGACGGGCGAAGGCGCTGCCGGTGCTGATCGTCTCCATGTAGGAGATGAGCGCGATGGCCGCCGCAGCCGGAACCAGTGAGGTGACGTCGGTCCAGGAGCCGCCGGGCCACCCCGGCAGCGGGATCCCCGAGGGAATCTCGCCGATCTGACGGACCGGCAGGTCGAGCAGCACGACGAGCGTCGTCGCGGCGGCCACGAGCAGCAGGGGCCCCGGCACCCGCGGCGCCCATCGCTTCAGCGCGAGGAGCCCGACCAGGGCCGTCACGCCGAGGACCGCGGTGGCCGGATCGATGGAGGGGAACGTCGGCACGATCTGTGCCACGGCCTCGACGAACGTGGCGCTCGACCCGGTGCGGTCGAGTCCGAGGAGGTCCCGTACCTGGGTGAGGCCGATGGTGAGCGCAGCGGCGCTGGTGAAGCCCGCGATGACCGGGACGGAGAGCAGGTTGACCAGGGCCCCCAGCCGGGCGAGGCCGGCGCCGACCTGGAAGACGCCGATCATGACCGTGAGCAGACCGGTCAGCAGCACGTAGCGGTCGGCGTCGCCGTCGGCCAGCGGGGCGACGGCGGCCGCCGTCAGCAACGAGTCGATGGCCACCGGCCCGACCGAGATGAACCGGCTGGTCCCGAAGATCGCGTAGACCACGAGGCTGACCATGGCCGCGTAGAGCCCGGCGATCGGCGGCACGCCCGCCAGCGCGGCGTACGCCATCGCCTGCGGGATGACGAGCACTCCGACCGTCGCGCCGGCCCGCAGGTCGGCGGTGAGGTCGGACCGCCGGTAGTCGGGCAACCAGCCGACGATGGGGACCAGTCGGGCCACGCGCCCCCCGACCGAGGGCTCGGTCATTCCACCTCGTCCATCGCACTCGTCGCGGTGTCCACGACCCAGCCGGTCACGTCGGTGCGAGGGAGGACGTCGCGCAGCTCGAAGACGGCGTCACGGACCTGCTCGCGGCGCGTGTCGATCTCCACGGCATTGGCCGTGCAGTCGGTGTGCGCCACGACGGCCACCCGTGTCGAGCCGTGCTGCTGCACCGAGATGCGCAGGGCGTCCCACACGGCGTGCTGCTCCGGCAGGTCAGGCACCGCCGCCTCCGGACCCGGGAGCGTGACCATGTCGACGAAGTCGACGCCCCACTCCTCCCGCAGCTGCTGCTGCACCACCTGGGAGATGCGTCCGTCGATGCAGGTGAGCGCGACCCCGAAGGATCCCGCCGCCACGTCCCTCAACGAGCTCCGAGCCGGGAGAGTGCCTCGTCGATGTCGCAGCCCGCTCCGCGGTTGTAGGGCAGCTTGCTCAGCAGGTTGCCCATCATGCAGGTGTTGCTGACCGCGGCGAACACCAGACCGCCACCGATGCCGGCGCCGACCCACTTCAGCCGCGGCACCGCCGCGCTCGCCACGATGGAGGACAGGACGATCGATCCTGCGACCAGGCGGACCTGACGCTCGAGCGCCCACCGCTGCACCTCGCCCCGCTCCACGGGGGCACCCGACTGCTCCCAGGCGTTCATCCCGCCGTCGAGCAGCACGACGTCCTGCTTGCCCTCCCGACGCAGCTTGGTGGCGGCCTGCTCGGCGCGGCCGCCGCCCTGGCACACCACCATCATGGTCCCGCCGGCGGCGGACACGATCTCGCGCAGGTGGCCGTCGAGGCGGTCGACCGGGATGTTGACGGCGCCGTCGATGTGGGCCGACTCGAACTCACCGGGGCTGCGGACGTCGAGCACGAGCGTGTTGCTCTCGCGGACGAGGTTCTGCGCCTCGGCCACTCCGACAGTCTGAACATTCGCGTTGGTCTGCATGTGGTGCCCGCGCTCCTCGACGTTGGTGGCCCCGACAGGGGGCGAAGCGAGCCTCATGAGATGTGGGCGGGCTCCCTGGGTACCTAATGTACGTACTTTCGGGGCGCTGTCCAGGCGCGGTCGGTAATTTCGGCTCGAACCGCACCGTCGTCCGCCGACGAGCAGGGTCAGCCCAGCTTGAGGATGGCGATGGCGCGCCGGGCCGCCTCGCCACCCTGGCTCCTCGGCCAGGGCGAGTGCGGCGGGCACGTCCAGGTCGGTGCGCAGCGCAGCCACGACGTCTGCAGGGTCGGCGTCCGTCGACCTGGCTGCGGCCTCGTACAGCCGCTGGAGCCGCCGCTCGGCGTCGTCGAGCTGGTCGCGCTCGAAGTCCCAGGCCTCCGCGTAGGGACGGCTGAGCAGGAGCAGCCGCAGCGCCGCGGGGGTGCAGGACTCGAGCAGCTCGTCGACCAGGACGAGGTTGCCGGTCGACTTGGCCATCTTCTCCCCGGCGATGCAGACCTCGCCGACGTGCACCACGGCACGGGCGAACGGCGTCACGCCGGTCACCGCCGACACCATCGCCGCCTGGTAGGCGTGGTGGGGGAAGGTCAGGTCCTCTCCCCCGACCAGGACGTCGACCGAGGAACCGTGGACGGCCATCGCCATGGCGGCGCACTCCGCGTGCCACCCGGGCCTGCCCCAGCCCCAGGGGCTCGCCCACGCTGGGGCTCCGTCGGCCGAGGACTGCCAGACCGGCACGTCGAAGGGGTCGTCCTTGGCGCTGTTGCCCGGGTCGTCGCCGTAGGCGGCGGCGAGCCGGAGTGCGTCATCGCGCGAGTGCCGGCGAAGTCCGGGACCTCGTGCCCCCGGAACCAGACCGAGCCGTCGCGCTCGTAGGCCGCACCGTTGTCCAGGAGCGCCTGGGCGAGCTGCTGGACCGCGTCGGTGTAGTGCCGGGCGCGCGGCTGGGCAGCGGGGGCGGCCACCTGCAGGGCGGTCATGCTGTGGTCGAAGATCGCCTCCTGGCTCAGGGCGAACTCGTCGTAGTAGCGACCCTTGGCCCGAGCGGCGTCGATCAGCACGTCGTCGACGTCGGTGATGTTGCGGCACACCGTGGCCTGGATCGCGGTCGAGCCGAGCACCGCGGCCAGGACGTCTGCCCACACGAAGGTGGCGGCGTGACCGACGTGGGTCACGTCGTACGGCGTGATGCCGCAGACGTAGATGCGGGCGGCGCCCACGGTGGGAAGCGCCCGCTCACCGAGCGTGACGAAGTCGGGCCGGTCCGGCAGCGGGCCGATGCGTTGTCTGGCATCGACGATCCCTGAGCTCATCCGCATGCCGGCCATCCTTGCAGCCGGACCCTGCCCGCCCGACGACTCAGGTCAGGCCGAGCTCCTCGGCCTTGTCGAAGTCGTCGTCGATCAGCGTCACGTCGTGGCCGACCCGCGCCAGCAGGCTGGCCGCGATGGAGGCCCGGTAGCCGCTGGCGCAGTGCACCCAGAGCGGACCGTCCGGCACCTCGTCCAGGCGGTTCAGCAGGCTGTGCAGCGGGACGTGGGCCGACCCCTCGATCGCACCGCCGGCGCGCTCGTCGTCGCGGCGGGTGTCGAGCACGGTGAGCTTGCTGCGGTCCGCCGCGGCCAGGTCCTCGAAGGTGGCGACCGGGTAGCTCTCGACGTCGCCCTCGCCGGTGCTCAGGTCGGACGGGGAGCCCACGGCCGCGGCGTCGGGGCGATCGATGCCGATCCGGACCAGCTGCCGCTGCGCGTCCTGCACCTGCTCCTTGGTCTCGCCGATCAAGGTGAGCGGGGTCCCCCACGGGATCAGCCAGCCGAGGTAGGTGGAGAAGAGCGGGCCCAGCTCGATGCCGATGCTGCCGTCGAGGTGCTCGCCCGCGTAGGCGGTGCGGGTGCGCAGGTCGACGACCCACTCCCGGGCCTCGAGGGACTTGCGGAGGCGGTCGCCGTCCAGGAGCTCGGGGAGGCTGAGGTCGACGGGGCCGGGACCCTCGAGGTTCCGGGCGTTCATGTGCGCGTAGTAGGCGGGGTAGGCCGTCAGGTTCGCGATGAGCGTCTCCACGAACGAGTCCTCGTCGGAGGCGGTCAGGGCGTCGTTGCGCTCCCGCTCGGCGCCGATGGTGGAGGAGTCCCCACCGGAGGCCGAGCCCGAGGAGCAGAAGCTGCCGAAGCCGTGGGTCGGGAACACGCGGGCCTCGTCGGGCAGCTCGGCCAGGCGTCGAGCGGAGCGGAACTGCGCGCGGGTCAGGTCCTCGGTCGGCACGTCCTCGACCAGGTCGGTGCGGCCCACGGAGCCGAACAGCAGGGAACCACCGGTGAAGACGGCCGGCGCCTCGCCGCCGTCGGCGTCCTCGACGTAGTAGGAGAGGTGCGTGACGGTGTGACCCGGGGTGGCGATCGCGGTGACGCGCATCGACCCGAAGGTCAACACGTCGCCGTCCTGGGCGGGCTTCCGCTCGAACTCCACCGGGTCCTCGCCGTTGACGACGTAGTCGGCGCCGGCTCGCTTGGCGAGCTCGAGGCCGCCGGTCACGTAGTCGTTGTGGATGTGGGTCTCCAGCACGGCGACGCAGCGCAGGTCGCGCTCCTCGAGGATCGACTCGACCCGGTCGAGGTCGCGCTGGGGGTCGACCACCACCGCCACGCTGCCGTCGTGTGCGACGTAGCTGCGGTCTCCGAGGTCACTGGTCTCCAGAACTTCTACGTGCAGCATCGGCTCTCCTCGCAAGCTGGGGTGATGTCCGTACATTTCGACGATACCGCGACCTCGGGGTGCGTGCAATCGTCGCGACGGCCCGCGGAGCTGAAGCGGCCTATTCCGCCGGAGGGGCGCACGTTGTTCACTGGTGGGATCGACGGTGCGCCCGACGGTCGGCCATCCGGCGTCCTGGCCGCGGTCGGCCGTACGCCCCTGGTGGAGCTGCGCCGCGTGGTGCCCGACTCCGGTGCGCGCATCCTCGTGAAGTGGGAGCCCGCCAATCCCACCGGCTCGATGAAGGACCGGATGGCGGTCGAGGTGATCCGGTCGGCCGCGGCCGACGGGCGGCTGCCCCCCGGCGGCACCGTCGTCGAGTACACCGCCGGGACGACCGGCATCTCCCTCGCCCTGGTGTGCGCAGCACTCGGATACCGACTGCACGTGGTGTTCTCCGACGCCTTCAGCGTCGAGAAGCGCAAGACCATGCTCGCCCTCGGCGCGGAGATCACCGACGAGCCCAGCGACGGCGGCCGCATCACCGCAGAGCTCATCAAGCGGATGATCGCCACCGCGGAGGGATCAGCACGCGTCCGGGGCACTGGTGGGCCGACCAGCTCAACAACCACGACGCCGTCCGCGGCTACCGTTCCCTCGGCGAGGAGATCTGGAGCCAGACCGGCGGTCGGGTGGACGCGTTCGTGCACGCCGTGGGAACGGCCCACTCGATCCACGGCGTCCCGCGAGGATTCGGCACGACCGCGGCGCCGGTCCGGGTGATCGCCGTCGAGCCCGCCGAGTCCGCCGTGCTGTCGGGCGCCCCCACTGGCGCTCACCGCATCGAGGGGATCGGCATCGGCTTCCTCCCGCCGCTGTGGCGACCCGATCTGGTGGACGCCGTCGAGCAGGTCCCCAGCGACGACGCGCAGCAGATGGCGCGCAGGCTCGCGGCCGAGGAGGGGATCTTCGCCGGGACCTCCACCGGGGCCAACGTCATCGCAGCCCTGCGGGTCGCCGAGACGCTGCCCCCTGGAGCGCAGGTCGTGACCATCGCCGTCGACTCCGGCTTGCGCTACCTCAGCACCGCCCCCTACTCCTGACCACTCCGGAGGAGCTCGGGTCCGACGGTGACCGGCGTGTGCGGTGCGTTCCGCACGCTGGGGCTGGCCCGATCCTGGCGGGTGTCGCTCCCTGTGCGAGCCACGCCTCGGTGTCGCCCGAGCGGTCCCGGCACCCGGTCCACTGCGCCCGGTTCCGGGGTCAGGAAGCGGAGAGGCGCCGCTCCGCACGTCGCTCGGCCCTCGCGAACCGCGGGTCGGGACGGAGCTCGGAGGTCTTGACCTTGAGCGCGAACGGCGCCGTCCTGGTGGAGTAGATCTGCAGGCCGGTGCCACTGGGGCTCAGCACCTTGCCGTCCGACACCGTCACCGTCGCGTAGGGCGCGTTGGAGTAGGTGCCGCCGGAGCCGGCAGACCACAGCGGAGTGCAGCCGGTCCAGCAGTTGGCCTCGTAGGCGAACGTGTCGTTCGCCGTCGGCACGTAGACCACGCCGTTGGCGACTGTCGGCGGGTAGGGCACCCCGCCACCGGTATCGGTCGACCACGTCGGTGAGCAGGTGGCGGCGCCGCACGAGGAGGCGAAGACGAACAGGCTGGTGCCCTGGACCACGTACACCTGTGACCCGGCGACGGTGGGTGCGCGAAAGGCCGCTCCCGGCAGGGTGCCGCTCCACGCAGGGGCGCACCCCAGGCAGGTCGGCCGACGGGCGACGACCGCGCTGCCCTCGACCGAGTACACGTAGTTGTTGGCGAAGACCGGGGCGGTGCCGGTGGCCAGCCCTGTCACCATGCCGACGACCGGGCAGGAGGCGCCACCGGTGCCGCAGCCGACGGCGAAGGCGACGAGGTCGTTGCCGAGTCGGGCGTAGACCCGACCCGCACCGATGGCGAGACCCATCTCCGGGAAGAAGGAGCTGCCGCTTCCCCCGCCGGGACCGATCCACAGCGGGGTGCAGGTGCCGCCGCCGGTGGCACAGGTCAGGTTGAAGGCGTAGACGCCGTTCGTCAGCGTCGTGGAGCCCCTCGCCACGACGTAGACCACTCCCATGTGGATCGTCGGCGGCCCGACGGCGGGAGGTAGCGTGGCCGACCAGATCAGGGCCCCCGTGGTGGCGTTCCGGTCCTGGATGAGGCCGGCACCCACGGTGATGACGTGCTTGCCTGCGACCGCTGGCGGCAGCAGTAGCGAGCTCGTGGTGTTGACGTCGAACTTCAACGCGTAGGTGGTCCGGTCGTAGGCCCGGAGGTGACCGTCGTTGCCGTTGGTGTAGAGGTAGCTGCCCGAGGTCACCGGCGCCGCGTGCAGCGATGCGGGTCCCGGGGGCGAGGCCTCCAGATCGAGGTCGGGGACCGTGGAGGGATCGAGGACGTTCTCGAACCGGTTGTGGCCCTTGCCGCTGCCGTCTCCGCGGTACTGCCGCCAGTTCGTCCGAACCGTGAACCTCTTCTGGGCCGCGAGGCTCCCGTTGTGCACCACACCACTGACCGTGTGCGTGCCGGGCTCGGCGGACGCCGGCACGCTGAGCGAGTAGGAGAAGGCGCCTCGTCCGCTGGTGGCCACGAACCCGACCTGGATCTGGTCGAAGTAGATGTCGACCAGCGTGTTGGCCGGAAAGTTCGTCCCTCTGACGGCGGTCTTCGTCGTCGGCGCACCGAGGGCCGTCGCCAACGTCAGAGCCGGCCGCGCCGCGTGGGCCGGGGGGCTCGCCGCCAGCCCCGTCAAGAGCAGCCCGACGACGAGTCCGATGGCGATAGCCGGAGAGCGCAGTCCTCTCATGGGACCCCCTAGGTCGGGCACATCGTCGCGCCGAGTGACCGGCGGCGCAATAGACCGAACGGGGGGCGTGAACGCGCCCGGTCGCGCGCCGGAGGGTGGGGTCGGTGCGTCTCATAGGTGTGACATATCGACGTGCCCTCCGGTGCCTGCTGTCGCTCTCGTTCGTGGCACCCGCAGCAGCTCCGCGACCTCGGGGGTCTGCTCGGCGACGACCCGGGCAGATCCCGGCTTGATGATCCCGGCCTTCTCAACCGCGATGACCGAGGGCGGGTCACCCAGTACTTCGTGTGGTTGACAGCGATCGGCATCACGACCGCGACCGCCGCATCAGCTGCGTTCGTCGCGTCCCACGCCCCCAGGCCCACCACAACGACCGCCACATCGACGGCCGCCCCGGCGAACTTGGCGTGGGCCATCCCCACGACGATCTCGGACAATGACAGCGGATGCTCCTGCGAGGTTTCGATGACGTGCGTGTAGGACGCCACGTTGTTGAACGCCGCCACAAACTCCGCGTCGGAGAGCGGCTCCCCGTCCACGCTGATGCGCTCGGACATCCGCTCGACGTGCGGGCTGGCGAACCGGCCGGTGCCCAGGTCGAGCGCCCGCAGCAGCGCGTCGGTCATCCGCGAGGTCGAGGTCTTTCCGTTGGTGCCCGCTAGGTGATTGACCGGGTAGGCCGCCTGCGGGTCACCGTCCGATCCGTACCGGCCCGAGCCCACTGAATCCGGAGGGTGAGCGGAGGGCGATCGAGTTCGGCGATCTACCCGGAGACACAGGCGGCTGCTGACTCAGCGTTCGAGTAGGGCCTTGAGCCGGGCAAGGTCCTTGGTGGTCGCGCGACGCATCGCCAGTTCCACGAGCGGTGCGGTCATCTTCGAGAAGCCAGTGGGGTTGCCACGGTTGCGCAACGTCATGCGGGTCGCGTCTCCGGACGGCTCCCAGGTGTAGGTGGTCTCCATCGGGAATGGCCCGTCTGCGGTCCGCATGACCATGCGCTCCGGCGGCACGAGTTCGACGACCTCGTAGGTGTAGGCGATCCGGCGTCCGAGGAACTGGGCGACGAATGAGAGTTTCGACCCCACGGCGACCGGGGGCGGCGTCTCCCAGACAACGGACTTGATGTTGACGTACCACTCAGGCGCGTTCGTGGGATCACTGGTGTAGTCCGCGACGTCTGCGACCTTGCGGTTGATGGTCGTCTCGACCCGCACATCGACCGACATCCCGGACCTCCCTCTCTCCGTCAACCAAGGGAACTGGGCAGGCGGGCCGCGGACGGCACCTGCTGAACAGGTAGGTGATGCCGTTGTGATGACCGAGTCAAGTAAGAAAGCTTTCAGGCTCGGTTCCCCAGTGGGAACCGAGCCTGAACTTGGTAGCGGGGGCAGGATTTGAACCTGCGACCTCTGGGTTATGAGCCCAGCGAGCTACCGAACTGCTCCACCCCGCGTCGGTGAGCAGAACGTTACCGGGGCCCGGGGTGCGGGCCAATCGGGTCCGGGTCAGCCCTCGCCTCACCCGCCACGGATCTGGTCGCGGTACTCGGCGGCGTCGCGGAGGTGGCCCTCGGCGAGCTGGAGCTGGCGGGCGTACTCCTCGAAGTCACCGGCGGTGCGGGCCGCCTCGGCGGCGTCGAAGGCGGCGATGGCCTGGTCGACGGCCCGGTCGAGCAGCTCCTGGGGGGTCTGGTCCCCCGGCGGCTCGCTGGTGGGGTCGTCGGTCGGGCTCGCCGTGGGGTCGTCGGTCGGCGGCGGGTCGGGATCGGTGGTGCCCGGGTCCGCGCCGCTGTCCGAGCCCCTGAAGGCGTCGCGGATGGCGGTCTGGAGGTTGTCGCCGATTCCGATGTCCTCGCCGAACCGCACCAGCACGTAGCGCAGCTCCGGGTAGCTCGCGTTCGAGCTCTCGATCTGGGCGTATACCGGCTGCACGTACATCATCTCCCCCGAGATCGGGAAGGTGAGCATGTTGCCGAACGTGACCCGGGCGTTGTTGCGCAGCGGCAGCAGCGCGTCGTTGATCTGCTTGTCGGTGGTGAACTCGTTGGCCACCTGACCGGGGCCCGGCGTCTGCTGGCTCTCGGTCTCGGCGTCGGCGTTGAGGAGCTCGAGCACCTTCATCTGGCCGTAGTTGTCACTGGTGGCGTCGGAGTTCACCTGCACGAACGAGGCCAGGTTGTTGCGGTTGAACGGCAGGTAGACCGAGGTGAGCGCGAAGTTGTCGGAGCCGGTGCCACCGACGAACAAGCGATACGGCGCCTGGAAGGTGCCGTTGGCTTGCGGGTCGAGAGCGACCGCCCAGCGGTCGTTGTTCTCGTACCAGTCGTTCGCCTCCTCGACGTGGTAGCGGGCGAACTGGTAGCGCTGCACCTTGAACTGGTCCTCGGGGTAGCGCACGTGCTCGAGGAGCTCGTCGGACATCTTGCTGCGGTCCACGACGGTGTCGGGGAACGCGCTGCGCCACGCCTCGAGCAACGGGTCGCTCTCGTCCCAGGCGTAGAGGACGACGTCGCCGGTGTAGGCGTCGACCGTGGCCTTGACGGCGTTGCGCATGTAGTTGATCTCGTCGGTCGGCAGGGTCTGCAGACCGGTGTCGACCTGGAGCGCATCGTCGATCATCGTGTCGAACGACTCCCGCTGGGAGTTCGGGAAGCGGTCGGTGGTGGTGTAGGCGTCGAGGATCCACTGGATCCGTCCGTCGACGACGGCCGGGTAGGCGTCGGCATCCACGGTCAGCCACGGCGCAACCTTCTCCACACGCGCCTGCGGGTTGCGCTCGAAGAGCACCTTGGACCCGGAGTTGACCCGCTCGGAGAGCAGGAAGTTCGGCTCGCCGAACTTGATCGCGAACATCGTCTGGTTGAACAGCCCGCCGACGTCGGCGTCGCCGCCACCCTGGTAGGTGGTGGCCTCGCCCAGGTCGGAGCCCGGGACCGTCAGGTTGAGCTCGACGTCGTCGTCGCCCTCCTCGGCCTTGCCGACCACGGAGTACTCCGGGCTCAGCTCGCCGTAATACACGCGACTCTCGAAGTCACCGAGCTCGTCGGAGAGATCGCTCTCCGCCGCGCCCTGCGCCCACTGGATCGGCTGGGTCTCGTCACCCTCGTCGCCCTCGCCCGCGACGACCTGGTTGTTGCTGTTGCGCTGGTTGGCGTAGGCCGCGATGAGCCCGTTGCCGTGGGTGTAGACGGTGTGCAGGTTCGACCAGTTGCGGGCGTCGGCGCTCAACCCGTCCTGGTCGAGCTCGCGGACCCCGAGCACCAGGGCCCGCTCCACGCCCTCGACCTCGTACCGGTCGACGTCGAGCACCGGGGGCACCGAGTAGTAGCCGCGCTGCTGCTGGAGGTTCTCGAACGCCGGGGACACCAGCTTCGGGTCGATCAGGGGCGCCGAGCTGGTGCTCGACGTCAGCAGGGCAGGGTCGAGCCCGTTGAGCGAGTCGTCGGGCGAGAGCGTGCTGGTCTCGACGTCCTCGAGGTCGTAGGCGGCTCTGGTGGCGTCGATGTTCTTCTCGATGTACGGCGCCTCCTTGTCGGCCTCGGAGGGGTCGACCTGGAACTGCTGCACGATGGCCGGCCAGATCATGCCGAGCAGCACCGAGGAGAGCGCGAGCAGCGCGAGGCCGACCGACGGCAGCTGCCAGGTGCGGCGCCAGACGTTGACGAAGAACAGCACCGCGCAGATCAGCGCGACGCCGACCAGGATGTTGCGCGACGGCAGAACGGCGTTCTCGCCCGCGTAGTTCATGCCGGTGAACAAGCCGTTCTTCTGGGTGACCAGGTCGAACCGGTCGAGGTAGTAGTCGACGCCCTTCGCGAGCACGAACAGCCCCAGCAGCACGGAGACCTGCACCTGCGCCGGCCCGGACAACCGGTCGTGGGTGGCCTGGAGCCGGATGCCGCCGTACAGGTAGTGCACGGCGAGCGCCGCGATGAGTGCGACCACCGTCGTGGCCATCGCGAAGTCGATGACGAAGTGGTACCAGGGCAGGTCGAAGATGTAGAAGCCGAAGTCGCGCTTGAAGTACGGGTCCGTGCGGCCGAAGTCGCCGCCGTTGCGCCACAGCAGGAACGTGCGCCAGTGACCCATCCCCGAGGTGCCGGCGAAGACGCCCACCACGACACCGATGCCGACGACGAGCCAGGTGCGGATCGGTGTGACGACGTCGCGGTAGCGGTCGAGGCTGGTCTGCTCGCGCGAGGACGGGCGGAACAGCGGCCGGAACCGGTAGGCGAGGTAGATGTTCGCGGCCACCGCCCCGCCGAGCACCGCACCGAAGGCGAGGAACAGCGCGATCCGGGTCCACAGCAGGGTGCTGAACACCTGGCCGTAGCCGGCGGACTGGTACCAGAGCCGGTCGGTGTAGATCGAGGAGAAGCCGGTCATCCCGAGGATGAACAGCACCAGGATGACGCCGGTGATCAGCAGCGCCCGGGAGCGACGCGGCGCGGTCCGCGTCTGACCGCCCCGGGGGTCGCGGGGGTCGTCGTCGAAGAGGTCGCTCACGGCTGCTCCGGGGTCGGCATGGCCCCGGACGGACGTCCGGGCTCGTCGGTGTGCTCGTCGGTGTGCTCGTCGGGGTGCTCACGCAGAGTCTCGCCCAACAGGGTCAGCAGGCCGGGCACCAGGTCGATGCCGCCCACCACGGAGGTGTCGTCGTCGTGGGAGCGCAGCCGCAGCGCGCAGTAGGTGGCACCGCCCCGGGTGGCGCCCGCGACGATGCGGACCTCCTGCCGGTCCGGGTGGTCGGCCGCATACTCCTGCGCGGCCACCGGGTCCTCGGGCAGGCCGTCGTCGGAGCCCGGCGGCAGCACCAGCCGCTCGACGACGGCGGCGCAGCCGGTGACCTCGGGCGGCCAGGCGATCGACTCGAGCACCCGCTCCAGCGGCTGGTCGGCCGGCAGGTTCTCCTGCTCGACGGCGGTCAGCGAGCCGGCCTCCGCGGCGCCGGCCAGACCGAGCTCCTGGGCCAGTGCCGGCTCCTGGGCCACCAGGGCCCCGGTGTCGACGAGGGCGAAGAGTCGCGCCGGCCGGTCCCAGCCGGCGTCGGCGCTGTGGGTCTCGATCTCGAGGACGGCGGCGGCGAGCGCCGGGTCCGTGTCGAGATCCTGCGTCGGGTCGGGCGGTGATGCGGTCACGAGCTGGCGTCCTCGGTGTCGTCGGTGGGGGCGTCCTCGCAGGACGGGAGGTCGGCCTCGGGGTCGTCGGCGTACTTCTCGAGCGCGAGCCGGGCATCGTGCATGGTGGTGGCCATCACCAGCCGCATGTCACCGTTCTGGGCGCCGAGCGCGTCGGCGCAGTTGTCGGCAGGCACCAGGAACAGGTCGGCGCCGGACTGGCGCGCGCCGGCGATCTTCTGCTGGATCCCGCCGATCGCCCCGACCCGGCCGTCCGGCGAGATCTCCCCCGTGCCCGCCACCACGTAGTCACCGGGTCAGCGCTCCGGGCGTGAGGGTGTCGTAGACCGCGAGGGAGAACATCAGGCCGGCGCTGGGGCCACCGATGTCGGGTGAGATGTTGATCGAGACGTCGATCGGGAAGTCGTAGTCGTAGCCCGGCAGGATGCCGATCACCTGCCGACCCCCGTCGAGGGTGGGGGTCAGCGACACCGTGCGGGTGCGGTCGTCACGGCGGATCCGGATCGTCAGTGGCTCGCCCTTCGGGGCCTCGCTGATGAGGGTGCGCAGCTCCTCGTCGTCGTTGACGTCGGGGTCGCTCGACACCGACGTGCCGTTGACGGCGAGCAGCCGGTCGTCGACCCGCAGCACGCCGTCGGCAGGTGCGTCCTCGGTGACCGAGGCGACCTTCAGCACCTGCGGCACGTCGTACCCCAGCTCGAGAAGGGCCACGCGCACGGCGTCGTCCTGCGAGGTCGCCATCTGGGCCGCACCCTCCTGGCGACTGCTCTCCTCGGTCTCGTCGTCGGGGTGCACGGCGAGGTAGGGGTAGACGGCGTCGTCGCTGTCGAACCAGGTGCCCAGCAGCTCGACGAGCGAGAGCCCCCGGTCGCTGCGGTCCTGCGCCGGCGAGACCGCCACGGTGGTCATCCGCAGCTCGCCCTCGTCGCTGCGGTAGGTCTTGCGGCCCAGCACCTGGACGATCTCGGCGTCGTTCTCGTCCTCACCGAGGACGTCGAGGGTGCCGCCCGGCTTGTAGGTGGCGTAGGGCAGCCGGGCCAGGCCCGCATAGATCAGGAGTCCGAAGACCAGCGGCAGTGCGACGCACGCGGCGACGAGGCGCTGGTTCATGTCGCCACTGTCTCATCAGGCCCCAACCGCCTCAGGGGTCAGGACGCGCGACGCTGCTCCCGGGGCTCGCTCCGCGGGCTCGGCGGCACGGGCGGCACGGGCGGCACCGACGACGCGGTGGGGGCCGTGGGCGTCGTGGCGGCCGGCCGGCGGACCGCGACGCCGGTGCTGCGCTCGCGCGGAGCGCGGTCGACGGCGTAGCCCGGCAGCCGGTTCGAGCGGCGGGTGCGGCCGTCGA
The DNA here is from genome assembly GCA_963845795.1 of uncultured Actinomycetota bacterium. GTDB lineage: Bacteria > Actinomycetota > Actinomycetes > Propionibacteriales > Nocardioidaceae > Nocardioides. The sequence continues at coordinate 68,140 of CAWJTG010000009.1, read as the reverse complement.
GCGCCTTGCCGAGCCGCTCGACCGCCTCGTCGCGGTCGATCTCGCCGCGGTGGTCGCGACCGGCCCAGGCCACGTACAGCATCGCCAGGACCGTGACGGCCGCCGGCGGCACCAGCCAGAGCAGGATCTCCACCGCTCGACGGTAGGTCAGCGGCTCCGCCCGGACCGGGCGCCACGCCCAACCGGGGTCAGGGCGTCCCGACCCACTCCTCGGTGCCGTCGCCGAACCGCTGGTGCTTCCAGATCGGCACCTCGGCCTTGAGGGTGTCGATGAGGTCGCGGGTGGCGGCGAAGGCCGCGTCGCGGTGCGCCGCCGCGGTGCCGACGACGACGGCGAGGTCGCCGATCGCCAGCCGGCCGACCCGGTGCACCGACGCCACGGCGTCGACGTCGTGCCGCTCCGCCACCGCCGCGCACACCTCGCGCAGCCGGTCGGCGGCGGTGGGGTGGGCGCTGTAGTCGAGACCGGTGACGCCCTTGCCGCCGTCGTGGTCGCGCACCCGCCCGACGAACACGTTCACACCGCCGTCGGCGGCGCCCTCGAGCGCCGCCATCACCTCGGCGACGTCCAGCGGGGTCTCGCGCACCTCGGCGAGTCGGACGGCGGGGTGGGTCACGGTCTCCACCCTAGGTCGTGGGCTGGGCCACACGCGTACCGTGGACCCATGAGCGATACCCCCGACGACGGTCCCGAGAAGGACCCCGGTGAGGGCCAGAACCCGTTCTCGGGCACGCCGTTCGAGCAGTTCTTCTCCGGCATGGGCTCGCTGAATCTGCCGGGCGTCACCGGCGGCGCGGGCGGCATGCCCGACCTCGGCGCCCTCTTCGGTCAGCTCCAGCAGATGATGCAGCCCTACGAGGGCTCGCTGAACTGGGACCTCGCCACCGACCTCGCGCGCAAGGCCGTCGCGGCCTCGCCGGACCCGACCCCGTCGGCCAAGCAGTCCGACGCCGTGGCCGACGCCGTCCGACTCGCCGACCACTGGCTCGACGACACCACGCCGTTCCCGTCCGGTGTCGCCTCGACCGCGGCCTGGAGCCGCGCCGAGTGGGTCGTCGGCACCCTCGACGTCTGGAAGGTGCTGGTCGAGCCGGTCGCCGAGCAGTCGGTCAAGGGCATCGGCGGGGTGCTGCCACCGGAGGCCCAGGCCGCCGCGATGCCGATCCTCGGCGTCCTCGGCAAGGCCGTCGGGTCGATGCTCGCCCACCAGGTCGGCTCCGCGCTCGGAGCCCTCGCCGGCGAGGTGCTCACCGCCTCCGACATCGGGCTCCCGCTCGGCGCACCGGGCAAGGCGGCGTTGGTCACCAGCAACGTCACGGCGTTCGCCGCGGGCCTCGACGTCACCGAGGACGACGTCCTGCTCTACCTCGCGCTGCGCGAAGCCGCCCACCAGCGGCTGTTCGCCCACGTGCCGTGGCTCCGCGACCACCTCATCGGTGCCGTCTGCGACTACGCCAGCGGTCTCGAGATCAACGCCGAGGGGCTGCAGCAGCGCGTCGAGGAGCAGATGAGCGGGCTCGACCTGAGCAACCCCGAGTCGATGCAGCAGCTGCTGGAGGGCGGGCTGTTCGACGTCCCGGCCTCGCCCGCACAGAAGGCGGCGCTGGAGCGGCTCGAGACGGCGCTGGCCCTGGTGGAGGGCTGGGTCGACGAGGTCGTCGGCCAGGCCACCGCCGAGCGGATGCCCGCCGCCGCGAAGCTGCAGGAGGCGATCCGGCGGCGTCGGGCCGCGGGCGGCCCCGCCGAGCAGACCTTCGCCAACCTCGTCGGCCTCGAGCTGCGGCCCCGCCGGCTGCGCGACGCCTCCACGCTGTGGGGCTCGCTGCGCTCCCGGCAGGGCGCCGAGGCCCGCGACGGCGTCTGGATGCACCCCGACCTGCTGCCCACCGCCGCCGACCTCGACGACCCGCTGGGCTTCCGCGAGGACGCCGCCGCGCCCGACGGCCTCAGCGAGGACGAGTTCGACGACGAGCTGCGCAAGCTCCTCGAGGGCCCGGGCGAGCCCGGCGCCACCCCGGAGGCGTGACCCTCCACGCCGACACGCTGCGGCTGCTGCGCGGCTGGACCGCGCCCGACGGCGACCAGCAGACACTGCGGCAGCGGTACGTGGCGTTCCTGGAGGAGCACCCCGACGCGATGCGGCGCTCGGGGCGACCGCACCACCTCACCGCCAGCACCCTGGTGCTCGACCCCGCCGGCGAGCGCGTGCTGCTCACGCTGCACGCCAAGTCCGGCCGGTGGTTCCAGCTCGGCGGGCACTGCGAGGACGACGCCACGCTCGCCGGTGCCGCGCTCCGCGAGGTCGCCGAGGAGTCGGGGCTGACCGCGGGCGACCTCGCCCTCGACCCCGTCCCGGTGCTGCTCGACGAGCACGCGGTCCCGTTCTGCGGGCCCGGTGAGGGGGTGCACCACCTCGACGTGATGTTCCGGGCCCGGCTGCGCCGCGACGTCGCGCCGGTGATCAGCGAGGAGTCGCTGGACCTGCGGTGGTGGCCGGTCGGCGACCTGCCGAACCCCGAGCTGGAGCCGATGCTGCGGCTCGCTACTTCGTAGCCCACTCCAGCAGCCGCTCCAGCGGCCAGGTGTTGACGATCCGGTCGGCGTCGATGCCGGCGTCCTCGGCGCGCTCGCAGCCGAGCACCTGGAAGTCGAGCTGACCCGGCGCGTGGGAGTCGCTGTCGATCGCGAACACGCAGCCGGCGTCGCGGGCCAGCGCCAGCAGGTCGCTGGGCGGGTCACGGCGCTCGGGGCGGGCGTTGATCTCGACGGCGACGTCGTGCTCGGCGCAGGCCTCGAAGACCGCCTTCGCGTCGAACTGCGACTGCTTGCGGACGCCGCGGTTGCCGGTGACCAGCCGGCCGGTGCAGTGCCCGAGGACGTTGGTGCGACGGTTGCGGATCGCCCCGATCATCCGCTTCGTCATCGGGCCGGGGTCCATCGCGAGCTTGGAGTGCACGCTCGCCACCCGCACCTCGAGCCGTCCCAGCAGGTCGTCGTCCTGGTCGAGCGAGCCGTCGTCGAGGATGTCGACCTCGATCCCCTTGAGCAGCGTGAAGTCGCCGGACAGGTGCTCGTTGACGGCGTCCACGACGCCGAGCTGCTTGGTGAGCCGGGCGGCGCTGAGCCCGTTGGCCACCCGCAGCCGCGGCGAGTGGTCGGTGAGCACGAGGTAGTCGTGACCGAGCTCGATGGCGGTCATCGCCATCTCCTCGATGGGCGAGCCGCCGTCGGACCAGTCGGAGTGCGAGTGCAGGTCGCCGCGCAGCGCCGCCCGCAGGTCGGCACCACCGCTGGTGAGCGGGCCGGCGTGCTCCCGCTCGAGCTTGGCCAGCCGCTCCGGCAGCTCGCCCCGCACTGCCGAGGTGATCACCTTCGCCGAGCTGGCGCCGATCCCCGGGAGCGTCGTCAGCGTGCCCGCATCGACCGCCTGGGCCACCGCGTCGTCGCCGAGCGGGAGGATCGTCGCGGCGGCGCCGCGGAACGCCTTGACCTTGTAGGTGTCCTCGCGGGCCCGCTCGAGCAGGAAGGCGATCCGCCGCAGCGCGGCCACCGGCCCCGCGTCGTAGGCCTCCGCCACCGAACCTCCCTCGTCTGACCACTGCCCGTGGCGCTTCTTTCCCGGCCACTTCTCGGGCTATTTCCGTCGTCCACAGCCGGTGGACAGCCGTCCTGGCTGGTCACGGGCAGGGTACGACGCCGGTCACGGGCGACTGTCCACAGCGTCCTCCCGAGGTTCTCCACCGGCTGAGCGGCCACTCCACAGCCTTGTCCACAGGCTTGTCCACAGCCGGGGACGGCCCGGCGTTGACCCTGCGGGTACGGCTCCCTAGCGTGGGGCGCAGATGAGGCCCCCGGGCCGCTGGCACGACACTCGCAAGGGGAAGGCAAGTGTCGCGTCGGTGGAGCGGGGGCTTCCTCCTTTCCCGCCCGGCCTCCTACTCGCCGCGGAAGACCGGCGCCCGCTTCTCCCCCGCCGCACGGATCCCTTCCTGCAGGTCCGCGGTCGCCAGCGTCACCGGCTGGGCGAGCGCCTCCCACTGCAGCGCGGCCTCGAAGCTCGCGTGGCCGCCGTCGGCCAGGGCCACCTTGGTGAGTCGACTCGGGATCGGCGCGGTCGCGGCGATGCCCGCGGCCACCTCCACCGCGGCGTCACGGAAGCCCTCGGCGTCGAGGACGCGGGAGACCAGCCCGAGCCGCTGCGCCTCCTCCGCCTCGACCACCCGGCCGGTGAGCAGCAGGTCGCGGGCCACGGCCTCCCCGACGACGTTCGGCAGCAGGTAGGTGGCCGCCATCCCCGGGTGCATGCCCAGCTTGACGAACGGCGCGCCCAGCTTGGCTCCTGAGGCCGCGAACCGCAGGTCGCAGGCCAGCGCGAGGCACAGCCCGGCGCCGATCGCGGCGCCGTTCACGGCCGCGATGGTGGGCACCTCGAGTCGCCGGATCGTACAGCCAGGCCCGGTAGAAGGCGATCATCCGGTGGCGCAGACGGTCGACGCGTGGCGTCGGGCTCGCTCGCGATCCAGCCGGTGTTGCCGCCGCTGCAGAACGCGGTGCCCTCCCCGGTCACCACGACGCACCGCACCGTCGGGTCGGCGGCGATCGCGTCGACGGCGCGCACCCACGAGTCGGTCATCTCCTCCGACATCGCGTTGCGCCGACCGGGGTCGTCGAGCACGAGCACGGCGACGCCGTCGGCGGGGCGCTCGAGGCGCAGGTGGGTCAGGACGGGTTGCTGGGGCTCGTCGGGCACGTGCGACACCTTACGAACACGCGCGACCCCCACCCTGCGCGACTCCCGGCCCGGCGTGGCGTAGGGTCGAATCGCCCTGCGGACCACGCCTGGGTGCAACACCGAGACGACCAATCAGAACAGGCAAGGAGGCCGTCATGGCGGAGACCTGGAGCGGCGAGTTCTACTGCGTGAAGTGCAAGGAGAAGCGCGAGGCAGAGGGCGAGGTGAAGGTCAACGACAAGGGGACCCGCATGGCGAAGGCCGTGTGCCCCGTCTGCAGCACCAACCTCAACCGCATCCTCGGCAAGGCCTGAGAGCCGCACCCGAACAACTTCCGGCGGTCCCACCGACGACGGTGGGGCCGCCGTGTTGTGTCTCCGGCGGCCTGTGGAGGGGCGGGTGCGCGCCCGGCCCGGTCGTGTGAGTGTCGGCTGATGCTGACCTCTCGTCCCCGGCTGCGGCCCGGCTGCCACGTCGTCCGCCGCGACGACGACCACCTGCAGGTGGGGGTCGACCCGCCGGAGCGGGTGATCCTGGCCGACCGGCCGGAGGTCGTGGCGGTGCTCGAGCGGCTCGAGGACGGCCGCCCGCTGCCCGGAGGCGGCGACGACGAGGTGGTGGCGCGGCTGCGAGGCGCCGGGCTGCTGAGCGAGGCGCGGCCACCGCCGCGCGGCGGTGGCGTCGTCCGCCTGCTGGCCCGGGGTCTCGACCTCCACCCGCTCGCCGACCTGCTGAGAGGCCTCGGGGTGCGCCCGGTGGCCACCGGCGGTCGACCTCGCCGTGGTCGCCGCCGCCGGCCCGCTGCCGCGCGAGGCGGTCGACCCGCTCGTCGGCGCCGGCACCCCGCACCTGGTGATCACGGCACCGGCCGGCCCGGCACGCTGCGGGTCGGACCGTTCGTGGTGCCCGGCCTGACGGCGTGCCTGCGGTGCGTCGACGCCGACGAGGGCGAGGGTGACCCGCGCCGCGCCCTGGTCGCTCGAGCAGCTCGCCGACCTGCCGGCGGCCGCCGTCGACCCCGCCACCATCGCGCTCGCCCTGGCCTGGGCGACCCGCGACCTGCACACGTTCCTCGCCGGCGGCTGCCCCGGCACCTGGTCGGCGAGCGTCGACCTCGACGCCGGCCCGCCGGTGCTCCGGGCCTGGGAGCGGCACCCGCACTGCGGGTGCGCGTGGGACGAGCTGCTGTATTAGCGAAAGTCGAAGTGGGCGTTGTCGAGATCGGCTGCGGTGATCTCGACTCGCCCTTCCGACCTCGTTCCTCGCGGTGTCCCTGCGGTCCTACCACCACTCGCTGTCGAGCTTGCCCTCCATCGCCCGCAGGTTCTCCCGCGAGCAGGTGTCGCAGTACCGGCGCTGCCGCCCGTTCTCGACGGCGGTGGTCCAGGTGAGGGCGGCGGCGTCGTCCTCGGCCTGCCGGCCGCAGAAGTCGCACGTCAGCGCCATGCCGCCAGCCTAGGCAGAAATGGCCGAGAGCCGCGCCCGGCGTGGTGCCGGGCGCGGCTCTCGGTGTTGTCACCCGCGATCAGGGTGCCTGGAGGCGTACTACAGAGCGCGGGCGAGGGCGAGGCGGGCCTGCTGCGCTGTGCGCTCGGCCTTGCGGCTCAAGCGGCGTGCGCGGGCCATCTCGCGGCCCGCGCGCATCTGGCGCGCCTCTCCCAGGCGCGTGGACATCTGCGCGCGCGCCAGGTCTTCGTGCATGGTGTGCATCTCGGTGCTCCTGTTCAGGTTCTGGGTGTTCGGGATGTTCGTGGTGATGGGAACGAGGACGGCGGCCGTCATGCGGCCACCTCGTTCTTGCGGGGCCGGCCCCGGGGGCGCTTGCGGGGGATGACCACTCCCTGGAGGAAGAGCTCACCGCCCCAGACGCCCCACGGCTCGCGCCGGTCGAGCGCGCTGCCGAGGCAGAGCTGCCGGACCGGGCAGGCCAGGCACAGGGCCTTGGCGAACTCGACGTCCGCCGGTGACTCGGCGAACCACAGCTCGGGGTTGTTGACCCGGCACGGGAGCGTGTCGGAGTCGACGTCGCTGGTGGCGTCGTGGAGCCCGGTGAGGGTCGGCACCAGGTACTGGTCCTGGTCGAGAACGCTGGTCGCCATCGGTGTCACCTCTTTCTTGTCTCTGATCGCGATATCGGTGATGTGGGTGGTGCGGGTGCTGCTGGTCATGCACTGCCTCTCGGCTGAAACCAGGTGGAGGAACAGAAAGGCCGCGGATCCCGGTGTTCGGGTTCCGCGGCCTGGAGGCTGCTGATCTGGTGGTGTCACAAGATCGGCGGACTCCAGGCGGTGGAACCCGGGACGAGGCGGACAAAAGCCACGTGTCCCTTGGTGGCGACGGCCTGGGTGTCGCAGATGACCTGCGTGTCGACGGTGTCGATCACGTCGACCGGAGGTCACCCAGGACGGACCGAAGGCACGGTCGTGGCCACGCACGGGCATCCCGGCGCTCGTCCGGGCGGACGGGGTCGGAATCTGGGTGATGTTCTTGTTCTCCACGGTGGCCACCTCCTTCGGCGGTTCTGGCGCTGGGCTTGCCGGGCCCATCTGCGCATGTCGGTTGTTCCGAGATGTCAAGGTAGTGGCCTCGGGTTGTAAGGAGCAAACGATTTTATGACTATGTCGCAAGTTCTTCTGCCGCGGTGTCGTCGAGCACCTCGAAGAGGTCGTCTCCGTACTTGTCGAGCTTGTCGGGACCGATCCCGGAGATGCGCAGCAGGGCCTGCCGGTCGACGGGCCGGTGCTCGGCGATCTGCTCGAGCGTGGCGTTGCTGAACACCATGAACGCGGCGACGTCGTCGGCCTTGGCGCGCAGCCGGCGCCACTCGCGCAGCCGTTCGAAGGTGGCCTCGTCGTACGGCGCGGGGCACCCGGAGCAGCGCCGTCGGGCACGGTCGGCGGGGGCCAGCGGTGCACCGCACGCCGCGCAGGTGCGGGCGCCGCGGGTGCGGGAGCGGCTCGGCGCGGGCTTGGCGGACTCCGGGAGCAGCGGGTCGAGGAACCGCGACGGCTTGCGCCGCGGCGCCTGGCCGGGGTTGCGGGCGGCGGCCCACGACAGCGCGAGGTCGAGCCGGGCCCGGGTCATGCCGACGTAGAGCAGCCGCCGCTCCTCCTCGATCGCTGCCGGGCTCTGGGCGTAGGTGATGGGCAGCGTGCCGTCCTGGAGGCCCACCAGGAACACCGAGTCCCACTCGAGGCCCTTGGCCGCGTGGAAGGTGGCGAGCGTGACGCCCTCGGCCACCGGCGCGTGCTGCTCGGCGGCGCGGCGGTCGAGGTCGTCGACGAAGTCGCCCAGCGTGGCTCCGGCCTGCTCGCCGGCGAACGCCTCGGCCTGGCTGACCAGCGCCTGCCACGACTCCCAGCGGTCGCGGGTCTGCCCGCGGGCCTCGGGCGGGGTGGACGTCCAGCCCATGCCGGCGAGAACGTCGCGGGCGAGGTCGACCCAGGTGTCGCCGTCGGCCGGGACGGCGCCGCCGCGAGCGGCCCCGCGCAGCCGCGTGATCGCCTCGCGGACCTCGCCCCGCTCGAAGAACCGGCCGGCGCCGCGCACGAGGTAGGGGATGCCGGCGTCGCTCAGTGCCTCCTCGTAGGGCTCGGACTGCGCGTTGATGCGGAACAGCACCGCGACCTCGGACATCGGGCGCCCCGCCTTGCGGAGCACCGCGATCCTGCCTGCGACCGCGGCCGCCTCGGCCACCTCGTCGGGGTGCCCCTCGTAGGTGACGGCGGGACCTGCGGGGCGCTGCGCCCTGAGCTGGACGGTGCGACTCTCCGACCCGGCGAGCAGCGTGTTGGCCGCGCCGACGACCTGGGGCGTGGAGCGGTAGTTGCGCACCAGCTCGACCGAGGCGGTGCCGGGGTGCTTGGCCGGGAAGTCGTGCAGGTAGCCGGCGTCGGCCCCGGCGAAGGAGTAGATGGTCTGGGCGGGATCGCCGACGACGCAGATCTCGTGCCGGCCGCCGAGCCAGAGGTCGAGCAGCGCCGACTGGAGCGGGGAGACGTCCTGGTACTCGTCGACGACGAACCACTTGTACTGGCGGCGCACCTGGGCTGCGACCTGCTCGTGCTCGGTGAGCAGCCCGGCGGTGAGGAGCAGGACGTCCTCCATGTCCATCTGCCCGCGCTCGCGCTTGGCCTCCTCGTAGGCGGCGAGGATGCGCCCCACCGTCTCGGGGTCGGCCCCGGCCACCGACCGGCCGCGGGTGCCCGCGACGCCGGCGTAGTCGTCGGGGCGGACGTTGCTGACCTTGGACCACTCGATCTCGGAGGCGAGGTCGCGCAACAGCGCCTGGTCGGTGGAGAGCCGGACCCGGCGCGCCGCGGCGACCACCAGCGGGATCTTGGACTCGATGATCGAGGGGAGCTCGGTGCCGTAGGCGTGCGGCCAGAAGTAGCGCAGCTGCCGCAGCGCCGCGGAGTGGAAGGTGCGGGCCTGCACCCCCTGGACGGCGAGGCCGCGCAGCCGGCCGCGCATCTCCCCCGCGGCCCGGGTGGTGAAGGTGACCGCCAGGACCTCGGTGGGGACGTAGAGCCCGCTGTGCACGCCGTGCGCGATGCGGTGGGTGATGGCCCGGGTCTTGCCGGTGCCGGCGCCGGCGAGCACCCGGACCGGACCGCGCAGCGTGACCGCCACCTCCCGCTGCTCGGGATCGAGGGCGTCGAGCAGACGCTCGGTGCTGACGGGTTCGGTCACGGGCGGGGGCACGGGCGGAACACTCCGGGGGTCGCGGTGGTTGGGCCTGACGGCGTCACCGACACTAGACGCCGCCACCGACGCGTGGACCACGAAGGGACGGGGCTTGGGGATGAGCAGCTTCACGATGTACAGCACGCCGTGGTGCGGCTACTGCCACCGGCTCAAGGGGCAGCTCGACCGCGAGGGGATCGCGTTCGACGTCGTCGACATCGAGCAGCAGCCCGAGGCCGCCAAGGTCGTCGAGACGGTGAACAACGGCAACCAGACGGTGCCCACCCTCGTCTACGCCGACGGCTCGGCGCAGACCAACCCGTCGCTGGCGATGGTCAAGGAGAAGCTGGCCTCGCTGGCCTGAGCTCTCGCGGTCTGATCACCAGCTGCCCGGGAGCCGGCCGCCGTACCAGTGCTCGACCAGGGAGCGGCTGATCGAGACGCCGGACGGCAGCGCCAGGGTGCCCGCCTCGGCCCCCTCGCGCAGCTGCCGCCGGGTGAACCAGCGGGCGTCCTCGAGCTCGTCGTCGTCGACGCTGATCTCGGTGCTCTCGGCGCGCCCGACGAAACCGACCATGAGGCTCGCCGGCAGCGGCCACGGCTGGTTGCCGAAGTACTCGACGGCGCCGACCCGGATGCCGGTCTCCTCGCGCACCTCGCGGCGGACGGCGTCCTCGAGGGTCTCGCCGGGCTCCAGGAACCCGGCCAGGGTGGAGTAGCGCCCCTCGGGCCAGCCCGGCGACCGTCCGAGCAGGCACTGCTCGTCGTCGGCGCCGGGCTCGCCCGCGGTGACGACCATGATCACGGCCGGGTCGGTGCGGGGGAACTGGGCGCGCTCGCACCGGGTGCAGCGCAGCTCGTGGCCCGACGCGGCCGGGGCGAGGTCGCCGCCGCAGCGGGGGCAGAAGTGGGTGACCCAGTGCCACTCGGCCAGGCCGAGGGCGTGGAAGACCAGCGGTGCCTGGTCGACCGCGGGGCCGGTGGTGCCCGACAGCACCGGCAGCAGGCCGCGCAACGGCGTCCACTCCCCCTTCGGCTCGGCCAGGCCGGCGTCGGCGAGCACCGCCCACCAGGTGGTGCCGTCGCGCTCGCCGAGCAGCACACGCACGCCGTCCGGCGCCTCGGCGGGGCTCACCCACGGGATCCGGCCCTCGACCGGGCGGACCCGGGTGCCGGCCACCACGATCACCCGCGAGCCCGGGTCGGCCCACCGCTCGTCGAGCCAGGCGTCGTTCCTGCGGCGCTCGGCGACGCGGTCGTGCGCGCCGGCGGCCAGCTCGACGTGGGGGTAGGTCACTGCTCCACCCTAGGAACCACGATCCGCTCGAGCTCGGGCCGGTCGAGCAGCGGCGGCTCCACCAGCCGCTGGTCGCGCACGTAGTAGAAGCCCGCGCGCACCCGTTCGACCGGCACGCCGCGCAGCTCGGCCCACGCCAGCCGGTAGAGCGAGAGCTGCAGCGGGTCGGCGTCCTGCTGTCGGTTGGTCTTCCAGTCGACGACGAGGAACCCGTCGCCGTCGTCGTAGACGGCGTCGATGCGGCCGCGCACCACCTGACCGGCCAGCACCAGCGCGAACGGCGCCTCGACGGCGAACGGCGCCCGGTCGGCGAACTCGCCCTTCTCGAACAGGCTCGACCAGCTCGGCGAGCTCGGCGTCGTCGGCGACGTCGGCGTCGCCGCGGTCGGAGAGCTCGTCGGTGTCGAGCAGCGCCTGCTGACCGAACCGGGTCTCGACCCAGGCGTGGAACCGGGTTCCGAACCGCGCCGCCGGCGACGGCGGTCGCGGCATCGGGCGGGCCAGCTCGCGGGCGAAGGCGTCGGCGTCGTCGCGCAGCCGGGCGACGCGCGGTGGCCGACAGGCTGGAGGGCAGCACGACCGGGACGACGTCGGCCCGCTCGCGTCGGGCCTCGGCGAGCAGGCGGTCGATCTCGGCGTCCCAGGAGTCGACCTCGGCCTGGGCGACGAGGTCGAGGTCGTCGTCGGGCTCGTCGGGGTCGGCAGCGATGACCGCGCTCGGCCGCCTCCAGGCGCCGCAGCGCCTCCTCGCCACGGCCCGTGAGCGGCCAGGGCCGCGACGGGTCGACGGCGGCGTACGGGTTCGGGTCGCCCTTGGCCGGCTTGTCGTGCCAGCACCGGCGGCTCCTCGCCCCACCCGGCCATCACTCGGCGCACGACCTCCTGGTACGGCGACGGGCCATACGGCGTGACCCGCGGCCCCCAGCAGTACGAGGTGACCGTCGAGCCGGTGCGCGGCGCGGGTGACGGCGACGTAGCCGAGCCGCAGCTCCTCGCGGGCGTCGTGGGCACGGGTGGCGCGCCGGTAGGCGTCGAGGGCGGCCTTGTCGTGGCCTTCGAGCTGGGGCAGGTCGGCGGCGTCGCCGCGCAGCGGTGCGGGCAGCACCGCCGGCGAGGACGTCCAGAGCGTGCGCGACCGGGTGGAGGGGAACCGGCCCTCGCCCACGCCCACCAGGAAGACGGTCGCCCACTCCAGACCCTTGGCGCGGTGGACGGTGAGCAGCTTGACCGAGTCGGCCTCGGTGGGGGTGGCGACGTCGAGGCCGTTGCCCTGGTCGTCCTCGGCGGTGAGGTAGGCCAGCAGGGCCGGCAGGGTGACGTCGCCGTCGACGGCCTGGAAGTCGGCGACCGCCTTCACGAACAGGTCGAGGTTGTCGCGGCGGGCGGCCGCGGCCGGGCTGACCGCCGAGGCGAGCTCGACGTCGACGCCGGTGGTCTCGAGGATCCGCCGCACGACGTCGAGCAGCGGCTCGCCCACGTGGCGGCGCAGCCGGCGCAGCTCGGCGGCGAGCAGGCCGAACCGCTCGAGCGCGGCCTCGGAGTAGCGGCAGCGGACCGGGGTCGGCCAGCGCGTCGTCGAGTGCGGGCACCTCGGCGGGGTCGATGCCGTCGGCGATGCGCGACCAGCTGGTCGCGCACCGGCCCCGATCGCCGCCTCCGCGCCGCGACCCGGCTGCTGGCCGCCGATCTGCTGGGCGCGCCTGGCCAGCAGCCGCAGGTCGCGCGGGCCGACCGCCCACCGGGGGCCGGTGAGGAGGGTGAGCATGCGCGGCGTTGGCGGTGACGTCGTGGAGCAGCCGGAGGGTCGCGACGACCTCGGCCACCTCCGGCAGCCGCAGCAGCCCGGAGAGGCCGACGATCTCGACCGGGATCCCGGCGGCGGTGAGCGCGTCGAAGACGTCCTCGGCGTGCGCGTTGTCGCGGGTGAGCACCGCGATGTCGGACCAGCGGCCGCCGTCGTCGCCGGTGTGGGCGTCGTCGACGGCACTGGTGAGCCAGGCGCAGCTCGTCGGCGTGGGTCTCGTGCACGCCCGTGCTGACGACGCCCTCCCCGCGCGTGGGAGCCGGCTCGAGCGGCTCGACCTGCGGCATCTCGTCGTACAGCGGCTGCGCGAGCTCGGTTGGCGACCTCGAGGATGCGCCGGTCGGAGCGGCGGCTGACCGTGAGGTGGTGCAGCCCGGGCTCGCCCGACGGCGCGGGGAAGGCCGCGCCGAACTCGAGGATGTTGGAGACCGACGCGCCCCGCCAGCCGTAGATGGCCTGGTTGGGGTCGCCGACCGCCATGACGGCGTGCCCGCCTGCCGAACAGCCGCGACAGCATCACGGCCTGGGCCACCGAGGTGTCCTGGTACTCGTCGAGCAGCACCACCCGGAACCGCTCGCGCTCGGCCGCGCCGACCTCGGGCTGCTCGCGCGCGAGCCGGGCGCCGAGCTCGATCTGGTCGGAGAAGTCCATCAGCCCGAGCTCGCGCTTGAGCCGGCGGTAGTCGCGCACCAGGTGCGAGCAGCTCGGCGCGGCGGTCGATCGCGAAGATCGCCTTCTCGCACGGCTCGCGGTAGGTGGTGCGGTTCTTGCCGGCGACCTCCTCCTCGAGCGCTCGCACGAACCCGACGCGGGCCTCGGCGTCGAGCGCCGCGCACGTCGTCGATGCCCACCAGGTGCTCGCTCATCGCGCCGTCGAGGGCGAGCAGGTTCTGGATGGCGGTCTCGGGGTGGTCGGTGAGGTGGCGCGACCTCGCCGGTGAACCGGGCGACGACGCGGGCGCCCAGCTGGTAGCGGGCGGCGTCGGTGACCACGCGGGTGTCGGGCTCGTGGCCGATGCGCAGTCCGTGCTCGGTGAGGAGCGTGGCGGCGTAGGCGTTGTAGGTGGCGACCGTGGGCTCGAGCGGCTCGTCGTCGGGGTCGCCGGACGACGCCCGCCGCGCGGCAGCACGCCCGCGGCCACCAGGGCGTCGCGGATCTTGCGGCGCAGCTCGCTGGCGGCCTTGGTGGTGAAGGTGAGCCCCAGCACCTCCTCGGGACGCACCTGGCCGGTGAGCACGAGGTAGACCACCCGCGCCGCCATCAGCGTGGTCTTGCCGGAGCCCGCCCCGGCGATGACGACCGCGGGCGCGAGCGGCGCCCGGATCGCCTCCCACTGCTGGTCGCTGGGCGGGTAGGACGATGCCCATCGCGGCGGCGAGGTCGGCCGGGGTGTCGAGGGAGCGTGGCTCGATGAGGGTCACGGCCCGGTCACCGACCCTGCGCCCTTGACCGGGCAGATCGAGGCTGAAGGAGCAGTCGCGGCACTGCTGGCCGGCCGAGGCGGGGAACGACTCCGTCGCGCAGCAGCCGGGCAGCGTGGCCGATCCGCTCGCGCAGCGCCGGCCGCTCGGGGCCGTCGGGCTGCGGCACGTCCTGCCGCTGCACGACGGCGGTCTCGGCGTCGTCGAGGATGCCGAGCTGCACCAGCTCGGCGCCCCCGGCGGCGGCCGGCCCGCGGTCGCCGACGAGGTCGTCGACCGCGCCGGAGTCGACGGCGTACTGGTAGAGCCCGAGCTGCACGTGCTGGGTGACCGACCCTTGTCGGTGGGCTTGCCGCGGCCGGTCTTGAGGTCGACCACGACGACCTGCCCCTCGGCGTCGAGCTCGAGTCGGTCGGCCGACCCGGTGAGCCGGACGGCGACCTCCCCGCCGCGCCGTCGGGCACCGTGACCACGGCGGAGAACCGCTGCTCGGTGGCGAGCACCGTCCCGCGCGTTGCCGGCGTGCCACCGCACGAACCGGGCGAGGGCGGCGCGCACCCGCTCGTGCTCGCGCGCCCGGGACCACGGGGTGCGGAACTCCAGGCGGTCCCACACCTCGTCGACGTGCGCCATCAGCGCGTCGACGGCGAGCTCGCAGCTCGCCGTGCGCGACCCGGTCGGCGAGGGCGTGGAGGATCTCGCCGAGGTTGACCGCCTGGTGCGCCCGCGAGGACCCGCCCGCCTCCCGCTCGAGGAACCAGCGGGTCGGGCACTCGCCGACCGACTCGAGCAGGCTGGCCGAGATCGGGACCGGCTGGTCGGCCGAGCGCAGCGGCTCGGTGGAGGACGTGGCGGCGCGGGTGCCCCACCAGGTGGAGGGGTCGGCCTGCGGCACCAGCCGGCGGCGGCCCGCGGTGGCTCCGGCGAGCCGCGCCAGGCGGCGGGCGGCGGCGCGGCGCACGGGCTCGGGGGTGGCCGGGTCGGCGACCCGGCGGCGCAGCTCGGCCACGATGCCGGCGGTGGAGAGCGGCCGGGCGGGCCGGCCGACGACGTGCTCGACGCTCAGCTCGAGCTCGTCGAGGAACCGGGAGGGCTGCTCGCCGTCGTCGTCGGGTGAGCGGACGGCGGTGACGACGAGCCGCTCCCGGGCCCGGGTGCACGCGACGTAGAACAGCCGCCGCTCCTCCAGGAGCAGCTCGCGCGCGGTGATCGGCGCGACCAGCCCGTCGGTGCCGATCCGGTCGGGCTGGAGCAGCGAGGCCCGGCGCCGCAGGTCGGGCCACGCCTCCTGCTGCACGTGGGCCACGACGACGAGCCGCCACTCCAGACCCTTGGCGCGGTGGGCGGTGAGCAGCCGCACCGCGGCCCCCCGGGCGCCGCGCTCGGCGAGGGTGTCGGCCGGGATCTGCTGCGCGGTGAGGGTGGCGAGCAGGTCGGCGACGCCGAGGTGCACCCGCTGCTGCTCGGCCCGGCCCACCACCTCGAACAGCGCGCAGATGGAGTCGAGGTCGCGGTGGGCGTGCCGGGCGGCGCCGCCGCCGGCCTCGGTGGCGTGGCGGAGCCGCTCGGGCCACCCGGTGCCCGACCAGAGCAGCCACAGCACCTCCTCGGCCGACGAGCCGGCGTCGAGGGCGGCGCGGCCGCGGGCCAGCAGGCCGGCGAGCGCGGTGGCCCGCGCCACCTCCTCGCCGCCGGCCAGGCCGTCGAGGAACCCGTGCTGGACGACGGCCCGCCGCACCAGGTCGGCCGAGGGCGGGGGCGGCCGGTCGGCGTGCTGGGCCTCGGCCTTGGCGCGCTGCCGCAGTGCGCGGCCCAGCCGCCGCAGGTCGCCGGCGTCGAGCCCGCCCAGCGGGCTCAGCAGCAGCGCCTCGGCTCGCGAGGAGTGCACGTGGTCGACGTGGTCGACGTCGTCGTTGTCGAGGTTGACGACGGCGCGCAGCGCCTCGAGCAGCGGGAGCACGGCGGGGTCGCGCACCAGCGGCACCTCGTCGGAGGTGACCTCGACCGGCACACCCGCCGCCCCCAGGGCCCGCCGCAGCGGCGGGATCGACGTGCGCCCGGACCGCACCAGCACCGCCATCTCGTCCCAGGCCACGCCGTCCTCGAGGTGGGCACGACGCAACAGGTCGGCGAGGTGCTCGGCCTCGGACCGCTCGGTGTCGAAGGTGCGGACGACGACCCGCCCCTCGCCCTCGGCCTCGGTGACCGGGTGCAGGAAGGCCTCCCGGGCCTCGGGCGGGATGGACCCCGGCAGCGAGAGCCGCCCGGCCACCCGCTGCGAGGCCACGAGGACGCGGGTGCCGAAGCGTCGCGTGGTGCGCAGCGCGACGACGTCGGCCGGCCGGCCGTCGGAGCGCGGGAAGGCGGAGGGGAAGTCGAGGATGCCGCGCACCTCGGCACCCCGGAAGCCGTAGATCGACTGGTGCGGGTCGCCGACGACGACGAGGTCGCGGCCGTCGCCGGCGAGCTGGCGCAGCAGGGCCACCTGACCGGGGTCGGTGTCCTGGTACTCGTCGACGAACACGTGGCGGAACCGCGCCCGCAGCTCGTCGCGGTGCTCGGCCGCCTCGATCACGCTGCGCCGGATCAGGTCGGCGTAGTCGGTGGCGCCCACCGAGTCGAGGGTGTCGAGGTACTGGTCGAGGAACAGGCCGGCGGCGACCAGCTCGGGGGCGCCGTGCTGCTCGCCCAGCACGCGCAGCTCGGCGCCGTCGTGCCCCTTCTCCCGGGCGCGGGAGAGGACGGCGTTCACCTCGCGGGCGAAGCCGCGGGTGCCGAGGGCGCGGCCGAGCGACTGCGGCCACCGGACCGACTCGGGGTGGTCGGTGAGCAGCTCGCGCAGCACGACGTCCTGCTCGGGGGCGGACAGCAGCCGCAGCGGGGCGGCGTAGATCTCGGCCGGGGCGTAGTGCCGCACCAGGGAGTAGGCGAAGGAGTGGAACGTGGCGCACAGGCCGGTGGTGAGGGTGCGTCCGAGCCGGGCGGTGACCCGGTCGCGCAGCTGCTCGGCGGCCTTGCGGGAGAAGGTGAGGGCGAGGATCTGGTCGGGGGGCACGCCCTCCTCGATGCGGGCGACCACGGCCTCGACCAGCGTGGTGGTCTTGCCGGTGCCGGGGCCGGCCAGCACCAGCAGCGGGCCGTCGCGGTGGTCGACGACCGCCCGCTGCTGCTCGTCGAGCACGGGCACCGCGACGGCGGCGTCCGGTCGGAGGAGACGGTAGGCGGGGCTGCTCACCGGACCAGCCAACCACCCGGCGCCGACACGACACCGGCACGACACCGGCACGACACCGGCACCGCCGGACGGACCGGCGGGCGCGGGCCGGGGTCTCCCCCGTCCCACGCCCGCCGGCTGTCTCACGCGCTGCGCGTCACCGCAGGATGAACTCCAGCGCGTCCGACTTGCTGCCCTGCGCCTCCGCGGTGCCCATGAACACGGCCCGGATGACGTGGCGTCCGCGCGCGAGCGACAGCGTCACCGTGCGGGTCGGGTTGCGGCCCCCGAAGTTCATCGTCCGCACGAACGTGCCGCGGTCGGCGATGCGCACCGTGCCGATGCTCGGCAGGTCCGGGATGGTCAGCGTGACCGAGAAGGTCACGCGCCGTCCGTCGGTGCCGGTCCGGTCGATCTCCACCGTCGAGGGTGCTCGGTAGACCCGCACCGGGACCGCCTCGCTCGTCGAGCCCGCGAAGGCCTCCGAGTCGGGGGTGAAGACCGCGGTGAAGGTGTGGGCACCGGGCCGCACGCCCTCCACCGGGACGACCGCGCCGCCGGCGCCGTCCAGCGTGGCGGTGGCGACCTCGTTGTCTGCCTCGTCGAGGATCGCGACCTCGCCGGAGGGCGTTCCGCCTTCGGAGGAGACGGTGACGTCGAGGACGACGTCGGCCGGATAGGTGACCGGGCTGTCGGCGGACATCGCCACCGACGTCGCGGCGGGCGGCGCCTCCGGCGCGACCACCTCGGGCCCGGCCGGTCCCGCCCAGTGCAGCGCACGGGCCGCCTGGCTCAGGCCGCCCTTGGTGTGGGTGCGGTAGACCGGAGCGGTGCCGAACACGACCGTCCGGGCACCCGAGGCGACCTCGTTCGAGACCACTGCGGGCTGACCCGCGGCGTTGGCCGGGCCGTTCGGCAGCGGGTTGCCCGGCTGGTGCCGGCACGCCAGTGACCGGCGAGCAGCGGGTCGGGCGTGCCGTAGGGCTGCGCGACCTCGACGTCCGACGGCACCGTGAACCAGTAGGCCGGGTAGATGAACGAGCTGCGTCCTGGGCGTACGGCGCCAGCACCGAGTCCGCCGGGGTGTCGACGTCGACGATGCCGTTGCCGGAGCCGTTGCCGGCGTTGGCCGTGCCGGACAGCAGGCCGTAGGTCACCGCGGCGTTGAACGCCTGGTTGGTGCGTCCGACGATGGAGCGACCCGACGTCGACGAACGCCTGCACGGCGGTCGCGCCGGGCGGCCGACGCTGAGGTTGAACGACGTCGCCGACCCACAGCACGTCGACGTCGTCGAGCAGCGCCGGGTTGGCGTTGACGCCGGTCGCGGTGAGCGGCGTCAGGTCGTCGAAGCCGAGCTCGGCGAGCGACAGCCGGTCGTCCTGGTTGCCGACGTAGCCGACGTTGAGGTCGCGTGAGGCCCTTGGTCGCCTCGTCGTCGAGCGCGTCGAGGTCGTCCTGCGGTGGCCTCGGCGACCGCGATGTCGAACTCGTCGGCGACGCGCGGCCACGGCGTCCCGGTCGTCGTCCGCGACGACGACGGAGCCGTCGTCGAGCATCGAGACCGCGACGTCGTCCTCGAGCAGAGCGTTGAGCGGCGGCGAAGTCGGAGACACCGGCGACGTCGAAGGTCAGGTAGCCCGACCTCGGGCATCGCGGCGTTCGGCGACGGCTCGGTGACCGGCGTCGACCGCGCCGATCGGCGGCGTCGGTCGTGAGCCCGACCTTGTCGACGGTGGCGCCCCACAGGTAGCGAGGCTCCAGGCCGAGATGTCGTACATCGACGGCACCTTGTCGCGAGATGTCCTCACCGAGGTCGAGCAGCGAGTTGGCCAGGCCGCGCAGCGGCTGGTGCAGGTCGACGACGTAGGAGCCGGCCGGGTAGGTCGTCCCGCCGACCGTGGCGGGCGCGGTCGAGCCTGCCGACCTCGATGTCGTGGAAGAGCAGCTGCTCGACGAGCCGGGCTGGCGTCGCTGGCCGAGCGCTGGTCGTCGCCGACCGGGATGACGTAGGCGCGCGGCAGGGTGACCGGGCTCCTGGTCGTCGACGACGTCCCAGAGCGGCTTCCACTGCGTCGGGGCCGGGGACGCCGGCGACGTTCGCGGTGGTCACCTGGACCTTGGCCTCGCCCGCGACGCCGCGACGGAACACCTCGATCTGGTTGAGCAGCATCTCGCGGGCGTTGGTCGTGTTGGTCATGTACTCGACCATGCTCGTCGATGGTCTGCTGCGCGCGACCGCCCGGTTGACCGCGGCGTTGGCCGGCGATCTGGCGGCCGCCGGCCGCGTTGCGGCGTCAGCGGCAGCTCGACCGTCGTCGAGGCGGCGCCGTAGAAGGCGGCGTACTGCGCGGTGAAGATCGGCGGGAAGTCGTCCCAGCCGGACGGGGTGTCGCGGTAGGGGATCTTGATGTGCGCGGTGTCGGGCCGGTGTTGCTCGTGGACCACCTGGCCGGTCCGAGTTGCGGTAGGTGTTGCCCGGGATGTTCGCGCTCGACGACGTCCTGCTCGACCTTGAGCGCTATCGCGTAGTTGTGCGGGATGTAGAGGTCGTACTCGTAGTTCGTGCCGTGCGGCGGGCCGCAGGGCTCGACCTGGAGCACTCCCGTGTAGCCGTGGAGGTCGGCGCTGTAGACCGGCTGGATCGCCTGCGCGGTGCGCACGAACGACGCGCGACTCGGGCGTGATGTTGGTGATCATGTCGCGGTTCGCGTCGAAGCCCGAGGGTGGTCGCGCGGGTCGCGATCGTGCGGCCGTCGGGGTTGAGAGTCAGCGAGAAGTACAGGCGGTTGTTGCGCAGGATGCTGCCGACCTCGCGAGAGCGGCGAGTCGACGAGCCACTCGATGTAGTCCATCGCGCCGTCGGTGCCCTCCCACTCGTTGCCGTGGATGTTGGCGCTGAACCACACCGGCGTCTTGTACTGCGAGAGCAGCCTCGGTGTCGGCGGCGGCGCCGGCCGGGTCGTGCGCAGCTTCTCGCGCCACGCCGATCTGCTGGGCGGTGTCCTCGGCGCGCTCGGGCGCGGTGACGGTGACCAGGTAGAGGTCACGGCCGGCCGTCGATTGCCCGATGACCTGGGTCGAGATGCGGTCGCTGCTCCTCCATCCACTCGGTGAGCTTCGGTGCGAGGTCGGCGTGGCTGTGCAGACCGGCGAATGTCGCGGCGTCGTCCGGGTTGTCGCGGTAGAAGCGCAGGTTGGGCTGGTACGGGTAGGACGTCGGCATCGCGATGGGGTCGGCCACCGGGGGGGCGGCCGCCGCCCGACGCACGACCTCGGCACGCCCGGCCTTGCTCGCCGAGGCGGCGGTGCTGGGACCACGGCCGCTGGCCTCGGAGGTGCCGGCGGCCGGGTCGGGCTCGGTGGGAGCCGCCTCCGCGGTCACCGGAATAGCCAGTGCGGCAGCGAGGACGGCCAGGCCGCTCCAGGACGCCAGGGTTCGCATTCGTCTCACAGAAGAGCTCCAGTTTCTCGTGGGGATCCGGCGGTCCCGAGATTGTCGGACAATCCTCCGACCGGCGTCACCGTGTCAGGCTCGAGCGCCCTTTGTGCGAGAAGCGGACAATCGGGCGCAAACCGTCCGAAGGGTGGGACGATCGACTCCCGAGCGGTCTCCGGGAGACGGCCCGGAGCGCATGTGCGCCGAGCCGACCTCAGGCGTCCGGTGGCCGCTCGTTGTAGACGCCGGCCGGCTCCTGGCCCGAGAGCGCGGCGATCGCCGTCATCACCTCGTCGGTCAGCTGCCGCCGGGCCCGACCGGCCGGCACTCCGTCGAAGCGGTCACCGACCGTGATCGGCTCGCCGAAGGCGACGGTCACCTCGACCAGCCTCGGCAGCCTCGCACCGACGGGCTGGAGCCGGTCGGTGCCGACGAGACCGACGGGGACGATCGGCACGCCCGCGGTGAGGGCGAGGTGGGCGACGCCGGTGCGGCCCCGATAGAGCCGGCCGTCACGGGACCGGGTGCCCTCGGGGTAGATGCCGAAGGCCTCCCCCCGGCCCAGCACGTCCAGGGCGGTGTCGAGGCTGGCGAGGGCCGCCCGGGAGTCGTCCCGATCGACCGGGAGCATGCCGAGACCCTCGAACCAGGCCCGGGACACCGCGCCCTTGAGACCCGTGCCCTCGAAGTAGTCGGACTTGGCGAGGAACACCACCTTGCGTGGCGCCACGACCGGGATGACGATCGAGTCCGCGAAGCTGAGGTGGTTGCTGGCGAGCAGCACCCCGCCGGTCCGCGGCAGGTGGTGCAGCCCGCGGACGGTCGGGCGCCACACCGCCCGCGCGAGCGGCGGGACGACGGCGTGCAGGACGCGGTAGAGCACCACACCCCCAGTCTCGCGGCTCCGGGCCCTGCCGTCGCGACGGCGTCCACGGACGGCGCCCGCGCAGCTCGAACCGAGCGGGGCTGACCGGGCCGGCGGGTGGTGGGGACAGACGAAGGGCCCTCGCGAGTATGAGTCGCAAGGGCCCTCCTGGTGACCGGTTCGGTGACGTCTCCGATCGACGTCTCGGTTCCTCCGGTCCCCGCGAGCCACGTCACCTGGCTGCGGCGGCGGCCGCTCCGGCGAACCGGAACTGCCTCCGTGCGGACCCTCGTCTCCGAGTCGTCCCGCGCCCCCCGAAGGGTTTGCGTGAGGAGAGTTCTATGCCCGCGGCGATCCTCCGCGCAAGGGTTTGCGCCGACATTCCGGTGGTTCCACCGGATATCCACCGAGACGACCCGGCACCCTCCACAGTTCCACCGGCGATCTCCACAGGAACGGCAGGTCGCTGTGGATGACCGACGGGCATCCGAGTACCGATACTCAGCGCGGGTGAGTGGCGGCTCGGATCCCGGAGGCCCCCGCCCGGCGGTCTACTGCTCGCATGTTCACCTACGCCGACCAGCGGGTGTGTGTCTCGTGCCGCGCCGCGCTCGTCCCCGGTCGTCCCGACTGCCGCGACTGCGGCGTCGTCCTCACCGGCCCACTCGCGGGCCGGTTGTTCGGCGTGCTCGCCCACGCCGACGCCCTCGCCGGGCAGCTCCGGGCGGAACCGGTGCCGTCGCCTGCTCCCGCTGCGGCCCCGCGGCCCCGGCGGCCCCGGCGCTGACCGCACCGCCGCTCGCCCCGACGCCGCCGACGCCGTCGTCGCGGTCGGGGGTGCGCACGTCGTCGGTGCCGGCGATCCTGCTCGCCACCGGAGCGCTGTGTCTCCTCGTCGCGGCCGTGATCTTCCTCGCCGTGGCCTGGTCGTGGTTGGGGGTCGGTGGCCGGACGGCGGTGCTCGTGAGCCTCACCGGGCTCGGGCTGGCGGTGTCGCCGCGGCTGCACCACCGCGGCCTGGTGGTGGCGGCGGAGTCGGTGGTGACCGTGGCGCTGGGGCTCGTCACGCTCGACGTGCTCGGGGCGGAGAACGCCGGCTGGCTCGGCGACGCCGACCCGGCGGTGCTGCTCGTGCTCGTCGGCCTGGCGCTCGGGGCGTCGTCCGCCGGGGTGCTCGCGCTCGAGCGCCGGCTCGTGGCGCCGCAGCTCGCCGCCGTCCTCGGGCTGGTGCTGGTCCTGGTCGGGGTCCAGGAGCTCACGGCTGCGCCGCTCGCCACCGGCCTGACCGGCATCGCCGGGTTCGCGGTGGTGGCCGTCCTCGCCCGCCACCTGCGGCTGCTGGTGGTGGCCGGCTCCGCGGCGGTGACGGCCGCGGCCTGCTGGGTCGGCGTCGCCGCCCTCGCCCTCGCACAGCTCGGCGAGGTCAGCCACCCCACCGTCACCACGGTGTGGGTCGAGGGACCCGGCTGGGCCCTGGCTGTCTGCGCCCTGCTGCTGGCGGCACTGGCGCTGCTGCCCGGACTCGACCGGGTGGTCGGCGACCTCGCGCTCGCTGCCGCGGCCAGCGCCACCACGGGTCCTGCTGGCGCTCCCGGTCCTCGACGAGGGCGCCACCGCGGTCGGCCTCGCGAGCCTCGCCGCGGGCCTGGTCTGGCTGGCCGTGCTGGTGCTCGTCGCGCGGACTCGGCCGATCACCGCTCTGGTGCCCGCGGCTCTCTCGCTGACCCCCTCCGCCCTGCTGCTGGTCGTGCTCCTCGGCGAGGCCGCGCTCCGCACGCTGACCCCCGGCACCGCGCTGCGGCTCGACGACGCCAGCCCGGCGGCGCACCCGGGGCTCGTGCTCGCCACGCTGGTGGTGCTGCTGGGCGCGCCGGCCGCCCTCGCGCGGAGCCGGCGTCTGCTCACCGAGGCGGTCGTGGTGCTCGCGCTCGGCGGCGTCGCGACGCTCGCCCTCCACCCGGTGCCCCTGTGGACCGTGACGGCCGGGCTGTGCACCGTCGCGATCGGCTACGCCGCCGCCGGCGTGGTCGGACGCGACGCCGGATCGCTGCGCCTCGTCGGCGCGATCGCGGTGGCCGGCGGCGCGCTGCTGACCGCCCACCCCTCCGACGTGCTGCTGCTGGCGACCACCGGACTGCTGACCGCCCTGGCCGTCGCCGGCCAGCAGGCCGGCCGCGACCCGGTGAGCCGGGCCGTCGGCGCCGCCCTCCTTCCCCTCGCCGCCGCCGGCGTCGTGTGGTCCGGCGGCGCGGTGCTGGACCTCGACGTCGCGGTGCTCGGCGTCCCCGTGCTGCTCTCGGCGGCCGCGCTGTCGCTGCTCCGACCGCAGCCCGTCACCGAGATCCCGTCCCTCGGCGCGGCGTCGGCCTCGCTCACGGTCGCGGTGCTCGCCGCCGACGACGTCCTGCTGTCGGCGTCGATCCACCTCACACTGGCCGGCGCGCTGCTCTCACTGATCGCGCTGGTGCACCCGCACCGCCGCGAGGTCGGCTGGGCCGGCACCGCCGTGCTGACGCTGGCGCTGTGGGTCCGGCTCGCCGATGCCGGCGTGGTGGCACCGGAGGCCTACACCCTGCCGCCGGCGCTCGCCCTCGTCGGCGTCGCACTGCTGCGGCTGTGGCGCGACCCGCGGACGCCGACCGCCCTGCTCGTGCCCGGCCTCCTGCTCGCCACGACACCCTCGCTGCTGCGGCTGGTCGCCACCGACCCGGTGTCGCTGCGCGCCCTGCTGCTCGGCGCGGCGTGCCTCGCGCTGGCCCTGGCCGGCGCCACGATGCGGTGGAGTGCACCGCTGCTGGTGGGTGCGGGGGTCGGGGCGGCGCTGGCGCTGCTGGAGCTCGCGCCGTACGCCGTGCAGACGCCGCAGTGGGTGGCGATCGGCCTCGCGGGCACCGCGCTGACGCTGGTGGGCATCACGTGGGAGCGCCGCGTCGTGGAGCTGCGCCGCGCCTCGGTCTACGTGGGTCGGCTGCGCTGAGCCGGCTCGGTCGGCGACCAGAAGGCCGCGGCCAGGTCGACCCTGCCGCCTGACTGGCTCAGCGGGGTCCCCTCCTCGAGGTAGGCGCCGCAGGCGCCGTCCTGGTGACTGGGCGGGAGCGAGCCGTCGGCGCGGACCACACGCCACCACGGCACCGGCCCGCCGTGGCGAGCCATGACGTTGCCGATCAGTCGCGGCCCGCTACCGACGACGTCGGCGATGGCGCCGTAGGTGGTGACGCGGCCGACCGGGATCGCCTCGACGATCGTGAGCACCCGCTCCACGAAGTCGTCGTCGGCGCGCACCACGGAGCCGAGGATACGAAAACCGCGACAGGCCCCGTCCGCTCCGGGAGGACGGGGCCTGTCGCGCGTGCGGTGCTGGTCAGATGAGCGGGCTGAAGGGCTCGGTGCCCGGCACCAGCTGGAGCCCGGCGATGCCGGAGCTCTGCTGGGCGTACGCCAGCTCGTGGCTCAGGTCGCTGACGCCGTTCGAGCCCGCGAGCGGGGCCAGCTGAACGGTGGAGAGCGTGCCCAGGGCGTTGCCGTCGGCATCGAGGAAGGCGCTGCCGGAGTCACCGGGGATGCCCGGGGTCACGGTGTAGACGTCGTGGGTCCAGCCGTCACCGGCGGTGCCGACGCTGCTGCCCTGCTTGGGGGAGAGCAGCTCGACGCCACCGCGGAGGATGGAGTTGCCGTAGGAGTACACGTCCTCGCCGACCGTGGTGCCGTTGCTCTCGAGACCGACCGGGCCGCCCCAGAACGGGACGCTCGGGTTGACCTTGGCGACGTCGTCGGCGTCGACCTTCACGAGCGCGAAGTCGTTGTAGTCGCAGGTGTTCGGGTCGGTCTCGTTGCGCTGCTGCATGCTCAACCACGACGAGTAGACGAGCGTGCCGCTGCCGACCGAGGTGCCGCCGTTGACGAAGCCGCCGTTGCGCTCGAACTCCACGCGAGTGCCGAGCGGGAGCGAGCCGGCGTCACAGCCGTTGGTGTCGGTGGCCTCGCCGGTGCCCGCGCAGTGAGCGGCATAGCCGACGTAGACGTTGGCGGCGCCGTCGGTGAAGACGAAGTTGCCGGTGCACTGGGCCCCGTCGGTGAACATCTGGACACCGGGCGTGATCGTGGCGGTGTCGGCCGGCGCCCAGGCCGCGGCTGCCTTGTTCTTGCCCTTGCCGTTGCCGCCCTTGGCGGCGTCGGCCGGCGCCCCTGCCACCAGCGCCATGGCCAGCGCGATGACGAGGATGGACAGGACCCGGCCGAGGTGGCGGCGCGAGGTCGAGATGGTGCGCATGTGAAATCCTCCCGTTGACGCGCCGACTCCGAGCGGTCGGCGCTGCGGTCGGAGGATCAACGAGGCAGCACCCCTACGGGTTACGCCCGGGGCCCGGCGAGGCCTCGCTGCTGCTCCGGGCGCTGCCGAAGCCGCCCGTTTCCCGGGGCGTCGGCCGCGCCGTCAGTACGACGGCTGGCTGGGGTCGATCTGGTTGACCCAGGCCACCACGCCGCCGCCCACGTGGACGGCGTCGGCGTACCCCGCGCCCTTGACGATCGCCAGCGTCTCGGCCGAGCGGGTCCCGGCCTTGCAGTGCATGACGACCTGCTTGTCGGCGGGCAGCTTCTCCAGGGCCGAGCCGTTGAGGAACTCGCCCTTCGGGATCAGGACCGAGCCCGGGATCTTGTTGATCTCGTACTCGTTGGGCTCGCGCACGTCGACCAGCACGAAGTCGCGGGTGCCCTCCTCCCGCTCCTTCAGCATGTGCTCCAGCTGCACGACCGAGATCGTCGACCCCGCGGCGGCGTCGGCCGCCTCCTCGGAGACTGCGCCGCAGAAGGCGTCGTAGTCGATGAGGCCGGTGACCGTCGGGTTCTCCCCGCACAGGGCGCAGTCGGGGTCCTTGCGCACCCTCAGCTTGCGCCACTCCAGCTCGAGGGCGTCGTAGATGACCAGGCGACCGACGGCGGGGTCGCCGATGCCGGTGAGCACCTTGATCGCTTCGTTGACCTGGATCGAGCCGATGCTCGCGCACAGCACGCCCAGGACGCCGCCCTCGGCGCAGCTCGGCACCATGCCCGGCGGCGGCGGCTCGGGGTAGAGGCAGCGGTAGCACGGCGCGTCGGGGCCGGACTGCGGCCAGAACACCGAGGCCTGCCCGTCGAAGCGGTAGATCGACCCCCACACGTACGGGATGCCGGCGAAGTAGGCGGCGTCGTTGACCATGTAGCGGGTGGCGAAGTTGTCGGTGCCGTCGACGATGAGGTCGTAGCCCGCGAAGATCTCCGCCACGTTGTCGTTGTCGAGCCGCTCGGCGTGCACGACGACGTTCACGTAGGGGTTGGACTCGAGGACCGCGTCACGGGCCGACTCGGCCTTGGGCCGGCCGATGTCGGACTGCCCGTGGATGATCTGGCGCTGCAGGTTGGACTCGTCGACCTCGTCGAAGTCGACGATGCCGAGCGTGCCGACGCCCGCCGCGGCGAGGTAGAGCAGTGCGGGGCTGCCGAGACCGCCGGCGCCGATCACCAGCACCTTGGCGTTCTTCAGCCGCTTCTGCCCCGTCATGCCGACGTCGGGGATGATGAGGTGCCGGCTGTAGCGGCGTACCTCGTCGATGCTCAGCTCGTCGGCCGGCTCGACCAGCGGGGGAAGGCTCACGGAAGTCATCTCCTGGGGCAGGGGAACTGCGATGGGTCTGCGGGGCGTTCTGGGGGCAGAACGACGACCGGGCCCTCCATTGTTCCCGGCACCCGGCCGAGCGGCGCGGGCGCGGTTCCGCGATCCGGACGCCCTATAGGCTCGCGACGTGGCCAGGACTCCCTACGACGTCGGCGTCCGCGACGGGCAGCGCGAGGAGCGCCCCCGCGGCGGCCGGCTCCCGCGCCGCCAGCGGCGCACCCAGCTGCTCGAATCGGCGCTCGAGGTCTTCGTCGCCCAGGGCTACCACGCGGCGGCGATGGACGACATCGCCGAGCGTGCCGGGGTGTCGAAGCCGGTGCTCTACCAGCACTTCCCCGGCAAGCTCGAGCTCTACCTCGCGCTGCTCGACGCCTCGTGCGACTCCATCATCGACAACTGCCGGCGACGCCCTGGCCTCCACCACCGACAACAAGCAGCGCGTGGCCGCGGCGATCGCCGCCTTCTACGACTACGTCGCCGACACCGGGGCGTTCCGGCTGGTCTTCGAGTCCGATCTCACCAGCGAGCCCGCCGTCCGGACCGCACGTCGACCGGGTCACCTCCGAGTGCGCGGTGGCGATCGCCGACGTCATCCACGACGACACCGGGCTGCCCTCCGCGGACTCCCGGCTTCTCGCGGTCTCGCTGGTAGGAATGGCGCAGGTGAGCGCCCGCTACTGGATGTCGGAGAAGGCGGACTCAACCGCGACCAGGCCAAGGCGCTGGTCTCCGGACTCGCCTGGCGCGGCATCGCCGGGTACCCGCTCACCGACGACCACTGACAGCCGAACCCCAGAAGGAGCCAGGACCGTGGAGGTCAAGATCGGCGTGCAGCACGCCCCCCGCGAGGTCACCCTCGACAGCGACGAGACCCCCGAGGACGTGGAACGCCAGGTCGACCGAGGCCCTCTCCGACGGTGGAGTGCTCTCGCTGCGCGACAGCAAGGGCCGCCGGGTCATCGTGCCCGCCGACCGGCTCGCCTACGTCGAGATCGGCGGCGGCGTCGCGCCGGCGGCCGTCGGCTTCAGGACGGCTGAGCGCTCGCCACCGTCGAGCTACCAGCGCTACGCGTCGAGGCCGAGCTCGGCCATCCGCTCGAGGTGGCGGTCGGTGAGGCGGGTGAACATCCGGCCGAGTGCCGCCAGGTCGAGGCCGGGGCGGTCGATGCCGCCGGTGAGCAGGGCGGTGAGCGAGTCACGGTCGGCCGCGACCCGCTGTGCCTGGGTGAGCGCCTCGCCCATGAGGCGGCGACCCCACAGCGCGAGACGACCGGCGACCGCCGGGTCGGCGGCGATCACCTCGCGGACCCGCCCGACGACGAACGACGCGTGGCCGGTGTCGTCGAGCGAGCTGACCACGAGGTCGCGGGTGGTGGGGTCGAGGAAGCGGCGATCTCGCGGTAGAAGTCGTCGGCCAGGCCGTCTCCGACGAAGGCCTTCACCAGGCCCTCGAGCCAGTCCGCCGGCGCCGTGTGGCGGTGGAAGGCGTCGAGCGCGGACCCGGAACGGCGCCATCGCCTCGAACGGGTCGGCACCGAGCGCGCGGATCCGGTCGTGGATCGGCTCGACCTTGGCGAACTCCCCCGACGCCATCGTCGCGAGCGCCACCCTGTCCTGCAGGGTGGCGCAAGCTTCGCGTCCTCGGCGAGCCGGTCGAACGCCGAGATCTCGCCATAGGAGATCACCCCGAGGAGGTCGACCACGGCGTCGCGGTAGGCCGGGTCGCCGAGAGCCAGGTCCTCGGCGTCCGCGGCGGATTCAGCCATGCCCGCACCCTACCGATAGACTCCTCCCCGACGGCCGCGCCGGGATCCCCCTCCTGAGCCGCCGTCCCGTATGTGCGCGGTCGCCTCGGCCGCATCGATTCGCCGAAGTCAGCATGCGAGGCCGAACCGATGAGAAAGCGACAAGACAGCTGACCACCACTTTTCCGTGAGCTCGGAGTCCATCCCGAGATCTGCGACGCGCTCGACCGCGCCGGCATCACCACCCCCTTCGCCATCCAGGAGATGACCCTCTCGGTGGCCCTGCTGGGCACCGACCTGATCGGCCAGGCCCGCACGGGCACCGGCAAGACCCTGGCCTTCGGCATCCCGATCCTGCAGCGCAGCATCGCGCCCAAGGACCCCGACTACGTCGAGATCCCGCAGGGCAAGCCGCAGGCGCTCGTCGTCGCTCCCACCCGCGAGCTCGCACTCCAGGTCTCCAGCGACCTCCAGCTCGCCGGCGCGGACCGCGGCCTGCGGGTCCTCACCGTCTACGGCGGCGTCGGCTACGAGCCGCAGCTCGAGGCACTCGAGTCCGGCGTCGACATCGTCGTCGGCACGCCCGGGCGCCTCCTCGACCTGGCCAACCGCCGCACCCTCGACCTCTCGCACGTGCACGCCCTCGTGCTCGACGAGGCCGACGAGATGCTCGACCTCGGCTTCCTGCCCGACGTCGAGCGGCTGATCAAGCAGACCCCGGAGACCCGGCAGACGATGCTGTTCTCGGCCACGATGCCGGCCGCGATCGTCTCCCTGGCCCGCACCCACATGCGGCACCCCATGAACATCCGCGCGGAGTCGTCCTACGAGAACGCCACGGTGCCCGCTCACGGCACAGTTCATCTACCAGTGCCACGACCTCGACAAGCCCGAGATCATCGGCCGGCTCCTGCAGTCCGAGGACGCCGACAAGTTCATCGTGTTCACCCGCACCAAGCGCGCCGCGCAGCGGGTGGCCGACGACCTGGAGGAGCGCGGCTTCAAGGCCGGCGCCCTGCACGGCGACATGCAGCAGGCGGCCCGCGAGAAGACCATGACCCGGTTCCGCGAGAACAAGCTGCAGGTGCTCGTGGCCACCGACGTCGCCGCCCGCGGCATCGACGTCACCGGCGTCTCGCACGTCGTCAACTACTCCTGCCCCGAGGACGACAAGACCTACGTGCACCGCATCGGCCGCACCGGCCGCGCCGGTGCGTCGGGCATCGCGATCACCTTCGTCGACTGGGCCGACCTGCACCGCTGGAAGATGATCAACAAGGCGCTCGACCTGCCGTTCGACGAGCCGCAGGAGACCTACTCGACCAGCGAGCACCTCCTCCACGACCAGGGGATCGCGCCGGGCACCAAGGGCCGGCTCAAGGACGCCGCGCCCGTCGAGCGCAAGGAGCGGCCGGACCGCTCCGGCCGCTGGACCGCGGTGGCCGGACCGGGGTGGCTCGGACCGGGGCGGCTCGCGCGACCGCAACCGCGACCGCAGCAGGTCCCGCACCCGCAGCGGCCAGAGCGTCAGCTCCGGCTCCGGCTCCGCCGACACCGCCGACGCCGTCACCGCCGGCGAGGGCCAGGAGGTCCGCACGGGCGGCTCCGGCGGCTCGCGGCAACCGCAACCGCCGGCGGCGCCGTCGCGGTGGGTCGGGCGCGGTCGTCGTCCGGCAGCTCGACGACGTCCGACTGACCGACTGACCGACCGGCTGAGGGGCTAGACCGTCACGACGACGGTCGT
Source organism: uncultured Actinomycetota bacterium (assembly GCA_963845795.1). GTDB lineage: Bacteria > Actinomycetota > Actinomycetes > Propionibacteriales > Nocardioidaceae > Nocardioides. Next base: position 37,539 of record CAWJTG010000009.1, on the reverse strand, counting down.
GCCCATCGTCGGCGAAGTCCCACATGGCCTTCGCGTCGGTCGGCTTCTGCCGGATGCACCCGTGCGACTGCGGGCGTGCCGAGCTGCGATTCGGTCTGCACCGGCTCGCCGTCGTCGATGGGGATGTAGTGGAAGCCGATCGCGGCACCCGTCGGCCCCTGCGTGAAGCGCACGAACCACTGCATGGTGCCGGAGTCGTCGATGCCGATGGCGTCCGCCGAGCGGGAGTAGACCTCGATAGGTGCCGGGGTCGAGGTTGTCGGTCGAGGCTGCCCGACACGCAGGTAGGTGCGCTCGCACCGGGTCGTCGTCCTCGACCAGCCAGACCCGCTGCCTGCTCTCGCTGAACACCGACCCGACGGCCGCTCGCCGGAGTCGGCTCGGCAGCGCCACGTCCAGCGATCCTCCCGCCGGCTCCTGGCGCGGCTTCGGTCGGGCTTGCGCGGCACTCGACCGGTCGGTCTCGGTGAGCCGGCAGGCCATCGTGCGGTGGGGACCTCGGGCCGGCACGACGGTGGTCCCGGCAGCGTCGACGGGGTCGACGGCGGCTCGACGGGGCCGGTGTCCCGGCGACCGTCGCGGCGCGCGCGGTCGGTCGGCCGCCGACGGCAGCACGCCGACGCCGCCGAGCAGGCGCGATCGCCGGTGGTGAGCACCGAGACGCCCAGCACGGTGATGCGCCCGTAGCGCGGCCGGGTCGGCTGGGCGCGGCGTCGTCCGGGCCGGGTGCGCGGTGCTTGCTCACGAGCCCACCGCCTCGGGGGAGGTGGTCGCTGGCCCGGGCGGCGAGGTTGGCGGCCACCTCGCGGTAGGCGGCCGCACCCTTGCTGCGGCGGCTGGTGGCGAGGATCGAGCGTCCGGCCGCGGGCGCCTCGGCGAACTTGATGGTCTTCGGGATCGGCGGCTCGATGACGTCGAGGTCGTAGGTCTCGGAGATCGTCTCGAGCACGGTGCGGGCGTGCGTCGTGCGGCCGTCGTAGAGCGTGGGCAGCACGCCCCACACCGCGAGGTCGCGGTTGGTGAAGCGGCGGACGTCGTGCACGGTGTCGAGCAGCTGGCCGACGCCGCGGTGCGACAGCGTCTCGCACTGCAGCGGGATCAGCACGCCGTCGGCGGCGGTGAGCGCAGCCACCGTGAGCACGCCCAGCGACGGTGGGCAGTCGAGCAGGACCCAGTCGTAGTGCACGTCCTTGGCGCGCGAGGTCCTCGAGCATCGTGCGCAGCACGTGCTCGCGGCCGGTGCGGGTGAGCAGGTCGGCCTCGGCGCGGGCCAGCTCGATGGTGGCGGGCAGCAGCGCCACGCCGTCGTCGGTCTCGACGATGACCTCGGTGGGGTCGAGCCCCTTGGTGAGCACGTGGTGCACCGACAGCTCGAGGTCCTCGGGGTCGATGCCGAGCGAGAACGTGAGGCACGCCTGCGGGTCGAGGTCGACCAGCAGGACGGAGTGCCCGAGCTCGGCCAGGGCAGCCCCGATCGAGGCAACGCTCGTGGTCTTGGCGACGCCACCCTTCTGGTTGGCGACCGCCGAGGGTGGTGGAGCGTGGTCGATCGGGACCATCATGCCGGACCGGCGAGCTCGGCGGCGCAGCGACCTGCCAGACTTGCGGCTGACCTGGCTGCACCGCCTCGATGACCTCGACCGCGCCCTCGTCACCGGCGCCACCGCCGGCATCGGTCACACCTTCGCCGTCCACCTCGCCCGCACGCGGGCACGACCTGGTGCTGGTGGCCCGCGACGCCGCCCGGCTCGAGGAGGTGGCCGCGGCACTGCGCGCCGACCACGGTGTCGAGGTCGAGGTGCTGGCGGCCGACTTGGGCGAGCGCGACCAGCTCGAGCGTGTCGAGGCCCGACTCGGCGACGACTCCTCCCCCGTCGACCTGCTGGTCAACAACGCCGGGTTCGGTCTGAAGAAGCGCTTCCTCGACAACCCGGTCGACGACGAGGCGCTGATGCTCGAGGTGCTGGTCACCGCCGTGGTGCGGCTCAGCCACGCGGCGCTGACCGCGATGACGGTCCGCGGCCGCGGCGGCGTCGTCAACGTCTCGAGCGTGGCGGCGTTCCTGCCCCGCGGCACCTACGCCGCGGCGAAGGCCTACGTGAACAGCTTCAGCGAGTGGGCGGCCAACGAGTACCGCGCCCAGGGCATCACCGTCATGGCGCTGTGCCCGGGCTTCACCAAGACCGAGTTCCACGAGCGGATGCAGGTCGAGCGAGGCGACGGGTTCATGTGGCTCGACGCCGACTTCCTGGTCGAGAAGGCGCTCTCCGACTACGACAAGGGCCGCACCTACTCGATCCCCGGCGCGCAGTACAAGGCGATCATCGGCCTCACCAAGCTGGTCCCGAACCGCGCCCTCCAGCTCGCCCAGTCCCTCGGCCGCCGCTGACCCGTCACTCATGCGCTGACCCGTCACTTGTACAAGTGACGGGTCAGCGCATTTGTGACGGGTCGGCGTATTAGTGACGGGTGAGGCGCTCGTACTCGGCTGGGTCGGTGGTGTGGGAGCCGAGGTCGTGGGCGGTCTTGCCGGTGCCGTGGTAGTCGCTCGACCCGGTGACGACGAGCCCGGCGGCGCGGGCGGCCGCGCGGAGCTCGGTGCGGACGTCGGGGTCGACATGGTCCTGGTGGTCGACCTCGATGCCGGTGAGCCCGAGGCCGGCGAGGCGATCCAGCTCCTCGGGCGGCAGCGCGTCCCGGCTGCCCCTGCCCCAGGGGTGGGCGAGGACGGCGACCCCGCCGGCGTCGCGCACGAGGGCGAGCGCCTCGACGAGGTCGGCGGCGTAGCGGTCGACGTAGCCGGGGCGACCCTCGGCGAGCCACTCGGCGAAGGCCTGGTCGCGGTCGCGCACGACGCCCTTGCGCACCAGCGCGTCGGCGACGTGGGGCCGGCCGGGGACGCCGTGGGGGCCGACCTCCTCGAGCGTCAGGTCGACGCCGGCGGCGTTGAGGGCGGCGATCATCGCCGGCGCCCGGTCCTCGCGGCCGGCGACGATCCGCGCGAGCTCGGCCACCAGTCCGGGGTGGGTGGGGTCCGGCTCGTAGGCGAGCAGGTGCACCCCGGTGCCGCGGTGGCGGGTGCTGACCTCGATCCCGCGCACCAGGACGATGCCGACCTCGGCCGCGGCGGCCGACGCCTCCTCCCACCCGGCGGTGGTGTCGTGGTCGGTGAGCGCGACGACGTCGAGCCCGGCCTCGGCGGCCTGCCGGACGACGTCGCGGGGTGACTCGGTGCCGTCGCTCGCCGTCGAGTGGGTGTGGAGGTCGATGCGCACCCGGCGACCCTAGGGCGACCCTAGTGAGAACCGCGCGAGTTGACACCGCCGGTCAACGGCCAGGCACGGGGCGACCCACGGGGATGCCGTCGACGAGATCGGCCCCGGGGGTCTCGACACGCGCTCGCTGGCGCTCGCGCGGCTCGACCACCGGGAGGAGGAGACCGTCACCAGGGCGGTGGCGGCCCCCCGAAGGGCAGCTCCACCAGGTGCGGGCCGGCGGTCGAGGTGTCCTTGAGGATCCAGTCGTCACGCAGCAGCAGCATCGCCGACGCCGGCCGGAGCACGATCCACAGCCACCGCCCCAACGCCTCGCCGGCGACCACGGAGCGGTCCCACTCGCCGTCGGCCCGGCTGGTCGAGACCGGCCACATCGGCACCTCGTGGCTGTCGATGCGCACCTTGACGGCGGGCGGTCCGTCGCCGATCTCCGAGCCCGGGTCGTCGTGGACGGTGCCCGCGACGCGCGCACCGAGGCCGGTACCGGCCTCCTCCGCCACCACGATGACGTCGACCGGGCCGTCCAGCGTGCTGGTGCCCGAGCAGCAGGTGAGCGTGGCCCGCACCCCCCGCTCCCCCGGCCCCACGACGGCGAAGTCGCTCACGGCCCAGCCGGGCCCGAGCGGCCACGGCAGGTAGGTCGGGAAGCCGTCGGCGGTGCGCAGGTGGTCGCCGAAGGCGACGTACCCGGCCTCCTGCGGCCGCCAGAGCGGGTCGATCTCGCCGTGCTCGGGGCAGCTCCACGCGCGCTCGGTGCGCGCCACCGGCGTCGCACAGCGTGGACATCCCACCGCCAGCCGCATGGCGACCACCGTGGCGGCAGCACCCACTCAGGTCAAGAGTTCCAGCGCCGGACGGCGGGCGTCTCCCGCTCCCAGCCGAGCACCGAGACGGTCGCCGTGCCCAGCACGAACATCCGCCCGTCGCGGGGCGCCAGCCCGAGCCAGCGGGCGGTGAGCACCCGCAGCGCGTGGCCGTGGCCGAAGACGAGGGTGGGGCCGTCGGTGGCACGGGCGCGCGCGACCACCCGGTCCAGGCGAGTGCCGATCTGCGCGGCGGTCTCCCCGCCCGGTGTCTCGTGGGTCCACACCGTCCAGCCGGGCACGCGGTGGCGGAAGTCGGCGGTGGTGACGCCCTCGACCTCGCCGTAGGCCCACTCGACGAGGTCGTCGTCGACCTCGGCGTCGTCGAACCCGGCGAGCTCGGCGGTGCGCCGGGCGCGCTGCCGGGGGCTGGTGAGCACCAGGGCGGGGTCGGGCAGGTCGGCGGCGAGCCGCTCGCGCAGCCCGCGGGCGACCTCCTCGCCCTCCCGGGTCAGCGGCAGGTCGGTGACCGAGGTGTGCCTCCCCGACTCGCTCCACTCCGTGGGGCCGTGGCGCACCAGCCAGAGCTCGTGGCGGGAGGGCTCGGTCATCTCAGGCGTCGCGACCGGGCCAGGACTTGTCGGGCACCGGCACCGGCCGCCCGGGCTGCTCGCCGCCGCGCTCGTCGAGGTAGCTCTGCTTCGGCACCATCACCTTGCGCCGGAAGAGGCAGACGACCTTGCCGTCCTGGTTGTAGCCGATCGTCTCGACGTGGACGACGCCGCGGTCGTCCTTCGACTTCGACTCCCACTTGTCGAGCACGGTGGTCTCGCCGTACAGCGTGTCGCCGTGGAAGGTGGGCGCCACGTGCCGCAGCGACTCGACCTCCAGGTTGGCGATGGCCTTGCCCGAGATGTCGGGGACCGACATGCCGAGCAGGATCGAGTAGACGTAGTTGCCGACCACGACGTTCTTCCCGAACTGCGTGGTCTCCTCGGCGTAGTGCTGGTCGAGGTGCAGCGGGTGATGGTTCATCGTGAGCAGGCAGAACTGGTGGTCGTCGAACTCGGTGACCGTCTTGCCGGGCCAGTGCTTGTAGGTCGCACCGACCTCGAACTCCTCATAGCTGCGTCCGAACTGCACGGGAGCATCCTTGCAGGCCGGTGCGTCCAGGTTCCGACGGTGGTCCCGTTCCCGGTGACCTCCCGTGGTTTCGACGCGCCGTCGCGACCTCGTTCCTCGGTCGCGGGCTTGCTCAACCCTCCGCTCACGCGACCCGACCTCGTTCCTCGGTCGGCTCGCTACGCTCGCCCCACCGGCCTTGCGGCGGTGCATCTGGGGTGCGTTGTCGGCCACCTCGGAGCCGTGGGCCTTCTCCGGCGTGGGTCCGTCCTCGTGGACGCCCTTCTCCTTGGTGTTCTTGCGGTCCAGGGCCTCGCGCATCTTGGCCTTGAGGTCGTCGTTCGCCATCAGGTCTCCCAGGGGTCGTCGCCGGCCTCCACCCTCGCACCCGGCGTCGTCCGGCGTCGAGGTGAGGTGCCTCGTGGCTACTCGAGCCGCAGCGCGCGGTCGAGCGGGCGGGCGAGGTGGGCGCTGTACTCCAGCGTCATGTGACCGCGGTCGCGGTGGGTGATGAAGTCGCCGATGACCACCGGGCACTGCCCGTAGGCACAGAACCACTGGCTGGTCTCGACGTAGTCGACGACGCCGGCACCGGGCTCGGCCGGGAGGGCACCGACGTCGGACGCCGAGGCCTTCACGGCCCGGCGCATCTTCTGCGCGCGGGGCTGGGGGTCGGAGAGCCCGTCGGCGAGCGTGACGTCGCGCTCGCAGATCACCGCCGGGTCGAACTGGAGCCGCGGCACGTCACCAGGACGATCACCCGCCGCGTGAACGGGGTGACCGCCCGGTACCTCTCCACCATGCCCTCACGGATCAGGCGGCGATCTCGTCCTGGTCGCTCACCTTCTCGCCGTCGTCGCTCACGTAGGCCTGCTGGGTGTCGGTCGACATCAGCACGACGTCGGGCTCGAGCTGCTCGATCTGCCGCTGGGTCCACTCGTGGAAGAAGTCGCAGTCCTCGTCGGGCTCGTCGCGGATCGGCGTCCACGGCTGCACCAGGGCGGGCGTGCAGCCCTGCAGCGGGAAGTAGTAGGCGGCGTAACCGCGTTCGTCGCGACGCTTCGATGGCCGGGATCCAGTGCCGCACGTGCGAGTCGCCGACCGCGACGATCACCTTGTCGGAGTCCGGGTCGCCGCGACGGCACAGCGGCATCGGGTCGGGCAGCCCGAAGTACTCGCACCCCTCCAGGTCGGCGGCGACGAACTCGGCGAGCCCGAGCGCGGCCGGGCTTCAGCGGGTTCGGGCATCGGCTCCCCGTTCGCGGCCGCCAGCACCGAGGCCTGCACCAGGGCGACGTAGGGGTCCTCGGAGAGGTCGGCGCTCGCTGCCGGTACTGGCCGACGGTGACCGCGCGGGCCGCTCCTCCTCGAAGACGTGGGTGAGGGCGGTGTGGCTGAGCAACACCACGAGCCCAGGAGCGCGACCGACGCCGGGTAGAGCGCGACGCCGCGCCAGGGGGCCTTCCACACCGAGGCGCGGCGGAACGGGTTCTCGACGTACCGGTAGGAGAGGTCGGAGAGGACGACCGCGCCCAGCAGCGACGGCCAGGCCGCTCCAGCCGCTGGGACGCTGCCAGGCGGCGGCCACCAGGATCAGCGCCGGCCAGTGCCACAGGTAGAGCGAGTAGGAGCGGTCGCCGATCCAGCAGGCCGGGCCGACGCTCAGCAGATCGCTGCGGGCCCCATCGCAGCGGGTCGCGCACCGCACCGCCGACAAGCAGCAGCACGGTGCCCACGACGGGCAGCAGGGCGGGGAGGCCGGGCATCGCCGAGGCCGGGTCGAGCACCAGGGCACCCACCACGACGAGTGTCAGGCCCGCCCACGAGGCCGCGGCGAGCAGCGGCCGCGGCAGTCGGGGTACGGCGCCGACGGCGGCAGCCACCACGGCACCCGCGGCGAGCTCCCAGGCCCGCGCGGGGGTGGAGAAGTAGGCGGCCTTGGGCTCGGCGCCGACGTACCAGAGCGCGTACCCGAACGACACCAGCCCGATGCCGCCGGCGGTGAGGGTGACCAGCCTCCGGTTGACCGCCCGGCCCGCGGGGCGGCCGCCGCGCAGCGCCCGCGTGAGCGCCACCAGGACGAGCACCACCAGCGGCCACACCAGGTAGAACTGCTCCTCCACCGCCAGCGACCAGTAGTGCTGGATCGCCGAGGTGGCCGCCTCCTGGGCGTTGTAGTCGACGCCGAGCTGGGCGAAGCGGATGTTGGCGGCGAAGAAGGTCGCCCACACCGCGTCCTTGAAGAGCTGGAGGGCGACGATGCCGTTGAGGAGGAAGTAGCCCGCCACGACGGTCGACCGCGAGCACCAGCGTGGCTGCCGGCAGGATCCGGCGGGCGCGACGGGCGTAGAAGTCGACCAGCCGCACCCGGCCGTCCTTGTCGGCCCGGTCGAGGAGCAGCCCGGTGATGAGGAAGCCGGAGACGACGAAGAAGACGTCGACGCCGATGAACCCGCCGTGCACGGGCCCGATGTCGGCGTGGTCGACGACGACGAGCAGCACGGCCAGGGCTCGGAGGCCCTGGACGTCGCGACGGAAGCCGCCCGTCGACGGCCCACCGGCGGCGGGCGACTTCTCCTCGGTCATGCGCGGGACGTCAGTCCAGCTGGAACCACTCCGGCAGGGCCGGTGCGTCCGGGTCGGTGTAGCGCGTCAGCAGCGGGTCGGTGCCGGCGTCGACGCTCGTGCGCGCCGTGGTGCCGCTCTTGGCGTAGGCCGACGGACCGCTGTAGAGCGAGTCGATCTGCCGGATGTACCGGTCGACGACGCCGGTGCCGGTGTTCCACCGGAGCAGGACCTCCTCGGACCGGGCGGCGCGGGCGCTCCAGTTGGGCGAGCCGCTCCACAGCAGCCGGGCGGTGCGGTCGCCGCCGTAGACGCCCTTCACCACCATCGCCTTCATGTGGAGGTACTTCTCGGGCACGCCGTCGTTGTTGTTGTCCATGCCGATCCGGTTGATCGGCACCGGCCCGCGGCCGTAGCCCGCCTTGAGCGTGCGGTTGACGCCGCGGCCGGCCAGCGTCGTGATGATCTTGATGTTGCAGCCGTGGTTCCACAGGTAGCGGACCCGCCGCGCGATGTCGTTGCCGAACGCGTCGAACCAGCCGGCGATCGCGATCCGGATCTTGGTGCGGCCACCCGGCATGCCGATCGCGCCACGGCACTTCACGCCGCGCAGCTGCTCGAGGATCGTGTTGTTCTTCGACGGCAGCGGCCACACCCAGGTGCGGAACGGCGGGGTGGAGTACCGGCGGTAGGACGGCCGGATCGCCCGGTCCTTCGCGTACTCCTCGAAGGTCTTGCGGAGCACCCGGTAGGTGGGGAGCGAGTGGAGGGTGACCAAGTCGTTCCACTGGCGGTTGCCCGCCGGCGTGGTGAGGTTGCTCGACCCGTACATGCTGATGGCCCGCTGCCGGCCGATACGGCTGAACAGGAAGACCTTCGAGTGCATGATCTTGGAGGCGCTGCGGCAGCCGCCCGAGCACCGCCGGGCGTAGCTGGGGTCACCGGTGCGGCGGTTGAGCTGGCGGGCCAGCGCCGTCCAGTTGCGGTTCGCCACGCTGCCGGCCACGACCACCTTCACGTTGACGCCGCGCTTGTCGGCGCCGATGAGGGCGCGCCGGGTCGGGTAGTCGTCGAAGTTCCAGACCGCGATGCGGATGGTCTCGCCCCGCGGTGTCGCGTTGATGGCGCGGATCACCCGGGCGAGGATCGCCCGCTTGGCCCCGGTGCGTGGGTTGTTGAAGAGGACGCCGACCGGCGGCGACCACGGGGCGCCCGCCTGGCTGACCGCCTGGACGCTCGTCGGGGGGCCTGCGGCGGCGCCGGGGGCCGTGGTGGGGACGGCGGCCAGGGCGGCCACCAGGGCCAGGACCGCGGTGGCGATGCCGACGGGCAGTCGGACGGCGCGCATGAAACACATCCTCGGGGGCTGGGGAGACGAACTCGGGCCGACACGCGTCGGGCACTCCGGATTTCCGGGAGCCGGACGGGTCTCCCGGAGCCGCGGCACTGCGGCCCGGAGCAGGCGGATCGACCATAACCCACCCACCCCGGTGCGCCCGAGACGCCACTCGAGTGGGAAATCACGCACCGCCCGCCGCCGGCGAGCCGGGGCGGGCGGTGCGGGTCGTGCAGCGGAGCGGTGAGAGCGGCGTCAGTCGAGCTCGAACCACGCCGGCAGGGCCGGCGCGTCGGGGTCGGTGACGCTGCGCTGCAGCGGGTCGGCGCCGGTGCGCGCGGTGGTGCTGGTGCGCGCGTAGGACCAGGGGCCGGTGTACAGGTTGTCGACGTGGCGGATGTAGGCGTCCACGACGCCCGAGCCCGGGGTCTTCCACCGGACGAGGACCTCGTCGGAGCGGGAGGCGCGGGTGCTCCAGTTCGGCGAGCCCGTGATGAGCACGCGGGCGCGGCGGTTGCCGTCGAAGACGCCCTTGATCGCGACCGCCTTCATGTGCAGGTACTTGTCGGGGACGCCGTCGTTGTTGGGGTCGACGCCGATCCGGTCGATCGGCACGGGGCCGCGTCCGTAGCCGGCCTTGAGGATCTGGTTGACGCCGCGGCCGGCGAGGGTGGTGACGATCCTGATGTCGCAGCCGGAGTTCCACAGGGTGCGCACCCGCCTGGCGATGTCGGTGCCGAACGCGTCGAACCAGCCGGCGATCGCGATCCGGATCTTGGTGCGGCCGCCCGGCATGCCGAGGGCGCCCGTGCACTGCACGTGGCGCAGCTGCTCGAGGATCGTGTTGCGGCTCCCCGAGGGCCAGGTCCACATGGTGAAGGCCGGGTTCACGTCGGTGCGGGCGTAGACCGGCTTGACCGCCCGGTCGGCGGCGTACTCCTCGAACAGCTTGTAGAAGGCCTTGTAGAGGGGCCAGGAGTAGGCGGTGATCATGTCGTTCCACTGCCGGTTGCCGGCCGGGGTGGTGAGGTTCGCGGACCCGTACATGCTGATGCCCTCCTGCCGGCCGACCCGGCTGAAGAGGAACACCTTGGAGTGCATGATCTTCGAGTAGCTGCGGCAGCCGCCCTTGCAGCGGCGGGCGTAGCTCGCGTCGCCGGTGCGGCGGTTGAGCTGCTTGGCCAGCGCCGTCCAGTTGCGGTTCGAGACGCTGCCGGCCACGACGACCTTGACGTTGACGCCGCGCTTGTCGGCCCGGATCAGGGCGTCGCGGGTCGGGAAGTCGTCGAAGTTCCAGACCGCGATCCGGATCGTGGTGCCGCGGGCCATGTGGTTCACGGTGTTGATGACCCGGGAGAGGATCACGCGCGAGTTGCGCGACTGCGGGTTGCTGAGCAGGACGCCGGCGGGCGGCTTCCAGGGCTCGGCGGCCTGACGGGCCGCCACCGGGGCACGGTCGGGCACCGGCGTACCGGCAGAGGCGGGGACGGCGGCCAGTGCGGCCACCAGCCCGATGAGGGCAACGCCGATGTGGAGCCGGACAGCGCGCATGGGCGGCACTCCCTCGTCAAGGTGTCGAAAGCTGGAGAGGGCGTCGCGCCGCTCGCTGTCGCTCGTTCCGAGAGTCGTCGCCGCACCGCACCTGTGCTGCCGTGAGTGGGGCCCCGGCCGACAGCGGAACGACGATAACCCAGCCCCCGCCACCCCATTGCTTTTCCGCTGAATTGGCTCAGCCGCAGGTGTTTCACGTCACTCCCAGTCGGTCGGCAAGCCGTGTCCTCGGGAGCGGGCCAGGAACTCCTCGGCGCCGTCGTCGGGGGCGCCGTCCCAGTGCCGGAGCACCACCCAGAAGCGGCGCCGCTCCCCCGGCGTGCGCCGCTCCGGCTCCATCCGCAGGTGCGCCACCGGTGCCGTCGAGGTGGCCCGGGCACCGAGGTCCTCGAGCCGTCGCCGCACGCCGTCGGCCTCCTCGGCGTCGAGGTACTGCCACATCACGCTGTGCCAGAAGACGGTGACCGCTCCCTCGGCCGGCTCGAGCGCTCGCACGGTCTCGAGGGCGCCGACGCGCCGGACGGTGACCGGGTGCGCGGCCGCGAGCGCGAGCGCGCCGCGGAGCCGCTCGTGCCGGGCGACCTGGTCGGGCCACACGTAGGCGGTGAGCGCGAGCCGACCCTCGGTGGTGGCGACGTCGACCGGCATCACGTCGGTGCCGAGCCGTTCGACCAGCCGCGGGCCACGGCGCGTGAACGGACACCGGGCCGGTCCAGGCGGGCTCCAGGACCACGGGGGAGTCCGCCGGCCCGGCCGCGCGGCCGTCGTCGGTGACGAAGCGGAACCGGTCGGCGTTCAGGTTGAGCCCGCCGGAGGAGCCGATCTCCACGAGCCGCACCGGAAGTCCGGGGTGGCGGCGGAGAGCGTCGAGCAGCCCGCCCACGAGAGCGGCCGCGCGCCCGACCTCGTTGGTCTGCGGCGGCCGGTCGAGCCAGGTCCGGACCGCGTCGCGCTGCTCGGCGAGCACCGCGCGGAACTCCCGCCAGCACGCCCTCCGGCTCCCAGGTGCCGCCCACGCTCGGGTAGTGGGCCGCCAGCGCGCCGGCCCGGCGCTCCAGCACGAGCCGGTGCACGCTGCCGACGAGCCGCAGCGCGAGCGCGGACGGGCCGGGGTCGCGCTCGTGGCCCGCCGAGGACGTCGACGGCCGGGCCCGCCCGCCTCGAGGTCGTCGGCCACCCGGGCGAGCAGGTCGGCGTACATCGGCGACCCGAGCTCGGCGCAGCCCTCCGCCTGCTCGCGGAACGCCTCGACCCAGTCCACCGCGGAACCGGTCCTAGAGCTTGTAGTCCTTGAGCAGGCTGCGGCCGATGATCATCTTCTGGATCTCGGCCGTGCCCTCGCCGATGAGCAGGAACGCGGCCTCGCGGTAGAGCCGCTCGATCTCGTACTCCTTGGAGTAGCCGTAGCCGCCGTGGATGCGGAACGACTGCTGGACGACCTCGTTGCAGTACTCGGCGGCGAGGTACTTGGCCATGCCGGCCTCGACGTCGTTGCGCTCGCCCTTGTCCTTCATCCGGGCGGCCCGCACCATCAGCGCGTGCGCGGCCTCGACCTTGGTGGCCATCTCGGCGAGCTGGAACTGGATCGCCTGGTGCTGCGCGATCGGCTTGCCGAAGGTCTCCCGCTGCTGGGCGTAGGCGATGGCGAGCTCGAAGGCCCGGTTGGCGACACCGACGGCGCGCGCGGAGACGTTGACGCGCCCGACCTCGACGCCGTCCATCATCTGGTAGAAGCCCGCGCCGGGCTTCTCGCCCAGCACCTGCGCGGCGCCGACCTGGTGGCCGTCGAGCACCATCTCGGTGGTGTCGACGCCCTTGTAGCCCATCTTGTCGATCTTGCCCGGGATGGTGAGGCCGGGCGCGGTCTCGCCGAAGCCCTCCTCCTTCTCGAGCAGGAAGGTCGTCATGTTCTTGTAGACCGAGTCGGCGCCCTCGTCGGTCTTGACCAGCGTGGCCACCAGGTTCGAGCTGCCGCCGTTGGTGAGCCACATCTTCTGGCCGGTCAGCGCGTACCCGTCGCCGTCCTTGACCGCCTTGGTCTTGATCGCCGCGACGTCCGAGCCGAGCGAGGGCTCCGACATCGAGAACGACCCCCGCACCTCGCCCGCGGCCATCCGCGGCAGGTACTTCTTCTTCTGCTCCTCGGTGCCGTGCTGCTTGATCATGTAGGCGACGATGAAGTGGGTGTTGATGACGCCCGACACGCTCATCCAGCCGCGGGCGATCTCCTCGACGCACAGCGCGTAGGTGAGCAGGGACTCCCCCAGCCCGTCGTACTCCTCGGGGATCATCAGCCCGAAGATGCCGAGCTCCTTGAGACCGTCGACGATCTCCTGCGGGTACTCGTCGGCGTGCTCGAGCTCGGTGGCGACCGGCAGGATCTTCTCGTCGACGAAGGTGCGGACCGCCTTCAGGATCTCCTGCTGGTCCTCGGTCAGTCCGTCGGTCTCGCAGAGACGACCCATGGTGCGGTGCTCCTCGCTGGTCGGCCGGTCGGCCCGTCGGCCGCTCGGTTGTAGTCGGGGGTGCTGCCCGCCCGACGCTACCGGCGGCCGCCGGGTCGTGAGACGCCCGCCACCGTGAGACCGCGCACACCCGCCTCCGGGCCGCGCGACGGCGCTGCCGATAAACTCCGGCGCGTGCCGGTGGACCCCGCACGCCGACGGGTGCTCGTCATCCTCCCGGCGTGGAACGAGCAGGAGGCGCTCCCGGCCACCCTCGCCGACCTGCGCGCGGTGTGCCCCGACGTCGACCTCCTCGTCATCGACGACGGCTCGACCGACCACACCGGCACCGTCGCCAGGCAGGCCGGCGCCCTGGTGTGCCGGTTGCCGTTCAACCTCGGCGTGGGTGGGGCGATGCGGGCGGGCTACCGCTACGCCGTCGCGCACGACTACGACGTCGCCGTCCAGGTCGACGCGGACGGCCAGCACGACCCCCGCTACCTCGCCACCCTCCTCGCCGCGGTCGACGCGGGGGCCGACCTCGTGATCGGCGCGCGGTTCGCGGGCGAGGGCGACCCGTACAAGGTGTCGCTCATCCGCCGGGTCGCGATGGTCGTGCTGGCCCGCACCCTCAGCGCGATGGCGGGCACCAGGCTCACCGACGTCACCAGCGGCTTCCGCGCCGCCGACCGACGTGCGCTCGCCATCTTCGCCGCCCACTACCCCGCCGAGTACCTCGGCGACACCGTCGAGTCCACGGTCATCGCCATCCGCGCCGGCTGCACCGTGACCCAGGTGCCGGTGCAGATGCGGGTACGCCAGGGCGGCCGGGCCAGCCAGAGCTCGTTCCGGGCCGCGGTGTACGTCGCCCGGGCCGTCGTCGCGCTCTCGCTCGCCCTGGTGCGCACCTGGCCCGAGTTCCCCGCACCCGCCGCACCTGCGCCCGACCCTGCGACCGACCCTGCGACCGACCCTGCGACCCTGGACCGACCCCGATCCCGACGAGCACCCGAGGAGCCATCCGTGACCTCTACCGCCATCCTCGGCATCGTCGGCTCGGCCACCGTGATCGTCGCCCTGTTCGAGATGATGCGACGGCACCGGCTGCGCGAGAAGTACGCCGTCATCTGGTTCTTCGTGGCGCTCGCCGTGCTCGTCAACGCGGTCGTGCCGCAGCTGCTGGCCGGCATGGCCGACCTCATCGGCGTCGAGCTGCCCGTCAACCTGCTGTTCTTCCTGGCGAGCCTGGTGCTCCTCATGCTCACGCTGCACCACAGCTACGAGCTCGGTCGGCTCGAGGAGAAGACCCGCACCCTGGCCGAGGAGATCGCGCTGTTGCGCCTCGAGCTCGACACCCGCACCGACCCGGAGCAGCAGCCGACCGACTGACCGCTCGCCAGGTCAGCCAGGTCGGCCAGGTCGCAGGTCGCCAGGTCGGCCAGGTCGGCAGGTCAGCCGTCGTCGCCGGCGAGGGCCTCGGCGAACGTGAGCTCCGGGGCCTCGTGCTCGGGGAAGGCGACGTCGGCGTAGACGACCGGGTGGTCGGTGATGCCGCCCTTGAACGACTTGTCGATGCGCTGGCCGAGGAAGTCGAGCTGGGAGGTGCCGAAGATCCAGTCCACCGGACCGTGCCGCGGCACCCGGCAGGCGCCACCCACGCTGCCGCCGGCCGACGCGGCGAGCAACCCGGTCCCGGTGATGGCGCAGAACGCGGTCCCGCGGTCGTTGAAGTCGCCGGCGAGGAGCGTGGGGACGTCGGGGTACTGCCGCTGGAAGTCGGTGATCCAGGCCCGTTCGATGCCGGTGGCCAGGTTGCGGGCGCCCTGGACGTTGCCGTTGCCCTTCGTGGAGGCCGGGTTGTGGATGGCGATCACGCTGATGACCGCGCCGGTCTCCCGGTGCTGGAGGAACACCACCGGCATGTGCAGGGTGACCTTGAAGGGCACGGTGAACTCGTCGGTGCCGACGAGGTTCCAGGTGTCGGTGCGCCAGGCGACGGCGTTGCCGCTCGAGTTGCCGTCGCGGAAGGTGTTGTTCGGGGTGGCGCGGTGCAGGCTCCAGTCACCGTCGCCGAGCAGTGCGTTGGCCTGGGGGGTCTCGAACTCGTTGAGCGCGGTGACCGTGACGCCGGCGGCCTCCAGCCTCGCCAGGCCGGCCCGCACCCGCTGGTCGCCGGGGCCGAGACCGCCGGCCCCCGTGGTGAGGTGGTGGCCCTTCACGTTGTAGGTGGCTACCCGGAACGACGTGTCGGGGATGATCCGGGGCCCCGGCTCCGGTGCGTTGATCGGCTGGAGCTGCGAGGTCAGGAACGGCACCGCGTCGACCGGGCGGACGTCGTCACCGACCTGCGTGCGGACCACCATGCCGAGCGCGCAGCGGTCGGTGGCCCCGAGGTCGCCGACCTCGGCGAGGGACTGGCCCACCACGACCGTGTCGCCGTCGTTGACCTGCGGGTTCTGCAGGTGGCGGTACTCGGTGGTGGTCTGGTCGTCGCCCCCGGTGACGCGGATCAGCCAGGGGCCTGCGGTGGTGTCGTCGCCGACGAGCTCGACGGTGCCGGGCGTGGCCGCCAGCACGGGCGTGCCGCAGGGTGCCACGAAGCTGGTGACCTGCTGCGGGTCGACCACCACCTGGGTGGCGGCCGGCCGGCCCTGGCCTCCCTTGCCGGCCTTGCCCGTCTTGGGGCCCGCCTTGGGGCCCTTCTTCGGCTCCGGGCCGAGGACGCGGACCGTGTAGGAGGTGCCGGCGGGGAGCGGCAGACCGGTGCGGCTGGCGGGCGAGGCCTGGCAGCGGCGGGGGGCTCGCCCGCCGACCGAGACCGCGTCCTCGATCGAGCCGGGCGCGCGGGTGATCTCACCGAGCAGCCGTTGGGCCGGCTTCCACACGGCCTCGTAGGCGAACGGGTCGGGGGTGCCGAGCACCCGGTGGATCGCCAGCGACGGCGGCAGGCTCGCCCAGTCGTCGAGGCGGGCGAGGCGGGTGAGGAACCGGCGCTGGGCTGCCGCGCCGGCGACGTCGCCGCTGAGCACAGCGGCGACGACGAGCGCCTGGCCACGGGCGGGGAGGCGGCGCTGCCGCGCCAGCGCCGCGGCGTCGCGCGCGGTCCGCTCACGGGCGGACAGGCCGGACCGCTTGCCGAGCGGCGTCACCCGCAACCCGGGCGCGAGCGCGGGGCGGGCGCACGGGCTGTACTTGGCGCCGAGCGACCCGTCCCGCCGCGGCTGCCCCTTCTCACCGGTCGAGGGACCGGCGCCGAGCAGCGTGGCCGCGAGGACGAGGGACACGAGGGCCGCGAGGACGGCGGGGGGGCGCCGGGTGGGCTGAGCGGACCGGCTCATCGGAACATCGACTCGCTCCCCGGGAAGACGACCCGGTTGGCCAGCCAGTGCTCGTCGACGCTGCTGCGCGAGAGGTCGACACCGAAAGCGCCCTCGGCGGAGGTGAAGTAGACGGTGGCGGTGGTGTTGGTGGGGCTGACCACGACCTTCTCGGGCTCGAGGTCGTCGAGCGCCGGCACCTGCGCGGGGTCGGTGAGGGCGTAGGCCTCCCGCCCACCCGGGGTGAGCATCGGCCGCAGGTCGGCCCACCACGCCGCGTAGCCGACGTCGGGGCGCGACCACGCGTCGAGCAGGCCGGTGGCGACGTCGACGGCCTCGTTGCGCGCCCGCTGGGCCTGCGCGGAGGCGGTCGCCTCGGGCGCTGCCACGGGGGCGTCGGCGCTCTCGCCGTCGCCCCGGGTCAGGTAGAGCACGGCGCCGAGGGCGGCCAGCAGGGCGAGGACCACCACCACGGTGAGGTCGATCTTCACCCGACCGCCGACGCCGGGCAGCTCGAGCTTGCGGGTGCCGCCGCCGGCGCGCCGGTGGCCGGGCTCGCCGCTCACGACCGCTCCCCCCGCAGCCGGGCGTTCTCCTGGCGCAGCCGCCGCACCTCGCCGAGCAGCTCGGCGGTGGCGTCGAGGGCCGCGGTGAGCAGCTCGCCGGCGGGCGGGGCCGCGGCGTCGACCGGCCCGGCGTCCGGCCCGGCGTCCGGCCCGGCATCCGGCCCCGGTGCGGGCGGCACCAGGTCGGCGAGGTCGCCGGAGACGTCGTACCCACGCTCGGCGAGGTCGCGGCACCAGCCCTCGGCGATGGTGCGCGCCCGCGCCAGCCGGTCGTCGGGGAGCCGGACCCGCTCGCCGCCCTGGCTGCGCAGGATCCGCCCGGCGTAGAGCCGCTTGACGACGTCGCCGTAGCCGCGGACGTCGCTGCTGCGCTCGACCCGCTGGTTGACCCGGCGCAGCACCTCGACCTGGGTGCGCCCGAGCGAGGTGTTGGTGGGGACCTCGGGCAGCGGGAGGTCGAGGACCTCCACCTCGGGGCCGAGCACCCGGGCGAACCGCCGCCACAGCTCCTCGCGCGGCGCTCCCGCCGGGGGCGCGACCACGAGGTGGACCCGGTCGGCTCCGACGTGTGCGGCCCAGCGATCGAGCACCGCGCACTGGGTCCTGGGCCCTCCAGAACCGGTGCCGGGCGGCCGCACGGCGGGTCGGGTTCTCGTCGAGCACCGTGCGGAGGAAGGCCGGGTAGGTGACCTGGCGACCGTGCTTGACGCCCTCCTGCCACTCGGCGGGCACCTGGCGGGCGAGGTCGCGGGCGGTGACCACGACGTCGACGTCGGCCCCGGCCAGGTCGTCGAGCATCCGGGCGACCTGCGCGTCGTCGGCCAGGCACAGCGTCTCGCTGCTCACGACCGTGGAGACCGCACCGCCGTCGGACTTCGCACACGCTGTCGCCACGATCTGGTTCCAGGCTCGTCTGCCGGCGTCGTCGGAGCGGCCCCAGGCCTCGGCCCGGCCGGTGACGTGCAGCACGGCGGCGAACAGGTCGGGCTGGGTGCCCACCGGCAGTCGGACACCCTGCCGCGACAGCGGCTCGGCGTGGGTGCGGAGCATCTCCTGCACGAACGACGTGCCGGTCTTGGGCAGCCCGATGTGCAGCACCACGCGGGGTGCACTCATCGGAGTTCTCGCATCACGAATGGCCCCAGGTCAGCGACTGGCACAGGTCGGCTCCACCGGCGTCGTCCCGTGCGCTGGTGTGGTCTAGAAACTAGCACCCGGGGCTCAGCCGGGGCGGCGCGCGCAGCGCATCGTCCCGTACCGCACGGTGTCGGTGTAGCCGGCCTGTGCGAAGCGGTCCATGACGTCCTTCGTGCGCCGGGAGCGACCGGTGCAGGCGACGTCGACCTCGAGCCGCTCGAGGGCGGCGCGCACCTTGTCGGGGCCGGCCACCTCCTGGTCGGCGCTGTCGACCAGCGCGTAGAGCAGTCGCCGGGCCTTCCGGTCCGCCTTCGGCTCCTCGATGTTCTGGAGGAACCACTGCCGCGGCACCACGGGGAACGCGTCGGTGGTGTACATCGTGAGGACCTTCATCCGGCGCGGCGGCATGAGCACGGTGCCCTCGAGGTCGTCGGCCACGGCTCTCTCGACGTCGGCGAGCGACGTCTCGTCGACCTTCCACACCGGGGTGGAGGTGAGCTTCACGCCGTAACCGTGCCTCGTCTCCGCCCAGATCGGCGCACCGCCGACCACCAGGCAGCCGACCGCGACCAGCGCCGGGACGGCCGGCAGGACGCGGGCGAGCTTCGCACGGTCGGCGCCGAGCCGCGGGGCGGGCAGCGCGAAGATCAGGCCGACGAGCACCGGGATGGGGGCCACGTAGAGCATCCGCCACAGGATCGGGCCGGACCCGGTGACCGTGTTGACGACGTCGAGGATGCCGGGGGCGTAGACGAGCACGCTCGCGAGCGCGGAGGCGCCGGCGAGCGCCGCGGCGACGCCACGCCGGGCGAGGACCACCGCGGCACCGAGCGCGACGACGGCGAGCGAGGCCATCACGCCGGGGTCGCCGATCACGCGGATGAACGACTGCTGCGCCGAGAGCGCGACGGGCTCGGGCCCCCCGACCTCGCTCGAGAACAGCACGACGGCGAGCCCCGAGAGCACCGGCCCGACGAGCATCGCGAGGCCGCCGACCGCGAGAACCCGGGAGCGCAGGGCGAGCGCGGCGAGCACGATCGCGCCGAACATCACCGGGGCCCACACCACCGCGGTCGGGGTGAGCCCGTAGAAGGTGACGCCGGCGGCGAGCAGGAGGAGCACGTGCCGCCGGCGGTCACCGCGGCGGTCCTCGCCGCGCATCGCGTGCAGCTCGGTGAGGTAGGCCCAGATCACCGGCATCAGCACCGCGACCGCGATGACCTTGCCCTGCCAGATGCGCACCAGCCAGAAGTTGCCGAGCATCGAGTTGCCGCTCATCACCAGGAAGCCGGTGGCGGCCACCAGCACGAGGAACGCGCGGCGCGGGGCCCACAACCGCACCAGCCGCCACAGCGCGAGGCCGGTGAGCACGCCGAAGACCGGCGGCACCACCAGCCAGGTGATGGTGCCGGCCAGCGTGCCGGTCAGGTGCGCCACGACGCCGAACAGCGACTCCACCGACGAGATCGGCACCCCACCGCCGTACGGCGAGTTGAAGACCTCGGGGCTGAACATCGTGTCGCGGGTGGCGGCGTTGCCGTGCTCGGCCACCCACACCGACCGGTTCACGTAGTAGGGGTCGTCGGTGTCGGGCAGCCACAGGAACGAGGCGAGGACGCCGAGCGCCACCGACAGTCCCGCCACGCCACCCTCGGACGGCGTGAGCCGGCGTGAGCCGGCGCCGGTGGAGCCCTCATGGCGGCCCCGACGGTGGGCCCGACGGCGGGCTCGGCGGCGGGCGGGTCGGTCACCTGACCGCTCAGCCACGCCCAGAGGCTGAGGAGCACCAGCCCGAGCGCGAGCGCGGCCCAGGCGGCCTGGAAGGCCCCGCCGTCCCACACCAGGGCGCCGACCCCGGCAGCCAGCACGAGCAGCACGCCGCCGCCGAGCAGCAGCACCTCGCGGCGCTCCTCGAGCACGGGCACGACGTCGGCCGCGGGCTCGCCCGTCGGACCGTCGCCCCGCAGCACCCCGCGCACCCGCCACAGCTCGTAGCCGAGGTAGCCGAGGGTGAGCAGCAGCCACAGCCAGCCGCTCGGGTGCAGCGACCACTGCGTCGGCAGGCCGAGGGAGTAGAGCAGGGTCCACACGGCCAGCGACACGACGGTGGTGTCGAGGAGGACGTCGAACAGCGCTCCGAGGAGCGTGGGACGAGGGGCGGCGGGTGCGGGAGCAGTCATGGGTTGGGGGCCGGCCGGGCCGCTCGGAGGCGAGCGGGACGGGGTCGGCGCGGCCCGTACTATGCCATCCGTGCCGCGTCTGACCGTCGTCATGCTGGCGTGGCGTGACGAGCCCCTGCTGGTCGAGGCCGCGCGATCCGTGCTCGGCTCCCGCGAGATCGACGTCGACATCGTGCTGGTCGACAACGGCTGCACGTCCGACGCCGTCGAGCGTGCTCGACGGCGAACCGGGGGTCACCGTCCTGCGTCCCGGCGACAACCTCGGGTACGCCGGCGGCTGCAACCACGGTGCTGCGGCGGCCACCGGCGAGTTCGTGGCCTTCGTCAACAGCGACGCCGTCGTGCGGCCCGATGCGCTGGCGCGGCTGGTGGCCGCGCTCGCCCCGGCCGACGTCGGGATCACCACCGCCTCGCTCCGGCTCTACGACGAGCCCGAGACGGTGAACTCGGTGGGCAACCCGGTGCACTTCACCGGGCTCAGCTGGGCCGGCGGCCTGGGCCGGCCGGCCACCGACTTCCCGCACCAGCGCGACGTCGCCTCGGCCTCCGGCGCCGCCGCGGCCGCCCGGCTGGACCGGTTCCGCGCGCTCGGCGGGTTCTGCGAGCCGATGTTCGCCTACTGCGAGGACGCCGAGCTCAGCCTGCGGTGCTGGCAGCGGGGCTGGCGGGTGGTCTACGTGCCGGACGCCGTGGTGCTGCACCACTACGAGTTCTCCCGCAACCCGCTGAAGTTCTACCTCCTCGAGCGCAACCGGCTCTTCATGGTGCTCACCGTGTTCGGGCCCGGCGATGCTGCTGTGGGCGCTGCCGCCGCTGCTGGCGCTCGAGCTGGCGGTGCTCGCGCTGGCGGTCCGCGACGGCTGGGCGCGGCAGAAGGTCGCCTCGTGGTGGTGGCTGCTGCGGCACGCCGGGCTGGTGCGCCGCCGGCGGCGGCAGGTGCGGGCCGCGCGCGTCGTGCCCGACCGCCGGCTCGCGGCGCTGCTCACCGGCGACCTCGACCCGGCGGTGCCCGGCCTGGCGGTGCCGGGTCCGGCGCGGATGCTCTCGCGGGGATACTGGTCGCTCGCCCGACGCCTCGTCTGACGACCCACCCAGCCGGCAGGAGCGGACCCATCAGCAGCACAGCCCGGCCCCCGCGCGTGGTCTCGGTCGACGACGACGGCCTGGTGCTGACCGGCCGCGGCGACGTCGTGATCGACGTGCTGCTCGACGGCCGGCGGGTGTGGTCGTTCTGGTCGCTGCGCGACACCGTGCGCACCTCGCGGCTGCCGGTGCGGCGCACGATGGCGTGGCCCCGGTCGCTCGCCGAAGTTCCTCGACGGCACCACGCGGCTCACCGTCACCAGCCACGTCGACGGGGCGGTGCTGCACGACGCCGAGCACCGCTTCGGCACCGGCAGCGAGCGGATCGCGGTGGTGAACCGGCAGGGCGTCCCGCTGGCCCTCGACAAGGCCGGACGGATGCAGCCCACCTTCGACACCCGCACCGAGCGCCAGGTCGCGCCGCTGCTCGACTCGGTCGAGAAGGTGCTCGCCGCGCTCGAGCGCGCCGGTGTGGAGGCGTTCCCCGCCTACGGCACGCTGCTCGGGGCGGTCCGCGACGGCGCCCTCATCGGCCACGACAGCGACGCCGACCTCGGCTACGTCAGCCAGCACAGCCACCCGGTCGACGTCATCCGCGAGTCCTTCGCGCTGCAGCGCTCGCTGCGCGACATGGGCTATCCCGTCACGCGCTACAGCGGGGCCGGGCTCAAGGTCGACGTCGTCGAGGCCGACGGCACCCGCCGCGGCCTCGACGTCTTCGGCGGCTACCTCGACGACTCCGGCGACGAGACGATGCTGGTGCTCCTCGGCGAGGTGCGCGCGCCCTACGAGCGGTCGTGGGTGTTCCCGCTCGGCACCACCACGCTCGAGGGCCGCACCCTGCCCGCGCCGGCGCAGCCCGACCACCTGCTCGCGGCCATGTACGGCCCCGGGTGGCGGACGCCCGACCCCGCCTTCCAGTTCGAGACGCCGGCCTCCACCAGCCGCCGCCTCGACGACTGGTTCCGCGGCACCGTCGTCGGCCGCGCCGCCTGGGACCGTCGCTACCAGGCACAGCGGTTCCGCCGTCCCGGCGCTCGCGCCACCCCGTTGGCCCGGATCGCGTTCCGCGAGGAGGGCATGGCCGAGACGCCGCCCGCCCTGGTGGTCGACGTCGGGTGCGGCCGCGGCACCGACGCCCGCTGGTTCGCCCGCCAGGGCGTGCCCGCGCTCGGTCTCGACTACTCCGCCCGCGGCTACGAGCTCGTGCAGCAGAGCGCCCGGCCGCGCTGGCCGCTCGAGTACGGCGCCCTGAACCTGCTCGAGCTGCGCTCGGTGCTCGGCTGGGGCACCCGCGTCGGAGCCACGCCCGGCCGGCGGGTGGTGACGGCGCGGCACCTCGTCGACGCCGTGCCGCGCAACGCCCGCCAGCACCTGTGGCGGTTCCTGCGGATGGCCGGCGAGGGCCCCGACGGCGGTCGGGCCTACCTGGAGTTCCTCGCCTCCCCCGCCGCCGGCGACCCCTGGGCCCAGCGCCAGCTGCTGCACCGGGTCGATCCCGACGAGGTGCGCGAGGAGCTCGCCCGGCACGGTGACCCGGCCGTGCGGCTGCTGCCGGCACCGCGCCCGGCGAGCGGCGCGGCGGGCTCCTCGCGACGCGTGTGCCGCATGGTGGTCGAATGGTCCCCGTGAGCACCTCCTCCGGACGCGCCCGCCGCCTGTTCGCCCGCGGCGGTGACGACTCCCTCGCGGCCCGGGTCGAGGTCCTCGCCGCCCGCGTGGCCGAGCTCGAGGAGGAGGTCAGCGAGTGCCGGCGGCACCACCACCGCACGGCCGAGCTCACCGACGTCGTCCAGGAGCTGCTCGTGCCGCTGGCCACCGGGGACTCAGCCGGGGCCCGGCGGATCATCGACGCCTACACCGACCGCCTCTAGGGCACCCGTGTCGACGCCCCGGGTCTTCGTCCACGTCGGCCTCCCGAAGACCGGCACGAGCTACCTCCAGACGATCCTCTGGTCGAACCGGCCCGCGCTGCGCGAGGCCGGGCTGCTCGTGCCGGGGCGCGAGCGGCGTGACCACCTGTGGGCCTCGCTCGCCGTCCGCGACGACCCGTCGCTGCGGCGGCGCGGCCCGAGGGCGCCGCGGGCGTGGGAGGTGCTGCGCGAGGAGATCGCCGGACTGGGACGGCGACGCGCTCGTCAGCCACGAGTTCCTCAGCTCCGCCTCGGCGGAGCAGGCGCAGCGCGATGGTCGACGAGCTCGGTGCGCTCGGCGGCGGGCGCGAGGTGCACCTGGTCGCGACCGCCCGCGAGCCGCTGTCGCTGTTCACCTCGAGCTGGCAGGAGCACCTGAAGAACAAGGGCCGCGCGCCGGATCGGCCGCTACGCCGCAGACCGTGTCCGACGACCCCACCGTGGTCTGGAACTGGCGGGCGCTCGACCTCCGGCTCGTGCTCGAGAGGTGGGGCGTCGCGGTGCCGGCCGAGCGGGTGCACGTGGTCACCGCACCCGACCTGTGGGAGCGGTTCTGCTCGGTGCTCGGGCTCGACCCCGCCGTGGCCGAGCCCGCCGGCTTCGCGAACTCCTCGATGGGCGTGGTGGAGGCCGAGACGCTGCGCCGCCTCAACCCGCGCCTCTCCGGCTTCAAGCGCGCCTTCGACCGTGGCGTGTGGATCCGCAGCTACCTCGCCGACGGCCGGCTGGTGCCGCGCGGCGGCGAGCCGTTCTGGCCCGGCCCCGACCAGGTGGAGGCGTGCCGCCGGCGCGGCGAGGACGCCGTGCGCTTCGTGCGCGAGTCCGGGTTCGACGTCGTCGGCGACCTCGACGCCCTCCGGGTGCCCGAGGAGATCTCACCCCGGCGCCACCCCGACTCGGTGACCGACGCCGAGGTCGCCGCCGTGGCGCTCGACCTCGTGGTCGACCTGCTCGAGGACGTCCGCCGCCTCACCCGCGAGCTCGACGAGCTGCGGCGTCAGGCTCCCGGGTAGCCGTACACGCCGGTCAGGATCGTGTGGTCGGTGATCCGGGTGGTGAGCGGCGAGCGCAGGTAGTGGTGGTCGCGCGGCCTGAAGGCGGGCGCCCCGAAGATCCAGTCGATGTGCATCCCGCGGGGCGGGGTGCAGCGGCTGCCGTCGTGGGTGCCGCCGTTGACGGCCTCGAGGTCGGTCTGGCGGGTGACCTTGCAGAACGCGACCTCCTTCTCGTTGAAGTCACCCATGAGCAGCACCGGCGTCCCCTGCTTGCGCTGCTGCTGGACGTGGTCGAGCTCGATCTGGACCGCGCGGTTGCGCTCGCGCTGCCGCTCGGGGGTCCGCTTGGAGGAGTTGTGGACGTTCATGAGCCAGATCGTGCGGCCGGTGGCGCGGTTGCGCAGGTGCACGAACGGGTTGGGGCGGGTGGTGCCGATCACCGGGACCCACACGTCCTTGGCCCCGATGAGCTCCCACTCGCTGGTGCGCCACATGACGCTCTGCCAGACGAGCTTGGGGCTCCGCGTCGTGTTCTCGGGGTAGAAGGAGTAGGTGTCGCCCAGGGTGGTGCGCAGCTGCCGGTACTGGTCGTGCTGGAGCTCCTGGAACGACACGATGTCGGCGCCCATGCCGCGCAGCGCGTCGGCGGCCCACTCGGTGCGGATCCGGCCGGGGGCGAAGTGCGGGACGCCGCCGCCGGGGCGGGTGTGCTGGCTGCCGAGGACGTTGAACGAGGTGACGACGAGCCGGCCGTCGGGGCCGCGGCGCCGCGGCAGCATCCGGCGGGCGGTCACGCCCGGGGGCGCCGCGCGCTCGGCCCGGTTGCCGGAGAAGAGCTGGCCCTCCTCGTTGTTGCCCCAGCACTGGAGCGCGCCGCCCTCGGTGGTGACGCCGCAGGTGTGCATCCAGCCGGTCTCGACCGAGGAGAAGGCTGTGGAGCCGGCGACGCGCAACGGGGTGGTGGAGCCGTCGCCGCCGCCGACGCCGAGCTGGCCGTAGTGGTTGCCTCCCCAGCACCACAGCGCATCACTGGTGTCGCGGGCGCAGGCGTGGCTGTCGCCGAGGGCGACCGAGGTGAAGCGGCGGGTGCCGAGGGGCACGCGGCGCGGGGTGACGGAGCCGGTCTTGGTGGCGGTCGCGTCGCCCTGGCCGAGCTGGCCCTGGTCACCGAGACCCCAGCAGCCGACCCGGTCGCGCCGGGTGAGGCCGCAGGTGGTCGACCAGCCGGCGTCGAGGTAGCGGAAGCGGACCTTGGCGGCGACGCGGGTGGGGGTCAGCCGGGTCGCGGTGTCGCCGGTGCCGAGCTGCCCGAGGTCGTTGCGGCCCCAGCAGTAGGGCACGCCGTCCCTGCCGGTGCCGCAGCTGTGGTAGCCGCCGACGGTGACCGTGCCCCAGCTGGTGGAGTCGCCGACCCGCCGGGGGGTGCGCGAGCTGGTGCGGTTGCCGATGCCGAGCTGGCCGCTGTAGTTGCCGCCCCAGCAGTACAGGCTGTCGTCGGTGCGGATCGCGCAGGTGCTGGTCCAGCCGATGCTGACCTGGCGCCACACGCCCGCCTTGCCGACGCGACGCGGGCGCCACTGCTGGCCGGCGTCGCCGATGCCGAGCTGGCCGCTGCTGTTCATGCCCCAGCAGTAGAGGTCGTGGTTGCGGGCGACCGCGCAGGTGGCGCCCCCACTGGTGCTGACCGAGCTCCACTGGCCGGGCTCGCCGACGACGGCCATGCGCGTCCGGTCCTTGGTGTCGCCCTGGCCGAGCTGGCCGAACTCGTTCTGACCGGCGCAGGACAGGGTGCCTCCACGCGTGACCTGGCAGGTCACCTGGCCGCCGGCGTCGGCCATCGCCACGGGGTCACCCGCGGCGGCGGCAGCCGGGGCCGCGGGCGCCGCGGGTGCCGGCGGGGCCGCGCCCGCGGGCGCGGCGAGGGAGAGCGGCGCGAGCAGCGTGAGGACCAGGCCCGCGAGGGCACCGAGAACGGCGGTACGGCGGGGGACGTGGAAAAATGCGCGCGCGACAGCGTGTCGACCGGGGAGAGTCACGGCCGAGATGGTAAGCACGTCCACGCCTGTGACGGAAGAGGCCGCGTGTTGCTGCCGGGGTTCGTGGGTAGTCACGTGGTACTGATCGGCTCGCCGCACCCGAGGCTGAAGGGCAGGCGGGAGCCCGTCGTCGACGAGCCGCGGCGGCGGGCGCTCGCCGTCAGGCGGTGCAGGAGGCCAGCGCGCCGCGGTAGTCGCGGTCCTTGGCCAGCGGGCCCGGGGTGCGGTTGATCGGGCCGCGCGGCACCGCGTAGAAGTGGTTGCCGTAGACGACCAGCGGCTGGCCGAACGAGCACGACCGCGAGTCGGCCGGCACCTCGGTGCCGTTCTGCGAGCAGCCCCGGTAGGGGGCCGGCAGCTTGCGCCCGTCGTCGACCCAGACCTCCGAGCACTCCGGCAGCGGCGCCGCCGGCTCGGTGGTGGGCTCGACGGCCTCGTCGCTCGTGGGCGTCTGGCTCGGGCTCGACTCACTGCTGCTCGGCCCGGAGGACTCCGAGCTCGGGTCGGAGGCGGTCGTCTCGGGGTCGGCACCGCAGCCGGTGAGCACCAGCAGTGCTGCCACCACGGCCGCGGCGCCCGGCGCCCACCTCGAGATCATGGACCGAGGATACGCCCGCGCGGCTCCGGGAAGGTGCTTTCGCCACGCTCGGCATCGCATCGTGACGGTGCCGTGACCCGGCACCGTGATCAGGGCCGGGCCGCTGTGCCACACTCGCGCGTTGTGCCCGACGAGCCCACCGCACCCGAGACGCCGCCGCGTCCGGTGACGCAGGGCGGTGGCCTGGCCGTCGCGATCGGTGCGATGAACATCGCCACCTACGCCTTCACGATCATCGCGGCCCGAACCCTCGGTCCCCAGCAGTACGGCGCGTTCGCCGCCGTCATGAACCTGCTCACCGTCGTCGCGGTCGCCCAGCTCGCGCTGCAGGCGGTGGCCGCCCGCCGGATCTCGGCCGCCCCCGGCGACGTCGCCGTGGTCGAGGACGAGATCCGGACGCTGACCTGGCGGGTCGCCCTGGCGCTCGGCCTCCTGCTGCTGGTCGCCGCGCCGCTGGTGGACGTCGTGCTGCGGCTCGACAGCCTGCCCACCGCGATCCTCGTCGCGCTGACCGCGGTGCCGCTCACCCTCACCGGCGGCCTGGCCGGCACCCTCCAGGGCGAGCGCCGCTGGCGGCCGCTCGCCGCGCTCTACCTCGCCCTCGGCGTGCCGCGGCTCCTCATCGGCACCGCGATGCTGCTGTGGCAGCCCTCCGAGACCAGCGCCATCGCCGGGGTCTTCCTCGCCTCGCTCGCCCCCGTGGCGGTGGGCGTGTGGGCGCTGCGGCACCGACCGCACGTGCCCCACGGCCCCTCGGACGCCGACCACGGACCGCGGGCGCTGCTGCGCGAGGCGTTCCGCAACTCCCACGCGCTGCTCGGGTTCTTCGCGGTCTCCAACGTCGACATCATCGTGGCCCGCAACGTGCTCGACGGGCACGACGCCGGCCTCTACGCCGGTGCCCTCATCCTCACCAAGGCGATGCTGTTCCTCCCCCAGTTCGTCGTGATCATCGCCTTCCCCGACCTCGCCACCGCGGAGAGCCGGCGGCGGGCACTGCGCGTGAGCCTCGCGCTGGTGCTGGGCGCCGGCACGGTCGGCGTCCTCGCGTCGTGGCTGCTGTCCGGCGTCGCCCTGGTCTTCGTCGGCGGCTCGGAGTACGCCGAGATCCAGGACCGGCTGTGGCTGTTCGCCGTGCTCGGCACGGTGCTCTCGACGATCCAGCTGCTCGTCTACGCCCTCATGGCGCGGCAGTCGAGCCACGGGGGTGGTCGGGCCAGCCGGGCGGTGCACCTGCTGTGGGTCGCCCTGCTGGCGATCATCGTGGCCGGACAGCTCGTCGACTCACTGACGAGCCTGGTGGTGACCGTGCTGGTGATCGACCTCGTGCTGCTCGCCGCTCTGCTCGTGCCGACCGCGATGCACGACGCGCGCCGGGACGCGGAGGTCCCGGCCACCCCGGGTGGTTGAATCGCACCCGAGCCGAGCCGAGCCACCGGGAGGGACGTCGTGAGCAGCACCCCCACCCGTGTCTTCGTCGCCAGGCTCGTCGGGCTCCCGGTCTTCGACCCCTCCGGCGACCAGGTGGCGAAGGTCCGCGACGTCGTCGTCGCGATGCGCACCGAGGCCACCGCCTCACCGCGGGTGCTCGGGCTGGTGGCCGAGGTGTTCGGGCGCCGCCGGATCTTCCTGCCGATGACCCGGGTCACCGGCATCGACAGCGGGCAGGTCTACACCACCGGCCTGCTCAACGTGCGCCGCTTCGAGCAGCGCTCGACCGAGACGCTCGTCGTCGGCCAGATGCTCGACCGGCGGGTGCGCATCGTCAGCAGCGACGTCGTCGGGACCGTGCACGACGTCGCGATGGAGCAGGGCCGCACCCGCGACTGGGTGCTGAGCCGGGTCGCGGTGCAGGAGTCGGCCAAGGCGCTGCGCCGACGCGGCCAGACCCACGTGGCCGAGTGGCGCGACGTCGAGGGCCTGCACACCGCCGGCGACACCCACGGCGCCACCCACCTCGTGCACGCCCTCAACGAGATGCGACCGGCCGACGCCGCCACGATGATCCACGACCTGCCCCCCGAGCGCCGGGCGGCCGTCGTCGCCGCGCTCGACGACGAGCGGCTGGCCGACGTGCTCGAGGAGCTCTCCGAGGAGGACCAGGTCGCGATCCTCGGGCGGCTCGACTCCGAGCGGGCCGCCGACGTCCTCGAGGAGATGAGCCCCGACGACGCCGCCGACCTCATCGCCGACCTGCCGCCGGAGACCGCCGAGATCCTGCTCGACCTGATGGAGCCCGAGGAGGCCGAGGACGTCCGGCGGCTGATGTCGTACGTCGAGGACACCGCCGGCGCGATGATGACGCCGGAGCCGGTGATCCTCGGCCCCGACGCCACCGTGGCCGACGCGCTCGCGCACGTGCGCAACCCCGACCTCACGCCGTCGCTGGCGGCGCTCGTCTACGTGTGCCGCCCGCCGCTGGAGACGCCCACCGGCAAGCTGCTCGGCGTCGCCCACATCCAGCGACTGCTGCGGGAGCCGCCGTCGACGCTGGTGGCCGGCGCGCTCGACGAGTCGCTGGAGAGCCTGCGCCCGGACGCCTCGATCGACCAGGTCGCCGCCCACCTGGCCACCTACAACCTGGTGGCGGCACCGGTGGTCGACGACAACGGCCACCTGCTCGGCGCGGTCGCCGTCGACGACCTGCTCGACCACATGCTGCCGGCCGGCTGGCGCGACCGCGCGCTGTCCGGCGTCGGCGAGGCCGGGGCCGAGGGCGGCGGCCGTGGCTGAGCGCGACGTCGAGCGGCGCGACCGCGCCGAGCGGCGGGCCCGCTGGGACCGCGGCGAGCGCGGCGCGCGGCTCGACACGCCGTTGGCCACCCGGCGCTCGCTGGTGCGGCGTCCGAGCCTCGACCCCGACTCGTTCGGGCTGTTCGCCGAGCAGTTCGCCCGGTTCATGGGCACCGCGACGTTCCTGATCTACATGACGCTGTTCGTGCTCATCTGGGTCGGCTGGAACGCGGTCGTGCCCGATGCGGGGCGGTGGGACGCCTACCCCTTCATCTTCCTGACCCTGATGCTGAGCCTGCAGGCGTCCTACGCCGCCCCGCTGATCCTGCTCGCGCAGAACCGGCAGGAGCAGCGCGACAAGGTGATCGCCGAGCAGGACCGGCAGGCCAACGCCCGCGCCCACGCCGACATGGAGTTCCTCTCCCGCGAGGTCGCCTCGCTGCGGATGTCGGTCGGCGAGGTCGCCACCCGCGACTTCCTCCGCTCCGAGCTCCGCGCGCTGCTCGCCGAGCTGGACGAGCGGGCCGCCTCGACGTCGAGTGCTGACTCTCACGTCGACCGGGACGACGGCTCCGCACCACCCGGCTCCTAGACTCGGAGGGTTATGAGCCTTCCCTCCGCCGAGCAGCTCACCGCTGCCCTCGCCACCGTCAACGACCCCGAGATCAAGCGGCCGATCACCGACCTCGGCATGGTCGACTCCGTCACCGTCGACGACGCGGGCCTCGTCCGCGTCACCGTGCTGCTCACGGTGGCCGGATGCCCGCTCAAGGACACCATCACCCGCGACGTCACCCAGGCGCTGACGCAGGCTCGACGGTGTCACCGACGTCGACCTCACGCTCGGCGTCATGACCACCGAGCAGCGGGCCGGCCTCAAGGAGACGCTGAGCGGCGGCCAGGCGCAGCGCGAGATCCCGTTCGCCCAGCCGGGCTCGCTCACCAAGGTCTTCGCGATCGCCAGCGGCAAGGGCGGGGTCGGCAAGTCGTCGGTCACCGTCAACCTCGCGCTCGCGATGGCGAAGCAGGGCATGCGGGTCGGCATCGTCGACGCCGACATCTACGGCCACTCGGTGCCCGCGATGCTCGGCATCGCCGACTCCCGCCCCACCCAGGTCGACGACCTGATCATGCCGGTGCCGACGGCCGAGCGGCGTCTCGGTGATCTCGATCGGGATGCTGAAGCCGCGCCGCGACCAGGTGGTCGCCTGGCGCGGCCCCATGCTCGACCGGGCCCTCGTGCAGATGCTCGCCGACGTCTACTGGGGCGACCTCGACGTGCTGCTGCTCGACCTGCCGCCGGGCACCGGCGACGTCGCGATCTCGCTCGGGCAGCACCTGCCCGGGGCCGAGGTCGTCGTCGTCACCACGCCGCAGGAGGCGGCGGCCGAGGTGGCCGAGCGCGCGGGCACGATGGCCTCGATGATGCACCAGCGGGTGGTCGGCGTCGTCGAGAACATGAGCTACCTGCCCTGCCCCCACTGCACCCCCGAGGGCACCGACCACCGGCTCGAGATCTTCGGCTCCGGCGGCGGCGACCGGGTGGCCCGCACCCTCTCGGACCGGTTCGGCTACGACGTCGCGGTGATCGGCCGGGTCCCGCTCGACATCTCGCTGCGCGAGGGCGGCGACGTCGGCAAGCCGATCGTCGAGTCCGACCCCACCGCGCCGGCCGCCCTCGAGCTCACCTCCGTCGCCGCGACGCTGTCCGGTCGCGGTCGGGGGCTCGCCGGCATGCAGCTGGGACTCACGCCCAGCAACAGGCTCTAGGCTCCGACCCGTGTTCGACGTCGGGTTGCTCGAGCTGGCGGTCATCGCCCTGGTGGCGATCTTCGTCTTCGGACCCGACAAGCTGCCCGAGCTGGCCAAGCAGGCCGGCGGGTTCCTGCGCAAGGCGCGCGACTTCGCCAACTCCGCGCGCGACGAGCTGCGCACCGAGCTCGGCCCCGAGTACGCCGACCTCGAGCTGCGCGACCTCGACCCCCGCGCGATCGTCCGCAAGCACATCGTGGAGGCGATGGAGGAGGCCGGCGAGGAGGAGGACTCCCGCCCCCGCCGTCGCGGCCTGCGTCCCCTCGCCGTCGGCGAGGTCCCGCCCTACGACGCCGACGCCACCTAGGCACGTCCGGGCCCCCGCACCACCCCACCGGTGGGCTCAGCTCCCCCGGCGCCAGCGCGACGGCTTCGGCAGCAGCCGGGCCAGCTCGGCTGCGGGGTCGAGGTCGGCCGGTGGTGGCACGTCGGGCGGGAGGCTCGCCGGGGTCGGCGGTGACCGGGGCGAGGTCGGCCAGGTCGCCGTGCACGGCGTACCCGGCGGCGCGGATCTCCTCGACCCAGCCGTCGGTCACCTCGGTGAGCAGGTCGCGCAGCGACGCGGGGGTGCGCGGCAGGCGTCGAGGGACGGGCCGCGAGCACGCCCTCGGCGTACTCCCGCTTCAGGACGCGCAGCCGGGTGCGGGTGTCGACCGGGACGCGGCGTCGCGCCAGCAGCCGGTTCATCTCGCGCAGCACCGCGATCTCGGGCGTGCCGAGGGAGGTGTTGGCGGGCGGGACCGCCGACGCGTCGACGACCGCCGGGTCGACGCCGCAGGCCGTCGGCGAAGCGCTCCCACAGCACGGCGGGCGGCGCTCCGGGCGGCGGGCAGACCACGAGGTGCACCCGCTCGGGCGGCAGGAGGCCGACCAGCGGCGCAGCGCGTCGGCGGCGTCCTGGGCGTGCCAGAACCGGGGCCGGACCCCGCCGCTGTCGGGGCCGAGGTCGCGGCCGGTGTCGGCGCGCAGCTCGGTGCGCTCGAACTCCGCGAACGAGCGCGGGTCACCGAGCTTGACCTCCTCCTGCCAGTGCGCCACCGCCTGCCGGCCGAGGTCGCGCGCGGTGACGACGACGTCGACCTCGAGCCCCCGGAGCGGCGCCAGCGCCCGCTCGACCTGCTCCGGCGTGGCCCCGCCGAGCACCTCGTGACCGAGCACGGTCAGCCCGGGGAACTCGTGGGCGGCGCGGCAGATCGTCTCCCACCGGGAGTCGACGTCGGCGCTGCTCAGCCCGAACTTCTCGTGACTGCCCCGCACCTCGACGGCGCCGCGGAACATCGCCCCCGGAGCCGCCGGCCACTGGACGCCGGCGGCGCGCAGCGGCTGCTGGTGACGGGTCAGCAGGTCCTGGAGCCAGGTGGTGCCCGTCTTCGGCAGCCCGACGTGCAGGGCGACGTGGCTCACCTCGGCCTCCTCGCTCTGGACGGCGGCGACCGCGGCGAGCGCGACGAGCACCAGTCGCTCGTGGCCCTCGGCTCCGACCACGAGCTCCACGAAGTCCTGTCCGACGCGGCGCGGCACGCCGTCGTGGCGGGCGCCGTCGACCAGGTGCACCACGCACCGCTCGCCCGCCTCGGCCAGCCGCCGCAGCGCGGAGGCCACGGTGAGCCGGCCGGTGACCGGCCAGGCCACCTCCGGCGTCGCGCGCGGCGACGCCCCCTCGACGGCATCGACCGCCTCGAGCCGCACCACCCAGTCCTGGGTCGGCTGCGCCACCAGGCACCAGCCGGTGGCCACCCGCGCCAGGTCGCCGCGCACCGCGCCGACCCCGCGCACGTGGAGGACGACCGGCTCCCCGACCGTCGCCATCAGTCGCGCGGCGAGCGGTCACCTGCTGGTACTCGGCGCGGCTGCGGTCGGCCAGCTCGGGCGCACGCTCGGCGTCGTAGAGGGCCTCGGCCTGCTGCTCGAGCTCGTCGAGGAACCCGAACAGCTCCTCCTCCCAGACCACCGGAGCACTGTACCGAGGCTGTGGACGACCGCTTGACGTCGTACGCGAACGGGCGTTGAGTGCTCTAAACGATCTCAAACAGACGCAAACGCAAGGATCGGGCCTTGAACGTCAGCGTCTCCGCCACTGCACGCGCCCTGGTCGTGCTGGCCGCCGCCAGCACCGCCGCCGTCGGCACCGTCGTGCTCGCGCTCGGAGCGGCACCGGCGCCCGCCGTGGCCGCCGCGTCCTTCCCCGACCTGCTGTCGCTCGTGGCGGCCGTCGCGATGGTCGGCTGCGCGCTGTGGGCGTGGCTCTCGGTGCTGGCCGTGCTCGCCGAGGCGGCCACCGGCCGGGTCGGCCGCGTCCGCGGCGTCGCCGCCGCCGCTGCGCCGCCTCGTCCTCCTGCTCTGCGGGCTCGCCGCCCTCGTCGGCGCTCGCCGCGCCCGCCACCGCCGCCGACCCCCGGCCCGACGACGGCGCCACGATCGCCGGGCTCCCCTTCCCCGACCGTGCCACCGGGCCGGCGGGGCCGACCGGCACCGCCGACCGGCGCCGCGCCCGGAGCCCCGTCGCTACACCGTGCGTGCCGGCGACTCGCTGTGGTCGATCGCCCGCGCCGCGCGTCCCCACGCCACCGAGTCCGCCGTCGCCCGCGACGTCGCCCGGCTCCACGCCGTCAACCGCGCCGTGATCGGCGCCGACCCCGACCTGATCCGCCCCGGTCAGCGGCTCGTCCGACCGCCACGTCTCGATGAGAGGAACCCGCATGTCCCGCACGCCGCACCCCGCCGTCGTCCCGCTCCGGCTCCCGGTGCCGCTCGCCGCCACCCAGGGCACGCTGGCCCTCGACCTCGAGCCGTGCCGCGAGGTGCCACCGGCGCTGCTGCCGCTGGGCCGCGGCGTCGCCCCGCGACCACCCCGAGATCGACGCCTGGGCGCACCGGTTCGCCCGCGCCGCGGTCGAGATCGTCGGCGGCGACCGGCCGGTCAGCCAGCTGGTGCGCTGGACGTCGCGCGACGTCTACCTCGACCTCCAGCGCCGCGCCCTGCTCGTGGCGCGGGCCGGCGGGCACCGGCCCGGGCAGGCGCGGGTGCAGCCGGCCCGGCCGCGGGTGCACAGCGTGCACACCACGTTCCCCGAGCGACGGCGTCGCCGAGTGCTCGGTGCACGTGCGCTACGGACGCCGCTCCCGGGCGGTCGCCGTCCGCTTCGAGCGCCGCGCCACCCGCTGGGTGTGCACGGCGCTCGACTTCGCCTGAGCGGCCCGCGCCCGCTCCCCGCGCGAGCAGTGAGCCCCGTCGGGCCGCCGGGGGCGCCGTGGCAGAGCTTGAACTTCTTGCCCGAGCCGCAGGGGCACTTGGCGTTGCGGCCGACCCCGGCGTACGGGTCGTCGGCGTTGCGTGACCGTGGTGCCGCCCTTGACCTCGACCTCGCCGTCCTCGCTCGGCGCGGAGTAGGACAGGTTCTGGGGCTGCTTCGGCCGGTCGAGCCCCTTGGCGCGGATCATCGGCGACTGCCGGGTGGCCGTCGCCAGCGCGAGCGCGCCCTCGCCGGCGTCCGCGGGCATGACGCGCCGCATCGGCTCCTCGGCCTCGAGCTCGCTGCGGTCTGGTCGTGGTCGTGGTCGTGGTCGTCCTCGTCGTCGACCTGGACCTCGAGGTTGAAGAGGAACCCGACGGCCTCCTCCTTGATGCCGTCCATCATCGCGGCGAACATGTCGAAGCCCTCGCGCTGGTACTCCACCAGCGGGTCGCGCTGGGAGTAGGCGCGCAGGTAGATGCCCTCGCGCAGGTAGTCCATCTCGTAGAGGTGCTCGCGCCACTTGCGGTCGAGGACCGACAGCAGGACCCGGCGCTCGAGCTCGCGCATGACCTCCTCGCCGACCTCCTCCTCGCGCTGGTCGTAGGCGGACTGCGCGTCGGCCTGGAGCTTCTCGATCAGCTCCTCCTTGTCGAGGCCCGCCCGGCCGCCGGCGTCCTCCTCGAGCGCCTCGCGGTCGATCGGAGATCGGCCAGATCTGGCCGAGGTCGGTCCACAGCTGCTCGAGGTCCCACTCCTCGGCGAAGTCCTCGAGCGAGCCGCGCACGGTGCCCTCGACGACGTCGTCGACGAACTCGCGGATCTGCTCCTCGACGTCGGCGCCCTCGAGCACCTCGCGGCGCTCGCCGTAGATCACCTTGCGCTGGCGGTCCATGACGTCGTCGTACTTGAGGACGTTCTTGCGGGACTCGAAGTTCTGCGACTCGATCTGGCCCTGCGCGTTCGCGATCGCGTTGGTGACGCGCTTGTTCTCGATCGGGACGTCGTCGGGGATCTTCAGCATGGTGAGCACGCGGTCGACCCAGTCGGACTTGAACCGCTGCATGAGCTCGTCCTGCAGCGAGAGGTAGAACCGGGACTCGCCGGGGTCGCCCTGGCGGCCGGAGCGACCGCGCAGCTGGTTGTCGATGCGGCGCGACTCGTGACGCTCGGTGCCGATGACGTAGAGCCCGCCGAGCTCGCGGACCTCGTCGTGCTCGTCGCCGACCTGCTTCTCGATCTTCTCGACCATCGCGGGCCAGGCCGCGTCGTACTCCTCGGTGTCCTCCACCGGGTCGAGCCCCTGCTTGCGCAGCTCCTGGTCGGCGAGGAAGTCGACCGAGCCGCCGAGCATGATGTCGGTGCCGCGGCCGGCCATGTTGGTGGACACGGTGACGGCGCCCTTGTGACCGGCGAGCGCGACCACCTTGGCCTCGTCGGCGTGCTGCTTGGCGTTCAGCACGGTGTGCGGGATCCGCTTCGCGCCTTCAGCTTGTCGCCGAGCAGCTGCGACTTCTCGACCGAGACGGTGCCGACCAGGATCGGCTGGCCCTTCTCGTGGCGCTCGGCGATGTCGTCGACGACGGCGTCGTACTTCGCCTCCTCGGTGCGGTAGACCAGGTCGGGCTGGTCCTCGCGGGCGGCCGGCTTGTTGGTGGGGATCTGCACCACGCCGAGCTTGTAGATCTTGTCGAACTCGCTGGCCTCGGTCATGGCCGTGCCGGTCATCCCGGAGAGCTTCTCGTAGAGGCGGAAGTAGTTCTGCAGCGTGACCGTGGCGAGGGTCTGGTACTCCTCGCGGACGGTGACGCCCTCCTTGGCCTCGATCGCCTGGTGCAGGCCGTCGTTGTAGCGGCGGCCGGCGAGCATGCGGCCGGTGTGCTCGTCGACGATGAGCACCTCGCCGTTCATGACGACGTACTCCTTGTCGTTGCGGAACAGCTCCTTGGCCTTGATCGAGTTGTTGAGGAACGAGATCAGCGGGGTGTTGGCCGACTCGTAGAGGTTCTCGATGCCGAGGTGGTCCTCGACCTTGGTGATGCCGGGCTCGAGCACCGAGATGGTGCGCTTCTTCTCGTCGACCTCGTAGTCGTCGTCGCGCTTCATGGTCGCCGCGATCTTCGCGAACTCGGCGTACCACTTCACCTCGTCCTGGGTGGGGCCGCTGATGATGAGCGGGGTGCGCGCCTCGTCGATGAGGATCGAGTCGACCTCGTCGACGATCGCGAAGGCGTGGTCGCGCTGCACGCACTCCTCGAGCGAGCCCGCCATGTTGTCGCGCAGGTAGTCGAACCCGAGCTCGTTGTTGGTGCCGTAGGTGACGTCGCAGTTGTAGGCCTCGCGCCGGGCGTCGGGGCGCATCTGCGGGAGGATCACGCCGGTGGTGAGCCCGAGGAAGTGGTGGATGCGACCCATCCACTCCGCGTGGTACTTCGCCAGGTAGTCGTTGACCGTGACGATGTGGACGCCACCGCCGGACAGCGCGTTGAGGTAGGACGGCAGCGTCGCCACCAGCGTCTTGCCCTCACCGGTCTTCATCTCGGCGATGTTGCCGAGGTGCAGCGCCGCGCCGCCCATGATCTGGACGTCGTAGTGCCGCTGGCCGATGACCCGCTTGGCGGCCTCGCGCACGGTGGCGAACGCCTCCGGCATGAGCCCGTCGAGGGACTCCCCCTCGGCGAACCGCTCCTTGAACTCCCCCGTCATCGTTCTGGAGCTCGGTGTCGCTCATCTTGACGAAGTCGTCCTCGATGGCGTTGACGGCCTTGGCCACGGCCTCGAGCTGGCGGAGGGTCTTGCCCTCGCCGATGCGGAGCAGCTTGTCGATGATGACGGGCACG